>CALRQT020000005.1:0-267091 GCA_943370385.1 Pseudanabaena sp. UWO311
TGGTGGTGGCTTTTCCGGTGAGATCGGCGCCGGCTATGACTTTGGCCCCGTGCGCACGGAGCTGACCTATGCCTACACAGGGGCAACCTTAAACTCGTTAACACTAACGGCCTTAGGGGCTAGTGGCAGTGCAACCATCAACAATGGCAACGTAAGCACCAATTCAGTCTTGGTGAGTGCCTACGTTGATATTCCAACCAAAAGCAAGTTCACGCCCTATGTTGGCGGTGGCCTGGGCTACACGAATGTGGGTTGGGGTGCCTATTCGGCTTCTGCCTTTGGTGCCACGTTGACGCAGCAATCAGGCAGCCAAGGGGTCTTGGGCTACCAAGCCAAGCTCGGGGTGTCCTATCAAGCCAGTGCCAAAGCGGATGTGTTTGTGGAAGGCACCTACCAAGGCAGCAGCGGCTTCTCGGTGGATACTGTCAATTACGACTCCCTTAGTGCCTTTGGGGCTCGGCTTGGGGCTCGTTATCGGTTCTGAGGGCTGGGAATGAACAGGGCGGGCTATGGGCTGGGACCGGCTTCAGGGGCGTGCGGAGCGCTGACGCCAGCTGGCTTTCGGGCCAGACTGCATTAGTTCCTCTGCCCGGCTTCGGCTGTATCAAAGTGGCTGGTATCGAGACGTGTCTGACAACTACGCGCTGATGCCAGCCACCCTGTCCACTCCTGGTCTGGATCCAAGCGCGGGCTGCGTCGTCCAGTGCCGCAGCCACCGTTGGCTTGTGGAGGAGGTCGAAGCGCCGGAGCTGGTGGGGGGCGACACGGTGGTGCGGATGGCCTGTCTGGACGACGACGCCAACGGCCAGAAGCTTGAGGTGTTTTGGGAGCGGGAGGTGGATGCCCAGGTGTTGGGCGAAACCACCTGGGACACGGTGGGGCAACGGGGTTTCGACGATCCGCAGGTGTTCGGCAGCTACCTCAACACCCTGCGCTGGAACTGTGTGACCAGCACCGACCCGGGACTGTTCCAGTCGCCCTTGCGGGCCGGGATCGACGTGAAGCCCTACCAGTTAGAACCGCTGCGGAAGGCCCTGCGCATGCCGCGGGTGAGCCTGTTCATCGCCGATGACGTGGGCCTGGGCAAGACGATCGAAGCCGGCCTGATCATGCGGGAGCTGCTCCTGCGCCAGAAGGTTCACCGGGTGGTGGTGGTGGCGCCTCCGTCGGTGGTGCTGCAGTGGAAGGGGGAAATGGAGAGCCGGTTTGGTTTGAGCTTTGTCGTGATGGACCGCCAGTACATCACGGAGATGCGGCGGCAGCGGGGCTGGGGGATCAACCCCTGGGCGACCCACACCCGCTTCATCATCAGCCAGGCGCTGATACGCGATGAGGCCTACGCCGGCCCGCTGCGCGATTGGCTGGGGGATGAGGGCAAGCAGGCCCTGCTCATCCTCGATGAGGCCCACAATGCCGCTCCGGCCAGCGGCTCGAAGTTCGCCATTGATTCCAAGCTCACCAGAGCGATCCGCGATTTGGCCGGACGCTTTGAGCACAAGCTCTTTCTCTCCGCCACACCCCATAACGGCCACAGCAACAGCTTTTCTGCCCTGCTCGAGATCCTCGATCCCACCCGCTTCTGCCGCGGGGTGGCCGTGCGCAAACAGGACCTGGAGGACGTGATGGTGCGCCGGCTCAAGGAAGACCTGCGCCAGATCGGCGTGGAGCTGCCCGAGCGGCTGGTGGTGCCGGAAGTGATCGATGGGCTGCCGGCGGATACCCCGGAGATCAAGCTGGCCGAGCTGCTCAGCCGCTACCGGGAGCTGCGCAACCAGCGCCTGGCTAGTGCCGGCAAGCGTGAGCGGGCGGCCGAGAACCTGGTGATCTCAAATTTGCAGAAGCGGCTGCTGAGCTCCATTGCCGGCTTTGATCGCACCTTGAGGGTGCACATGAACACCCTCGAAAAACGCGCCTCCAAAGCCGGCAGGCAGCGGGAGGTGCGGCTCGAAACCCTCGACCTGCTCCAGGGCGCCATCGACGGCGATGACGATCGCGCCGCTGGCGATGAGGAGGACCTGCTGCAGGAGGCCGATGCCCAGCATGAGGCGGCCCTGCGCTCTTCGCTGGAGGCCAGCGAGGAGGAATGGACCCTGCTGCGAACGATGCGGGATATCGCCGAGGGGGCCCGCTACCAGCCCGATAGCCGGGTGCATCGCCTGGAGGAGCTGATTCGCCAGCACCTCTGCCCCCGCCTGGGACAGGAGGGCGCTGAATGGGCCGACGAACGCCTGTTGATCTTCACCGAATACGCCGACACCAAGGACTGGTTGGAGCGGCGCGTGCGCGAGTTGATCACAGGCAGCGACCAGGCCCAATCGCGCATCGCTACCTTCCATGGCGGCATCGGCGACGAGAAGCGCGAGGCGATTAAGCGCAGCTTCAACAGTCCGCCGGCGGATGATCCGCTGCGAATCCTGATCGCCACCGATGCGGCGCGGGAGGGGGTGAACCTGCAGAACCACTGCAAACGGCTGGTGCATTTCGACGTGCCTTGGAACCCGGGCCGGATGGAGCAGCGCAATGGCCGGATTGATCGCACCCTGCAGCGATCCCCGCAGGTGTACTGCCACTACTTCGTGCTGCCCCAGCGGCCGGAAGACACCGTGCTCGACACGGTGGTGCGCAAGACCGATCAGATCCGCCGGGAACTGGGCTGCCTACCGCCGGTGGTGATCCGCAAACTCAATGACCTGCTAGCCAAGGGCATCAACCCCACGGCACTGGCGCGCACCATCGCCGACATCAAGGGGATGGATCAGGAGGACGACCTACGCCTCACCCGCGCCCTGCTCGATGAGGAACTGGAGGGCAGCCGCGACCGCAAAGAGGACCTTCAAAAGCAGGTGAGCACGTTGGAGGGGTATCTGGAGCGGTCAACCAAGTGGTTGAACTTCAGCCGCGCCCAGTTCCGCCATGCCCTCAACACCAGCCTGCAGTTGATCGGGGGGAGGAACAACCTTGGGCGCCCTGGCAACCAGGCACTGGCCTTGATTCCGCGCGATGCGGCCCAAGCAGCGCAGGATCCAGATCGGGCGATCTGGGAGTTTCCCAGCGCCGACGCATTGCCCGGGGGACAGGCAGCATGGGGCGATGTGCTCGATGCCCTGCGGCCACCACGCCAACCCGGCCAGAAGCTGTGGCAGTGGCGCCAGGAGACCCAGCTGCAGCCGGTGGTGTTCCAGGACCCGCAGGAGGTGAACGCCGATCGAGTGCACCTGCACCTAGAGCATCCGCTGGTGATGCGACTGCTCAACCGCTTCTTGATGCGCGGCTTCCAAAGTGATGCCCTCAGCCACGCCGCGGTGCTGGGTACGGCCGACGACACGGCCAAGCTGATTGTGCTGGCGCGCCTTTCACTCTACGGCCATGGCGCTTCACGGCTGCACGATGAGGTATTGGCGGTGGTGGCCGAATGGGATCCGGCCGATCCCAGCCGGCGCTTGCGCAAGCTCACTGGCGAAAAGGGAGCCAGGGCGATGACGGAGTTGAAGGACTCCCTCCAGCAGCAACTGGTGGCCCCCCAGTCGGTGGAGGCCGGGTTGCAGGAGCACCTGGGCACTGATGTGGCCCAACTGCGCGAGGCCCTCGATCGGGTGGTTGAGGAGCGCCGCCAGGACGCCAGCCAAAAGCTGGCCAAACGGGCCGATGAAGAGGTGGCTCGTTTTGTAAAGGTGCTGGAGGAGCAACGCAAGCGGATTACCAGCACCCGCAGCCGCACCAACGAAAACCTCGACCAGCTGCTGCTCGATCTCGGCGGGATCAAGGAGGAACGGCGCCAGCTGGAAGACAACCGCAAGTATTGGGAGCAGCGGCTGCAAACTATTGATGTCGATCTAGCCCTAGAACCCGAAAGGATCCGGCGCACCTTCGCGCTGCAGACCCACCGGGTGGAGCCGGCCGGGGCGATTTATCTCTGGCCCAAGAAGGTTCCGTCAACATGACAGACATGACCCTCCCCCCTCCGGCGAGTCGGGCGCCCCTGGTGACCCGCGAGGCCCTGCAGGCCTTCACCCAGCGCTTGGTGAAGCGCTTTGCGCCCGAGAAGGTGATCCTGTTCGGTTCCCTGGCCAGGGGTGAGAGCCGCTGGGATTCTGATGCCGACATCCTGGTGGTGATGCCCTTTGAGGGCAGTTCCTTTGAACAGCGGCTGGAGATGCTCCAGGTGGGTGCACCGCAGTTCCCCGTGGACCTGTTGCTGTGCCGGCCAGAAGCGCTGCAGCAGCGATACGCCTGGGGTGATCCCTTCATCCGCGATGCGATCGATCATGGCGAGGTGCTCCATGGCTGAGCTCACGCCGCTGGTTGAGGCCTGGATCCGCTACGCGGAGGATGACTGGCAGGACAGTCAGATCCTGGCCGGGGCTGGGGGAAACAGGCGGAGTGTCTGTTTCCACGCTCAGCAATGCATTGAAAAACTGTTCAAAGCAGAACTGATGCGGCTGGGAATTGCAGTACCCAAAACCCACAGCCTGCGCGCCTTGTCCGCGTTGCTGAGCGAGGCGGACAGCACCTGGCTCGCCAACAGCACAAGCCTGGATCGACTGTCGCTGGCGGCCGTGGATCTTCGCTATCCCGACCCTGGAGAACCCGAACCCCAGATGGACCAGGCGCAGCTGCTTGCGGGTGCCCTGGAGCTGCGGGAACAACTCCTGCAACGCCTGTTGAACACCGACGAGCAGGAGGCACGCCACTGATGGCTTACGGCACCCCCAACCTGCACACCCACCAGCAATGGCTTGGCCTGGTCCAGCCCGTGGGCCTGGTGGTGGCCCCGGCGGTGCTCACCAAACTGGATCTGTTCCCCAACCAGCGCCCGGCCTACCTCTCGGCCCTCCAATTGCAGCTCGAAGCCCTGCTCGATGAGGTCGACGGGGCCAACGACCAACCCATCTCGGTGGTGGCCAGCTTCCAACAGTTGGCTAGGGACCTGCTCGCTTGGGGTGATGGTGATTTGGTGCCCGCCAGCGCCCTGGGGGCGGTGCCTGAGGTGGTGTTGAGCGAATACGGCGAAACCCTGCGGCCCAGCCATGGCGTGCCGAAATTTGAAGGCGAGGGCCTGCAGGCCCTGGTGCTTGATCTCACCCAGTGGCGTGATGCCAACGGCACGCTGACCCCCCAGTGGGGCCTGGATTTCGACGCTCCCTGGAACCCTTCAGGCAACGGCTGGGATGCCACCCCCCAACAGCGCTTTGAACGGCTGCTGAAGGAAACGGAGCACCCGATCGGCATCCTGTTCAACGGAGCCGCCCTGCGGCTGGTGCATGCGCCGCGGGGTGAATCGAGCGGCCACATCACCATGCCGCTGGAGCCGATGGCGGAGGTGGCGGGCCGGCCGATGCTCGGCGCCCTGGAGCTCTTGCTGGGGGTGGACCGGCTCTTCGGCGGCAACCCGGAGCAGCGATTGCCGGCCCTGCTGGCGGCCAGCCGCAAGAACCAGAACGAGGTGAGCACCCGCCTGGCCGAACAGGTGCTCGAAGCCCTTTGGGAATTGCTGCTGGGCTTTGATCAGGCCGAGCGGCTGGCGCAAGATTCCGGCCGCACAATCCTGGGTGATTTGGCCCAAAGCGAAGCAGGCCAGCAGCAGCTCTATGGCGGCCTGATCACGGTGCTGCTGCGGCTGGTGTTCCTGCTTTATGCGGAAGACGAAGCCCTGATGCCCAGCGATTCCCTCTACGGGCAGCACTACAGCGTCAGCGCCCTGGCCGATCGCCTGCGCAACGAACGCTTTGAGCACCAAAGCGGCATGGCCGACCGCCGCGGCGCCTGGGCTTCCCTGCTCAGCCTGTTCCGGCTGGTGTACGACGGCGGCGGATCCGATCCGGCCTACCTGCCGGCCCGCCACGGCGAGTTGTTCGACCCCGACGCCTATCCGTTCTTGGAGGGCCGCGAACCGGATAGCGACTACA
This sequence comes from Pseudanabaena sp. UWO311, assembly GCA_943370385.1. GTDB lineage: Bacteria > Cyanobacteriota > Cyanobacteriia > PCC-6307 > Cyanobiaceae > BAIKAL-G1. Next base: position 5,907 of record CALRQT020000005.1, read on the forward strand.
CAGACGGCATCCTCACCAACCTGCCGGCCGTGAGCGATGACGTGGTGGAGAAGGTGCTGAGCCGGCTGCTGTGGCTGGCCGATGAGAACAAGGTGGCGCAACGGCTGAATTACCGCTCCCTCGATGTGGAGCAGATCGGCTCGGTGTACGAGGGGATCATGGGCTTTGGGGTGGAGCAGGCCCAGGGCGCCAGCGTGGGGATGACCTACCGGCCGCCGCGCCAGAAGATCTCGATCACGGTGGTGGTGGACGCCGAGCAGCTGCTGGCCCAAAACGGCAGCAAACGCGAGAAGTGGCTCGATGACCAGGCCGGTGTGGCGCTGAAACTGCCCGCCAAGGTGAAAAGTGCCCTCAAGGACGCCGGCACGATGGCCGAGCTGTGCGTGGCCCTCGATAAGAAGCTCTCCCCCCACACGCCCCAGGGATTGCAACCGGGCTCCCTGATCCTGCAACCCACGGCCGAACGGCGCCGCAGCGGTAGCCATTACACGCCCCGGGCCCTCACCGAACCGATCGTGGCCGAGGCCTTCCGCCCCTGGCTGGAGCGCTGCAACCACCTCCCCACGGCCGAGCAGATCCTGGCCCTAAAGGTGTGCGACCCGGCCATGGGTTCGGGTGCCTTCCTGGTGGCGGTGTGCCGCTTTTTAGCGGGCTGGCTGGTGCAGGCCTGGGAACGGGAGGGCTACCCCGTTAGCTTCCGCCAGGAGTGGGATAAGGACAACGTCGCCCGCCGCCTGGTGGCCCAGCGCTGCCTCTATGGGGTGGATAAGAACCCGTTTGCGGTGAACCTGGCCAAGCTCTCGCTCTGGCTGGTGACCCTGAGCAAGGAACTGCCCTTCACCTTTGTGGATCACGCCCTCAAATGCGGCGATTCGCTGGTGGGCTGCGGCGTGCAGGAGATACAGAGCGCCATGAAGGAAGTGCAGCTCGGCTTCCTCAATGAGCAAAACCAGGTGTTTGCCCAGATGGGTGTGGCCCGGCGCGAGAGCTTCGGCGACGACAGCCTCAACGACGAGGGCTACGACCGCAAAAAGGTGCTGCTGCAGCAACAGATCAAAGCTAGCGATGGATTGCGCCAGGCCGGCGATCTGATGGTGGCGGCCTTCTTTGATGCAGCCAAAGCTAAGGACCGGGCCGATAAGCAGCAGGTTTATCTGGCCATGCTCAGTGGTGCGTTCAATGATGAAGGCTTGCAGGATTCAATTCAGGAGATCAGGGATCGGCTGGCCGCAGGCGATAAGGGCATCACCCCCTTCCATTGGGATCTGGAGTTTCCGGAGGTGTTCGGCGAAGGGCGGGGTGGGTTTGATGCCTTTGTGGGCAACCCACCCTTCGTCGGTGGCAAGCGCATCAGCGAGATCCAAGGAGATACCTACAACTCCTGGTTGGCAGAGCTGCATTCAGAAGCCAACAAGAATGCTGACCTTGTGGCCCACTTCTTCCGCCGCTGCTTCCAACTACTGCTGCCGGGTGGATCACTGGGCCTGATCGCCACCAACACCATCGCCCAGGGCGATACGCGCAGCACAGGCCTGCGCTGGATCTGCCTGAATGGCGGCACGATCTATGCCGCACGCAAACGATACAAATGGCCCGGCGTGGCCGCTGTTGTTGTCAGCGTGGTGCACCTGTTCAAGGGGGCCTACGCCGGCGTGAAGCTGCTGGAGAAGCGGCCTGCAGGGCAGATAACGGCGTTTCTATTTGCCAACGGCGGCCACGACGATCCCAAGCAACTGGCGGCCAATGCCGGCAAGAGCTTCGTGGGTAGCTATGTGCTGGGGATGGGCTTCACCTTCGACAAAGGAGATGAGGCCGACGACGACACACCGGGCATCCCCTCGCCGATTGCCACGATGGAGCGGCTGATTGCTGAGAACCCGAAGAATGCCGAGGTGATCTTCCCATACATCGGCGGAGAGGAGGTGAACAGCAGCCCCAACCATGCCCATCACCGCTATGTGATCAATTTCGGGGAGCGGAGCGAGGAGGAATGCCGGAGGGAATGGCCTGAGATGATGGGTATTGTTGAGCGGAAGGTGAAACCCGAGCGAATCACCAAGGATGGCAAAAAGTATCCGCGCATGGTCTACGAGTGGTGGAAGTTCTGGAATGCGCGTCCTGCTCTGGATGCGGCGATTGCGGGGTGTGAGCGGGTATTGGCCATCTCAAGAGTTGGTAACTCTGTTTCTTATGCATTCATGGCCCCGAGCTCTGTCTTTGCTGAGAGTATCGTTGTATTCCCCATGGGCGAAATGAGTTTTCTCTCAGTCCTTCAAGGTCGAATACACGAATGGTGGGCAAGGTTCTTGGCGTCGTCCATGAAAGATGACCTGCGCTACTCACCTTCCGACTGCTTTGAAACCTTTCCCTTCCCGGCCGCCATCCTCGATACCACCAGCAGCAATCCCGCCCAGGAAGCCACCCGCCAGAGCCTTGAAGCCAGCGGCGAGCGCTACCACCAGTTCCGCGCCGAGCTGATGGTGAGCAATAACGAAGGCCTCACCAGCACCTACAACCGCTTTCACGATCCCGCCGGAACCAGCAGCGAACTCCTGGAGCTGCGCAGGCTCCACGGCGAGATGGATCAGGCGGTGCTGAACGCCTACGGCTGGATCGATGTGCCCAGCGCCTGCGGCTTCGGGCTCGATTATCTCGATCTCGAAGACGACGCCCAGCTTCCCGATGACCTCCAGGAGCGCATCGACAACGGCGAGCTGTTCTTCTGGGACGCCCATGACGCCCTCGATTTCCAGGGCCAGCTGCAGGCCTACGGCGCCATCACCGGCCGCCGCAAGCTGCCCTGGCGCTACCGCTGGCCCGATGCTGTGCGCGATGACGTGCTTGCCCGGCTGCTTGCCCTGAACGCCGAGCGCTATGCCGAGGAGGTCGCGCTGGGGTTGCATAGCAAGGGGGGGAAGAAGGGGGTCAAGGCGGCGGTAGGTGCTGGTGGAGCTAAACGCGGTAGAAAGCCAAAAATGCCAGCTCTCGAGCAGCCTGCCTTTCAATTAGAGCCCCAGCCTTATCAAATGGGCTTCGACCTCTCAGGGGGACGTTGAATCGGTGGCGAAGGAGAAGCGCCGAAATTGGCTCGACAAGATCAGCAAGTGGATCCTGGATGCCCTTCCTCAAGAGAAGGCCAAGGCTCCACAGCCATCACTGCAACGGGCTGCAGCTCCTTCATCTCCAACACAACAGCAACCCTCGCAGCTACCGCACGCTGCCGCACCGCTAAAGCCAGCAAGCCCCAAAGACCGTGAGGTCGAGAGACCTATGGCGCCACAGCCAGAGTGGAGCCTCCAACAACCGTCTCTACCCCATCAGCCGGCTGCAGCAGACGCGCCTTCATCGGCACCTCAGCTATCAGTGCCAGGTGGCAAAGCCATCATCCAAGCCTGGAAGGCCTTTGAACTGGCATGGGCAGCTACCGGCCTGAGCGATCACTACTTCCTGAAGCAAGAGGAACTGCATCAAACCCTTGCCGTCCTCGATCGCAGCTTTGAAGAAGAGCTGATCGAGTGGCTGTTCCAACTCTGCACCAATCCAGACGCACTCAGAGATCTGGCGGGCATCATCGAGCGCGGGCAAGTCAAGCCAACCGACAACATTGACGCAATTCGGGCCTTCGCCTATGTGAGCGTTGCGGTCAGCTCAAGACCAAGACAAGCTCCTATTGCCGCCCCAGCTGAGCTAGCGCATGCCCAACAAACACTTGAGGATATCCAGCAGGTCAATCTCAGGCCAACGGACGAGATAGGAACTAACGCACCTGTAGCAAAGCAAACAGAGGTTCCATCAGAGGCCAAAACACCTCAATCGGAGACCTCCGACAGCCTCCAATGGCCTGAGCCATTGCCTGAGGACTCAGCCACCGAAAGAGCGGCAAAGGGAGGCAACGTGCCTTTGGAGGATCTGGAGCTCTCGATTCGCTCCTACAACTGCCTGAAGCGAGCCGACATCCATACCCTTCTAGATCTCGCTGGCAAATCAGTTGAAGACTTAATCGAAATCAAGAACTTTGGTATAAAGTCAGCAGAGGAGGTTCGGCAAGCTATAGAACGTCGGGGGCTGTTTTTTCCCTTTCAACGGGAGGACGTCCGCGGCACTGGTGGATCGGGCGAAAAGCAAGCAACACAGCCCCTCAAGAGCAGGGAGCCAGATGAAAACGAACTCAAGAGGCTAGATCTACCAACAAGAGCGCTGAACGGCTTATACCGCAACAAAATATATTTTGTCTCTGATCTTCTCAAGAGCTCAGAGGCAGATCTTCTGGCGTTTCTAAATCTTGGACCAGCAGCGATTGGAGATATCAAGGCAGCCCTTCAACGAAAGGGACTCTCGCTGGCTGATGAAAGTGCCAAGTGGGAAACAGAATCGGCGGCCATTTTTGACAAACAAGAAGAGGCACAAGAGTTTGAAGAAGCTTGGCAGCAACTCAAGCAGCAGGCGGCCCGCCAAATTGGCCTGAGCAATCCTGGCTTCAATAAACTGCTCAGATACTCAACTAGCGACCCGAAAGACCCAGCCAGTAGGCACCTTGCAGAAATGCTTGAGCGTCTGAAGGTCTCATTAGAATTTATCAGAGACACTCTTGTGGAGCGTTATAGCGGAAGTTCGGAAGCCATCCATTCCGGCATTGAGGTGCTCCAGAACTGTATTGCCTCACAGCTCCTTCAGCAAACGTGTGAAGGTGCTTCCCAAAGGGTTAATAGCATTACCAAAAGCTTTACACCCAGCCAAGAACGCAACTGGCTTGTTTATCTCCTGCGCTGCAGTGGTCAGACATTGACATCGATTGCTGAAGAGCAAGAGCCACCCTTGAGCCGAGAGCGGATACGCCAGATGGAAGGCAAAGTCAGCAAGATTGTTGGATTCAACTCAGCAAATCTTGCGGAGCAAGTAAAAGAGAATCAAGAAGAACAAGTACTCACAGAAGAAAAACAAGCTATTGAGAGCTGGTACAACCGTCTAGGTCGCCTTCCCATCCCAGTAGATCAGATAGAGCAAGGCTCAATGCAACCGCAGCTCTGGGATCAGGTCTGCGATATGGATCTCAAGAGACGAGTCGAATTACTGAACAAACACCATTTTTTACCCACTAGCAGAGAATACGATTATCACTATGATTACGTCGTCAATCGCAAGTCAACAGGCCCAGGTTATTGGCGCAACTTTGAGAATTTGAAACAGTTTGTTCTACGGCATGCTGTTGAGCTCGGCGAGCCAGAACTCATGCCAAAGCAAACATCCTTTCCAGACTCCATTCGCGGAATTGTCACCAGTTACGGGGGGCAAGGCAAGGTAGCCAAACTCATTGGCCTCAAATACCAAGGGCAATTGGTTGGCAGCGATGGCGGCCGTCGCTACTGGACTGAGGATCGCCTCAACCAGCTTCTTATCGACACTAATAACCATTATGATCGAGCCATTGATGTGATGCCCAGCTATGGGGAAGTATTGGAGTTCTTCTCCGCAACAGAGATCAGCGAATATCAAGACAAGAAGCCCCACTCAGCCATAGCTGCCCTCACCAAAATGGGCACTCTTCATTGGAGTGAAGTAGCTCAACTCTTCAACAAACGCTTCGTCGGCGGTGAATCACAAAAGGCCGTCACCCTGAGCTACATCAAGGCCTTCGTCCGTGATCTCGGCGACCACCTAGACAGTCTTTCACCTTCCGAACTCTTCGTTCTATTTCAAGCTCAAGGTATCAACCGTGGGGAAAAGGAAAAGTTCAGCCGCACCTTCGATGCTCTGGTTGACGCCGTCCAGTCTGGCGTAGTTGACAAAGACTCTTTGCGCAGTTGGGCTGACAACAACCAGGTCGAGTCAATTGATGAGTTACTGAAGCTAGGGGCCGAACTAAAGGCGGAATCCTCTACGGAAGAGAAAGAGCAGATGCTCTTAGAGCGCCGCTCGAAGCAGCTGATGGAGGAATTTCCAACACAGCAAGACCAAGTGGAAGTAACGGCAAGTGATTTGCCAACTCTTGAGCCAGCAAAGATCCTAAAGGCCCTGGATAAGGCCGGCGAGATCATTGAGAACTCTGCCAGTGATGGAGACAAGGTCGAATTTCTAAAGGCCAAAGCAGCCGCCAAACTCTGGGACTCCTGTTTCAAGGATGAACAGGCCTTCATCCGCAAGCTCAGGGCATTTCCAGCAGAAGCAGATTCCTATAGTCAAGAAGTCCAGCAGGCTTTTATTGAGGAGTACGAAGGAGCCAGGGCACTGCCGATTCCGAACTCCTATGCCTTTCGTGATCTGAAGGGAAATCGGCGCGACCCGAAGCTGATGCAGCGACTAGTGGCATTCAGGCTCGAGCGTGATTTCCGGCTACTCAATCTCAGTGGAACAGGGACTGGCAAGACGCTCTCGGCCATTTATGCAGCGCAAATCTGTGGTTGCCAACGCCTGTTTATCTCTTGCCCTAATGGTGTGATCGACAGTTGGAAAAGAGCTTTCGACTCAGCTTTTCCCACTGCAAATTTAATCATTAAACCAGATGGATGGGAGCTGCCTGACATCCTTGAAGGTGTCAATGTCGTCATTGTCAATCATGAGCGTTTCCAGGACCGATTTGCCCAGCAGTTGTTGGAATTCTGCATCACCTACCAAGCTGACATGATCGTGATTGATGAGATTCATCAATCGAAGCGCAGATCGGCTGACAAGAGTAGTCAGCGACGCAAGCTCATGAATGAGTTCATCCGCATATCGTCCAACATCCACACGGACCTGCGTGTTCTTGGCCTTTCGGCGACCCCCGTTATCAATAATCTCTACGAAGGCCGTTCTTTGCTAGAGCTAATCTGTCAAGAGCCGATCGAAGATGTCGGCGAGAAGATTGACCTCAATTCGTGCATGAACTTATACCAGCACTTTGTTGTGCGCGGTATTCGAATGAACCCAGGCCAGCTTTCACGCACGAAGCTGATCTATCAAGAGGTTGATGCTACGCCTCTTCTTGCGAATATCATCCATGCAACGAAAAATGGAACTTACCATGACATTGAGCAGATGCTGGTTGCACCTAAAATAGCCAGTCTCCAGCACTGTCTAACTCGCGGCCTAAAGACTGTCATCTTTGTGACCTATATTAAAAACACGCTGCGACCGATCACCGACTGGCTCATAGCAAATAGCTACAGCTTCAGCGTGTTCACTGGCGATGAAAAGGAAGCTCAAGAAGAGGGCTTCAAGGATTCACTCGATGAATTCATCCGAGGCAGTTCTGAAGTATTGGTGGCATCCGTACAGTGCGCCGGGACGGGTGTTGATGGGCTCCAATCCGTCTGTAACCGAGCCATCTTCTTCCAGTTGCCTTGGACTTCTACTGAGTTCGAGCAAAGCATTGGCCGCCTCGACCGCGATGGCACGGATTTTGACTTCGTCAGCGTCTACCTCCCCATAACGAATATCGCCTTGCCCAATGGCGAACGCTGGAGCTGGTGCCGATCCAAGCTTGACCGGATTGAATCCAAGCGTGACATCGCCAAAGCGGCTGTTGATGGCGAGATCCCTGACGCTGCCACCCTGATCAACCCCAGTGAAGCGAGTCGGTACTGGCTGAATTGGTTGGCGAAGCTGGATCAGCAAAGCCAGGCCGACCCCTCCCAGGTCACCTAAGCAGACATGGCAAAAGCAGAAGCCAGCGCCGAAGAACTCGTGAACAAGATCGAGCGCGCTAAGTTATCCCTGGAGATAGGGCTATGACTATCGTCATGTCTCCCCCATGTCTACGATCGATCGAAGCGTCTGGACTACCCCAGGCAACCGTTGTTGGCTGGCTTGGTCGCCGGGCAGAAATCCTGGGAGGGCTTCTACGAAGGCGGGGGTGGCTAACAAAGCAGCGAACTGCGAGGCAAGATCATTACGCAGCTCAGCCGGACTTAGTTGACACTCTTCTACAAGCGACGCGCGACCATCGACCACCGCCATGAGATCTTCCAGATCATGGCTGAACAGGTAATCTCCCCGGCCCCTGCCCCGGAATGCCTCCAACTTTGTGGCCAAGAAGATCGGAGCGGTCACCAGCTGAATCGCCCGGCCATTGGGTAACTCCTTCAGCTTGGCAGTTTCCACCGCCATTGGATACCAACGATTGGAAAAGCCAAGGATGGCACCTTGGGTCGGCATCAGGTCGAGCACGATCTCTTCAAAACACCATCGACAGAGCGGTGCGCCAGGCCGAGTGTCTTCCTCAAAGCCCCGTTTGCGCAGCTGCATCCCTAGCTGTTGGTAGTCCGCCCGTGCGATCACACGGCAGATGACATCGACGTCCTGGGTGGGCCGGATCTCCGGCATGGCTGGATCTGTGATCAATAGTCCTGCTACTGCCCCACCGACAAACACCAATTGCTGCAACAGGGCATCGCCGAGCAGATCAGCGGCCCTTTCCAGCAGGGCGATATTGGGATCGTTGGCATTCATGGCTGCAAGCCTTCTTCCAGTAAGGCACTAGCTAGAGCCTGCTCGCGGGCGCTGCCGCCACGCAAGGCATCAAATAGGGCCAGCAATTCGCCCAACGCGGGATTACGGGCGGCCGCCTCGGGGACACTCGGATAGAGGGGGTAGAAGGCGATGCCACGGGATGGGCCGTCCTTGCACGGCCACACCGGCGGCGGGTCGCTGCCCGCTCGGATTTGCAGGTTCAGCGGTGGGGCTGCGTAGGCGGTGGGAACCCCACGGGTCAAGCCCCCAAGGGTGGCAGGAAAGCAGTAGCGAGCCCCGTGGAGCACAAAGCTCGTTAGGGCAGCCCGCACCACCGAGGCCTTGCCACCTGCACCCTTGATTGCCAGCCTGGCAGCGAAGGCCCGTTTAACCGCTGCGTGGACCTCCGATGCCGTGATCCCGAGCTGGCTGCCAAGCTCGGCATAACTGGGGGACTGGCCATCATCCAAAGCGAGTCTTAGTAAGACCACTAGGTCCTGCGGTCGCAGCACGAGCTGGGGGTTGGATGGTGAGCGGACCAACGGACTGGGCGGCATTCGCCATTCGCGAATAGCGAATATAGCGTCCGAGGCGATGCAGGTCCGGTGCTTTCCAGCCCGCAGCCAATCACCCGCTTGTGCGTGGCATCCCTAATCGAGCCGTTAGCGTTTCAGGTGCAGGTGGTTATTCGCTGGAAACCTTGCTGACAAGGGCTGCTCCCTTGTCACACTTGGTGGCATGACCAGTTCCACCCCCTCGTCTGCGGCCGTTCGTGCCCAGCTCGTCACCGCCCTGGAACTGGAGCTGATCGGCCCAAGCCAGCGGGTGCTCCAGGCCCTTGGCGCCGAGGCCCAGGGATTGGATGCCGAATCCCTTGATCGCCTGCCCAGCAGCTGGTACCCCACCGGCTTCCTGGTGCCTACCGAAACAGATCTCTCCCTGCGCTGCGACGACACGGCCGACGACGATTTCGCCGCTGCCGATGGAGTCGATCTGCGCAAGCCCCGCAGCGCCGGCGCCGAATACAAATCAGGTTCGGGCGATGACGGTGGTAGCAGTGAATCGGGTCCGGCCAAACCCCAGCTCTTTCCGTCCTCGATCGGGATGAGTGTGCTGCTGCCGCCCGGTGGGGAGCTGCAGTTGATCGCCCGCTGGGGGGACTACACCCGCCTGTCGGTGGGCGCTAACCCCGATGACAGCGCAAGCTCCTCCCGCGACGCGGGTGGCCAGCGCGAGCAGCAGACCTGGCAACGCAACCCCCGCAAGGAAGCTTTGGCCTTAAGCCACCTCGAAATCACCGCTAACAGGGGCATCACAGGCAAGCCTTGGCCCAACAGCAACGGATTGCATCTGCGCTGGCACTGTCGCCCGGCTCCCACCAGCCAGGGCTATGCCGACGGCACCGTAGCGGTCACGCTTTTCCTCACCAACGAGCGCAAAAAAGCTGTCACCCTGGTGGAACGCGATCAGCAATCGGCCTTCCAGGCCGAGCTGGAACTTGTTTGCTCCCAGGGATTCGTGCCTCGGCTTGATCCCCACTCCGGCCGATCTGGCGGCGACTGGGATGAGGCTGTCAATGCCTTGCAGTTTCGAGATGCCAGCGAATTTGGCGTAGGCCACAACGTCGGCGTAGCGGTTGATCTTGATTCAAATGGCGGCTGTTCATGCCTGCGAACCACTTGGATCCCCCAGGCCACGGTGGAGAAGGTGGTGCCCCGTGCCGACGTGGGCTGTGAGCTGGCTATGGAAGTGCTCGATCGCTTGGCCTCAGAAGGGTTTGCCGCCATTCGCGCTGCCCTGATGCCTCTGGTGGAGCGTTACTCAGGCTGGATCGAGGAACAGGCTGCCGTCGCCGGACTCAACTCCCAGCAGCGGGCCACCGCGAGCCAACTGCTCGGTAACGCTCGCGGCCAGGCCGAGCGCATCGCCCGTGGCATCGAAGCCCTTGCCGAACCAGACATCCGCGACGCCTTCGCCATCGCAAACCGGACCATGGCTATCGCCGCCCGCCAGCGCTACGGCGTCATGCAGGGTTTAAAGGCTGATGACCCTGCTCTGCGTCCACCGGCCTGGCGTCCCTTCCAGCTGGCTTTCTTGCTGATGAACCTGGTGGGCGTCGCCCGCCCCAATGATCCGGAGTTCGACCCCAAGCGAGAGCGCGACAACGTTGATCTGATCTTTTTCCCAACCGGCGGTGGCAAGACCGAGGCCTACCTAGGCCTGGCCGCCTTCACGTTGGTGATGCGGCGCTTACGCCATGGCGGATCACTGCAGGCCGGTGGGCTGAGCGTGCTCATGCGTTACACCCTGCGCCTGCTCACCCTTGACCAGCTCGGCCGTGCTTCCACCCTGATATGTGCCCTAGAACTCGAGCGCCAGCGCCAACCGCAGAAGCTTGGGAATTGGCCGTTTGAGATCGGCCTATGGGTTGGTCAGGCCGGCACACCCAACCGAATGGGCGGCAAGGGCAACAGCAGCGAAGCCACCGCCCGCCTGCGGGTGCGCGCCTACAACGACGGCAAAACCAACATCAAACCGATCCCGATCGACACCTGCCCTTGGTGTGGTGTGGAGTTTGGCAAGCGTTCCCTCGACGACCCCAAACCCTGCGGCACGGTCGGGGTATTCAACCTGCTGCGCCAAGGCCGCCCCGATGGCGACAACCCTGAGGAGCTGCGCGTCGCCTGCCTCAACCGGGACTGTGCCTTTAAAGGCACCAACGGCCGCAACTACCTGCCGCTAGTCGCGGTTGACGACATGATCTATCGCCGGCTTCCGGCGTTCCTAATCGCCACCGTCGACAAGTTCGCCTCGCTGCCCTGGGAGGGGCGCAGCGGCAAGTTGTTCGGCAAGGCCACCCACGTACTCGACGGCCAGGGCTTTTATGGGCCCGCCGACGGCGATGACGCCACTAAGGGCGTACGCCTGTCGGAACGCCTCGATGCCCCCGATCTGGTGATTCAAGACGAACTGCACCTGATCTCTGGCCCCCTGGGCTCGATGGCGGGTCTGTATGAGGCTGTGATTGATGAGCTCTGCAGCCGCGATGACCTGCGGCCCAAGATCGTGGCTTCCACCGCCACCGTGCGTCGCGCCGGCGAACAGATGCGCGCCCTGTTCGGCCGCAACGATTCCTCAATCTTCCCAGCGCCCGGCCCCGATCGCCGCGATTCCTTCTTCGCGGTCACTGTTCCGGCTGATCAGGTGCCCGGCCGGCTCTATGTGGGCCTCAGCGCGCCGGGCCGCAACGTGAAGGCCCTGCTGCTGCGAGCCTCGCTGGCCCTGATGAGCAGCGCCCATCTGGCCTGGAAGGCCGCCGAGAAGAAGCGCACCACTCAGCGCAAACGGGGTGAAACGCCCGGCCCGAACCCAGCTGATCCCTACATGACCTTGCTGGGTTACTTCAACACGATCAAGGAACTGGGCATCAGCCGCCGACTGATCGAAGAAGAACTCACCTCCCAGCTGGCCACCCATGGCGAGCGCCAACGCCTGGGCGACAAGGTGGAGCGCTCAGCCAACCGCAGGATCGCCAACATCCCCCTTGAGCTCACCTCCCGGGTGTCCACCACCGAGGTGAGCACCACCAAGGATCGCCTCTCGCGCAGCTTCGACGACAAGGAGCGCGTGGATGTGGCCCTGGCAACCAACATGATTTCTGTAGGTCTCGACATCACCCGCCTCGGCCTGATGTTGATGCTCGGCCAGCCCAAAACCACAGCCGAATACATCCAGGCCAGCAGCCGTGTGGGCCGTGAGACCAGTAAGCCAGGTCTGGTGGTGGTACTGCTTAACCCGAATCGCCCCAGAGATCGTTCCCACTATGAGCACTTCGCCCATAGCCACGATGTCTTCTACAGGGACGTTGAGGCCACCAGCGTCACACCGTTCTCAGAGCGGGCCCTAGAGCGCGGCCTGCCGGCCATCACCGTGGCCCTGGCGCGTCACCTCAGCGATGAGCTCACTCCGTCCTGCCGTGCCGGTGATGTGACGGCCCTGGCGAAGGTGCGAGAAGCCGTAGCAGAGGCGCTCAGGCGTCGGGTGGCCATCGCTCTTGTCAATGCTCCAGCTGATGCTGATGCTCATGCCAACAAGGTGGCGGAGCAGGTGCGTCACATCATTGACGACTGGTGTGCCATTGCCCAGCGCCATGGGCGGATGGAATATGGCCGAGAAGACGGCGAGTTACCACCACTATTACGGACCCCACTCGATCCGAAGCTGCTGGAGTTAGACGACGAGAGCGAAAAGCAGTTCAAGGCCAACCGCAGCCTGCGCGATGTGGAGCCGTCTGCATTGCTGCTGAAGGATCGCATGCAGACCACCACCCGAGGCTGACCCCCATGACCGCATCACGAGGCACCAACAATCATCCGGTTGGCGAAGTACGCCACGGCCAACTCATCACTAGTTATGGTCCCGGCGCCATGGTGGATCTGCCGGATCGCTCTGTCGTCGTGGGAGGGCTCAATCTCTGGCATTATAACCGTGACGACGACAGCAGTTTCATTGATGAACCCCGCCTAATTGCAAAGCTGCGTGGACTGCTGAACGTGGGAGCACTGTTGCTCAAACGCCCCCCCAGCGAAGACGATTCGTACGCCGATAAGTTCAAGAGTAGCAGCGGTATACGTTCACCCCAGTTTCCCCTCTGGTTCGTTGCCCAGCCCAAGAAAGATCCATTTCCACCGTATATGGATGAATCCGGGAAGCGCTATCGCACCCGCCCGCTGATCCACAAGGAGCGATTGGTGAATGATAAGTTGCCTTGGAAAGAACCAGGTGGCAAGAAACAAGACCTCGATGTCGTGCCTGTTCGCTTTGTGCAGTGCTGCGCCAATGGCCATCTCAGTGACATCGACTGGGATCGCTTCGCCCACGGCGGTGCTAGGAGCAAATGTCAGGAGGATCTCTGGCTCGACGAGGCCGGCGCCGGCAACGATTTCAATGAGATCTATGTGCGTTGCCCAAAATGCAAGCAACGTCAGGCCCTTGCGAGCACCAAGGGAGAAAACGGAGCCTCATTGCTGGGCCAGTGTCGCGGCCATCGCCCTTGGCTTGGCAACTTCAGCACTGAGGCCCTGGCCTGCTCCGATGAGAAGGGCAAACCCCGCTATAACCGGCTGCTGGTGCGATCGGCCAGCAACGCCTACTTCCCGGAGACTGTGGGAGCCATTTCGATCCCAGAAGCGGAAGATCCGTTGCGGCAAATAATTATCAGCCAGCTGAGCGATTTCGAGAAAATCACAAGTGCCGAGAAACTCAGCCTAGCCCTGGAGATGGATTTACTCAAGGAGCGCCTAGCAGCGCCCCTACGCGGTCGTGATCCAAACGAGGTGATGGCTCTACTGAATGCAGTCCGTGGCAGCAAAGGAGATGCGCGTAGCGAAAAGCAGCCGCCCCTCAAACTCCAGGAGATAAAGGCCCTTTATGCGCCAGCCAACTTGCTCGGGTCATCGGATCCCAGCTCGACCTTTCATGCTGAGATCGTCCCACTGATTAATAAACCTGCCTGGTTTAGCCAACGTTTCGATCGGGTGCTGAAGGTGCATCGATTGCGAGAAGTGATGGCCTTGATCGGATTCACCAGACTCGAGCCGATCGTCAAAGGTGTGGATGGTGATCCGATTGACCAGCACAACATTGGTGCTAATCGTGCAGACATCAATAATAAGGAGCTCGATTGGGTGCCGGCTATCGAGAACTTCGGAGAAGGTCTGTTCCTTGGCGTTAGTGAATCAGAACTAAAGGCCTGGCGTCTGAAGGATGGCGTGGTGCAGCACAGCTCCAAGCACCGTGAGGCCTGCAAGCTCTGGAACCGCGACCATGGCCTCAAGGCCAATGACTTCGACTGGCCCGGCGAGGCCTACCTGATGCTTCACAGCCTGGCCCACCTGTTGATCACAACGGCGGCCCTGGAATGCGGCTATGGCGCGTCGGCCATAAAGGAGCGGATCTACAGCTTCCCGGGCCAGGGGTACGGGATCCTGCTGTACACCAGTGGCAGCGGTTCAGAAGGAACCCTCGGCGGGCTGGTGTCGCTGGCTGATCGCATCGATCAGCTTGTGGCCGCCGCCCTAGAGCGGGGCCGGCTCTGCTCCAACGATCCCTTCTGCTCCATGCACCAGCCCGAGAGTGATCTTGAGAAGCGCTATAGCCATGGCGCAGCCTGCCACGGCTGCCTTCTGATCGCCGAAACCAGCTGTGAGCAACGAAACCAGTTCCTGGATCGAGCTTTTGTGGTGCCCACGCTGGATGTGACCGACGCATCCTTTTTCCCTGAACAACTGCCATGAGCCAGCCCCTGCTGGCCCTCACCAGCGGCGAACTACAGCGCCTGGCGGCGTGTCTGCGCTCCCAGGCCGCAGTACCGGGCGAGGCGGCTCTCAGCCAGCATCAGATCGCCAGCGACAGCCCCCAGCTGCGCCAGACACTGGTCACATGGCTGGAGGGCTGGGAACAACGGGGTGGCAACAATGCCAACCTGGACCTCACCATCGCTCTGCTGCTTGAGCAACGCAACAAGCAAGGCTTTGGGATGGCGGAGCTGGTTTGGTCGGGCCCCCAGGGAGGACCAGGTGACATCACCCGTGATCAAGCCGTGTTGATACGCGAGATGGTGGAGCGCTGCCAGCAGCGGCTGCTGGTCACGACATTTAATCTTTGGCGGGGTGGCTTCATTGCCGAGCTGCTTGATCGTGTCCAGCAGCGGCTAGAAAGCCATCCCAACCTGGACGCCCGCATGGTGGTTAACATCCCCCGCCCGAGGGGAAGCACCGTACTTGCGGATCAACTGCGCCAGGCTTTTGTCCATGACACCTGGCGACATCTCTGGGATCCATCCCGCCCAAGGCCACGCGGTTATTTCGATCCGCGCTCTCTTGATCTCTCTCGCGAACGTCCCACCGTGTTTCATGTGAAGTGCTGCGTTTCGGATGAGGAGCTACTCGTCACCAGCGCCAACCTTAGCGATAGCGCCCAGTTTGACAACTGCGAACTAGGGATCTACTTCCCTAATGGCAGACTATCATCAGGCAAAAGCCAGTCGTCAGCAAAGAACCGAACCAAAGATCATAGTCGTGCCGATGCAGTTTGGGGACATTTTGATCGGCTCATTTACAGGCATCCGCCTGCTCTTATGCCAATTGAGCAAACCCCTCCCAATTCTTTTTAGTGAGCCATTGAATCCCTTTGGACCATCAGGTCGCCTGCAGCCATGGGGCCCGAAGGATAGTCAATACGATCCAAGATAGCCTGGATGCGTTCGCCAAACCGATCGGCCTGCTCGTCTATCAACCGTGCTGCCAGGTCGCTATCGCCGCCGCTACGCAGGGTCTTCTGCAAGATTGTTTGGCGGGAGAGCGCCACCAGCTGCTCAACACGCACCACCCGTTGCCGCAAAGCTTGCACGATCAGCTCGCGGTAGATGATGCAGTGGTAGAAATGGAATTCAGGCTCCAGCTGACCCATCTCCTGCGCGATCGCAATGCGCAAGTCTTGAAGTTGCTGATAGGCGCCGCGTACACTTTCTAGTGCTGCCGTTTCATCCACATGGGACTGACTCCCTGATTGGCGCATAGTCTGCTGAGCTTGGGCATGAAGCACCATCAGTTCGCCAAGCTGACCGCCGATGTTCAACATGTCATCACTGAGGCCATTGAGAACCGGTCCAATGGCCCCACTCAGGGCGGCAAAGCGATCGTGCAAAATTGCAAGCTCCTCCCGCAGCTGGGATAGATCTTCTGCTTGAAAGGTTGATGAAGCGTCCTTGGCAGGTGGATGAATCTGGTTCCATCGCTCAGCCAGCCCAGAGCGCTCTCCGGCCAATTGCACGAACGAACGTTCTACATGTCCCAGCAGCTGTTTAACGTTGATTCCGTTCAGAACCACCAAGGCCTGTTCAAGCCCTGCTTGAACAGCTGGTGGGATCGTTATCGCTGTGGCCAGGATCATCCTGCCGGTAGATAGAAGTTCGGCGGGCATCTCCGCCAACCTAAGCACAGAGGCATGCCAAGAAAGAGAATGATATTCAGTATCCGCTTTGGAGTGTGAGGCGTGATGGCGGTCCTGTTGGAGCTTGATGCACAGCCCACGCGCCTCCTGAAGCAATCCCGTAAAGCGCAATAGATCTCCGGACCCTTCTGGTTTCAGTCGTATCTGCTCTGGCAAGTGGCGCCAGAGGTCGTGAATCAGAACGGCTGTCCGACGTGAACCCCGATCTGTGTTCAACAGGACTTCCCAACGCTCGTAAAACCTGTAGGGCTCTGGCTGGATCTGTAGTAGAAGTCCTTCAAGCTCTTGGCGCGCAAGCTGGAGATCGTCTGGCTCCTCCCGTTGCTGTGTCCTTAGGTTTCGGCCTTGAGCCTGCAAATTCTGTAGCGCCAGAACTTTCACGGGTAGGGCTAGTTCCACTACCGCAAGCAGCAGACGACCGGTGAGCAGCGCTAAACCCCGCTCCTTATCGAGGGGGATGGCCGCTTGCAGGCTGCCGTATGCCGGCTGCTCTCCCACCTGATCGTCTGCTGATCTGCCCATCCATTGTCCATGCTGCTAGCGGAATCCGGCCCAGTGGGGGAGCTGACTCTCAGCTAGGGAAGCCACCACATCAACGTTTTGATTGGCAGTGATCTGAATGACAGCCCCCAGTCCTGACCAATAGGCCTGGTGCTCCACGGCCCTTCACCGCCGCTGACCCTGTAATTGAGGCGGCATGAGGAGCGCCTCAATCCTTCAAGGGTGACGCAGGACCTCGCCATGGGGACCTGCCTGGGCTCACGAGTAGGCCGGCGACCCTGAGCCGCCGGCCCATGGCCCTTCAGGCCCCGTGGACTTCGGCCTGGCTATCCGTTTCGCCAGGCCCCACCCCCTCCGCCGCAATCAACTCCACCGCCTGCCGGGCCTCCCCCAGCACCTGAAACAGCACCTTGGGCTCGGCCTGGAGCAGGGCGATCCAATGCTCCAGATAGGCGGCATGGCTCTGGAGTTCACTGCCGATCTCGAGCCGATCGCCCAGGAGCACGGCCCCTAGCTCGGCCACCAGCTCCTCCCTGGCATAGCGGGGCTTGCCAAAGGCGCCACCGAGATCACGCTTGAGGCGGGAGGAATGACCGGTGGAATGGACCTGCTCATGGGCCCAGGTGGCATAGAAGGCCGCCGGGGAAAGGAAGCTGGCTCGCTCAGGCAGCTGGATTCGATCAACCTGGGGCAGATAGAAGGCCCGATCACCTCCATAGCTGACCGGCACCGGCCAGGCGGAGAGCACGGCCTCTGCCGCGGCTAAGCGCTCCGACTCTGGCCGGGCCTGCTGGCCGGCTGCTTCTTGCCGGGCCGCGATCAGCTCAGCCAGCCCTGGCCCCTCCAGATCGCCAGCATTGAAGACCGGCACGGGCCAATAGCTCACCCAGCTACGGGCAGCCCCCTCCGGGCCCCCTGCTTCCCCCTGCTGGGTGGACTCCTGCTGATCCGCCTGCTGATGCAGCTGGGGCCGCAGGATCATCGCCGCCTTGCTGCCCTTCTTGGGACTGATGCCGAGGCCCTTGGCTTCCGCGTAGCCGCACCAGAACGGCAGGGCTGATCCCCGAATGTGCATGCCCAAGGTGAGCAGGATCGGATTGGAGCCCCGATAACGATGGCCACTGATCAAATTGCAGTGGTGCCCCCCGCCGGAGCCATCCCAGGGCTTGCGCCAGGGAGCGACCTCTTGCTGCATCAGCTCGATCAGGCTGAGGACTAGGCGCTCCTGGGCCGTGGGCCCGGACTTGCGGCTTACTGTCTTTGGGGCCTTTGAATTCGATTTTGCGGAACCTTTTTGACGGGACTGGGTGACGGCCATGGCCGGCTGGGCGTGGAACGCCCCCTTGGTCCTCGCGTCGGCAAGGGGCGCGTAGCGCCTTGCGTCAGCCCTTGCCCGCGAGGCCACCATGGGGCAACCCACGCCAGCCCCCCTTACGGGTTGGGGCCAGTGGTTGGGCTGCTGGATGCCCCAGCTCGGCGGACCGCTCTGGCAGTGACCCACTGCATGCCAGTACGACGCCGGGGCTTGCTTTTCCTCTTGACGACAATGGGCTGGTGCATTTGCTGCGCCAGCCCTAGGATTGACGCAATTGCAACAGGATGATGGCAGTTGTGGATCGCGCAGCGCCGGTTTCAGCGCAGTCAGCCCCCCTCAGTGATGACCAGTTGCTGCTGCAGGCGGTGTTGCGTACGGCCGATGAGCTGGATCTGAGCCGTACCGCTTTGGCCAAGGTGCTGGGTCGCGACCGCTCCATGTTTGCCCGCGCTAAGGGGATCGATCCGAGCTCCAAAACCGGTGAGTTGGCGCTGCTGCTGATCCGGCTTTACCGCAGCTTGTCAGTTTTAGTCGGCAACGATCGCATGCTAATCCGTCATTGGTTCCACACCGCCAACCGCCACGTTGGTGGTGTGCCGGCAGACCAAGTGCAGCGCACGGAATCCCTAGTCGAGATTGTGCATTACCTCGACGCCATGCGTTCGCCAATTTGAGCTGTGGATTTACGTGTCATTGCAGCGGCCGCTCCTGAAGCTTCTTTGCGAGGAACGGTGCTACGGCTTGTGCAGCAACAGGGCATCGATAGCCTTGCTCCATTAGTTGACAACCTTGAGCAATTAGCACGTCTTGAGGGCTTGGTTGAAATTAGCAAGCCTCCGTTTAAGTTATCTCGGCTAGATGCACCCAGTCATCCCCTTCTAATGACGCCTTTTCGCTATCCACCGCTAAGGCACGGATCTCGCTTTGGTGCCCGCACGGCAAGGGGGATGTTCTATGGCTCCCGCAGCCGCATTGGCTCACTTGTAGAAGGTGCCTACTACGCCTTGCTGTTCTGGGAAGGACTAATTGATCCACCGCCGGTACCGATACGGCGTCGCCAGACGTTGTTCTCGGTTCTGGTTGAGACTGCCCGGGGCCTGCAACTCCAAGCCATTAGCGATCCGGCCGCCCAGGCTGTCCTGCGTGATCCAAATCATTATGGGCCCACCCAACTGCTTGGAACATGGATGCGTGAACGGGGCATTGAGGCCTTTGAGTATCTCAGCGCCCGCTCGAAAGAACCGCTCGTGCATGTGGGCATCATCACCCCAGAGATATTTCGCTCAACCCCCTTTGATCAAGTTGAGATCACTGTTGAAGTTACTGGAGAGCAGGTCTCATTTCTTTGTCACGATGACGATGGTCTGCACCGGTACCCCCGAGAACTCTTTCTAAATGATGGTCAACTGCCTCTTGCTGCTCGCTGATGTTGCTCCTAATTAAGGCAACAGCTGCACGGAATCGGACTGTATCATGGAAGCAGATTGCTTTGTGGTGATGCGTACTTTTTGGCCCATTAATTTGGTTCAGTTTTAATTTTTTCCCCAGAGTCTGAGTTGAATCGGGGGCCGGCAAGCAGCCCCCTGGAGCCCGTGCTCACCCCACTGCCGCGATCGGCACCACCAGGGCTGCCGGCTCCAGCTCGAACTCCTCAATGCTGACCTGCTGCTCTGCCCAGGCCTCCCGAGCGGCGGCGATGGCATCGGCCCGCTCCAGGAACAGGGCAATCACCGGCAACACCTCCTCTTCCAACAGGGCAATTTCCTCTTCCACCAGGGGCGCTTCATAGGAACACTCCCGCACCCCCAGCTCCTGCAGGCGCAGATAGCGCTCGATCCTTTGCTGCGCAAGTAGCAACAGGGTGATGGGATGGGAGGACAGCAGGCTGGACATGGGCCTGGGCGCCTGGGGCGCAGCGATGGGACACATCCCGTGCCGCCGGATCAGGCAAGGGGCGCGCAGCGCCTCGCGTCAGCCCTTGCCCCGGCGGACACTGGAGCGACCCGGCGCGGAGACCCCTGACGGGGTTGGTGTTTGGCGATCAGGGCCCTTCGGGCCCGGGGCCTGGCCCTGGTCCTGGAGCCGTTCCCCGACCTGAGCCTGCTCCAGGCTCGATTTCGTCCTGCCCCTCCCGCCGCCGCAGGCCCAGGGACACCGCTCCGGCTCCCCCTAGTAGGGCCAAGGTGGCATTGATGGCCGATTCAAAGGCGTCGTTGAGGCGGCTGAGGATCTCCGGGCAGCCCTTGGAGCGCAGTTGGGAATAACGCTGATCCAGCAGGTGGGCGCAAAGCCCAACCCCGACGCCATAGAGGATGAACTGGGCCAGGAAGATCCCGGCCAGACAGCCCAGCAAAAAGCGCTCACGGTTAAAGCGACTGCCCGGCCAGCCGCCCAGCAAGACGCTGAGCAGCAAATAGAGGCCAATGGCCACTGTGGCGATCAACACCACCATGCCCCTCAGCTGCTGAAAATCCAGGCCCAACCGGAGCTGGGACCTTCCAGCAGCCAGCGGGGATTGGTGTTGGCAAACGAGTAATGCTGGCTGCGGCAGGCCCCCTGGCCCTGGCGGGCCCAGCCGCCGCGGACGAGATCGAGTTCCCCATAGGGATCGTGCACCAGCCAGCCCGTGGCGTCATAGCCGCTCACGGCGATGTAATGCCCGCCGCCCTTTGGGGCAGATACGGGGCCGTGGTGCAGGATCCCAAAGGCCAAGCCAAAGCCCTTGTCCAGCTCTGCTTTGGCCCGCTCCACGCTGCAGGAGGTCATGAAGCGCCCCGGTGCCTTGAGTTCCGCCAGGGCAGCGGCATGGGCGGCCTGCTCGGTGGTGTCGCCATGGCGCTGGACAACTTTGAGGTAATCGAGGTCGTCCTTAATGCCCGGAACCCCCAGGTAGGCCAGGTTCATGGCAATGGAAGAGGACTGGCAGTGGCGCCAGCCATCGGGACCGTCGTTGGTCTGGTCAAAGAACGGCAGGGCCAGGGCAACGGCGCCATTGCTGGTTTTCTTGGGCAGTGACTTAGGCGTCAGCGCCGGTGGCGTGCTGAACTGCCGGGCCCAGGGGGCCTGCTCATCGAGGATCTGCTGGCCGCCCTCTAGGGCTGCAATGGCTGCATAGAGGGACCTGACTGCCGCCATCTGCTGGGCCTTGTCGCGATAGTTCTGCCAGCGGTCCAGAAAGCGCTCGGCGCTCATCGGTTCGGCCATGGCGACAGCAGGCGGGGTCCCTTGCTCTTGCCAGCGTCACCAACAAGACCAGCTGCTGCCGGGCCTCCGGCGGATCAGCGTCATTGCTGCATGGGGGCCAAGGGGCCTGGCGGCCCCCAGCCCCAGCTGCTGCCCTAATAGGGCAGCAGGGCGAGGATCTCTGGATCCAGCTCAGGCTCGGGCAGCTCCCTGATGCGCTCGATGAGGATCTCATCGGCCAAAGCGGCTAACCGCAGGCAGGGATTGGCCGCCATCTGGCAGCAAAAGCTGAGCTCATCAAGCAGCTCTGAGCTGAAGCGGGAGAGGGATTGTTTGCGGGCGATCGAGGCCATGGGGGGCGGAGCGCAGGACCCAAAAACCAAGGCGGCTGGGGTCAAGGGGCCGCCCCATCCCGTCCAGTGAGGCGCAGCCGAACCAACAAACAAAGGCGGACTTGCGTAGCCCTTGAGGCCAGCCGGACAATGAAGGCTCCTGCGCGCAGCCCCACCCACAGGGAGTGAATGGTTGAGAGGATTTGGATTGCTGGGCTTGGGGCTTAGCGAGTGCTGGGGCCTATAGAGTCGTGCGCTGGTGTAATCCGGTGCCAAGGTGGTACCTGATATCACCGTGACGATCAGCCCTCGTCATTAATATTTTTCCGCATCAAGCCCAGTTGCTTTGATCCCGTTATGAGCCGGGTTGAAGTGCCACGTCTGGGAAAAGTTGCAGCAACTTGCGATCAAAGGTCAACAGCGGGCATTGCAGCTGCTGAGCAAGCACAACAAATTCAGCGTCGTAGGTGGAACATCCCGACCGAATCGCCAGCTCCAGCACCTGGGCCCCATCAACCTCCAGCTCTCCAGGCTGAATACGCCGTAGGGCTGTCTCCCAAATTGCAAGAGCCTGCTCGGGTCTGAGCAATGCCGAGCGCACAAATTGGAGCAGCACATGGCGGAACTCCGAGCGCCAAAGTCTTGGCACTCGCCAGTCATCATCGGACTCCCACCAGAGCAGGGTGCTGGCGGAATCCACCCCTGGAAGCACCAGGCTGCAGAGCACATTGGTATCAGCAACAAGGGTCACGGAGTGACTTGCGCTCCAGTTGTAAAGGAATCGAGATCAGGGGGATGGCTCTCCCTTCCCACCGCAGCCACCAGCTCTTTGCTGGGGATTGGCGCAGCGGCGAAAGCCGTACGCAGTTGAGAAAAGCTGTCCAGGTCAACTTGCAGTTCTGCTGCTGTGCGCCTCTGCGGCGGTTGCTTGGCAGTCTTAGTAAAACGAGCCTGGAGCTCAGTAATCCGGGCCAGGGCCGCGTCCCGATCGAGGCCCTGCAGAGGTTGGGATGCAGCCAGTCCAGCAGCGGCGGCATCGGCCAGCTCCAAGCTGGCGATCGTTTCGCTGTTGAGGCTGCGCCGGTGCTGCTTGGCGCGCAGCTTGAGGCGCGCCACAAGGTCGTCAGGAACGTTGCGCAGGGTGAGGGTGGCCATGGGCCGAGGCCTCCGGGATCAGGGACGAGACGTTGACATCATTCTGACAGCATTTTGCCAGTATTCCCTCTCTGTTACTGATTTTGGCCTTGGCAAGACCCAACGGCCCGCCTAGAAGCCCATCGCAACGGTCTAGCGATCCTTGAATCAAACCCACCCTTGGCTATGGCAGTGCGGACATCGCTGCTGACGTTGTCAGCACCCAGGGGCGCGTCGGCAGCGGTGCTGATGGCCAGCAGAATGGGCAGATGAGAAGCCCCGGCCAGCGAGAAAGCACCGCAGAGATGGCGGCCAACATCGATCGGGAGCTGCGCGAGCTCGGATCCGTCCTGGCCAGATGCCGGGGCGATCGGGTCGCCGAGCCCAAGGTCACAGCAGCGCTCCTGGCTCACCTGCTGATCTCCAGCCGGGAGTTGCTGCAGAACCTGCTGATCGACACAGCCCAGCGGCCGGTGCGGCTGGTAAACCGGCCACGGCAAGTGAAGTCCCAGCTGGGTTGAACCGCCTTAGGGTTGGTAGATGAGCAGCCGCATCACCCATAACCCAGAGCAGTGCGGTGGCAAGCCCTGCATCCGAGGGATGCGTATCCGCGTGCGGGACATCCTTGAGCTTTATGCCGCTGGTGAGAGCAGCGCCCAAATCCTGGCTGATTTCCCGGATCTGGAGGCGGAGGACCTCAAGGCGGCTTTGGCCTATGCGGCAAGGGAGATCGATCACCCAGTTCTGGTGGGATGAAGCTTTGGCTTGACGCCCAGCTGCCACCTTTGCTGGCGCGCTGGATCAACGAGCAGAGGTGGGCACTGCAGGCGATCGCTGTTCGGGAGGTTGGCATGCGAGATGCCAGCGATCCTGAGATTTTTCGGGCTGCACGGGATGCAGGGGTTGTTGTGATGGCCAAGGACCGTGATTTCATGCGCCTGCTGGATGAACAGGGCCCCCCACCCCAGGTGATCTGGCTGCGGGTGGGCAACTGCAGTAACGCTGCCTTGCAGAAGGTTCTGGCAACGACCTTGACCCGTGCGATGGAACACCTCAGGGAAGGGGAGCCCTGGGTCGAGATCCGTCCGAACCAGTCAGAAGACGGTTGATTCAGCGGTAGCGGAACCAAGCTCCAAGACGGTGATGTAAAGGTCCGTCGCTGGGGTGGATCAGTAACTCAGCTGGAGTGCTGTCCAAAAAATAGAAACGGCCCCTGGCCGTGCCGTGGCCGTGGCAATAGCTGGGGACGTTGCTGGGGCCCGGCCCCGGGGTGAGCATGGGCCTGACATTGATCGAGGCGGCCAAACACGAGACGCGGGTGGAACGGCTGGCCGTGATCCGCACCTTTTCAGAGGGGCAGCTGATCCGCCGCTTGCCGTTCCGAAACCTCACCGGTGGGGCGCTGAAATTCGCCAAGGAGAAGAAGCTGCCCCGGGTCGGCTTTCGTGCTGTGAACGAGGGCTACCGGCGCGACTACGGGGCGGTGGCAAACGAAACCGAGTTCGTGCACCTGTTTGGCGGCGACCTGGATGTGGACCGCTCGATCGTTGATCTCAACGGAACCGAGGCCCGGGCGTCCCAGACCGAACAAAAGGTGCGCTCGATGCGGCTGACCTTGGAGGCGGCGATCCTCAATGGCGATGCCAATTTCGATCCCCGGGCCTTTAACGGCCTAAGCAAACGGCTCGTCCCAGGCGGGGTGCAGACCGTCGATAACGGCGGCGGCACCGTCAAGTTGACCCGGATCGAGCAACTCGTTGATGCGGTGAACGCCAACGGCGGCGAGAAGGTGCTGATCACCAGCAAGGCCGGCCGCCGCCAGATCAGTGCCGCCTGCCGTGATGTGGGCGGCGAGCTCTACCAGGTGATGGACGGCCGCCACTGGTTTGAGGACGTCGAGATCCTGGTGGTGGACCAGGACGCCAATGGCCAGGACGTGCTCGGCTTTGGTGAGGCCGGAAAAACCACGTCCTTTTACTGCTGCTCCTTTGGCGATGAGCTGATGACCGGCCTCCAGGGCCCGTTTGAAGGTCGCTACGGGATTTCAGTGCGTGATTTCGGCGAAGTGCAAGACGCCCCGGTGTTCCGCACCCGGGTCGATTGGTACGTGGGCTTTGCCGTCTGCGACGACAAGGCCGCAGCGCGGCTCTACAACATCGGCCCTGCCGTGGCCTAGGGCCCAGGCCAGGGGCCTGTTCCAATTTCGAGCCGATTGGCTCTTTCAATCGTTCATCTTTCCCCTTTTTTGCGAGGACAACCCCATGGCTCCCCTGGCGAATAAGCGCCTTGATGCCCTCACCACCCTGGTGGGCTGGATCAACAGCACCGCCACCGATCCGCTCGAGCGCACGCGCCTGAGCAATGAGGTGGTGCGGCTCACAACGCCCCTTGATGCGGCCGAGCAGGTCACCCTGGTCACATCCCACCCGGGGGCAGGCAGTCCGATCACGGTGGTGCTGGCCCTGGCGCCGCTGCTTAAGGACGGCAGTACCGGCACCTTTGTGAATGCCGCCACGGTGGTGATCCCGGCGGTGGGTGGACTGATCGAAACGGTGATCAACCCGGCAAATTTGGTGCTGGCTGGAACTGACGGGGCCAACAGCAAGGTGCCCTGCTTGTTTTTTGCCCGGGCCACGGTGACGCCGTTCACGCCGCCGGGCTGCCACGTGAGCCTCACCCACTGAGGACCCGATTACTCCGCTTAGTGGCGGCTGGTCCTCACCTGAATTGGGCCTTAGCCCTTCCCATTTTTCCCAACCCTTGCAATGAATCGATGGAGGAAACTTCTCCCCCCTGGCTAGCCCCTGAGGCCCCTGAAGCCCAACCCGAGGGGATGCTGCGGATCAGCAATGGCAAGACCTTCCAGGTGATCTGGCCGGTGCACCTGGCCGGCTGGCTGGCCCTGGGCTGGCGGCTGGATTGGCCGCAGCCGGCCGGTGCTGGCCCTGCCCCTGGTCAGGAGGCCGATGGTTCCTCCGTTGCCCCCGTGATCACGGCCTTGCTGGGGGGCCCCTTCCATGCCCGGGCCGAGAAGCCCTATCGGGCCGTGCTGCAGGGGAGCGGCTTTACCCCGGCCATGGGCCTCAAGATCACCGCCTCCACCGGCGAAACGCTGTCGCCGACCGATCTCACCTACGCCAATGCCACAGAAATGGGCCTTTCGCTTGATTCCCGCCTGCTCCAGGTCGCCTGTCACCTGACCGTGGTGGCGGCGATTGGTTCTCTGGCCAGCCTGCCGTTCCAGGTGCAGCTGCTGGAGCCAGCTGATGCCCCAGTGCCAGCGTCGCCAGCCGAGCTCGACGGCATGACCAAGGCCGAGCTGCTGGCCTTTGCCCGCAAGACCTATGGCCAGAAGCTGGACAGCTCCCTCAGCAAGGCGGAAGTGCTTGCGGCTGCCAAGGCCCTGGGGCGGGGCCCTGAGCCAGAAGCGGCCGCTGGGAGCGTGATTGCCCTTGATGGCGCCCAGGCGGGCCAGGGCCAGGACCAGGACCCGCAGCCGGGCTGGTTGCTGGGGGACAGTCCTGAGGAAGAGGAGCCTGAGGCGGTGCCTGGAGTGCCGACGGATCTTTTGATTTGAGGGGCCCTGCCGCGCAGGCCAGGGGCAGGCCAGCCAGGTGGGCTGAAGGCTCAAGCTTCCGATCCGTTCTTATGCCCGGTTCAGGATTTCGATGGCTTCAACGGCCACCAGCCTGGGCTCGCCGCTGGCTGCCGCCTCGTAGCTGCCGCTGACCCGCACGCTGCAATTCAGGCTCGCCTGAACGGTTGCCCTATCGCCCTCGCCGTAGATGCAGCGGATGCCCCGCTGGCCGGGGCCGCGCATTTCAAAGCGCAGGGCATCTTGATCGATCTCATTCACCACACCTTCAAAGGAATTTCTACCGGCCAACTTGTTATTGGAAGGTTCGCGTAGGCACAGACTCAGGATGGCGCGGCTGCTCCTGGTGAGCGGAACTGGCGCCCGCTCGCCTGAACCTGGGCAGCTCAGGACCAGCTTGCTGATGCCCTGATCGTCTGAGGCGGGGGCCAGCTGGTGGGCGGCCACCAGGAGCGTGTCGCGAATGGCTGGGTCGGGGAACAGGGCATAGACCTCCTCGCTGATCCCATCTGCTGCGATCAAACCTGGGATGGCAGGCAGGCTGCGGACCGCTGCGCGGACGGCTTGGTAGAGCCCATCGCTGATTGTTTCCCGTACCCCATGCTCCTCGGAGCCCGCCTCTCCCGGCTGGGGGATGCGCACCCCCAGCACCAAGCTGCCAGAGGCGAGCCCGGACAGCTGGGGATCGAGATGCTCAGGCCAGCGCATCGGTTGTTCTTGCAGCGCTGCGATCGACTTGGCGATGTGCAGAATCGGGCTACGCAGTTTTGTGAGGGCGCCGGTGACCAAGGTCAGCGGTGGCTCGTGGCTGGGCACCCCTGGTCCCGAAAAACGAACGACGAGATCGGACTGATCCGTTAGGGAAGCGATTGGGAAATCGTCCCGGTAGAGCCGCTCAAGCAGTGCAAAGTAGGGAGAGGCCAGCGCAGCGGTATCGTGTCCCGTGCGCTTGGCGAGCTCCATGGCCGCCTGCAACTCGAGATGGATGATGTGGGCCTTGGCCTCAATGTCAGCGATCCAGCCAGCCATTAGTACAGCCTCAGTAAACCTTTTTTGTGGCCATGGAAGAGGTTCATTGCAAGGGCCTTTCTAGGGTTCAGGTGCTGGTAATAGGTGACAAAGTCGTTCCCAGAGCGTTGTAGTGCTGGGGTCATCTCGATGCGATAACGGCGGAAGATGGCCGGGACTCTGTGGCAAAGCAGCAGCCCCTGCATTTTTTCGTGGTCGCTGAGGTGCTGCAGTTCCAGCACCAGGTTGATGTCGGCAGGATTGTCCTCCGCCGTGACATAGCTCCCGCCGAGCACCAGCGGGGGCAGCGTCAGGAAAGTGGGGCTGAGTTCTGCGCTGATGAAGTCGCGCAACTGGTGGGTCAATTGGCGGTGTTTGTCGCTCCAGGCGAGCACGGCTTCTACCTCCTCCAAGGTGCAGGAGTGGACGCCATCGGGGAGCAGCCCAAAGCGATCGAAGCTGGGGATTGGCATGTCTCACCAACCAGGTGAGCAGGTGTTCCAGCTGTTGCGATGGGCACTGCAGCCCCCAGGGGCGACCCAGCCATAGAGGCTGGCGATGGAATCGTTCATGGGCTTTGGGCGGTCTGCGAGTTATAGGGCCAAGCCAGGGCTGGCAATAAGAAATGCCAAGATTTGCGGACAGCATTAATGCAGCCATATGTCGGGCTGATTTGGTGTCTATTGGCACGATTGGGTTGCTGGGGTGGTGTTGCTATGGCTACTTTGCCCGGTCGAGATAGCACTACTGGTCAGATTATTGCATATTTTGCAAGAATGCCAATGGTGGGCTTGTTGTGGGGCTTGGGTGTTATGGCTTGCTGACCCAATTGCAGCGCCGCAAACGACTGCTCAACTTCCATCACCAGCACCGGCACCAGCGAACGGGAGGAGCGGCGGAGGGCCTGCTGCACCAGCGATGCCGTAGCTGCCCCACCGGGGAAGGCGATCACCAGCACCGAGGCGCTGGGCCCGTCAGCCGAGCTGGTGGGCGGCAGGCCCGATGGCCTAATCGGCTCCACGGGAACCGCCATGGAGCAACAGGAGAACAGCCCGGCCACCGCTGCGCTGGAGCAGGGCGAAGGCGACGCGCTCCTAGGGCCAGACGAGATCACGGCCACCAGCCGCGTCGATGACGACAGAGCGATGGGCCAGCAGCGGCGGCGGCAGGAGGCCAGGGAGCGGCAATGCAGTGGCCTACGCCAGTGCAGCAGAGAACAAGCTCATGGGCTGTGGAGCAGCGGAACCGCATCTGCCCCCACACTGGCCCCGGAGCGGAGGGCGGCGGCGGCTGGCCGATGCACGCCACGGCGCAGCCGTGGCACGCTGAAGGACGGCCGTCGCCGACCGAAGCCCTGCGGTGTCTGCACACCCGCAGCAGCGGCGCACAGGCGAAGGACTGCAAGAGATGCAAGAGAAACTCGGGCCTTGGGCCCTGGTCAAAACGGATGGACCTGACTCCAGCCAGCACTGACCCATGCCCACACGGGAGGAGCGCGAGGCCCGAAATCCCTCTGTTCTCTTGCACTTTCTCTTGCAGGCAAGAAAAAAGGGTTCTCGACATTGCCGAGAACCCTTGCTATCACTGATCGGGGCGACAGGATTCGAACCTGCGACCTAGTGCTCCCAAAGCACCCGCGCTACCAAGCTGCGCCACGCCCCGCTTCCCACAACATAAGGCTTCGGGTGCTCGTCTCAGGCTGCCCCCATGCACCGGCACGGTGAAGGCACTTTCCCTGCTGCTACTGATGACCTCCTCTAGGCCAAGCCTCCCATGCCCATTCGCTGACAATGACCCCGTTCTCGCACCGAAACCAGTCCAGCCCATGCATCTTCCCTCCCGGCACAGGCGGGATTGGGGCGGGTTTCGGAACTATGGATCATCATAATGAAGATCTAATGCGCTTCACCAATTCACCAGATCCAGCAAATCCCAATTGATTACCGCAATTAGAGCACGTTGAAAGAACAATTTAACCCGAGTCCCGTTCAGTGCCAATGAACGAGAAAACCCAGAAACGGTAGCCTTGCAATCTCGCGATCAACATGGAAGGAGCAGTTGCAAGTCCGCTAAAAGGGAGACCATTAGCTTCACAGAACAGCGCCACCAACCACGGGAGATGCCAAGCCAAGGCGACCCTGCAAACGATTTTAAACTTTTGCTTGAGGAATCTGCCTTGAAAACTAAAATAGTGGTGTCTATACAAACACTAAAAATATAAAAAAGCCCCGCGAATGCGAGGCTTTAATAATGGCTCGGGGGAGACTTGAACTCCCGACCTTGGGGTTATGAATCCCACGCTCTAACCAGCTGAGCTACCGAGCCAAGACGAACCAATCTTAAACGATCGCTTGCCTGGGTCCTGGCGAGGGATTGGTTCAGGCTCGGGCGGGCAGGAAGGGCAGGGGGTTGACGGCGCCGCGGCCTGGGGAGCGGATCTCGAAGTGCAGGTGGGGGCCGGTGCTGTTACCGGTGCTGCCCATCAGCGAGATCACCGCTCCTTGATCAACCAGCTCACCAACGCGCACCAGGATTTTGCTGTTATGGCCGTATAGGGAGGTGCTGCCGTCCTCATGCTGCAGCTCGACCAGGTAGCCGTAACCACCATCGTTCCAGCCTGAACGCACAACCCGACCAGCCTTGGCAGCCACGATGGGGGTGCCGATGTTGTTGGCCACATCAATCCCCTTGTGCATCCGGCCCCAGCGCCAGCCGTAACCAGAGGAGAAAATCCCCTGGGTGGGCCAGATCCAGCCGGTTGCGTTGAAGGGGGCGGAGTTGATCCCCGAACCTTCCGACCCTTGGATCTCGCCGAAGCTGGGCATCTCCGGCCAGCTCAAGCCACCGCTGGTGGTGGGGGCAATGCCGAGCAGACTGGCCGTGCGGCCGCTGGCGGACTGGGCCACCCGAATCTCGGAGCCCACCACCAGCCGAGCGGCTTCCAGGCCGGGATTGAGCCTGATCAGGTCGGCAAGGGACACCCCGGTGCGCTGGGCGATCTGGCGCAGGGTTTCGCCGAAGCGCACGACGGCGTTCGGCTCCAGCGGGGGCGGCGCCTGGATTGGAGGCGTGCGCCTCAGGGCGCTGGTATCGAGGGAGGCCAGGTTTTTAGCCTTTCGGCTCGAGGCCGTCGGCAAGACCAGCCAGTCGCCGGAGAGGAAGCGGTGGTCTTCATTCACCTCATTGAGGCGGGCCAGCTGGGTTTCGTTGACGGAGAGCTGACCGGCCAGCTCTTCGAGCTGGACATCGGAGCGGATTTTGACCCAGAGGTGGTCGGAACTGGGGGGTAGGGAGGCCAGCTGGATCGGCTGAACCGGGTTGGGGATGGAATCGAGGTCGAAGGAGGCCCTGTTGTCAGCCAGACCGGGACCAGCGATCGTGCCAGCCACTGCAAGCAGGCTGGTGACTCCGAGGCTGGTTCCGATCCATAAGCAAGGCTTCATGCAAATTCACCGATCGGACAAGACCCAGACGGGAAGCCGCCAGACCTGGGTCGCGCAGACAGTAACGGGTCGAACCTTTCACCGCAAGTCACAGTGGCCACAGTTTTGGTCGGACCCTGGAAAAATCGCCTAAGGGCGCGATCGACCCCAGGCCTCAGGGCTCCAGTTGGCGCAGGGCTTCGAAGAGGACCACCCCCACAGCCACGGAGAGGTTGAGGCTGCGCACGCCACCTCCGTGCTCGATGGAGCCCGCCATCGGGATCGCCAGGCATTGGCTGCAACTTTGCAGCACCTCCTGGGGCAGCCCATCGGTTTCGCGGCCAAAGAGCAGCCAGTCATCGACGGCAAAGCGCTCCTGGGCATAGGGGCGTGCCCCTTGCCGGCTCAGGGCAAGCAGACGGCCACCCCGCTCTAGCCGGTGCTGGCTAAAGGCGGCGAAATCGGCATGGCGGTGGAGTTGGACCCAGGGCCAGTAATCCAGGCCTGCGCGGCGCAGTTGCCGGTCATTGATCTCGAAGCCCAAGGGCTCGATCAGGTGCAGCTCGCTGTTGGTGGCGGCGCAGGTCCGCGCCACGTTGCCAGTGTTGGGCGGGATCTGCGGCTGGAACAGCACAACCTGGGGCATGGGATCGGAGGCTGGAATCGGCGTTTGACTTAGCGGGTGGCCCAGGGCGCTGGCTCGGGGATCGGTTTAGGCGGGCGGCACGGGTTCCCCCAGGGCCATCAGGTTGAGGGCCCGCCCCTGCACCACCAACCAGGCCGCCGCGGCCTGGCCCATCAGCCTTTGCTGCAGGCTGCCACTGCGATCGCGAAACAGCCCCCCAATCGCTGTCGGTGGCACCACCCCCCAACCCACCTCCTCACAGACCAAGACCACCGGCGAGCGTTGCTGGGCGAGGGCCGTGAGCAAGCGCTCCTGACGCTGGAGCCAGGCAGATTCCTCCAGGGCCAGGTGGTGGGCAAGCCAGGTGCCCAAGGAATCGATGAGTAGCAGATGGGTGCCATGGGCCGGGCCAGGGGCGGCAACCCCACTGCGCACAGATGGCAACGCGGCCTGGTCCTGGGGTCGAGCCCCCCCCGGGATTGGGATCGTCAAGGTCAATTCCCCTTGCCCATGGCCCAACCCCGAGGACATTGGTGGCCCGGATCTCCAGTCCTCTAGAGCGGCTTCGAGGTCACCCCCCACCTCCAGGGTTGTCCAATGGATCGGACGCCGTTGACGATGCAACAGCACGCGTTGTTGCCAGGTGATATCTCCAGGTCGGTCAGCACCGGTAGCCAGATAGGTGACCGGTAAACCGCTGCGATCGGCCAGATGCTCGGCCCAGCGACTCTTGCCACTGCGGCTCGGTCCGCTGACCAGAATTAGGCCTCCTTGGGTGGGTAGGCCTAGGCGGGATTGGCTGTCGTTGCCATCCCACTCGCCCCCATCAACCACCGCCATTCATGCTGTGCAGGGTTGCCACCGAAGAGGGGGACACCCGGTTGAGATAGCGGAAGATCCAATACTTCAAAATGGTGGCCAACACCACCGGGAAGGTGGCGATGAACAACATGATAAAACTTTCGTGGTGAGGGAGGCCGAAATGTTCCTCCACCCCTTCTAAAAGCACGGTCCAGCCTTCGGGGCTGTGGAAGCCCACAAAAATGTCCGTAAACAGAATGATCGCAAAGGCCTTGGCGCTGTCGCTCAGCCCTACAAGTACCTCATCGAGGAAGCCGCGTAAGACCTGAATATCCCGTTGGCCAAAAAAGCAAACAGCTACAAATCCAAAAAAGCCACAGACATCAGCGATAATATTTTTAATGGCATCATTGCTTTCCCGATCTGCATCCTTCCTGAGCTCCTCTGCCTTTTCGGCTAGGGCCGACTGCATCTCTTCTCGACTTGGGGGTGTTTTTCCAGCCAGCAGGGCTTCAAACTCAACCTCGGATTGATAGAGCCGTAATTTCTTAATTGCTTCCTGCTGGAGGTGGGGCTGGGGATAGCTCAGAATCGGCATATCCTTTGAATACAAATCAACCAACGGGGAGACCACTAAGTTGCGGCTCATCTGTTGGATCATGAGCGGCACTAGCAGCAACAGCAGCAGGATCCGAAGCGACACCAAGGTGGAATCACGCCGGCGCCGGAATCCGGCCACCATCGTGGCCTCGGCCTCGGGATCGAGCTGGCGCCTCAGCCCGTCAAACACGTTCAGCAGGCTGCTGGGCAGCACATTCGGAGAACGAGCCATGCTGGGCAGGGGAGTGCGCCGGCCGTAGCGGGACACAACACTTTCAATCAGCTGCAGCTGGCGGTGTTCCTGGCCATCGAGTTGGCCGCGGTTTTGCTCCAACTCCTCCAGGGAGGCGCGGCAAAGTTTCAGGGCCGCCTTGAAACGGCGCAGGATCTGGGCCTGGGTCTGGCGCGGGATGCCGAGCTCCAGCTCGGGCCGCACGGGTCGATCGTTGTAGTACTCAAGCTCGAACCCCTGGATCAGCAGGGCCGCTTCATAGGCCCGCTCGAGATCGCTGGTCAGGTCCGAGGCCTGGGCCCGCTCAAAGGCCATCATCCAGTTAGTCAGCGCCATAGTCGCGTCAACGGGAGAAGACCCACCAGGTGATCATCGGCACCAGTGTGCCCACCGTCAGTAAAACGACCACCCATGTCAGGGCATTGCTGGATTGGGTTTCATCCCGGCTGGGCACGTTCGACTCCACCGCCAGTCGTTCGATTAATTGGGGTGGGCCCGGATCTTGGCCATCCCTGAGCACGGAGGCCAGGCGGTCGATGCCATCAATCGAGGCTTGGCGATAGCGGGCCCCTTCGCGCAGGGGCAGGCCCATGGTGCTGGTGCCCGTGCTCGACAGCAGGCTGGCGGGTAACTGGTCTAGGAGGTCGTTAGACACCACCACGGCCGCGGTGTTGTTTTGGGCCTCGATCAGGAAGAGCAGCTGGCCATCCTCAATGGTGTTGCCATCGCCCTGCCAGCGGTCCAGGAGCTGGTGGCCCAGGTCGGCGAGATCCAAGCCGTAATCCAGACGGCGCAGGGTTACGAGCCTGGCCTGGATGTGGTCATCCTCGAGGGCGGCAAGCCGATGGTCGAGGTCCGTGATCGAGGCGCGGCTGAGCAGGTCGGCCGTGTCAATCACCCGGGTCATCGGGGGGCTTGCGGGAAACTCCTGGGCACCCATGGCCAGGGCCGCCTGGGCGGGCAGTAGGCAGGCGAGGGTGAGCAGCAGGGCCCAGCACAGCCTGGGGAGGAAACGCAGGGGGGCCAAGGCGGATGGCAGTTGCATGGCCCCCAGTTTGACCTCAGCTGGCCCGACTGTGACAACCTTGGCCCAATCCCCGTACTGGAGCGATGGGACGGCCTGCGCTGGCCTGCCTAGGCGTCGGTCTTGTCGCCCTGCTGCTCAGCCTGATCAACCAGTTCAGCGCGGCGGAGTTGACCCCGCCCCTGGTGCGGGCCTCCGTGCTCGCCAGCCTGCTGGCGGTGGGCTTCCTGTTGGTGGCCACCCTTTGGACCCGGGCCGTGCCGAAGGCACCGGAGCGGGTGGCCCTGGAGGGTCCCCAGGGCCTGGAGCTCGACGATTCCCTGCCCGAGCCCCTCAAGCTGGAACTGGCCTGGGGCAGCCAGCTGCTCTTAACCGCCACACCAGGGGCGACCGTGCTGTTGCTCTGGCGGCAGCGCACCCTGTTGCGCCGTGGACTCCTGGGGAGCGGTGCCGTTCTGGTGGGCCCCATTGGCCAACGGGCCCTGGCCACCGGCAAGGCCATATCCATGGTGAATCTGGCCCTCTATCCGGGCCGGGATGAATTTGCCGCCTTACCCGCAGGCCTGCCCGCCCTCGTGGTTCAGCCCATCGGCAGCGAAGGGTTGCTGCTCCTGGGTGGCTGGTCGCCGCGCTGCTTCAGCCGCAGTGATGAACTTTGGCTGGAGGGCTGGGCCCGCAAGCTCAGAACGTCACTGGAGGAGCTGCCTGACGTCGGGGGCCCTTCTGGGCCGCTCCAGGCGGATTCGCCCCAGCAGGAGGCAGGGTCAGCTGGGACTGCACCCGCGACCCTGGCGAGCTGAACACCGCCAGACCATTGGTGCCAATCCGGCCCTGGAGCTGGTTGGCCCTAGTGATCTGCTGGTTGGCCTGGCGGCGCACAACCACCGAACCCTGGGCCCGGATCTGGCCATTGGGCCAATGCCAGAAGCACTGCTGGGCTTGGAGTTGCTCCCCGGGCTGCAGCAATTGACAGGCCTGGGGAATCGCCACCGTTTCGTTGTCCAGGTTGATGGAGAGGCGATCGCCCCGCACCTGGAGGCGATCAATGCGGGCCCGGAAGGGCAGGTCGCTGCTGAGGCGGCGGGCGGCCAGGTCCCAGACCGTGCGCTGCGCCTCCAGCACGGCCTTCCGGCTGGAATCAACAACTTGGACCGGGGCCTCCAGGGCCAGCCGTTGCTGGCGCAGGTTGCCGCCCAGGGCGCTGGCCCGCAGGGTCTGGCCTGATCCGTTGACGTCCCGGTGATTCCCCTGCACCGGTCCGGTCGCGACCAGAACGCCAGATCTGGGGTGCCAGGTGGCCGATGTCGCCGTCAAGACCAGGTCGGCTGGTCCCACGTCCACGGGATTCACTCGCCCCTTGGGGGCCGTGGCCCATTGCTGTAATTGGGGGTTGCCCCTCAGTTCAAGCCGGTCCTGCAACACATAGAAGCGGGCGCTCTCGGCCCTGAGCCGGGAGCGGTGGTCGCTGGCCCAGGGGCGCCGATCGATTTCCATCAGGTCTCGGCGGGGAATCCAGCGCAGCTGGTCGGCATGGATCTGCACGGGATCTGGACCCAGCAGGGTGACGACCACCGCCCCCTCCAGCTGGATGACCTCGCCGTTATTGAGCACCGTGCCGCCGTTGGCGCGGATGTCGTAGTGGGGTTGGCCATTGCGATAGATCAGGCCCCGCGGTTGGCGGGCCTTGGCCAATCGTTTGTTGATGTCGTAGCGGGCCTCGGGGCTCGAGAGCGACCAGGCCGGACGGCCCTGGGCATCCTGTTGGCGCAAATCAAGGGAACGAAACAGGAACGGTTCCACCGTCTCCTGCTTGGGCGTGGTGCTCTCGCATCCAGCCAGTAGGCCGAGGACCCCCCACAGGGGCAGCAACCTGGCAAGACCCTCTAGGCGCCGCCCTGTCACAGGGGCCCATCCAGCTCGAGCCGCGCCATCACTGGAGCCGGTTCGGGCAAGGCGGAGCCCACGGCCAGCTGGCCCCACTGCAGCTGCTCAAGCCAGGGGGTGGTGTGGGTTTGGTGGAAACCGGAGCCCAAGGGTTCGAGGGCCAATTGCTGCAGCATCCGGGCCGAGAGTTCGGGCACCAGCGGCCCCAGCAACAGGGCCACCAACCGGGCCGCCTCCAGCACCGCATAGAGGTCAGAGGCCACCTGGTCTTTGTTGCCCTCTTGTTTCATCAGACTCCAGGGGGCCTGGGTATTGAGAAAACCATTGGCGGCAATGGCCAGCTGCAGGCTGGCTTCGGCCGCCCGACGGAAATCAAGGGTTTCCAGGCAAGGGATCACCAGGGAGATGGCGGTGCTGGCCGCCTCAGCCAGGGGGTGATCAGCCTGTTGGGCGGTACCGGCGGGGGGCACGGTGCCCTCGAACCAGCGGCGCGCCATGGCGCTGGTGCGGTTGAGCATGTTGCCAATCGTGTTCGCCAGGTCGTTATTCACCAGATCGACAAAGCGCTGCTGCTGGAAATCGCCGTCATCGCCAAAGGGGATATCCCTCAGCAGATACCAGCGCACCGCATCGGCGCCGCAGCGCTCCAGCAGGGCCTCGGGATCGAGCACGTTGCCGATCGATTTGCCCATTTTTTGGCCTTCGCGGGTGAGGAAGCCATGGCCAAACACCTGCTTGGGCAACTCCAGTCCGGCCGAGAGCAACATGGCCGGCCAGTAGACGGCATGGAAGCGCAGGATGTCCTTGCCAATTACATGGACCTGGGCCGGCCAGCCCCGCTGGCTGAGCTCCCCTAGGCCGGCATCGCTGCTTGCCCCATCTTCGGCTCCATCGAGCAGGGCCGTCAGGTAGCCGAGGAGGGCATCGAACCACACATAGAAGGTGTGACCGTCATGGCCTGGCACCGGGATGCCCCAGGGCAGGTTGACCCGGGAAATTGAAAAGTCGCGCAGGCCCTGGGCCACGAAGTTCTGCACCTCACGCCGACGGCTCGCCGGTTGGATGAACTCCGGTTGGGCGATCAGGGCTTCGATCTGCTCCTGGTAGCGGGAGAGGCGGAAAAAGAGGTTGACCTCATCACGCCATTCCAAGGACCGCTGATGCACCGGGCACTGGGGATCAAGGGCACCGGCCGGATCGTCCTTGAATTCCTCGCAGGCGACGCAATACCACCCTTGCTGGCGCCCCTCAACCACATCGCCATTGGCCTCAACCCGGCCAAAAAACTCGTGAACGATGCGGCGGTGGCGGGGATCGGTGGTGCGGATGAAGCGGTTGTTGCTGATCTGCCACTGCTGCCAAAGCTGGCGGTATTGGGCGCTGATCAGATCGCAGTGGGCCTGGGGACTTAGGCCTGCGGCTTCGGCTGTGCGTTGAATTTTCTGGCCATGTTCATCGCAGCCGGTGATAAAAACGACCTCCTCACCCTTCAGCCGTTGGAACCGGGCCAGGGCATCGCAGGCCAGGGTGGTGTAGGCGCTACCGAGGTGCGGTTTGTCGTTGACGTAATAAAGCGGCGTGGTGAGGGTGTAGGTCATCGGCTGGAAACTGGATCGGCGGTGCAGATGGGCCCGCGGCGCCGCCCAGGCGGCCCCGCGCCGAGGCCGGATCCTAACCAGCGCCTGACCGGGCTCCGGTTGCCAGGGAAGTGCCCACCATGGCGTGGCCGCAAGCCAGCCCCCTGCTAGATCCAAGGCCAATCCCGTTCCGTTCCTCCCGCCGCTCCCCATGGTTCTGATCCAGGAACAGGCCGCCGTTGTGGTTTGGGGCGGGGGCACGGGTGGTGTGGCGGCAGCCCTACAGGCGGCCCGCTCAGGTGCCCCCACCCTGCTGCTCACCCCTGGGCCCTGGTTGGGGGGCATGGTGAGCGCCGCCGGGGTCTGCGCCCCCGATGGCAACGAACTGAGCTGCTGGCAGACCGGGCTCTGGGGGGCCTTCCTACGGGAGCTGCAGCGCCAGGAACCGGAGGGCCTCGACCAGAACTGGGTGAGTTGCTTCGGCTATCGACCTGCCACGGCGGAGGCGATCCTGCGGCGTTGGGTGGGGGCCGAAGCCTTGTTGCGCTGGTGGCCGGAGGTGCAGCTGCTGGCGGCGAAACGGCTCGGCAACCGGGTGGTGGCCCTGGACATCGAACGGGAGGGAGAAGCCTTACGCATTGAGCTGGATCTACTGGTCGATGGCAGCGACCTGGGCGACCTGTTTCCGTTAGTTGGGGCCCCCTACCGGCTCGGCTGGGAGCCCCAGGAAACCTGGGGTGAACCCAGCGCCCCCACCCTTCAGGCCCTGGTGGGGCAGCCCTTTTTCCACCAACAACTGGTGCAATCGCCCACTTGGGTGGTGATGGGCCAGCTGGGGGAAGGGCCGTGCCCCCCAGGCTCCGCCTTAGCCGCTCCTTTCGAAGCTGCCACCGGGGCCTTCGGCCTGGAGCGCACCCTCACCTACGGGCGCTTGCCTGGCGGCCTGGTGATGCTCAACTGGCCCCTGCAGGGCAATGACTGGCACCAGGGCCTGGCGGCAGCCTTCCAGCCAGGCTCCCCCGACCACGGCGAGCTGATGGCGGCGATGCGGGCCCATAGCGAGGCCTTTCTGGAGGGCTTCATTAACGCCACAGATGGCTGGTTGCAACCCGGTCAGGCCTTCCCCCTAGCCGAGGCCCCCATGGCAAGCGGCCGCCTGAAGGGCCCCGGATCCCTGGCCCTGATGCCCTACTGGCGCGAGGGCCGCCGCTTGGTGGGGGTGGAGGTGGTGATCGAGCAGCAGCTCTTGCCTCTAGGCCCCGGCGAGACCATCGCTCCCCTACCCCTAGATGGCGATGGTGCCATCAGCTCGATCGCCGTCGGCAACTACCCCAACGACCACCACTACCCGGGGCCGGACTGGCCCCTGGCGGCCAAGAGTTGCCGTTGGGGAGGCCGCTGGAGCGGCACACCGTTCTGCATCCCCTATGGGGCCCTGGTCAGCGCCGGGATCGACAACCTGCTGGCGGCAGACAAATGCTTCAGCAGCAGCCACATGGCCAATGGCGCCACCCGGCTCCAACCCCTGATCCTCAACATCGGCCAGGCGGCCGGCCTGGCGGCTGCCCTTTGCTGGCAGGGCAAGATTCCGCCGGCGGCATTGCCCGTACGCCACCTGCAGGAGGCCCTGCTCAGCGATCCCCAGGCCCCGGCGGGTCCCGTGCCCCTCTGGGACACCCCTTGGCACCACCCCCGCTGGGCGGAGCGCCAACGGCGGGTGCTGGAGGAGCCCAGCCTGCTGGGCCGCAACGGCCACTTTGAGGGGGCTGCCGCGCCTAGGCCCCAGAGCGGATGCTCGGAACCGTTGGAGTCCCTCTGGCAGGGCTGGATTACCCCCGATGGTTCCGGGGGCTACAGCTTCAACACTGGCGCTGGCCGCTGGCCCCTGATCACCCTGGAGCCCGCCCTGCACCAGTGGTTAGCAGGCTTGGATCAGGCCCAGGAGGTGGAGCTGATTGGCTCCCTCAACCCCTGGGGACCGTGGCTGCGGGTGTCCCGCCTCGCCCGTTGAGCTGGTCAGCCAAGGCAATCGACCCTTAAGCAGGTCCCAGGCCGCGGGGTCCTGTGCCCCTATGGCCCGACAGCCGCAGCAAATCCGCAAACGAGTCCACCTCGCGTACCTTCACCACCAAAGCTTCACCCGGTTCACAGGACTCCCGCACAACCACCGGCAGGTCCATGGCCAGGGCGTCGAGGCGCACCAGGGCCAGGCCGTCCTGGGGCTTGAGCCAGCGCAGGAAGATGCCTTCAAAGCTGTGCTGCTGGTGGGCTTCAAACCACACCTGTTGCCAGTGGCGCTGGTCTTCGCGGCTGATTTGGATTCCCTGGCGCAGGGCGTGATCCAGTTGTTCCAGAAGTTCACTGAGCTCCTCCGCCGGCACAACGGGCTCGCCAGCGGCCTGGGCCGCCAGCTGGCGCTGGGCGATCAGGTCGCCGTAGCGGCGAATGGGGGAGGTGATCTGCACGTAGGCCTCCAGGCCCAGGCTGAAGTGGGAGGCCGGTTGGGCCGTGGTTAAGCCACGGCTGAGCCCCTTGCGCAGGGCCGCATGGCGCACCGGACCAGGCGGTAGGGCGAGCAGTTCCGCCTCCGGCGGCAGCGTGCAATCGGGCTGGCCGCGGTAGGGCAGGGCCAGGCCGGACTCGGCTCCCATCGCCCCGACTACGGCCCCAGCCAGGATCATCGCTTCGGCGACCAGGAGGCGCGACACCGAAGGCTCCACCACCTCCAATTCCGGCCGGCCGTCCTGCTGGCTGATGCGTCCCTCGCTTTGATCCATCTGCAGGGCGCCCTGGGCCTGGCGCCATTGGCGCCGACGCTGCAGGAGGCCATCGAGCACGGCCAGCTCCGCATCGGGAGGCGGCGCCAACTCAATCAGCTCATCGGCATCCTCGTAGGTGAGCCGGTATAGGGGACGGATCCAGGAGCGCTGCAGGGTGTGGCTGGCCACGGCCCCCTCGCCATCGAGTTCCACGGCCAAACTCCAGGCCGCGCATCGTTGGCCCTGGCGCAGGCTGAAGGGGCCCTCCGAGAGGGCGGGCGGGAACATCGGCACGCTGCCACCGGCCAAATACAGGCTGCTAGCCCGCCGCAAGGCTTCCTGATCCAGGGGGCTGCCTGCGGCCACCAGTCGCCCCGGATCGGCCACATGGATCCAGATGCGCCAGCCCATCTCGCCGTTGGACTCGAGCGAAAGGGCATCATCAATTTCGCGGGTGTCGGCGTCATCGATCGTCACGGTTTTGAGCCCGGTGAGATCAACGCGCTCCTCGTCGCCCGGCCAGGTCTCCTCCGAACGCGCAGCTAAATCGGCCGCCAGATCAAGTAGCTCGGCAGTGAATCCGGCCGACCAGGTGGTGC
This sequence comes from Pseudanabaena sp. UWO311, assembly GCA_943370385.1. Taxonomy (GTDB): domain Bacteria; phylum Cyanobacteriota; class Cyanobacteriia; order PCC-6307; family Cyanobiaceae; genus BAIKAL-G1. The sequence goes on from CALRQT020000005.1 coordinate 46,938, forward strand.
CAGCCAGGCTGGGCAGGCGATGGGCATCCCAGAGGCCCAGGTCACTGAGCAGGCGACGAATGTCGCCGCTGCTAGGCCCGCAGCCGGCCGCCTGCAGGGCCTGGCGCAGCTCCGGACCAGGCGGCACCGCTTCTTCGCCCAGGGCCAGGGTCTGCAGGGTCTCTAGCTCCGCCCGTTGGTCAGGCTGGGCAGCGGCCAGCTGGTCTGGGCCCAAGGGCTGGCGGGCGGCCAGAAGCCCGTACCAGAGCTGGCGCCGACTCTCCCGCAAGACCAGCTTGCGACGATCGCGGCGCAGCTGGTGGAGGTCGTCGCGGCTGCGACGCTGGACCTGGCCCTGGCGCCAACGGAAAAAATCTTGCTGGTGCAACAGCAGCCAGCAGGCCGCCAGGGCCAGGGCTGTGGTGTCCGGGGCCAGTAACTCCACCAGGGCGTCCAAGGCCATGGGCCCGTCGTCACCCTCCAGCAACAGCCAGGCAGCGGCCAGGTCCCGGCGGCTGGGCGTGGCCGCCGTTAGGGCTGCGGCGCTGAATTGCCAAGGCAAAGCCCCCAGGCTGGCCGCGGGGGCCGCGCCTGGGGGCAAGGGGTAAATCAGGTCTAGGTCCCGCAGGGGCAAGCGCTCCGGCTTGGCTTCAAATCCCACCAAAACGGCAGCCTTGCTGCCATGAAGATCGGAAACCAACGCCAAACGGGGACCTGAACGGGTCTGTACTCCGACCAGGTCGCCGTTTTGCAAGGAACTCTCCGAGGGCGTTAGCCCTCAGGATTGACGAAGGGCAGCAGGGCCATGATGCGGGCGCGCTTCACGGCATTGGTGAGGTCGCGCTGTTGCTGGGCGGTGAGGCCGGTGAGACGACGGGCCAGGATCTTGCCGCGCTCGGTGATGAACTTCTTGAGGAGGTCCACATCCTTGTAGTCGATCGGATCGCCGGGCTTGATCGGCGACAGGCGCTTTTTGAAAAAGGAGCTGGTCATGGATGAACGGAAGAAGGGGTGGGCAGCAAGGCGAGGGTCACTTGATTTCCTTGTGAACCGTGGACTTGTTGCAATGGGGGCAGAACTTCTTCAGTTCAATCCGCTCGGTGGTGTTGCGGCGGTTCTTCTCGGTGGTGTAACGGGACACACCGGGGGAACGCTTCGCGGGGTTGGACCGGCATTCGGTGCACTCAAGAGTGATCACGAGCCGGACGCCCTTGTTTTTGGCCATAAGGACGTTGCGCCGCTGTTGCGATGCAAATGACAATGCAACACCTTACCCCGTCGCCGGACCCAGTGCTGCCAAGCCTGGTGCCTAGGATCGCCCCCACTTCCTGATTAAGTCGATGCGGGTCTCGCTCCAATGGCTGCGGGAGCTTGTGGCCTGTGATCTACCAGCCGCCGAGCTGGGTGAGCGCCTGTCCATGGCCGGCTTCGAGCTCGATGGCCTCGAAGATCTCGCCGCCCAGGCCGCCGGGGTGGTGGTGGGCTTCGTCGAGCAGCGCGATCCCCATCCCAATGCCGACAAGCTGAGCGTCTGCCGGGTGCAGATCGGCGCCGCCGAACCGCTGCAAATTGTCTGTGGCGCCGCCAACGTGCGCGCCGGAATCCATGTGCCCGTGGCCACCGTGGGCGCCTACTTGCCCGCCGTTGACCTCACGATTAAGCCGGCCGAACTGCGGGGCGTGGCCAGCAGCGGCATGATCTGCTCCCTCAAGGAGCTGGGCCTGGCCGATAGCTCCGACGGCATTGCCATTCTCGATCAGCTGCTCGAAGTCGTGCCTGGGGTGGGCTCCCCGGTGGGGCCCAGTTTGGGCCTGGATGACCAGGTGATGGAGCTGGCGATCACCGCCAACCGGCCCGATGGCCTCTCGATGCGGGGCATCGCCCGGGAGGTGGCCGCCCTCACCGGCGCCCCCCTCACCCTGCCGCCGGCCGATCCGGCCATCACCGCTGGGCCCTTACCCCTTGGGTCTGAAGCGCTGGGCGCCATGGAAGCCGGCGGGGTATTCAGCCTCACGGCCCTTACGGGTATCCAGCTGGGCCCATCGCCGCGCTGGCTGCAGAGCCGTTTGGAGCGTTCCGGTCTGCGTCCGATCAATGCGGTGGTCGACATCACCAATTTGGTGATGCTGGAAACCGGCCAACCCCTGCATGCCTTTGATGCGGCCCGTCTGGCCAGCCTGGGAGAGCTAAAGGTTGGCGATCCTGGCCCCGGTGTTGGGGCCATCGGCCTGCGCCAGGCCAGCAGCGAGGAGGCCTTCCGGGCCCTCGATGGCAGTGAGCACCAGCTCAGTGACGAGGCCCTGGTCGTCACCTACGCCGAAGCACCCATCGCCCTGGCCGGGGTGATCGGTGGCGCCAACAGTGCCGTCACGGACAGCACCACGGCGATCTGGTTGGAGGCGGCCGTCTTCGCCCCCCAGGCGGTGCGCCGCAGTGCCCGCAGCGTGGGCCTGCGCACCGATGCCAGCAGCCGCTTTGAAAAGGGCCTGCCACCGGAAGTCACCCTGGCGGCGGCCGATCGGGCCGTGGCCCTGTTGAAAGAGCTGTGTGGCGCCACCGTGGAGGCTCGTTGGTGTCACCAGCGGCCCACGGATGGCCCCACCCCGTTACTGCTCCGCCGCGATGCCCTGCATCAACTGTTGGGCCAGGTGCAAGTGCTCGAAGGCGAGCCTGGAGAGTTCGATGACCTGGACGACGAGCAGATCGTTCAAACCCTGACCGCCCTGGGCTGCGAACTCAGCGAGCTCGACGGTGGCGAGGGTTGGGACGTGCTGGTGCCTCCCTCCCGCAGCCAGGATTTGGTGCGCGAGGTGGACTTGATTGAGGAGGTGGCCCGCCTGGTGGGTTACGACCGTTTCGGCTGCCACCTGCCCGATCCCCTCGAACCGGGGGGCCTTAGCCCCAATCAGCAGGTGGAGCGGCGCCTGCGCCGCGCCCTGGCCTCCGCCGGCCTGCAGGAAACCTGCCACCTCTCCCTAGGACCTGCCACCAGCGTCCTTCGGGCCGCAGGGGCTGAAGCCGAAGTGGCGGCCGCTGCGCCCCCCACCCGGTTGCCCCTCGCCAATCCCCTCCTGGCCGACTACAGCCATCTGCGCGATGGCTTGGTGGAGGAGTTGCTGCTGGCGGCCCGCCGCAACCTGCAGGCGGGCCGCTCCGGCTTCTGGGCCTTTGAGATCGGCACCGTCTTTGCCCCAGGGTCCAAGGGCCCCAGCCAAAGCCAACGCGTGGCCGGGATTGTTTGCGGCAGCCGCTCTTCTGAGCTCTGGAGCACCGGTGGCAAGCCACCAGCTCCCGGCTACTTCCAGGCCCGGGGCCTGCTGCAGCAAGCCCTTGCCGCCGTTGGCATCCCCGCCGACGACCGTCTCCTGCCAACCGATCCCGCAGACCATCCCCTCCTGCACCCGGGACGATCGGCCCAGCTGTTGATCGAGGGGCGCCCCGTGGGCTGGTTCGGCCAGCTCCATCCCGTCCAGGCTGAAGCCCTGGATTGTCCGGACGCCACCCACCTGTTCGAACTAGAGCTGGCGCCCCTGTTGACCGCAGCCACCCGCCGCAATCGCTACCAGCCCAGCTTTGCTGCCTACGCCACCGTGCCGGCCTCGGAGCGGGACCTGGCCCTGGTGGTGCCCACCAGCGTGAGCTGCGGTCAGTTGCTGGCGGCGATCCGCAAGGCCGGCAAGCCCCTGCTGGAGCAGGCCGACCTGCTGGATCGCTATCAGGGGGCCCAGGTGGCCGCCGGGAGCTGCAGCCAGGCCTTCCGGCTGCGCTATCGCGATGCCAAGCGCACCCTCACCGAAGCCGAAGTGGAACAGGCCCACCAAGCGGTTCGCACGGCCCTGGAGAGCCAGTTCCAGGCCCAGTTGCGCAGCTAGGCCACCCAGGCTCGGGCCAGCCACCCCCAACGCCACGACTGTGTTCAGGCTCTGGCCCTGTCAGATCCGCTTCAACACGGCCAGGGTCTCCACATGGCTGGTTTGGGGGAAGAAATCGATCGGCTGCACGCGCTGAACGGCCAAGCGCCCTTCTCCGGTCAACAGGGCCAAATCCCGGGCCAAGGTGGCCGGGTTACAGCTGATGTAGGCCACGGTGGCGGGCGGAACCGCCCCGATCGCGGCACTGAGGAGGGCGGGCAGGCCCTTACGGGGGGGATCCAGCAGCAGGCCATCGATGGCACCAAGCCGCTCCACCAGGTTGGCCCCCACTTCGGCCTGCTCAAAGGTGGCCCGGTTCAGCCCATTGGCGACGGCATTGGCCCTGGCCTGCTCGACCGACGCCAGGTGGCTCTCCAAGCCCAACACCCGGGCACCGGCGGCGGCCAGGGGCAAGCTGAAGGTGCCAATGCCGCAGTAGGCATCGACCAACTCCTGGCCTTCCAGGGGTCCGAAGGCCTCCAGCAGCAGGGGCACAAGCCGCTCGGCCTGAACCGTGTTGACCTGGAAGAAGGTATCTGGGGCAATGGTGAGCCCAATCCCGCCAAAGCGCTCGCGCACAAAGCCCCGTCCCGCCAGCACCCTTGTTTCGGGCCCCATCAGGGTGTTCGTGGCTAGGGGCTGGAGGTTGAGGCACACCCCCACCACCTGGGGCCAGCGCTCCAACCAGTGGGCGGCGATGTCCTCGAGACCATCGAGCTCGTCGTGGCTGCTGATCAAGGTGATCAGAATCTCGCCACTGTGGTGGCCGACCCGCAGGGCCAGATGGCGCAGGCCGCCGTCCTGGTCCAGATGGACATCCACCGGCCAATCGCTGGCCTCCAGATCGGCCTTCAAGGGGGCGATCAGGGCATCGATGCGGGGATCGAGAACGGGGCAGCGGTTGAGGTTGACGATGCGGTGGCTGCCGCGGCGGTAATAGCCGGCCCGCAGCTGACCATCGCCCTCGCGCCGCTCCAAGGGGATCGTGGCCCGATTGCGGTAGCCCAGGGTCGTCTCCGCTGGGATCAGGGGGTCCACGGCGCAGTCGAGCCCACCAATGCGGCGCAGGGCCTGCACCACAAGCTGTTCCTTCCAATGGGCCTGGGGGGCGTCTTGCCAATGCTGCAGGCTGCAACCGCCGCAACGCTCGGCCAGGATGCAGGGGGGGCGGCGCCGCAGGGGCGAAGCCACCACCACGGCCTGGAGTTCGGCCTCGAGGTGCCGCCGTTGGACCCGGCGCACAACCACGGCAACCCGTTCTTGGGGCAGGGCTCCGGGGACGAATACCACCCGCTCTTGCCAGCGGCCCACCCCCTGGCCCTCGTGGCCGAGGTCAGTGATGTCAAGTTCGAAGCGATCGCCGATGCGGCCGATCGGCGCGGTGGCGGAGGGAGGCTGGACCATACCCCGACCCTATCGGTGCGTAACACCTCTCGTCAGATCGCCGGGTTCAGGCGCCAGGCTGGATACAATTCCAAAGCGCATGGTGCTATCGGATGAGCGTCGTTCGGGATCTGATCCTTCAGGCAGATGATCAGCTGCGTTACCCGACCGGCGGCGAACTGCGCTCCATGGTCGAGTTTCTCGCCGAGGGAGGCGGTCGCCTGCGGGTGGTCCGGGCCCTCACCGACAACGAGCGCAAGATTGTTGATGAGGCGGCCCGCCAACTGTTCAGCCGCAAACCTGACTATGTGGCTCCAGGTGGTAACGCCTACGGCCAGAAGCAGCGCGCCCAGTGCCTGCGTGATTTCAGCTGGTACCTGCGCCTCGTCACCTATGGGGTGCTGGCTGGCAGCACCGAAATGATCCAGCAAATCGGCCTGGTCGGTGCCCGCGAGATGTACAACAGCCTGGGCGTGCCCATGCCCGGCATGGTGGAAGCGATGCGCTGCATTAAAGAGGCGTCCTTGGTGCTTTTGGGTGCCGATGATGCCGCCTTGGCCGCACCCTATTTCGACTATTTAATTCAAGGCATGCAGACCCCTAACTGAACCGTTTCCCCCGGGCTTGCTCTCAGGCCATGCCCCCATCGGCAGGCGAACCAATCAGCGCAAGGCCCCTGCGGGGCCTTTTTTATTGGCAGTGGACATGGGGGCCCCAGACCCGGACCAGGGGAACAGCCGCCCAAGCGAAGGACCATCGACCAGGAACCCTTCTTTCTTAGCGCTGCGTCCCCATAGGGGACCCATCGTCCATCCCATCTATCGCATCACTGGATCGACTGGGGCGGGGCGCAGGGGTCACTGGTCCACGGAACCTGAAACAAGAATCGAAAAGCAATCCCATTAGTCTTGGCCGAGTCTTTTGATTAGACTAAAGCTGAGTCTTAAGCGACTCTACTGGGACTCGTTCAGGAAACGCGCCCTCAGCAATGCAGTTCCCATTCGGGACTGAGGCGCGGAAGTCCTCAAGCAGCGATCTGCCTTGTCTTGGACTGGTCTAGCTCTAAGGCGCATACCAAATCTCATGTGATACGACTGGGATCATAGGGGAATTGTCTGGTCGAGCCGCTAGCGAGGCCCGATCGCGATGGACCCAGGAGATCGGTGTACACCCAACCAGCTGATCCGCAACCGCGCTTACGGGAAACAGGAAACACTTGCACGATGGACAAGGGGATAAGACATCACCCGTCTCATCTGGTACTTACTTTTAGTCTTGATCCAGGACTCGAATGGGATCAATGCTTCAAAATATGGACCCAAGGATCGGCGTTCGAAGGGCCTCCGCAAGCCTTGCGATTGCCATGCCGGCACTACGAATCTCTTGACCCAAGCCATGGGAGGGGGTCGAGCAAGGCAAGCCCTTCGTTGCGCTCCACCTCCAGGCGTTGCATGGACCCATGGATGGGATGCAGGCCCTCAGCCAATCAACCGATTTTTTTTGGGGGGGGGATTGGATCTCTGCATGGGCAGATGCTCCAACCTTTTGCGTACCTGTGTATCCCACAGGTACGCATGGGTTGAAGTTGCGATGATTACTGGGGTTTGGACAAGAAAATTTGGCCTGGACAACGAACCTGGCCCGCCCTGGACAAGAGTTGACCAGGCAGAGTGCCTTGATCCGCGTTGACTGGGCCCTGGGGCTGGCGGTCCATGGCTTGCATGCAAAATGGATTTTTCGTTGATTTCAAGCCTTACGGCCCAAGCACTTGATTGGTTGCGGGGCGCGATATCGCGAGATTTAGGGGGTTTCAACCCATTCAGCCGCCAGCCCGTTCCCTTCTTGATGACAGGAGCAGCAGTCGTTGATGGTCATCCTGGTTGCCAAGCAAGACGACGCAAGACATCGAGCTGAAGGACTGAAACCAAGGCCTCTTCAAGACTGTCTCATGGGTGTCAGGCAGGACTCATACCTTGTTTTGCGGTAAGTCATATATGAGACAACTAATACGAGAATCCATGCCCGCGCTTCTTAGGGCAAGAACGAAGAGGGATGATGAGACTCCAGCTCGTCTCATGCGCGACTCGTGTCTAGTCCTATTTTTCGACGCAAATGGAAAATCCGGACACATTTTTCACTAGGGCCCATTGGTCAGGGTTTATCGCGGTAGAGCTCCTTGAGCAGCTGGTAGGCCTCGTTGAGCCGGCGCATCACGTCGGCGGAGCCACCGGCGTCGGGATGGTGGCATTGGGCTTGCTCCCGGTAGGCCTCGCGGATTTGGGCTAGGGAGATGGCCACATCGGGGGTGGTGGACATCTTCAAGAGCTTCAGGGCACCCAGCACCGTCATCGTGTGGTCGATCGCCTGGAAGGATTGGTGTTTGCGTCGCTTGCGCAGGCGTTGCACAAAACGGCGGATCAGGGTGGGGATGCGCAGGGGCAGGGTTCTGGCGCTGAAGGGGTCCTCGAGAATGCCCGCTGCCACGATCACCCGCTCGAAACTGGCCGCCCCCAGGGGCCAGCTCGGGGCAACCCCCTGGATCACCTGCACCAGGAGGGACCAGGTGAACGGCCGCCCCTCACTTTGTTCGGCCTGGGGCCAGACCTCCTGGGCCATCCAGACCATGGCAGCCTCCAGCACGGCCTCGGTGGCTGGTTGGCCATAGAGATCGAGCCAGTGGTCCCGGGCTGCTGTGAGGGCTTCTTCGATTGAGGGGGAATCGATCAGTTCCACCCCCTGGAGGGTCTGGTTGGGGCCTGGGCTAGACGGCTCCAGGCTGCGCTTGAGTTGGACCGATTGGCGCCGAACAAAGCCTGGGAGGTCAATCCCCCCACCGCCAGCAGACTTCGCCTTGCCTCCCGCCCCCTGGGCTCGGACGGAACGCCCTAGGTCAATCTCAGCAATATCACTCAGGTCTTGCTCCTGGTCTTGAATTGGGACTAGATCGCGATTAATGAGGACGATTGCACCGGTTTCGTTGAGGCTGCCCGTTGGCTCCTGGTCCCCGTCCCCGTCCTCCTCGTCGGAGCTGCCATGGACAAGTTGCTCCAGCACCCGTTCGAGGATGTCGCCACGGCTTCTCAGGCCCCACTCGGCCTTAAACCCATCGATCCAATCCAGCAGTTCTGCGCTCAGCTCCAGGCTGATGCGCCGCCGGGTCTGGTCACTTTTCTCGACCACGGGGGCGTCCTGACCACTGCAGCCTATCGGCCGCCAAGGGATTTGATCACTAATTGCTGGTTCTCGAGGGCCTGCTGGTAGCGGTCCATCAGGGACTGGCTCATGCGGGCTGGGGAGATCACCCCGGGACCCGGACCTGGCCATTCCACCGGACCTGGCGCTGGGGGCAAGGGAGGCAAGGCCTGCAGGATCAGGCGATCCAGCAGGGCCTGGGAACCGGTGCCGGCGGGGATTGCTGGCTGTTTGGCCGCCGGGGGCTTCGGTTTCGCCGGGGCCTTGGCCAGGGCGGGCTTGGTCCTCGGTTTGATCGCTGGACCTGCGGCGCGATCGGTTGGAGGTTGGAGCGATGGCTGGGCTGGCGCCAGGGCAGCTGGCTGAATGGAAAGGGTCCTTGGGGCCGTGGCGATCGTGCCAGTGGCCATGGGGGAGAGGTCCTGGCGACTGCCGTTGCCGGACTCCCTTTCAGCGGCGGGCATCGCTCGGGCTCCCAGCTCCAAGCCAGTCCCCATCAAGAGGGGATTCTCCGTTGCAATGGGGTCGGGCCCAAGGGTGGGCAAGGGAGGCTGATTCGGCTTCCGACTGGGACGGGAAGACCGGCTTTGGGCGAGGGCCAGTTGCCTGAGCTGCTCTTGAACCCGGGCCAACTGGGAGCTGGGCACCACGCTGAGCAGGTGGCCCGGGGTGGCATCGGCGGGATACACGAGGGTGATCCGCACTGGATTGTTCTGGCTTGGGTTCAATTCCAAGGGAGTGAGGCTAAGACTTTCGCCCGACCGCAGACCCACGTGCACCTCGCGATAACCGCTGTCCGTGGCGATACCGATGGAGCCTCGGAAGGCAGTGAAGGGGCGGCCATTCGGACTGGGATGGCTCAAGACCAGGTCATAGGGACCTCTTCCCTTGAGGTTGAGGTTGATATCGAAGCGCACCCCATAGGTCCCCACGTTGTTGATCGATGAATCGACCATGCGACTAGCCAGCGAGTTCACCTGGATTTCGCCTGTACCGAAGTTATGGCGCACGGTGCTGGTGAGGGGCACATGCAAAGGACCATCGCCGAGGTCGTAATTGAGAGTTGCCTGATAGGTATCACCGATGGCGACACCCCCCACCCGAGAGAACACATAGCCAGCCTCAATTTCCCTTAGCCGTCGCAGGTAGGTGCGCCCTGGCGCCAGCTGTCCGTTATCGAGAACGGCCAGAATATCGTTGTCATCACGGGGTTCCCGGACGGCAACAACGGCAACCTGTAGCGGTCCATTACTACGGCCCCGAAGCAGCCCATTGGCAATGCCATTGGCGGGAAGCTGGGTCTGAAACAGCACACTGCGACCCCGGGGCGGAATCACAATCCGATCGGGCAGATTGGTATCAAGCTTGCCCCGCAACATCGCGATGGCGGTGGCGTCGCCGGGACCCGTGTTCCAAGGCCGGGGCCCTAAAGGCTTGACGCCCATTAAATTATTGGGTAGATACGGTGCTTCGAAACTATTGCGAACCGAACCCTGGTCAAGCTGGACCGTAATCGCTTGATCACTGGGATTAACTAAAATAGCCGCCAAAGTGAGCTCATGACGCCGACCACTATAGCCCTTCCAGGTGGAGCCCATTGGGTTGTACTTGTGGTGAATATGCAAGCCGAATTCACCATTAAAGGTGTAGGTAGCATTGTCGAGAGATTGGTTGATTTCCGTGCTGTAGGCCTGGCCTTCCATGGTGTTTACCAGGATGCCGGCCCCTAGTACTTCCTCCGGCTGATTGGAATGGAGCACGGGAACCATGTTGAACTGACCCACCAAGGGTCGGGCCGGTTGGCCTGCCATCAAGGCCACATAGGCCTGGGCCGGGTTAGCTCCCAACGCAAGGGTCGCTAGGAACACCAGGGTCAGGGGCCGCGGGCGACCTATGGGACTGTTTGGTCTCAACTGTCTGCGTCGTGGTGGTCTCTGGAGCCGGGCTGGATGGGCGCCGTGAAGGGGGGTGGACTGGGGATCTGGGATGGCTTGAGGCGCCTGGGCTGAGGAGTCTCGGGGCTGGGGCGGGCCCCCGGGCTCGGGGGGGACTGATTACCGCACTCGCGCCAAGGGGCTGGCTAGAACGGCAGAACTGTCACCATTTTCCCATGTTCCCCCCCTTTGCCTGTTGCGCGCCATCCGATGGGCCCGAAGCCTTCCGGCGCCGCCACCAGGAGCGCAAGTTACGCATGCTCACCTTCTGGCGGGAGGGCCTGGAGCGCCAGCTCGCGGCCCTCGATGCCACGATCAGCACGCTACGGCGTCAGATGGAAACTCCAGGCGACGCCTGAGTTCGCTCAGGCCCCGGTGCAGCTGACGGTGCACCGTGCTGGCACTCGTCCCCCATTCACTAGCGACCTGCCGCAGGCTGCGGCCGGCCAGAATCACGGCCTTGATCGCTTCCGCTTGCTGGTGTGGGAGCTGCTCCAATTGAGCAAGGGCCATGGTGCCGCGGGCATCTCCAGGCCCTTCCTGGTCTTGATCGGAGGCTGGAACCTCGGCCCCTTCGTCCAAGGGCACGATCCGATGGCCTGTTGGGGTCGCTGCAAGGCGCTCCCATTGGGAGAGGCTCAGCCCCATGGCCTGCCGCACCGCCTCCGAGGGGGGAGCCTGACCCAATTCGGATTGGAGGCGATTTTCGCAGCGGCGACGCTGCTGGTCCAGCTCTTGACGCCGGCGCGGGATCCGCACCAGGGGGGCCTGGTCGCGCAGGTAATGGAGGACGGCACCGCGGATGTGCTGGCGGGCAAAGGGTTCAAAGGGTTCGCCCCGGTTTGGGACGTAGAGCTCGGCAGCGCGGAGCAGGCCTAACAGGCCCACTTGGGTGAGGTCATCGGCCGATTCTCTGGTGATGCGGGCGTAATGGCGGGCAATCGGTGTGACCAGGGCCAGGCAGGCCTGGATTCGTAGCCGGCGACCGGCCTGGCGGGCCGCTACGGCTGGGGCGCCTGGGATTGGGGCACCTGGAATTGGGACGATTGGGACTTGATCAAGGGAAACACGATCGAGTGGGGCTTGATCAAGTTCCGCTTGATTGAGAAGGGCATGATTGAGGGGGCCTGGAAAGCCTGGCTCTTGGACGTTGGAACGGCGAGAAGCGGCCATGCAATGGCAAGACAAGTTGCTGTAAAGGGGAAAGGACCGGGATAAAACCAGCCCTCCCTTTTCCAAGAACTGCCCAATCGCCGTTTGGCGCCAGCGTGAAATTACTGAACTTTGCTGGCCACGCTGTCCAGCAGGGCCCAGGGCCCCCGGATCCGCAGCCAGTCCAGATCGGCCCGATCGGTGACCAGCAGGTAACCGGCAAAGCCGAGGGCGTTGACCGAGAACCCGGCCCAGTCGTCGCGGCGGCGCCGCACGGTCAGGAACCACTGATCGTCGAAAAGCAGGTTGTAGGGGTGCCGGGGCTGGGAATCGCTGCCGGGTTCGCCCAGGCCGAGGGCTCGCGCATGGTGGCCGTAGAGCGCCATCAGTTCATCCGGGTCACCGCATTCATGGCGGCGACTGAGTCGATAGGACCAGGGCCAGGGGAGTTGGTCGCCCTTCAATTGGGCCAGCAACTGGGGGGCCATCGGACAGCTGGGGCTACCGGCCTGGCGCGGCAACAACTGCAGGTGGCGGTGGGGCTGGCTGGCACCGGCGGCAGGCGAACTGTTGAAAAACCACAGCCCACCCGTATCCCCAGCCACCTCAGCCACGGCCCCCCAGTCCGCGGGGCCGAGCCATCCGTGCTGGGGTTGCCATTGCTGGGGGATCACCAACACGTGGCCAGCCTGGACCGGGTATTTATTCAGCAGCAGCAGGTGGCTCGATCCCAGGGGGGCCACCGCCAGCTCCTGATCCCAGGGCAAAAAGGGATTGGGGCGGGGGCCCGCCCGGGTGAGGTGTTTGGGCGTGGCCGAGAGCAACCGGCGCACGACAAAGGGACTCCAGTCCCCAGGGTTGGTGGAATCACCGACGGGGACCTGGTGGCCCGTTCCGGAAGCGCTGGCATCAATACCCAGTCCCAGATCAAGGATTTCGGTGTCCAAGGGCACCAGGCTGCCGCTGGCCGCTGCCGTCTGGCTGCGCTCGAGGGCCCATTGCCAATACCGTTCAGCCCGCACCGATCTTCAGGCGGGCCAGGGACGCCCCCTGGTAGTAGTGGCCCAGGATCAAGGGGTAGGGCTGGCCCTTGTTCGCCAGGCTATTGGCGCCCTCCTGGCTCATGCTGGCGCCGAGGTGGCGATGGGCTTCCCAGCTGATTTGGCTATTGGCCGCATAGAGGCTCTCCACAATCCCCCCCTGGTAGCTGAGGATCAGGCCCGCCGTGGCGGCCGTGGCGGCCCGGGTGCGTCCATTGACCCTGTCCAGGCCCCGATAGGCCTGCCAGCGGGTGGTGTTACCCAGGTGCCAGTGCTGGCTTGGGGGCCGGGCCATATGGGCTAGGGCGTAGGAACGGGCCGCTACGGCTTGGGCCTTGAGGGCCTCCAGATTCCAGTTGCTGGGCATCTCCGAGCCCACCACAGACGCGATGTAGTCCTCCAGGGGGAGGTGGTTGATCACCAGGAGCCCGGCCCCTTGCTGCACCAACCGCAGGCGCCCCGCGTAGGCCCGACCATTGACCAGAACGGCCTGGCCGCGGGCGGGCTCGAACCAAAGCTCCGGTTGGCCCTGGACTAAACCCTCCAGGGAAACCAGCTGGCCGGGGCCTCCCTGGTCGAGCACGCGGCCGTCACGGCTGCGCAACCACCACCCGCCGCTACTCCCCAGCTGCAGGTCCTGGGGCCGATCCAGCAGGGCGATGCGGATCTCCAGGGACGGACCTGGGGCCCCATGGGGACCGGCCAGCTCCGGGGCGGCCAGGCTGGCCAACCCTTGCCCCTTGCCAAGCCGTTGGGCGGCTACCCCCTGGAGATCCTCCTTGGCATCAACGCGCACGGGCTTGGCCGTCGGCGGGCTCTCCTGGAGGGCGGTGACCATGGCCGCGCTCAGGGGCGTGGGCGCCGGGATCAGGCCTTCGGCGGCAAAGCCGAAGGCCAGGGCCCCCAGGCCCAGGGGCAGGCCAATCAGGAGGGACTTGAGGGGAGGCGGGGGTGCTGCTGCCATCGTCAGGGACCACAATCGCTCCAATGGGCCAGGTCCGGGGCGCAGGGACCACCCTCAAGACTCCCATCCCAAAGCAGGTGGCCCCTACCCGTCAAGGCAATGCGACCATCTGCTGCCGCGCTGCAGACCATGCCACCGGGACTGGGGGAGGGTTGCCAACCCACGACCGAGCTCTGGCCGAGGCGGTCCTGCCAGTAGGGCGCCACTAGGGCGTGGGCTGAGCCGGTGACCGGGTCTTCGGCGATCCCCAGGCCCGGGGCGAAGAACCGCAGTTGGTAATGGGCCGGCTGGCCTAGCACCTGGGGCCGGAAAGCTGGCCGTGATTGCTCTTCGGCCTCGAGTTGGTACAGGCCGCAGGCCTGGGGAAGGCCAAGGGCCCTGGAGAGGCCAAAGGCTTGCATCACGACCAATCCCTGGCGGTCCTGGCCCCCTAACTGGGCCGAGGGCAGGGCCAGGCCCGCCAGGTTGAACGCATCCGCCATCAGGGCCACCCGGTAGCCCAGGGGCGAACTCCAGTAGGCCAGCGGAGCGTCTCCCAATAGCGGGGCCAAATAGGCGGGGATTGGCTGGGGTTCCAGTCCAGAACTGGGCAGCACGATCCGGGCACTGGCAGGGTCCAAACCCTCCAGGCGCACGGCCAGGGGGCCGCTGCGCGTGTGCAGGGCTAGCTCTTGACCAACGGCCAGCTGGCCCCAATGGCCCAAGGCCAGCACCGCCGCCAGGGTGGCGTGGCCGCAGAGGGGCACTTCACACATGGGGGTAAACCAGCGCAGGCGCCACGCCCCATCGGCGCCTCTCCAGAGGAAGGCGGTTTCCGATTGCTGGAGGCGAGCGGCCAGGGCCTGCATCCAGAGCGGCGCAGCGGGCTCCCCCAGCAGCACCACACCGGCCCCATTGCCCCCCAGGGGAGCCTCCGTAAAGGCCTCCACGAGGGCGGCCTGGAGGGGGGCCCCCGTCATGGTGTGGCGCTAGCTGGCCTGGCGGCACCAACCAGGTCGGGCAGCGTCTCCTCCCGCAACTGACGCTCCATCAGCCGCCTTACGGCCGCCGCCGGAGGGGTGGTGCCATCCACCAGATTGAGGACTTCCGCGCTGATCGGCAGGTTCCAGCCCCGCTGCTCGGCCAGTTGCATCACGGCCCGGGCGGTGGGCACCCCTTCCACCGTGGCTCCAATCCGCTCGATCGCCGCGGCGCTGCTCAGGCCCTCGGCTAGGAGCAGGCCAAAGCGGTAGTTGCGGCTTAAGGGGCTGGTGGCCGTAGCCAACAGATCGCCCAAGCCGGCCAGGCCGTAGAGGCTGCTCGGATGGCCGCCGAGTTCGGCCAGCACGAGGCCCATCTCGACCAACCCTCGGCAGAGCAGGGAGGCCTTGGCGTTCGCTCCGAGGCCTAGGCCATCACTGACCCCAGCCGCCACGGCCATCACGTTTTTAAGGGCGCCGGCCACCTCGGTGCCGATCGGATCGGAACTGGTGTAGAGGCGTAGGCGCTCCGAACTGAGGTCCTGCTGAAGCCTCCGGGCCAGGGTGCCATCGCTGGCCGCCAGCACACTGGCGGCGGGCAATCCCTGGGCCAGTTCGCTAGCCAGGTTGGGACCGCTCAGCACCAGCAGGGGGATCGCGGGATTAGCCCGCTGCCAAAGGCCCGAGGCCGTGCAGCCCAAATGGAGATCGATGCCTTTGCTGCAGCTCAGCAGGGGCAGGCCGGCCGGCCATTGGGGCGCCAGCTGGCGGGCCAGCTCGCCCACGCCAGCCATGGACATCGCCGCCACGATCAGGTCTTGGCCGGTGACCAGGGCCAGGGGATCGCCGCCATCGCGGCGGCTCCAGCCCTCAACCCGGTGGCCCCGGTCCCGCCAAAGGGCAGCCAAGGTGCCACCCCAGGCACCCAACCCCAAGATGCCGATGCGGAGCTGGCCCATGGGGGCATCATGCGGCATCAGGATCGCCATCCCTTGGCGCGGCTAGGCCCTGAAGCACCTCTAGGGGAATCACCTTGAGGGTGCTCTGCTCACAGGCCTCAAGCCGCACCGGCGGAGCCATGCCGTCTTCGTAGGCCTGGAGCCAGCGGCGGGCGCAGAGGCACCAGTGGTCGCCCGCCTTGAGGCCGGGGAAGCCGAAGGCCAGCACCGGTGAGGAGAGGTCGTTGCCCTGGGCGCGGCTGTAGGTGAGGAAGGCCTCGCTGACGATGCAGCAGACCGTGTGCATTCCCTGATCCTGGGCATCGGTGCGACAGCTGCCGTCCCGGTACCAACCGGTGAGGGGCTCACAGCTGCAGATCTCCAGCGGTTGGCCGAGGACGTTGAGGGCTGGGGGGCTCGAGTTGGGGTCGGGGGTGGGCGCTTGGCTCATGGGTGGGGCGGGCGGGCGACGCCCGGTTCAGGCCGATTCTGGCGAAGCTCTGGCACAAATTCTCGCCAAGAGGTTGACGGATTCGGGGGGGAGCGCGTTAAAGGTCATTCAGCAGACCCCCCTAAATGAGCTGGGAATTCACCGAAGACGCGGCCTTCATGGCCCTGTGCGACGCCTTCAAAGAGAGTGGTGAAACCTCCGCCATGGAATTTTTGGCCAATGGCGAAGGCGCCTTCCACTTCCAGGAACTGAGCCAGAACGCGGCCGGAGAGGGGATTGACCTCAGCGACTCCACGGATCTCGAGGAGTTCCAGCAGGAGGTGATCGACACCTTGGAGCAGATCTGCCTATAGCTCGGCCAGGCGGTGGCTCCAGCGGCCCCGCCCCTTCCACCATGGCTTGGCTTGATCAGGGAACCCTGGCCTGGGGTATCCGCGGCGTTACGGGATTGTTGCGTTAAGAAGCCCCGTTGGAGGCCCGAGCAGGGGTTGAACGCCTGAACGGGCTGCCGACCGCGCCAAGGGAGGCGAGCTAACCCAGGCGTTCCATGCCCTGGAGGCTCAGCCGTAGAAGAAGGCAATCTCCTTCGCCTTGAGGCCCTCCCAGCCCGCTCCCTTGAGGCGAGCGTCCAGGGTCTGCTGGTCGAGGTGCTTGGAGCCGGTCTTGACGATGCGGTTGCGCATCGATTTGGTGACCCCACTGCGGGCCCGGCGGCTTTCCAGTTCCATCACTTCGTTGTAGAGGCTGAGCATCTCAGCGGGGATGGGGGAACCATCGAGGTCGAGACCTGCGGCAATGGCGTCATCAACGCCTCCGGGACCAGCAATGGCCATGGATTCAGGGGGGTGGGGTGATCCACCCGAGCCTGCCATGGCTCCAGGAGCGGCTTGACGGGAGGGGACTCGAGGAGGGGATGGAGCCGATCAGGCGCTGAAGTAACGGGCCTGGCTATGCAAGGCCACCAGGGCGGTGGTGCTCTGTTCCGGTTCGAGCTGGTCGCTCTCATCCATGCGCAGGCCGATGCGATCGGCCCCGAGCCAGGCGAGCTGTTGGCGGGAATCGGCCACATTCGGGCAGGCCGGATAGCCAAAGGAGTAGCGGCTGCCCCGGTAGCGCTGGGCCAACACATCCCGCAGCTCGTCCGGCTCGCTGGCGCCAAACCCCAACTCTCGGCGAATGCGGGCGTGGGTCCATTCGGCCAGGGCTTCGGCCATCTGCACGGCCAGACCATGGAAGTAGAGGTAATCGCTGTAGCGATCCCCCTGGAACAGCTCCTGGGCCACCTGGGTGGCCCGTTCGCCCATGGTCACGGCCTGCATCGGCAGCACGTCGGCTGGCCCAAGGCCAGCGGGAGCCTTGTCGCCGGCACGTAGCTGGCTGGGATCGACGTCGACCAGATCGCGGTAGAAGTCGGCGATGCAATAGCGATTGCCACTGCGCTGACGGGGTAACTGGAAGCGACCCAACGGAGATCCTGGGTCGAGCTCACTACCGTTGGGCGCGCCGAACACCACCAGGTCGTTGCCGCTGCGGCCGCAGGGGAAGTAGCCGTAGGCCACCCGGGGGGTGAGCAGCCCTTCCTCCAGGCACCGGCCCATCCAGTGCTGCAGCACCGGTTCGGCCTTCTCGGCCAGCATGGCCTCGTAGTCGGGGCGGCTTTGCTGCTGGGTTTTGCGCAGTTGCCACTGGCCAGCGAACAGGGCGTTGCGGTCCAGGTAGCGGAAAACCTCGGCCAGGTCGATGTCCGCCTCCGTGAGGATGCGGCTACCCCAAAAGGGTGGGGTGATGGCCAGCTCCTCAGGCACGGCGGCGGAGCGGCTTGTGTCGAGCGTTGCCGGGACCAGGGGGCTGGCTGGCTCACCAGGGTCAGAGCTGCTGCCTGGTGGCTCGGATCGGGAAGCTGGACCATCCGGGTCAGGGGCTGGCGCTTCGGATGCGGCCGGCTCACTGGCCATTCCGAGGCCCTCGGGGGCGCCCTGGAGGAAGCCCTGGCCGTTGTCCCACTCGCCATTGGCCCGGGCCGTCACATAGGCATCCATGAAGCGCAGGTCGGCAAAGGCGTCGCGGCCATAGATCACCTGGCCCCGGTACACCTGGCGGCAGTCGTTGTTAACAAAGCGGGGGGTGAGGGCCGCTCCGCCCAGGATCACCGGCACATCGATGCCAGCCTCATTGAAGGCCTGCAGGTTGTCCTTCATGAAGGCTGTGGATTTCACCAGCAAGCCGCTCAGGGCAATGCAATCGGCCTGGTGCAGTTTCTGGGCTTCGATAATTGCCTCTACAGGCTGCTTGATGCCCAGGTTGATCACCTCATAGCCATTATTGGTGAGGATGATGTCCACCAGATTCTTGCCGATGTCATGGACATCACCCTTAACGGTGGCAATCAGGAACTTGGCCTTGGCGCTGCTCTCCCCTTCGACCCGCTCCATCATCGGCTCCAGGAAGGCCACGGCCGCCTTCATGGTTTCTGCGCTTTGCAACACAAAAGGAAGCTGCATCTGGCCCGAGCCAAACAACTCACCGACGACCTTCATGCCATCCAGCAGAAAGGTGTTGATGATCGTTAGGGGGGCATGGCTAACCAGAGCTTCCTCTAGGGCTGGTTCAAGGCCAATGCGTTCGCCATCGATGATGTGTTGCTTAAGACGCTCCTCCACCGGCAGGTCCGCCAAGGACGGGCCCGATTCACGCGCCTGTTTGGCGCTGACACCCTCGAACAGTTTGGTGAGCTCGGTCAGCGGGTCGTAGGTGCAAACAGCACCCTCGAAACGGCGCCGGTCGTAGATCAGGTCGCGGCAGATCTGTTGGTGCTCTTCAGAAATTTTAGCCAGGGGCAGAATCTTTGCTGGGCTGATGATTGCTGCGTCGAGGCCGGCCTGAACGCAATCATTTAGAAACACGGAATTGAGAACAATCCGGGCCGCCGGAGAAAGGCCGAAGCTGACATTACTAACGCCAAGCACCACATGGACACCAGGCAAATCGCGGCGGATCTGTTCGATCGCTATCAAGGTGGCGGCGCCGTTGTTACGGTCTTCCTCGATGCCCGTTGAGATCGGTAGGGCAAGGGGGTCGTAGAAGATCTCATGGGCGGGGATGCCGAATTCGAGGGCATCGCGGTAGGCCCGCTGGGCAATCGCAAACTTCCGCTCGGCGGTGCGCGCCATCCCCTCCTCATCGATGGTGCCGATCACCACCCCGGCGCCGTAGGCGCGGGCAAGTTCCAACACCTTGAAGAAGCGTTCATCGCCATCTTCGTAGTTGGTGGAGTTAAGGATGCATTTGCCACCGGCAACCTTGAGCCCCGCCTCCATTTTCTGCCACTCGGTGGAATCGAGCATCAGGGGCAGATTTACATTCGTCACGAGCCGGCTGACCAGCTCATGCATATCTTTCTCGCCGTCCCGCCCCACATAGTCGACGTTGACATCGAGCACGTGGGCATTCTCTTTGACCTGGCCCCGGGCCACGGCCACCAGGCCATCCCAATCCTCAACATTGAGCAGGTCCCGGACTTTCTTGGAGCCGCTGGCGTTGAGCCGTTCACCAATGATGAGAAAGGACTGGTCCTGGTGGTAGGGGGTAACCCCATAGATCGAGGCCAGGGCCGGCTCGTAGCTGAGGGCAGGCCGTTGGCGCTGGAGTTCGGGCCGGCGCACTTGGCGGGGTGCTGGTTTGAGCTCCTTGGCCAGCTCGGCCAGGGCGCCGATGTGGGCCGGGGTGGTGCCGCAGCAGCCGCCGATCACCTGCACGCCAAGATCTTCGACGAAGTGCATCAGCTGCATCTTCATGGCGATCGGCGTCAGCCGGTAATGGGCCACGCCTCCCACATTTTCTGGTAGGCCAGCATTGGGAATGCAACTGATCACAAAGGGGCAGTGCTCGCTGAGATAGCGGACGTGCTCCTTCATTTGCTCCGGGCCCGTGGCGCAGTTGAGCCCGAGTACATCAATTGGGAAGGGCTCCAGAATGGCCACCACAGCGGCAATATCGGATCCCACCAACATCGTGCCGGTGGTTTCCATCGTCACCGACACCATCAGGGGGCGCCGTTCACCCCTGCGGCTGAAGGCTTCCTCAATCCCCTGGAGGGCTGCCTTGATCTGCAGCACGTCCTGGCAGGTTTCAACGATGAACAAATCCACATCACCGGCAATCAGGCCTTCAGCCTGCTCGCGATAGGACTCCTTGAGGACATCAAAGCCGACATGCCCGAGGGTGGGCAATTTGGTCGTGGGACCCATGGATCCCGCCACAAAGCGGGGTTTCTCTGGGGTGCTGAAGGCATCGGCCACGCCCCGGGCCAGTTCCGCCGCCCGCTTGTTGAGCGCGAAGGCCTGATCCTCCAGGCCGTATTCGGCCAACACAATCGACGCAGCACCAAAGGTGTCGGTTTCGATTACATCGCAACCCACCTCCAGGAACTGGCGATGGACCGTCTGAACCACATCGGGGCGGGTCACCACCAGGTTCTCGTTGCAGCCTTCCAGTGCTGGGCCGCCGAAGTCCTCGGCGCTGAGATCCATCTGCTGCAGGGAGGTGCCAGTGGCACCGTCAAACACCAACACGGGCCGCTCGGGGCTGTGCAGCCGCTCGAGGAAACCGATGCGGGGTTTGGGCTCGCCAGCTCCTGTCCCTGGGCGCGAAGAGGCGCCGGGGATGGCCGCTGGAGTGGGACTGGCCCCAGGGGTTTGGATGGGGGTGCTTACCATCAGCCGTCGAGCCGCACGCGGGTGACCCAGTGGTCGTAGGCCGGATCGCGGCCCTCGGTGATCGCCGTGAGCCGATCGCGAATCGCGCCCATCACGGGCCGTTGACTGGGCATGTCGGTGTTTTCTACCCGGCGCACGGGAGTCACGCGGGCGGCGGTGCCGCTCAGGAACACCTCCTCAGCCACGAACAACTCGGTTTTATCCACCGGTCGCTCCAGGGTGGGGATGCCCATGGCCTGGGCAATCTCCAGCACGCTGGCCCTGGTGATGCCTTCGAGGATGTCTTGATCCACACCTGGGGTAATGAGTACGCCATCGCGCACGATGAACAGGTTCATGCCACTGGCCTCACTCACCTTGCCGCGGCTATTCAGCAGCAGGGCCTCATCAAAACCACTCTTGACCGCCTCCGTTTTGGCTAGGGAGCTGGTGATGTAGGCGCCACTGATCTTGCCCCGCAGGGGTAGGGAACGATCTTCCTGGCGGGTCCAGGAGCTGATGCGGCAACTCACCCCATCGGGGGAGAGGTAATCACCCAGTTCAATGCCGTAGATCAGGAAATCGGTCTCGATGTCATGGAGCCTCGGGGCGATGCCCAGGTCACTGGTGTAAACAAAGGGCCGCAGATACACGGGGGTGTTGGGCCGATTGGCCCTCAGGATCTGCACGATCCCGTCCATGATTGTCTCTTCGGCCAGCTCGGTGAGCAGCAGGCGGGCGCTCTGGCTTAGGCGGCGGGCGTGGCGATCGGCGCGGAACAGCAGGATTTCGCCCGGGTCGCTGGGGTTGGGCAGGGCGCGCATGCCGCCGAAGGCACCGGTGCCGTAGTGCAGCGCATGGGTGGCCACGGAGATCGTGGCTTCGGCAAAGGGAACGCAGCGCCCACCGAACCAGGCATAGGGAAGGAATTGATGCATGGGATCGGAAACGGGGTTGCGTGCGCCGCAGGCCAGATGGCCAGGGGCCCAAAGGGTGTGGGCATCTTCTCACCGCCCAGTCCGCCCAAGGGTTGGGCCGAAGGGCGGAGCTGGAGGGCATGAGCCCGGACGGGTCCGGCCCGGCTCCGCCAGCTAGGACCCAGGATGGCGCCATGCATCGGCTCGCGGCGGTTCCCGGCAGCACCAGCCCCCAGGAGGGGCCCGTTTATGTGGAGCAGCCCCGGGCGCCCGCGGTGCTGCTCACCAGCGCCGACAGCGACCTGGCCGCCCTGGCCGCCCTGTTGGCCGACCAGGCAGGGCGCCCTGGCGGGGCCAGCGGGGCCGTGCGGGGCCTGAACCTCCAGGCCCTGGCCCATCCGGCCGTGGTCGACCACTACATCCGCACCAGCCTGGGCGAGACCCGGATCGTGTTGGTGCGCCTGCTGGGGGGCCGGGGCCATTGGAGCTACGGCCTGGAGCAGCTGCGGACCTGGAGCGCCGCTCGGCCGGATCGCCAGCTGCTCGTCATCGCCGGCACGGTCGAGGAGGCCGAGGACCTGGCGGACCTGGGCACGGTTGATGCCGAGCTGGCCCTGGCGATTGGCCACTGCTTGCGGGAGGGGGGCCCCACCAACCTGGCGGCGGTACTGCACTGCGTCGACCAGCTGCTGGCCGGCCAGGCCGTTGAGCCTCCCAGGGCCTTGCCCCAGGCCGATCCCCTGCCCCATGACTGGCGCAACGAACCGGGCACCCGGGTGGGGGTGATTCTGTACAGGTCCCTGCTCCAAGCCGGCGATCTGGAGCTGGTAGGGGCCCTGCTCGCAAGCCTTAGGCAGCAGGGGCTGGCCCCCCGGGCCCTGTGGGTGAGTGGCCTCCGCGATCAGGCCGTGCAGCGGGGCGTGGCCGACCTGCTGGGCCGAGAGGCGGTGGAGGCGGTGATCTGCACCACCTCTTTTGCCTCGGTGCAGTTCGAGGAGGCCGGCCTGGGGGCGCCCCTGTGGGAGCGCCTGGAAGTGCCCGTGTTCCAGCTGCTCTGCAGTAGCCAGAGCCGCCAGACCTGGGCAGAAAGCTCGATTGGCCTCGGGCCCCTCGACCTCAGCCTCCAGGTGGCCTTACCCGAATTGGATGGTCGCATCACCACCCGGGTGGGAGCCTTCAAGGAGGTGAGCGGCGCCGATGCCGCCCTGGCCACGGCCCTGCACCAGAGCCGGCCCGACCGGGAACGGCTGGATTGGGTGAGCCAGTTGGTGTCCCGCTGGTGCGACCTGCGCGGTACCCCCGCCGCCGAGCGCCGGATTGGCCTGGTGCTTGCCAACTACCCGACCCGCAACAGCCGCCTAGCCAATGGGGTGGGCCTGGATACGCCCGCCAGCGCCACGAATTTGCTGCACTGGTTAGCCGAGGCGGGCTACGGCCTTGGCGATGACCCCCTTCCCGCCGATGGCGATGCCCTGATCCAGCGGCTGCTCCAGGGCCAAACCAACGACCCGGAAAGCCAGCACCGCCCACCCCTGGCCCACCTGCCCCTGGCCACCTACCTGGCCTGGTACGCCACCCTTCCCCAGGAGGGGCGGGGGCGACTGGAGCAGCGTTGGGGCCCACCGCAATCGGATCCCAGCCTGAGCGACCAGGGCTTCCCCGTGGCCGGCCTGCAGTTCGGCCAGGTGTCGTTGCTGCTCCAGCCAGAGCGCGGCTATGACCGGGATCCCAGCCTCAACTACCACAGTCCCGACCTGCCGCCCCCCCACGCCTACCTGGCCCGCTATTTGTGGCTGCGCCAGGTGGCCCGGGTGCAAGTGATTTGCCACGTGGGCAAGCACGGCAACTTGGAATGGCTACCCGGTAAGGGCCTGGGCCTCTCGGCGAGTTGCTTCCCGGAGTGGGCCCTGGGGCCCATGCCCCACCTCTATCCCTTCATCGTCAACGATCCGGGTGAGGGCTCCCAGGCCAAGCGGCGCAGCCAGGCCGTGATCCTTGACCACCTCACCCCGCCCCTGGGCCGGGCTGGCCTGCATGGGCCCCTGCTGGAGCTAGAGGCCTTACTCGATGAGTACTGGCAGGCCAGTGAACTCGGGGCGGAACGCACAGGCCCGTTGCAGCAGCAGGTTTTAGAACGCCTAAGCCAGCTCCAGCTGGGCCCGGAGCTTGATCGAACCGACTCTCCCCCAGGGGCGGGCAGCGAAGAGAGAGGCGAGTCCAGCGACGACGCCCTGCTCAAGCGGCTCCAGGCGGCCGATGGCTACCTCTGCGAACTCAAGGAGGCCCAGATCCGCACGGGCCTGCATGTATTCGGCCAACTCCCCGAGGACAGGCCCCTAGCCGAATTGCTGCTCTGTCTGGCCCGGGCGCCCTTGGCCGAGGGTCCGGGGATAACCCAGGCCCTGGCCCTGGATCTGGGCCTGGAACTGGACCCGTGGGCGGATGCGGAGGAAGCACCATTGGCCTCCGCTGATCGGGAGCGTCTTGGGGCCCTAGGCGTTGCTGGCCCCCGCCATGGGGGGGATGGGGTGGCCTGGCTGGAAGACCAGGCCCTGGCCCTGATGGCAGGCCTGCTGGCCCAGGCCCAGGGCACGGCAACGGAAGCCTTCGCCCCAGGTCCTGGCCCGGCCACGGCTGCCGTCCTGGAACGGGTGAGCCGTTCCCTCCTGCCCAACCTGCTGCGCTGCGGCGAGGCCGAACGGCAGGCCTTTCTCACGGGCGTTGCCGGCGGGCGCATCGCCGCCGGGCCTTCGGGAGCCCCCACCCGGGGCCGGCCCGATCTGTTGCCCACCGGCCGCAATTTCTACAGCGTCGACTTGCGCGGTTTACCAACGGAAACCGCCTGGGACCTGGGCCGCCGCAGCGCTGAGTTACTGGTGGATCTCTACCTCCAAGAGGAGGGGGAACCCCTGCGCCAACTGGCCCTATCGGTATGGGGCACGGCGACCATGCGCAACGGCGGGGAGGACATCGCCCAGGCCCTGGCCCTGCTCGGAATCCGGCCGATCTGGGACGGCCCCACCCGGCGGATGGTGGATCTGGAAGCCATTCCCTTGGCCAGCCTGGGCCGGCCCCGGGTGGATGTGACCCTGCGCATCTCGGGCCTGTTTCGCGATGCTTTCCCCCAACTGGTGGCCTGGTTCAACCGGGCCACGGCCCTAGTGGCAGGCCTGGAGGAAGGGGAGCAGGACAACCCCCTGGCCGCTGCCGCTCAGCGGGAAGGGGGGCAAAGCGGCCGGGTGTTCGGATCGGCTCCCGGGGCCTATGGGGCTGGTCTGCAGGCCCTGATTGATAGCGGCAACTGGGATGAACGCGGCGACCTGGCGGTGGCCTTCCTGGCTTGGAGTGGCTGGCGCTACGAAGGCAGCGGCGTGGCCGTGGCCGATCGCTCGGGCCTGGAGCAGCGGCTGGCCGCTGTGCAGGTGGTGCTCCACAACCAGGACAACCGGGAACACGACCTGCTCGACTCCGATGACTACTACCAGTTCCAGGGGGGCCTGAGTGCGGCGGCGGAACGGCTGCAGGGCCAGGCACCAGCCCTCTGGTTTGCCGACCATTCCCGCCAGCAACGGCCCCGGGTGCACCGGCTCGAAAAGGAGCTCGACAAGGTGTTGCGCTCACGCCTACTGAATCCCCGCTGGATCGATGGCATGCGCGCCCATGGCTACAAGGGCGGTTTTGAGCTGGCCGCCAGCCTCGACTACCTCTTCGCCTACGACGCCAGCACCGGCCGGGTGCCCGATTGGAGCTACGGGGCCATCTGCGACACCTGGCTGGGGGACACCCAGACGCTCGCCTTCCTGCGCCAGGCCAATCCCTGGGCCCTCAGAGACATGGCCGAACGCCTGCTCGAATCCCACCACCGGGGCCTCTGGGAGGGGGCCAGCCCCAACCAGCTCGACCAGTTGCGCCAGCTGGTTTTAGACAGCGAAGCCCTGGTGGAGGGCTGATCTCCACCAGGGCTTCGGGCCAGAGGCTGGCTTGAACGCAACGCCAGGACCGCTTCAGGATCCTGGCCCCACTTCAGCCGGCCTCAGCCGGTGATGTCCTTGGCCATGCCCTTGAAGCCATCGATGGCGCCGGGACGGGCACCCTGGCGGCTGATCTCGGGCTGGTCGGCATCGGAGCTGGGCTTGCGGCCGGTGGCGGCCACGCCCGGCACATTGACGCCACCAATGGCCGAACCCTTTAGCCGCTGGCTCAATTCGTCGGCCGTCATGGTCTGGGCGAAGGTTTTTTTCACCGCCTTGGGGATGCCGCCGGTGAGGTCAACGCCCGTGTCCTTGGCTTCCGTGCCGGGCATGCCATCGGTGAGTCTCTCGACCCGGGCCTCCATCGAAGCCACCACATCAACCCGCTCCTTCAGGCCGGGGTTGTCGGCAGTGCCGGGGAA
Organism: Pseudanabaena sp. UWO311; assembly: GCA_943370385.1. Lineage (GTDB taxonomy): Bacteria > Cyanobacteriota > Cyanobacteriia > PCC-6307 > Cyanobiaceae > BAIKAL-G1. Next base: position 72,845 of record CALRQT020000005.1, read on the forward strand.
CGTACGGCGGATCTCATAGGTGCGCCGCATGAAGTCGACGTTGCCGAGGGAGCTGGACTCGTCGGCATCCAAGAACATCGCTTCTTGGGCCTTGGCGGCAGGCTTAGCAGCGTCGGGCGACGACTTGAAGGATTTCGTACCCAGCAGACGATCGAGCAGTCCCATCGGCGAGCAGCGGAATGTGTGGATAAACCCTAGCGGCCGTGCAGGGCAAGCCCGTGGGTATCGGTTCCGCAACTACGCAAAAGTCCCAACTTCTCGAGCTGGCTGGCGATCGCTTCACAAACCAACGAGGTTGGCTGCCAGCTCGGCGCCATGGCGTAGTCGTAGTAAGCCTCGGCCCCATCGAAGCCCAGGGCTGCCGCCGCATCGATCAGGGGTCCGAAGGGTTTCCGGTAGCGGCCGGGATGGGCCAAGAGGGCCAACCCACCGGCCCCATGGAGACGCTCCACCACCTGCTCGGCCCTCAGGGCCTGGCCAACGGGGGCCTGACCCTGCCGATAGGGCTCCAGATCGGGGGCGCGGGGATCGAAGTCGAGGCCCAGCACGTGCACCAAGCAGCCCTCCAGCAGGCAGCTGATTTCGATGCCACTCCACAGCCTCGGCACTGGTTGCCCCCCTAGGGCCAGGCGTTCCAGCACCTGCTGGGCCGGTGCCAAAGCGGCGGTGCTGTGGTGATCGGTGATGGCCAGGTGGCGCAGCCCCAGGGCCATGGCCTGGTGGGCCAACTCCTCCGGCCTCAGGCTGCCGTCGGAATGGAGGGTGTGGCAGTGGAAATTCAGCTCCCCTGGGCAGCTGGCTGCATGGACGCCCTGGAGAACCTCCACCAGGGACACCCCCTGAGGAGCGGCGGCTGGGGCCATGGGGGCGGGATCAGCCACTAGCGGCCTGGGCCTCGGCCTCTTCCCGCAGCCGGCGCCAGCGGGCATAGAACTGGATTGATGCCGCCATGAACAGCACTAGTCCCACCTGGAGCCAGGTGGCGGCTCCGGTGGGGAACTGGGACTTGAACACCACCAACATCACCACCACGACCAGCAACAAGGTGGGCAGTTCATTGAGGGCCCGCAATTGCTTGGGTCCCCAGCGGCAGGTCCCGGCCTGCAGCTGGCCCATCAGCCGGTAACAAAAGAGGTGGTAGGCCAGCAAGGCCAGCACAAAGCCGAGCTTGGCGTGCATCCAGCCCTGGTGCAGCCAGGCCGGTTGGGCCACCAGCAGCCCGATCGCCATGGCCACGGTCAGCACCAACCCGGGGGTGGTGATGATGTTGGCCAGTCGCCGCTCCATCAGTCCGTATTGCTGCTCGAAGGCCTCCCGCAGGGGGGGCTCCATGGCAGCGGCTTCGGCGTGATAGATGAACAGCCGCACCAGGTAGAACAGGCCGGCAAACCACACCACCACCCCCACGATGTGGAGGGTCTTGAACCAGAGGTAGGCCTCAGGTGGCAGGGTCATTGGCAGCAGGGGCCCCGTGGGGGCCAAGGGGGTCCAGATGGGCCCAAGTTAGGCGGCCGGCACCGCGCCAGGCCCCGCCCCAGACCCCGCCGCCAGCCGGCAGGCGCGACGCACCACGGCCCCGGCAAAGCCCCGCTCCACCGGCCCGGCCAGGGGGCTGATGCCCCCATCGCGGCAGTCGACCACCACCCGTTCCCGGTGGGACCGCTGGTCGCTGAGCCGCAGGCGCAACTGCCAGGGGAACTGGCTGCTGCGACTGATTTCATCGGCACAAATGGGCCCGATGCAGAGTCCCGGCGCTGCCTGGGCCATGGCTGCACCTGGCCAACCAGCCATCCCCAAACCGGGCCAGGGAGCCAGGATTAATCCCAGGAGAAGCCCCCCTACGAGCAGAAGGCTGCGCAGGGCTCTCATGGGGACGACTCCTCGCCCGGCTCCCAGGCCGCGGCGGCGTCAGGCCCCTTGCCTGGCCCAGCCGGGGCTAGGGCCCCAGCTAGGCGGTCAGCCTCGTCAGGGCTGTCAGCTCCGGCAGGGCTGTCAGCGCCGGCAAGTAGATCAGCCCCGGCAGTACCGCCCGATCCGCCTGCGGCCTGGCCATCCCCATCGAGGTCACTGGGGTGGAAGTACTCCCAGATCTGGCGGGCCAGGGCCGGACCCACCCCCGGCGCCTTGGCGATCGCTTCGGCGCTGGCAAGCTGGATCGCATCGATCGAGCGGAAGTGGGCCAGCAGCTCCTTGACCCGCTTGGGCCCCAGGCCAGGGATGTCGCTGAGGCGGGAGCGCTTCATGCGCTCGCCCCGTTGCTGGCGGTGGAAGCTGATCGCAAAACGGTGGGCTTCATCGCGCAGGCGCCGCAGAAGCACGATGCCCAGCTGGCCGGGCTCACTGTCGATCGGTTGCTTGGCGCCGGGCAGGAACACCTCCTCCCGTTGCTTGGCCAGGGAGCACACCACCAGGTCCTCGTGCAGGTTCAACTCCCGCAGGGCCTCCATCACGGCCGAGAGCTGGCCCTTGCCGCCGTCGATCATCACCACATCGGGCCAGTCGTTGAGGCCGCCCGTATGCAGGGCCGAGTTGGCCTGGCGGCGCAGCTCCGCCAGGTCGGCCCCCTCGGCCTTGGCCTGGGCCCAGCGGCGGAAGCGGCGGCGCATGATTTCGGCCATGGCCATGAAGTCGTCGGAGTGGCCGGAGCGGATGCTGCTGCTTTGGATCCGGTACTTGCGGTAGTGCTGCTTGGCGGGCAGCCCATCGATGAACACCACCTGGGAGGCCACCGCATCGCTGCCCTGGATATGGCTGATGTCGAAGCCTTCGATGCGCCGGGGTGGTGTGGCCAGATCGAGTAATTGGGCCAGGTCTTCGGTGGCTAACTGGTGCTGTTCAGCCGTGCGCTGGGTGCGCTGCAGCTCGTAGCCGGCATTGCGCTCCACTAGCTCGATCCATTCGACCTTTTGCTGGCGCTGGGGCACGGCCAGGCGCACCTTGCGGCCCCGCCGTTCGCTCAGCCAGTCCTCGATCAGCTGCTGCTGGGGCAGGGGGTATTGCAGCAACAACTCGGGCGGAATCTCGACCGGGTCCACCTGGCTGTAGTGCTCCTCAATCACCCGCTGCAGGATTAGGCCCAGGCTGGCGGCATCGGCGGGGGGCTCGCTGCTGGACTCGGCGGCCTCGGGTTCCGCCAGGGCCTCCTGCGGCTGGGAAGGATCGGGCTGGGGGGCTTCGGCCTGGGAGCCAGGCGGCTGGGTGTCCTTTGGCTGGGAGGGATCCGGCGCAAGGGCTTCGGGGCTGGAGGCCTTGACGGCATCGGCGGTGAAACCAAGCCGGCCCACCAACTTGCCGGCCCGCATCTGAAAGAGCTGCACGGCCGCCACGCGGCGGTCGGCGGCCAGGGCCAGGACATCGCGGGAGATGGAGCTATCACCCAGGCTCATCTTCTGTTCGGCGCTGAGGCTCTCGAGGCCCTGCAGTTGGTCGCGCACCCCGGCGGCGGCCTCGAAATCGAGCCGTTCGGCGTACCGCTCCATCTGGCCGGTGAGCAGGGTCAATAATTCGTCATTGCGCCCCTGGAACACCATCGCCACCTTGCGCAGGATCTGCTGGTAGTCCTCGCTGCTGATCTTTTCTTGGCAGACCCCCGGGCAACGGCCGATGTCGAAGTTCAGGCAGGTGCGATCGCGGTAGAGCGGTTGGGGCCGCTGGCGCAGGGGGAACACCCGCTTAACCATGGCCAGGGTGCGGCGCAGCTGGCCCACATCGACGTAGGGGCCATAGAAGCGGTCGTGGGGTTTACGGAAACGCCGCTGGCGGGTGATAAAAATGCGCGGATAGCTCTCGCTCCAGGTGATGCAAACATAGGGATATTTTTTATCGTCTTTCAGCAACACATTGAAGTGGGGCTGGTGATGCTTGATCAGGTTGGATTCCAGCGCCAGCGCTTCGTCTTCGCTGTCGGTAACAATGAATTCCAGGTCGCAGACCTGGCGCACCATCAGGCTGATGCGGGGGCTATGGCCGGGGGAATTGTGGAAGTAGCTGCGCACCCGTTGGCGCAGCACCTTGGCTTTGCCGATATACAAAATGCGGTCGTCGCCATCGCGCATCAGGTAGCAACCGGGTTCGGCCGGTAGCTCCTTCAGCCGCGCCTTAAGCCGATCCGGCTGCTGCACCAGGGGGCCCGAGCCCGTGCCCAGGTCCCTGGCTGCTGGGATCCGCGTCGGGGCCGGCCCTTCCACCCCTGGGAGGGGGGCAACCTGGGTCCCATCCAGCATCGGCGCCTGGCTCAACCGCCGTAGGTCCAGCCGGTGGCTGAGAGCTCTAGGGCGACGCCATCGCGGTTGAGCTGGGCGGTTTTCACTTCACCCACAAACACGGTGTGGTCGCCATGGGCCACCTGGCCCACCAGCTCGCATTCCACCCCACCAAGGGCGTCGCTGAGCAGGGGTAAACCGAGTTCGCCGAGGCTGTAGGGGGCGGCATCGAAGCGGCCGCCGATGCCCTTCTGGGGCTTGAAGAACACGGCCGCCAGGTCCTTCTGGTCAGCGGCGAGCACGTTGAGGGAAAAGCGACCCGTGCGCTGGATGATGCCGTTGCTGGTGGAATCGGCCCGCACCGCCATCACCACCAGGGGCGGCTCAAACGATCCCTGGGTGACCCAGCTGGCCGTGAAGCCATTCACCAGCTCCCCTTCGGCCACGCCACAGATGAACACCCCATGGGGGATCTTGCGCAGCAGGGTTTTCTTGGCGTCCGTGTTGAGGGAGGGGCTCACGGCACTAGGGGCGATTGCTCCAACCCTAGGAAGGCACCCGCGAAGCCCATGGATTGGGCCCAGGGCGGACGCAAGCGCGACCGCCATCCGGGGCCAGCAACAGCCCGATCTCTACGATCCCCGGGCATGCCGGCAGTCCCGGCCGGAGCCCCTGCCATGAAGGCCCTTTACCCCGGCAGCTTTGATCCCCTCACCCTCGGCCACCTCGACCTGATCGAACGGGCAGCCCGCCTGTTTGATGGCCTCGTGGTTGCGGTGCTGCAGAACCCCGGCAAGCAGCCCAGCTTCAGCCTCGAGCAGCGCCTGGAGCAAATCCGCACCGCCACGGCCCACCTGGCCCAGGTGGAGGTCGCCAGCTTCGATGGCCTCACCGTGACCTTTGCCAGCCAGTGCGGCGCCGCCGTGATCCTGCGGGGCCTACGGGCGATGAGCGACTTTGAATACGAGCTGCAGATCGCGCACACCAACAGCAGTTTGGCCCCCAGCATCGAAACCCTGTTCCTGGCCACCGCCACCCGCCATAGCTTCCTCAGCAGCTCGGTGGTGAAGGAGGTGGCCCGCTTCGGAGGTGCGGTTGATCACATGGTGCCCGAGGTGGTAGCCAAGGATCTCGCCAGCCTCTTTAATCAGGGTCTGCGAGCTTGACGTGATGACTGAGGCCAAGATCAATTCCGTGTTGGATCAACTCGACCAACTGGAGGAGATCGTGCTGGATGGCAGCCGGATCCCCTTCAGTGGTGGCCGCCTGGTCAATGAGCAGGACGCCATTGAGGTGATGGATGCGGTGCGGGAAGCCCTGCCCGGCCAGCTGGCCCAGGCCGAGGAGCTGATCCGCAAAAAGGACGAGTTCATCACCCAGGCCCGCCAGCAGGCCGATGAGATGGTCAGCCAGGCCCGTCAGCAGCGGGAGCAGCTGATCAGTTCCCAGTCGGTGCGCCAGGAGGCCGAACGCCAGGTGGCCGAGCTGCGCGATCAGGCGCGCCAGCAGTGTGAACAGATGCTGTTCCAGACCCGCCAGCAGGTGGCCCAAGGCGAACAGGAGCACCAGGCCCGGTTGGTGCAAATGGAGCAGCAATTTGGGGTCCGGCGCCAGCAGTTGGAGCAGGAGGGCCTGCAACGGCGCCAACAGCTCGACCAGGAATACATCGACCTCAAGCGCCAGCTGGGCGAACAGCATGAGCGCCTGCGCCAGCAAAGCCTTCAGGAACTGGAACAGATCCGCCAGGAGAGCCTGCGTATCCAGCGGGACAGCCAGGCCGAGGCCGAGCGCATCCACGCCGATGCCCTGCAATTCCGCCAGCAGACCCAACAGCAGTGCGAGGCCCTGATCAGCCGCAGCCGCCAGGAGGCCAGTGCCATCCAGGAGGGGGCCAATCGCTACGCCGAGCAGGTGCTGGGCGAACTGGAGGGGCGCCTGCAGGACATGGGCAAGGTGGTGATGGCGGGCCGGCGGGAGCTGGTGAAGCTCCAAAGCACCGATCCCTCGAGCTTGGTGGCCCCTGCCACCAACGACGCAAGCCGGGGCACTCCCCTGGGCCGGGCCGGCCGGGCCGCGGAACGCCTCCGCCAGGCCGCGGGCCAGCGCTGAGGCGAGTTTCAAGGGTCAACTTTGGGGGCTAGGAGCGATCCGGGCCCCTCTGCCAGATCAGGCCGCTCCCCAGGATCGGCGGCACCAGTCCCAGCCCTCTCTTCTGCGGCTGGGTGGGACTCTGTTTCGGCTTCTGCCTGGCGCCTAGGGCGCCGGCGGGCAGAGGCTGGCGTTTTGGACCTGGCGCAGGATCCGGCCGATGGTCTGGTTGGGGTCGCTGGCGCCGTTGGAAATCATGCTGACGTAACGGGGCCCGGCGCTGCTAGCGAGGATGCCGCTGATCGAGCGAACCCCACTAATCGTGCCGGTTTTGCCGTGGAAGCGGCCCTCTAGCTCAGTGCCCTTGTAAAGCTTGCGCAGGGTGCCCCGCTGGCCGGTGATCGCCATCGAAGCCTGGTAATCGCGAGCGTAGGGGTGGTAGGCCATGCGTAGCAGCAGGGCGGCCAGCAGACGGCTGGTGAGGCGATTGGCCCGATCCAGGCCACTGCCATCGGCCACGGCCACCCCTGCCATCGGCAGGCCCTGGGCCTGGAGCCATTGGGTGGCAGCGGCACGGGCCGTGGCCAGGTCCCAGCTGCCGCTGGCCTGGCGCAGCAGCACCTCGGCCGTGAAGTTGTGGCTGTGGGTGTTGGCGACGCTAATCAGCCCCAGCATGGACAGGGAGGGCTCGTCATGCAGCAACACGGCCCCCGGATCGGGGCTGGCTTGGGCGGAGACCAGGCTGATCTGGGCCTGGCCCCCCTGGGCGGTGAGTTCTCGGCCCAGCAGCAGCTTGAGCCGGTTGGGCGGGTTGGCCACGGCCATCTCCACCGCATTGCTGGTCACGGCCAAGCGGGTGATCGGCGCGCCGTACTCCTCAGCCCGGTCGGCCTGGGACCAGCCGGCGGGCCACCAGCGTTGGGGGGGCTCTTCGACCAGCTGCAGGCGGATCGGGCCGGAGGAGCTGCCGGGTCCACCGCCGGAGCCCAGGGCCAGTTTGGCGAAACGGCGCAGCTGCTCCAGGCCAAAATCGGGGTCGCCTTCGCCGGTGAGCCGCAGGCTGCCATCGCTGAGGCGCCAGAGCTTGGTGCTGAGGCGGTAATCCGGACCGAGGCGATCGAGGGCAAAGGCCGTGCTGACCAGTTTCTGGTTGGAGGCGGGTAGGCGGGGCTGGCGACCATTGAGGTCGGCCAGCAGGCGCCCACCCGGATCGGCAACGCTGACGCTCCAGACCGGTGCTTCGGTCCCCACGGCGGCGGCAATGCGCTGCTGCAGGGCCGGGCAACTGACTTGCTCCTGAAGCTGGGGCAGGCCCACCGCCGCCGGCAAGGGCGGCAGGCTGGCCAGGTTCTGGGCCCCCAGGCCTGGCGGCGCCAGGGCAACGCCCAACGGCAGGGCCAAGGCGATCGGCAGGGACAAGGCCATTGGCAGGGACAAGCCAATTGGCAGGGACAGCCCTAGCCGGGTGAAGCGCCTGGGCCGATCCACGGGAGTCCCTGGCTGATGCCGGGCAACAAAGGCAGCACGCCCCCGGTTGGGGAGCGACCCCATGGGTGGTTTCACAAGCGGAAGCAGGCGCTGCAGCATCACCACCTCAGGGGGACCCAGGGGCGGTGGCTGGGGCCGAACCCGCCTGGAGGCCGCTCACGCTGCCACTGACCCGAAAGAGGCCCCCTTCCAGTTCGATCGGAGTGCCCACCTTGATGCTCTGGTTGCCGAACACCACGCCATCGGCGCTGCGGCGCCCTTCGCCCTGGAGCACAAAGCGGGCATCCAGGGTGCTGAAGATCGTCTGGTTGGGATCGGGGGCAGTCAGCACGCGGCCATCGGGAGCCAGGGTGACAATGCGCCGTTGCAGCGGAATGATCTGCTTGATCTGAACACTGCCATGGGGCTGGTTGCGGATCACGATGCTGACCTTGCCCTCCTGGCGGGCGGCGGCGATCAGGCGGGCTGGATCGGCAGAGGGGATGCCGCGCACGTCAACCGTGACGGTGACGGGCTGCAGGCCGCCCGTGGCCCGGGCAATGGTGCCGCTGAGCTTGGGACTCCAGATCACCCCACCGGCAGCCATCAGCACCGCCAGGACGGCCGCCCCATCCACCAGGCCAAACCGCCGCTTCGGCCCGTTGCCGGTGGGGGGAGCGGATGCAACGGCCATGGCGGAACAGCAGACGCCGAACTGTAAGGACCCCTACCCCGACCCACAAGGGGCCAGGATCTCGACCCCAGCAGGCCTGGCCTGTCAGCGCTTGGCGTGAACCTTGGCTGGCTGGCTGGGGACTTGGCGGGTTGGGGCTGGCTGCTGCAGTTAGGAGCGGAGACCTTCGAGGAAGCGGTCCATGGCCTGGAGACTGCGCCCCACCCCGGGGGCCGCACCATCCGCCAGGGCTTCTGCCTGCTGCTCAGAATCGGGGCGGCTCTCGAACTCGGCCACAAAGCGGTAGCCATCGGCATCGCGGCGATAGAGGGCCCAAGGCGCCGGGAAGGCCCGTTGCAGGGCGCCGCCATCAAGGGGAAACAGGGCGTAGGCGCTTTGCCAGTGGGAAAGGAACCCTTTGCGGCGCTCCCTGGCCACGCTGCCGATCCCGATGGCCGCCTCTTCCAAGCTGCCATTGAGCAGCACTACCGCACCACCATGGGCGCTGCAGATGGCCTCCACCTGCTCGTAATCGGCCTGGGCCGGGGCCACCAGGATGAGGAGGCCGGCCGTGCTGGCCTCTTGACTCTGTTGCAGCCGTTTCTGGTCACCAAGGCTGGCCTGGCGCGGGGCCAGCTCGGGGCGATCCCGTTGGGCCAGGGCGGCGGCGCCGGCATCGGCAAACAGCAGGCGCGGATCGCCGTTCTCCCCCAGGGCAGCCAGAAGCCTCTGGGCCAACGGTTGGATTTTCAGCCCCTCGAAACGCAGCTCCACCGTCCAGCGGCCCGTGGGCTCGGCGCTGAGGGCCCGTTGCAGGGCTGCGAGGGCCTCGGCCTCGGCCGTGCGGAGATCGGCGGGCAACACCATGACTGTCCAGGTTGGATCCTTCAGCGCCAGGACCCTAGGGCTGACGGCAGGGCGCGGCCTGGTTTTGGGCGGTTCGCTCAACCGAGGTCGGCCTGAACGGCCAGCAGGGCAGCCTTGACCCGATCGGGCAGGTATTGGAGTTGATCGGGGGTCAGCCAGGGACCGAGGCTGAGTCGCAGCCCCGAGCCAGCCAGCTCGGGGTCATACCCCATGGCCCGCAGCACGGGGCTGCCGCTGGCCCGGCCACTGGCACAGGCCGTGCCACTGCTCACGGCCAGGCCCCGCTGCCAAAGACCGCCCACCACCTGGCGTCCGGGCAGGGGTTTGCCGCTGGGGCTAGTGAGCACAAGGCTGAGGTGGTGGGGCAGGCGCCGCTGGCGACAGCCACTGACCGTGACGCCGGCAAGGGACTCCATGGCGGCCAGGAGCCGGTCCCGCTCCGGCTCGAGCGGATCGTGGCCGCCGCTGTCCTGCAGCCTCACCTGGGCCAGTTGGATCGCGGCGGCAAACCCGGCCGCCAGGGCCACCGCCTCGGTGCCGCCGCGGCGACCGGCCTCCTGACCGCCGCCGCCGATGATGGCGCCCAGGGCCAGGTCCGGCCGGGCCACCAGGGCGCCGATGCCACGGGGTCCCTGGATCTTGTGGGCCGTGAACGTCAGCAGGTCCACGGGCAGGGTTTCGATCGCCATGGGCTGGTGACCGAGCACCTGGACCGCATCGCTATGGAAGAGCACCCCAGCCCGGCGGCAGGCGGCCCCAATCGTTTCGATCGGCTGGAGGGTGCCCACCTCGCTTTGGCCCCAGAGCACGGACACCAACCGGGTCGGCGGCGCCAAGAGGCGATCAAGCCAGGCCAGATCCACCCGGCCCACCCCATCCACTGGCCAGATCGCCAGCTCCCAGCCCTGGGCCTCCAGCTGGCGGGCCACCGCCTGCACGGCGGGATGCTCCACCGCTGAGATCACCACGCGACCCTTGGGTAAGTGGGCTGCCGCCCCCAGGAGGGCACCATGGCTGGCTTCGGTGCCACCGGAACAAAAGGTGAGCCAACCGGCCGGGAAGCCCAGGGCTGTAGCGATGGCTTGACGGCTGCGTTCCAGGCTGTCGGCCGCCGCAAAGCCGAAGCCGTGGAGGCTGGAGGGGTTAGCCCAGGCCCCCTGGTAGGCCGCCAGCATCGCCGCAATCACCGGCTGCGCCGGCGGGGCCGCTGCGCAGGCATCGAGGTACAGGGGTGGTTCGACGGCCATCCCTAGCCGGCTTCGCCCGGGTCGCTGATGCGGGAGCGGATCCGCGACTCCAGCGAATTGCTGGCGATCGCCACCAGGTCGTCGAGACTGCTGCCAGCAAGAAACGCTGCCACCTTGGCCCGAGCCTCGGCGCTGGGGCAGGCGTCGGGCCGGATGCAGCCGTGGACGCAGACCACGGCGCACTGAATCGTTTCAGCGGCGGGAGCGGGTTCGACCGAAACCTGGCCAGGGGCTGGGGCGGTCGCTGGCTCGGGGGCGACGCCAAAGGCTGGTTCAGCAGCAGATTCTGGGGAGCCAGCTGGCTGCTCCTGGCCAGCGCTTGCTGCCTGGCGGCGTGCCTCCTGCACGGCTTCGGCGCTGGGGATGGCCCCATCGAAGACATGCTCGGCAGGGCCGTCCATGATCACGTGGCCCGTTTCGGCATCCCAGTGGATCTGCAGGGGACCGCCGGGCAGGTCAACCCGGGCGCGGCGCCCAACCAGGCCCAGGCAATGGCAGGCCACCAGGGTGGCGCAGGCGCCCGTGCCACAGGCCAGGGTCGGGCCGGCACCCCGTTCCCACACCCGCATCACCAGGTGATCCGGAGCAATAACTTGGACAAAATGGACATTGGTTTTGGCCGGGAAGCTGGGGTGCACCTCCAGCAGGGGACCAAAGCGCTCCAGATCAAAATCGGCCAGGTCCTCCACCGCCACCACGACGTGGGGATTGCCCATACCGGCCGCTGCGACAGCAAAGACTTCGCCATCCACCTCCAGATTCCCCTGGGGCAGGCCGGCGGGGCCCAGGCTCAGGGTGGTGGGAACCGTGGCGGGCTCGAGAAACGGGGTCCCCATGTCAACCCGAATGGAGCCATCCGCCAGGAGCTCGGGCACGATCCGACCGGCCAGGGTGTCGACCTGCCAGCGGCGGCCAGGTCCATCGCCATCGCGATCGGCCAGGAAGCGGGCCAGACAGCGGATGCCATTGCCGCACATCTCCGGTTCGCTGCCATCGGCGTTAAAGATGCGCATGCGCAGCTCGCCGCCTGCCCCAGGTCGTGACCCAGGGGGCAGGGCCAGGATCACGCCATCGCCGCCAACGCCGAAACGACGGTCGCAAAGCTGGCGCACCAACTCGGGCGCCAGGCCAGCTTCGCTGTCCTCCTGGGAAGCCTTACGACCATCGATCAGCAGGAAATCATTGCCTAATCCCTGGTATTTGCTGAACTGGAGCACGACTATGGGCCGTTTGGACGGACATTGATCCTATGGGGACTCCCTTTGATCGGACTTCGGCGAACCTGGACACCTCCATGCCAGGGGTGCGGCAGCTCCAGGCCTGGATCCGCAGCAAGCAGGTTCTCAGCCTGCAACTGAGCGGCGGCTCCCAGCTGGAGGGCAGCCTGGTGTGGCAAGACCTGGAGTTTTACGCCGTCCGCCAGGACCCGGAAGCTCCACCGGTCCTGGTGCGCCGCGACTGCGTCGCGATCTTGCGGTCCTTGGGTTAGGCCGGAAGGCCAGGGAAGCGCCGGCAGGCTGTGGCACCATCACAGACTTGCGTCCATGCCTGCAGTGAGCGATAGCAGCCGCTACCAACCCGAGGCGATCGAAGCACGCTGGCAACAGGAGTGGCAGCGCCTCGGCCTGCACGACACCCCCGAACCGGCCCCGGGACAGGAGAGCTTCTACGCCCTGTCGATGTTTCCCTACCCGTCGGGAAACCTGCACATGGGCCATGTGCGCAATTACGTGATCACCGATGTGATCGCCCGGGTGCAACGGCTGCGGGGCAAGCGGGTGTTGCATCCCATGGGCTGGGATGCCTTCGGCCTACCCGCCGAAAACGCGGCGATTGAGCGGGGCGTTGATCCGGGCGCCTGGACCGACCAGAACATCGCCTCGATGCGCCAGCAGCTCAGCCAGCTGGGCCTGTCGATCGACTGGAGCCGGGAGGTGGCCACCTGCCACAGCGATTACTACCGCTGGACCCAGTGGCTGTTCCTGCAGTTCCTCGACTCCGGCCTGGCTTACCAAAAGGACGCCACGGTCAACTGGGATCCCATCGACCAGACGGTGATCGCCAATGAGCAGGTGGATGGGGACGGTCGCTCCTGGCGCTCCGGTGCCCTGGTGGAGAAGCGCAAGCTGCGTCAGTGGTTTCTCAAGATCACCGCCTACGCCGACGCCCTGCTCGATGACCTGCCCCAGCTCGAGGGCTGGCCGGAGCGGGTGCGCACCATGCAGGCCAACTGGATCGGCCGCTCCACCGGGGCCGAACTGAGCTTTGCGGTGGTGGATGGGGCCGGCGCGGCGACCGACAACACAATCACGGTGTTCACCACCCGGCCCGACACCCTGTTTGGCGCCAGCTACGTGGTGCTTGCGCCGGAGCACCCCCTGGTGGCCGCGCTCACCAGCGCCGACCAGCAGCTGGCGGTGACGGCCTTCTGCGATTTGGTGGCCCGCCAGAGCGACCAGGAGCGCACGGCCGAGGACCGGCCCAAACGGGGGGTGTCGATCGGCGCCAGCGTGCGCAACCCGGCCAGCGGCGAGCTGATCCCGATCTGGATCGCCGACTACGTGCTCGCCGAGTACGGCACCGGCGCCGTGATGGGCGTGCCCGCCCACGACCAGCGCGATTTCGTCTTTGCCCGCCAGTACGAACTGCCGGTCAAGCAGGTGGTGATCCCCGAGGGCAGCGATGAACACGCCTTCGAAGGTGGCGCCTGGACCGCCCCTGGGGTGCTGATCCATTCCGGGCCTTTTGATGGCCTGGGTTCCACGGACGCCAAAGCGGCCATCACGGCCGCCGCCGAGGCGGGGGGCTGGGGCACGGGCAAGGTGCAATTCCGGCTGCGGGACTGGTTGATCTCGCGCCAGCGCTATTGGGGCTGCCCGATTCCGGTGATCCATTGCGATGCCTGCGGCGTGGTGCCCGTGCCCGCCGAGCAGTTGCCGGTGGAGCTCCCCCGCGATGTGGCTTTCAGCGGCAAGGGCGCTTCGCCCCTGGCCCAGCTCGATGCCTGGGTGCAGGTGCCCTGCCCCTGCTGCGGCAAGCCCGCCCGGCGGGAAACCGACACCATGGACACCTTCATGTGTTCCAGCTGGTATTTCCTGCGCTTCAGCGACCCCAGCAACACGGAGCTGCCCTTCAGCCGCGAAGCCGTGGATGGCTGGCTGCCGGTGAACCAATACGTGGGCGGCATTGAGCACGCCATCTTGCACCTGCTCTATTCCCGCTTCTTCACCAAGGTGCTGCGCGATCGCGGCCTGCTCGGCTTCGATGAACCGTTCAAGCGCCTGCTCACCCAGGGGATGGTGCAGGGGATCACCTACAAAAATCCGGCCAGTGGCAAATACATCGCCCCTGCCGATGTGGCCGATCCCCATGATCCCCGCGATCCGGTGACGGGCGAGCCGCTCGAGACCTTCTTCGAGAAGATGTCGAAGTCGAAGTACAACGGCGTGGATCCGGCCCGGGTGATCGATCGCTACGGCGCCGACACCGCCCGCATGTTCATCCTGTTCAAGGCTCCACCCGAGAAGGATCTCGAATGGGATGATGCCGATGTGGAGGGCCAGTTCCGCTTCCTGCAGCGCCTCTGGCGCCTGGCCGAGGCCGCCCAGGAGCGGGGCCTGAGCCTGGCCTCTGGCGCCGGCAACCCTGGCGCTGTGGCTGCCGCCCTAGCAACCGCCGCCGCCGGCCCTGGCTTGAACCCCTCGGAACGGGAGCTGCGCCGGGCCGTGCACACGGCGATCAAGGAGATCAGCGATGACCTCGATGGCGATTACCAGTTCAACACCGCCGTGTCGGAATTGATGAAGCTCAGCAATGGCATGGCGAGCCACTTGGAGGGATCCGGTGATGCCGTCGCGGCTGAGGCCCTGCGCAACCTGTTGATCCTGCTGGCCCCCTTCGCCCCCCACCTGGCCGAAGAGCTCTGGCTGAAGTTGAGGGGCCGGAGCGAGGGCGCTGGCCTCGAGCAGCACAGCATCCATCGCCAGAGCTGGCCCCAGGCCGATGCCGCCGCCCTAGTGCGGGACACGATTGAGCTGGTGATCCAGATCAAGGGCAAAATGCGCGGCAGTTTGGAAGTACCAGCCAGCGCCGATAAGGCAACCCTGGAGCGCCTTGCCCTGGAGAGCGACATCGCTGCCAAGTGGCTGGAGGGCAAGGCCCCCAGCCGGGTGATCGTGGTGCCCGGCAAGCTCGTCAACCTGGTGCCCTGAGGCCGAAAGCCTGGCCCCTGGGCCCCACTCCCTGGGGCCAGGCTCAAGGCTTCACGCCCAGACCAGAGCCCCTGGATTCAGGTCCTCTGGAAGCTGAGGCTGGTGGGCTGGGCCCAGTCGCCGCTGGCGCTGTAGCCGCGCTGGTTGTGGCAGAGGTGGCGCAGGATCCAGAAGGCGGGCTCGGGGCTCGGCAGGGCCAGCTCGGCCTGGAGCTGGGCCAGGCTGCGGCCCTGGCCATCGGCCAGGAGCGATTCCAGTTGGGCCTGGAGATCCAGGATCACGGCGGCGGCCTTCTTGCCGGCCTCGACACCGGGCTGGTGGTAGGCGTTGACATTGACCAGTTCGCCATAGAGCCCCACCGCCCGCTCGAACAGGGCAATCAGGGCACCGAGGCTGCGGGCATCGAGCTGCCGCAGGGTGATCGTCAGGCTCTGGCGAGCGCCTTCATGGAGGGCGGCGCGGGTTCCCTGCAGGAAGCCATCGAGGAAGTCGCCGGGGGCCTCGCCATCGATCGCACCGATTGAAGAGGGATCTTCGAGCACCTCAATGAAGTTCACGAAGAAGTTGTCGACGCCATCGCGCAGCTGCTGCACGTAGGCGTGTTGGTCGGTGGAGCCCTTGTTGCCATACACGGCTAGGCCCTGGTGCACCACCTGGCCATCGCGATCGAGCCGCTTGCCCAAAGACTCCATCACCAGCTGCTGCAGGTAGCGGCTAAACACCTCCAGCCGGTCCCGGTAGGGCAGCACGACCATGTCGCGCTTGCCCTGGCCACCGCCGGCCACCCACCAGGCCGTGGCCAGCAGGGCGGCGGGGTTGGCGCTGGCATCGGCCAGGCGGGTGCAGGCATCCATGGCCGCCGCCCCCTCCAGGAAGGCGCGGATATCGGCGCCAATCAGGGCGCCGGGGAGCAGGCCCACCACGCT
Source organism: Pseudanabaena sp. UWO311 (assembly GCA_943370385.1). Taxonomy (GTDB): domain Bacteria; phylum Cyanobacteriota; class Cyanobacteriia; order PCC-6307; family Cyanobiaceae; genus BAIKAL-G1. Next base: position 88,526 of record CALRQT020000005.1, read on the forward strand.
GGTGATGCTGGTGCGTCCGCCCACCCAATCGAACAGGTCAAAGCGGGCCAACCAGCCACCGGCCTCGGCCACCTGGTCGAGCTGGCTGCCGACCATGGTGACGGCCACGGCCTGGGCCGGCCAGGCACAGCCGGCGGCCTCCAGGGCGGCCCGGGCCTGCTGCATGCCCAAGCGCGGCTCCGGCGTGCCACCGGATTTGCTCACCACGATCACGAGGGTGGTGTCCAGGCGCCCCTCCAGGGTCGCCAGGGTGCGGCCCATGCCATCTGGGTCGACGTTGTCAAAGAAGTGGAAGGGCAGGCCCTCTCCGGGGGTCTGCAGGGCCCGCAGGATCAGCAGGGGCCCCAGGCCCGAACCGCCGATGCCGATCCAGAGCACGTCGGTGAAGGGCTTGCCGGAGGGGGAAGCCAGACTTCCAGCCAGCACCTCACGGCCAAAGGCCTCGATCCGATCGATCTCTTGGTCGATGTGGATCGCGGCCTGGGGATCGGGGGCCAGGGATGGCTGGCGCAGCCAGTAATGGCCCACCTGGCGCTGCTCATCGGCATTGGCGATGGATCCAGCCTCCAGGGCCGCCATGGCCGCAAAGGCCTGGTCAAAGCGGGGGGCGAGGGCCTCGAGATCGGCGGGCTCGATCGCCATCCGGCTCACATCCAGCCAAATGCCTTGGGTTGGATCGTGCCAAAGCAGTGCACAAAAGCGTTGCCACAGCCCTTCGGCGTCCGCACCGGAGGAAGCTGGAAAGGGCATCGAGGGCACTGGGGTCTTGGGATCAAACCACCAAGAAACTACTGAGGAACGCCCCCCAGGCCCAGTCCTGCCCTCCAAGAGCGATGCAATGGTTCGGGATTGAGCACCGGGAAAGGGGTCCCTCAGCCCAGGGCTCCTGGCTCAGGCCGGCTGCAGGCTGAGCCATTGACGGCGCCGTTCCAGGGCATGGGCTCCGGCGGCGGGGTCATTTTCTAGGCGCCAGGCCTCCACTTCTGGTGGTGCCGCCGTGAGCTGACAGGTCCGGACCCGACCCCGGCGGCAGAAGAGCAGCTCCCTGCTCTGGCCAGGGGTCCAACCGGTTTTAAGGGCGTCGGCCTGGCTGAGGCGCTCGCCATCGACGGCCAACAGCTCATCGCCAACGGCCAGGCCAGCCTGCTCGGCGGGGCCGTGGCGATGGACCCGCTGCAGAAGCAGCCCCGAAGGCTCAGCCTTGACCGTGAGCCCGAGCCAGGCGGATGGGGCCGGCTGGGCCACCAGCTTGAGTCCCACATCGACCAGATACCCAGCCAGGTCCGGGTCGCCGTAGTCCTTGAGCCAGTGGGGCAACAAGGTATCCAGATCGGCCGCTTCTGCGGCGAAGGCGGCCAGGAGGTCGCTCTCCTGATAGCCCCGGCCCCAACGGCCGAACTGCTGCCAAAGCTGGCGGATCACCACGGAAAGGGCACTGCCCTGGCGTCGCAGATGCAGGTCGAGCACCAGGGCGATCACGGCCCCCTTGAGGTAGTAGCTCACCTGGCTATCACCGGCATAGGCATCGGCCCGGTAGAGCTTCACCCAGGCCTCCTGGCTGCTCTCACGCAAGCTCTGAACCTGGCGGCCCGGGGTGAGCAGGTAGCGGCTGAGGTCCTGGCCCAGGTCCGTGAGCAGGTCCGTGTCGGTGCTGAGGCCCGCGGTGAGGGGCAGGAACTGGTCGACGTAGCTGGTAATGCCTTCGGCGAACCAGAGGCTGGGCACCGGCACGGCCTGGTGGTAGTCGATCGGGGTGAGTTCGGCCGGCCGCAGGCGCCGCACATTCCATTGGTGCAGGTATTCGTGGGCCACCAACTGCAGGAACTTGCGATAGCCGGCCGGTGTTTGCAGGCTGGCGCGGCCGTAAACGAGCACGCAGCTGTCGTCGTGTTCAAGGCCGCCGTAGCCCCCATCGAGCAGGTGCAGGATGAACAGGTAATCGGCGCTGGCGGGGGCCTGGGATCCCATCAGCCGGCAGCAGGCCTGGGCCGTGGCCTGAACATCGGCCAGGAGGGTTGGGCAATGGCGCTGCAGCCAGTCCCTGGAGCCGGCGCCACCCTCCCAGGTGACCCAGCGGTGGGGGACGCCGGCGACGGCAAAGCGGTCCCAGCGGTGGGGCCCGAGCTCCAGGGGGGTATCAATCAGCTGGTCGAAATCGCGGGCCAGCCAGGCGCCATTGCCGTCCTGGGGCAGGGGCACGAAGGCCTGCCAATCGGGCGGTTGGCGGATCTCGAGCCTGTGGGGGGACCAGCGCTCCCCCTCCACCTCCAGCACCACGGCCGCCAGGGCAAAAAAGCCGTGGTCGCCATCGAGGTGGCAGGTGCGCACGGACAGCTCCGTGGCCATGAGCTGGTACTGAATCCGCAGGGGTTCTCCGACCCGGCCCGCCAGGTCCACCTGCCAGCTCGCCGGACCCAGGCGCCGGATCGGGCAGGGCCTGCCAGCGCAGAGCACCTCAAGACCTTCCAGATGGCGCACGTAGTCGCGGATCAGGTAGGAGCCGGGGGTCCAGGCGGGTAGGCGCAGGCGCAAGTGGGGCCTGGCGGCCTCCACTTCGATCGTGACTGCGAGCAGGTGGCCCTGGGGATCACCCAGATCCAAGCGAACGGTGGGCACGCGCTAGCTCAGGAACGGGAGCGGGGCTTGGCCAGGGAAGGGGCCAGGGGCTCGCTTGAAGCGGGATGGACAGGCTCTTCCAGGGTTAACTCGGCTCCGGCAAAGCCGCTGCTCGCGGCCGCTTGCAGGGCCTGGCGCAGGGCGTAGCGATGGCTGAGCTGGCTTAACAACTCCTGCAGGGGGCTGGCGGCGGCGATGCGGCCCAGGTCGCCCACCAGGGCCAGGGAGCCATCCAGCTGGCGCGCCCAGCCGAGGCTGAAGCTGGGGCTCAAGGCTTGGGGGGTTGGGCGGGCTGAACGATTAGACCGGGCCTGGGTCTGGCTCAGGCTGCCCAGCGGCGGCCCCACCACCACATCCAGGCGTAAGAGCACCGGCACCCGTTCTCCAGCAAAGCCCTCGACGGCACCACCCCAATGGACCTCCTGGCCCAGGTCGGTCAGGGCTTCAGCGAGCAGGTCCACGTCGCGCAGCAGCGTGGGCAGGATGGACAAATGGGACATGGACGGGATGCCCGCTTTTTCAGACCCTAGCGATGCCGACCGGGCCGTCCAGTGGCCGTTGCCACCGGCGGGGTGGCTCCTGGCCCAATCCAACGGCGGGGCCTCTGGCGGGCTGGGCTCCGGGGGCGGCACTGGGGCTGAACCAGGGCTCGCGGCCCCTGGCCGCCCCTTGCGCCTAGGGGTGATGGCCTCCGGCAACGGCAGCAATTTCGAAGCCTTGGTGCAAGCCTGCGCCCAGCCGTGGCTGCCGGCCCAGGTGGTCAGCCTGGTGGTGAATAACCCGGGCTGTGGCGCCAGCCAACGGGCCAAACGGTTGGGCATTGGCGTCACCTGCCTGAACCACCGCACCTTCGCCAGCCGGGACAGCCTGGATGGCGCGCTGGTGGAGCACTTCGGGGCCGCTGCCGTGGACCTGGTGGTGATGGCGGGCTGGATGCGCATCGTGACCAGCCGCCTGATCAGGGCCTACCCGGCGCGGCTGGTGAACATCCACCCGTCGCTATTGCCCAGTTTTCGGGGCGTTGATGCAGTGGGCCAGGCCCTGGCTGCGGGGGTGAGCCTTAGCGGCTGCACGGCCCATCTGGTGAGCGAGGAAGTGGATGCGGGCCGAATCCTGGCGCAGGCGGCCGTGCCTGTCCTTGCGGGCGATACCCACGACACCCTGGCCCACCGGATCCAGGCCCAGGAACACCGGATCTTGCCCCTGGCCGTCGGCCTGGCGGCCGAACGGTTGGGACTGGTCCAGCGCCAGTCCTAGGGGCCTGGCCAGCTCCCCCCACGCCAAGCCTCAGGGATAGAAGGGCAGCAGGGGCAGACCCGTGGTGGCGGGCAGGCCGGCCAGCAGGTTGAGGCATTGCACCCCCTGGCCCGCCTGGCCCTTGATCAGGTTGTCGATGGCGCTCATCAACACCAGCTGGCCGGTGCGTTGATCCACCTGCACGCCGATCAGGGCCCGGTTCGTCTGGCGCACCCACTTGGTGGAGGGGTAGGTGCCCACGGGTAACACCGACACGCAGGGGGCCTGGCGGTAGGCCGCCTCCAGCACGGTGGTGCAATCTTCGGCGGTGAGGCCGGGATCGCGCAGGCGGCCGTAGACGGTGGCCAGCAGGCCCCGCACCATGGGCATCAGGTGGGGGGTGAACTGGAGCTGGATCGGCTGGCCCGCCGCCTGGCCCGCCAGTTGCTCAATCTCACTGGTATGGCGATGGCCCACCACGCCATAGGGGGCGACAGCCTCGGAGGCCTCGGCCAGGAGCAGGTGTTCCTTGGCGGCACGGCCGCCGCCGCTGGTGCCTGTTTTGGCATCGATCACGATGCCGCTGGGCTCGATGAGCCCCTGTTGCAGGAAGGGCAGCAGGGCTAGCAGGCTGGCGGTGGGGAAGCAGCCCGGCGCCGCCACCAGGCGTGCCGCGGCAATGCGTTCGGCCTCCCACTCCACCAGGCCATACACCGCCTCCTGGCAGAGATCGGCGTCGCTGCGTGGGAAGGCCCCGGCCTCATGGCTGTACACCTCCTGCCACTGGCCCAGCGAGCGGTAGCGGTAGTCGGCGGAGAGATCCACCACCTTGACGCCCCGCTCGAGCAGGGCCGGCACGAGGCTGGAGGCCAGGCCACTGGGCAGGCTCAGCAGGGCCAGGTCGGCCACGGCCGCAATGGCGTCTGGATCCGGGCTCTGCACCATCGGATCGCCCGGCAGGGGCAGGAACGGCACAAGCTCGCTCCAGCGTTTACCGGAACTGCGCTCGCCACCTAAGTAGGTGACCCGCAGACTGGGATGGTCCTGCAACAGCCGCAGGGTCTGCAGGCCGCCATAGCCACTGGCGCCAATCACGGCCACGCGACGCCCATCCTGACGATCCGCCACCTGGGGCGGTTGCTCAGGGGACGGAGGGGCCATGCCGCGAGGTCGGTAACGCCAGATCGTACCGGGATCTATAACCAAGGGATCCTGGCCCGTGGCCGTCCTTGCCTTCCCAGATCCAACCGCATACCCCTAACCAGTCCGCATCGGCAGATCAGCCGGCGGACGTTGGGCGACCGGCCCAAACGGCGCCCCCGTCGGAAGCACGCCGGATCCGTTTTGATGCCATCGCCGATGCCCTAGCCGCGATCCGCAATGGCGAGATGGTGGTGGTGGTGGATGACGAAAACCGAGAAAACGAGGGGGATCTGATCTGTGCGGCCCAGTTCGCCACCCCCGAGCAAATCAATTTCATGGCCACCGAGGCCCGGGGGCTGATTTGCCTAGCCATGGAGGGCGAGCGGCTTGATGCCCTCGAGCTGCCCCTGATGGTGGATCGCAACACCGATGAAAACCAGACAGCCTTCACGGTCAGCGTGGATGCCGGCCCGGAAAACGGCGTGAGCACCGGCATTTCCGCCGACGACCGGGCCCGCACGATCCAGGTGGCCATCCACCCTTCCACCCGGGCCGCAGACCTGCGCAGGCCAGGGCACATCTTTCCGCTACGGGCTCGCCAAGGGGGGGTGTTGAAGCGGGCAGGCCACACCGAGGCCGCCGTGGACCTGGCCCGGCTAGCGGGTCTCTATCCAGCCGGGGTGATCTGTGAAATCCAGAACGGCGACGGCTCGATGGCACGCCTGCCCCAATTGGTGGACTACGCCCAGCAGCACGGGCTGCGCCTGATCAACATTGCCGATCTGATCAGCTACCGGCTCGACACGGAGCGGTTCGTGTTACGCCAGGCCGAGGCCCAGTTGCCCAGTGCCTTTGGCCAGTTCCGGGCGATCGGCTATCGCAATGACCTCGATGGCAGTGAACACATCGCCATCGTTAAGGGCCAGCCGGAACGGGCCACGGGCCCGGTGCTGGTGAGGGTGCATTCGGAATGCCTCACCGGCGACGCCTTTGGCTCCCTGCGCTGCGATTGCCGGCCCCAGCTGGAGGCAGCCCTGGCCATGATCGAGGCGGCGGGCGAAGGGGTGGTGGTGTACCTACGCCAGGAGGGCCGCGGCATCGGCCTGATCAATAAATTACGGGCCTACAGCCTCCAGGATGGCGGCTTGGACACGGTGGAGGCCAATGAGCGGCTTGGGTTTGCCGCCGACCTGCGCAACTACGGCGTTGGCGCCCAGATCCTCAGCGACCTAGGGGTTCATCACCTGCGGCTGATCACGAATAACCCGCGCAAAATTGCCGGCCTGGGCGGCTATGGCCTGCAGGTGGAAGATCGGGTTCCCCTGGTGATGGACCCGGGCCAACACAATGCCAGCTACCTGCAAACCAAGCAGGACAAGCTTGGGCACTTAATGGGCGGCGTCGCGGCACCATCGAATGGACCGGCGGCGGTGCTGGCCTGGCAGGGATCGCCCCAGGCTTTTGCCGCCCTGACCCCTGCGGACGCCGCCAATGGCTGCTTCGGCGGGGCGGACGCCGGTCTTGAGGCGGGCCCCGACGCGACGCCGCCCTCACTAGAGCCCGATTCCGTACGCCAGGAAGCCGCCCGGGAGGCAATCTTGGCCAGCCATTGGCAGGACCTCACGGCCTGGGCTGCCCTACACGAGCTCGAAATCCAACGGGAAGAGCATCCCCGCCTGCTGGCCCTGCTCGACCGCCCCTCCTTGGCGGTGCTTGTGACCGGGTCCAGCACCGAGGTCCTTCAGCAGGGCCTGACCCGCATGGCCCGTTGGAGCGCCACCCAGTCGGTCTGCCTCCTGCTCGCCCCCGATGCCCAGCGCAGCACCCATCCGAGCGTGTCGATTGAGGCGGAACGCCGGCCCCTCCAGGAGCTGGCTTCCGCCCCAGCGCTCCTTCCCCATCAACAGTCGGGCCTCACCCGCTGGTGTTGATGGGGGGCGGCGAGCCTGACGGCGATCAGAGTTCGATGGACGTCAGGGAAGGATCGACAGCTTGGTGATCCGGGTTCCCTTGCGAATCGCCAGCACAACATCGAGGTTGGTGGCCTGGCCAAACACCGTGTGGACCCCATCGAGGTGGGGCTGGGCGGCATGGCACAGGAAGAATTGGCTGCCACCGGTGTTCTTACCGGCGTGGGCCATGGACAGGGTGCCGTCCTGGTGCTTACGGCTGTTGATTTCGCAGGGAATCATGTAGCCAGGGCCGCCGGTGCCGGCCATGCCCTTGGCGCCTTCGCGGGTGTTGGGGCAGCCGCCCTGGGCCATGAAGCCATCAATCACGCGGTGGAAGGCCAGGCCGTCGTAAAAGCCCTCATGGGCCAACTTGACGAAATTGGCCACGGTGGCGGGGGCATCGGCATCGAACAGGTCGATCTCGAGGGTGCCTGCCTCGGTCTCCATCAGGGCCTTGGTCACGGATGCTCTGCAAACACGTTCAGTATGGGCTTTGCGGCGTTCGGGGCGTGATGCTGCAGTGCTGTAGCAGGGCTGCGCTTCGGTAGAACGGTGCCAGCCCCCATCCCTTCGCCGTGTCGAACTCCTCCCCCGGCCCCGACCTCAGCCGTGCCCGTCTGGGCGTTCTCGGTGGCAGTGGCCTCTATGCCATGGAAGGCCTGGAGGTGGTGGAGGAGCTGGTGGTGGACACCCCCTTCGGGGCCCCCTCCGATGCCCTGCGCCTTGGCCGCCTTGGCGGCATGGAGGTGGTGTTCCTGGCCCGCCATGGCCGTCACCACACCTATCTGCCCACGGAGGTGCCCTACCGCGCCAACATCTGGGCCCTGCGATCCCTGGGGGTGCGCTGGATCCTCTCCTGTTCGGCCGTCGGCTCCCTGCGCGAGGAGGTGCGGCCCCTGGACATGGTCGTGCCCGACCAATTCATTGACCGCACCCACCAGCGGCCAATCAGCTTCTTCGGCCAGGGGGCCGTCGCCCATGTCAGCTTCGCCGATCCCTTCTGTGCCCTGCTCAGCGAGGTGCTGGCCGGCACCGCTGCGGGCCTGATGCCCGAGGGCCGCCAGCTGCACCGCGGCGGCACCTACCTCTGTATGGAGGGGCCGGCCTTCTCGAGCCGGGCCGAATCGAACCTTTATCGCAGCTGGGACTGCAGCGTGATCGGCATGACCAACCACGCCGAAGCACGGCTGGCCCGGGAAGCCGAGATTGCCTACGCCACCTTGGCCATGGCCACCGACTACGACTGCTGGCACCAGGACCACGACAGCGTCACGGTCGAGATGGTGATCGCCAACCTGCAGGCCAATGCCCAGCTGGCCCAGGCGATCCTGGCTAGGGCCACCGAACAGATTGCCCAAGCGCGCCCCGCCAGCCCCGCCCATACGGCCCTGCAACACGCGCTGATGACCCCCAAGGACTTCGTGCCAGCGGAGACCCGCAGCCGCCTGGATCTGTTCACGGCCCCCTATTGGGGACCTTGGCAGAACGGGGCTAACTGAACCCTTAAGACCCAAAAACGCTGAAACACCACCCCCGCAACTTCGTTTAAAACTCTGCCCAGTAAAGGGCGGAACGAGGGGCGCCGTTCGACCCCATCCGCCCGTTAGCTCGCCCCCTGCTCCTGCAAGGCAGCCCGTAGGGATTGCTGCTGGTGGCTGAGGCTGGCCCGGGCCTCCGCAGCAGAGATGCCTGCCTTCGCCATCAACAAGGCCAACTTCACCGAGCCTCCGGTTTCGGCCAGCAGTTCCGCCCCTCTGGTCCGATCGACACCAGCCAGGTCGGCCAGGATGCGCAGGGCCCGGTCCTCCAACTTGCTGTTGGTCACCGCCACATCCACCATGCGGTTGCCGTAGACCTTGCCCAGGCGCACCATCACGCCGGTCGACAGGATATTGAGGGCCATCTTGGTGGCCGTGCCTGCCTTAAGTCGGGTGGAACCGGTGAGCAGCTCGGGCCCGGTGATCAGCCGAATCTCCAGGTCGGCGACCATGGGCACCTGGTCTGCGGGCACGCAGGCCAAGGCAATCGCCAGGGCCCCCAGGCGGCGGGCGTGGCCCAGGCCGCCATGGACGTAGGGGGTGGTGCCTCCGGCCGCGATGCCGACGAGCACATCGGCGGCGCTGAAGCCCCGGGCTTCGAGATCGGCCTGGCCGGCCTCTTCGAGATCTTCAAGACCTTCGGAGCTGCGCAGCAGGGCCGCCGCCCCACCAGCCAACACCCCCTGCACCAACTCAGGTGGCGAACAGAACGTGGGGGGACATTCGGCCGCATCCAGCACCCCCAGGCGGCCGGAGGTGCCAGCCCCCAGGTAGAAGAGCCGGCCGCCCTTCGCTAGACGTTCGGCAATGGCGTCGATCGCTGATGCCAGGGCCGGGGCCGCTGCTGCCACGGCCTCCTGGGGCCGGCGGTCTTCCTCGCAGAAGAGCTGCACAAGATCAGCGGTGGCGAGCTGGTCCAGTTCGGTGCTGAGGGGATTGGCCTGCTCGGTGACCAGATGGCCCCGGTCCTCTCCTGGGAACCGCAGGGTTGACCCTGTCACAGCAGGCCCTCCAGGCGGCGGCGGAAGGCTTCGAGCTCGGTGTTGGCGCCGCCTGGTTCATCGGGCTCAGCCTCTGCGGAGCTGGCGAACGCCTGCTCCTGGAGCTCCTCCTTCCAGTTAGCAACATCCATATTTCGCTCCGGTGGCGCGATCAACAGGCGGTCTTCGGCGGACTGGGGTAGGAAGCCCGCCGGCACGAATTGGGCCTGGTAGCCGGCCTGGGAACAAAACAATTCGATCTCATCGCGATCTATCGCCTCGACACTCGGCACCGGGAAATCCTGGGCTTCGAGCAGGCCGGCGTAGCGTTCGGCGTCATCGGGGTCTTGGAACAGCAGCACCAAGGTGGTGCCGTTCACCTCCAGGGAGTGGATGCCTTCAGCGTCGCTGCCCGCATCAAAGAGGAGCACGTGCACGGGCATGGAAGGCAGGTCTGGCGGCGTTGGCCTCAGTGTCTCACCAGCCCGAGCGAGCCTCCCCTAGTCCTCGACTTCGCTTGCGAGCTGTTGCAGGCGCCGATAGAGAGCTTCTTCCGCCTCCGTGAGCTCATCGGGCACCACGACCCGGATCTCCACCAGCTGGTCACCCCGCTGGTGGCCCCATTCCAGCCCCCGACCCCGTAATCGCAACAAGCGGCCACTGGAGGAGCCAGCCGGCACCCGCAGTTGCACCGGCCCCTCCAGGGTTGGCACCGCCACCCGGCAGCCCAGCACCGCATCGGCAGGGGCCAGATCGAGCTGAAACAGCACCCGCAGGCCATCGATGCGCAGGCCCTCCTCGGTGCGCACCCGCAGTTGCAAAAAATGGTCGCCGCCGCCGGCGACCACCCCGGCCAGGCGCAGGCGCCAGCCATCGCCAGCCAGGGGCGGCGTCCAGGTTTCCAGCACCGTGCCATCGGGCAGTTCCAGTTCAATGCGATCGCCGCTGAGGGCCTGGTCCGGCGTGAGTTCCACCACCGTTTCGGCATCCACACTGGCCACCACCGGCGCCGGCGGTGGCGGAGAGGGGGTCACCCCCCAGCCCCGTCGAGGGGCCTGGGCTGGGGAATCAGCTACTTGGGCATCGGGCCCAGCCTCGGGTTCGCTCTGCCCTAGCCCAGCTCCAGGGTCGGACTGGACCTGGCGCCGGCCAAACAGGACATCGAGATAGTCATCGAAGTCGGGGAAACCGCTGGCAAAGCGATCAACGGGAGCGCTTTCGCTGCCCCCCTGGCCCCGTTCCCAGGCCCGGCGCCTGCTGGGATCGCTGAGGATTGCGTAGGCAGCATTCACCGCCTTAAAGCGCTCCTCGGCCACGGGGTCGTTGCCATTGAGGTCCGGGTGCCAGAGGCGGGCCTGCTGGCGGAAGGCCCGCTTCAAGCTCGCGGCATCGGCGCCGGGCTCCAGGCCCAGCACGGCCCAGAGATCGGCGGTCTGGGACGGGGTATCCAGCACGGTCCTCAGTCCTCTGCCCAGGGATCGTTCTGGGGCGGCCGGGGCCGGGCCGTCAACGGCCCACCTCGACGCGGTCCATAGGAGGGATTGGCGCCGCCTTCACCGGCATAGGGGTCAAGATCCCGGTCGGGATAGGGGGCGGACGGTCTGGCTGGTGGACGGTCCACTGGCCGTTGGTCCCCGCGCTCTTGGGACCAATCCCCAGGCCGATTCCCGAAACGATCGCCACCGCGATCGTCCGCACGATCAAAGGCGCGATCCCGATACTGGTCCCGATCCCGGAACTGGTCCCGATCCTGGTTCCAGTCCGCCCTGGACTCGTAGCGATCGCGGGCATCGGCCCTGGAGGGTCCATAGCCAGAGTTCCCATCGCCGGAGCCCCCGCTGGCGCCATTGCCGCCCCAACTGGGCTGGTCCCAGGATCCCTGGCGGGACAGGCCATCGCGCCAGGGATCCTGAAGGCCGCGGCGGCTACCGCCCCGGTCCCAGTCATCCCATTCGTCGTCGGCGAACAGCTCATCCTTGAGGGAGCCCAGGGTGTTCTTGAGGCCCTGGAGGGGACCGCCCGCCTCACTACGCCGCTCGCTGGTGAGCCGGCGATTAAGGCCATAGAGGGCCTCTTGTAGCTCACTCACGGCCACCTCCAGCTCGGCCAGGTCGCCAGCGGCGAGCAGGTCCTGCACCTGGCGCAGCGCCTGCTCCACAGCCCGTTGCTGGCGATCGGCCCCGTAGGGACCCAGTTCCAGGGCGGCATCCCGCAGGCGCCGCTCCGCCTGGGCCACCAGGGTTTGGGCGCGGTTGCGGCGGTCGATCTCACTGCGTTTGCGCCGATCTTCCGTGGCCTTCTGCTCGGCCTCGGCCAGCAGGCGCTGCACCTCCTCTTCGCTGAGGTTGGAGCCCCCCTGGATGCTGACGCTCTGTTGGCGGCCCGTAGTGCGGTCGGTGGCGGACACCTGCAACAGGCCGTTGGCGTCGATGTCAAAGGACACCTGCACCTGGGGCACGCCCCGGGGCGCCGGTGGAATGCCGGACAGGCGGAAACGGCCCAGGGACTTGTTGTCGCTGGCCATCTGGCGCTCCCCCTGGAGCACATGGATTTCCACCGAGTTTTGATTGGCTTCCGAGGTGGAGAACACATCGGATTTGCGCACCGGGATCGGCGTATTACGGGCAATCAGCACCTTCATCACCCCGCCGATCGTCTCCAGACCCAGGGAGAGGGGGCTGACGTCATTGAGCATCAGGTCGCGCAATTCGCCGGTGAGGATGCCGGCCTGCACGGCGGCTCCGATTGCCACGACTTCATCGGGATTGACCGACTGGCAGGGCTCCAGGGGCACCAGGGTGCGCACCATGGCCTGCACCATCGGCATGCGGGTGCTGCCACCCACGAGCACCACATCATCGATGTCTTCAGCGGCCAGGCCGGAATCGCGCAGGGCTCGCTGCACGGGCCGCAGCAACCGATCGAGCAGGTCGCCGCAGAGACCTTCAAAGGTGCGGCGCTCCAGGGTGGTTTCGATGTGGAGGGGCCCGGCTTCCGCGGTGGCAATGAAAGGAAGGGAAATGGGCGTGCTTTGCACACCGGAAAGTTCCTGCTTGGCCTTTTCGGCCGCCTCGGTGAGGCGCTGCAGGGCCTGGCGGTCGCGGCGCAGGTCGATCTGGTGTTGGGCCAGGAAGGCATCGGCCAACCAATCGACGATGCGCCGATCCCAATCGTTGCCGCCCAGTTGGGTGTCACCGCTGGTGGCCTTGACGTCAAAGACGCCATTGGCGATCCGCAACACCGACACATCGAAGGTGCCGCCACCCAGGTCGAACACCAGCACCCGTTTGACGGCACTGCGATCGAAGCCGTAGGCCAGGGCAGCGGCAGTGGGTTCGTTGAGGATGCGTTCAACGCTGATGCCAGCCAGGCGCCCGGCATCGCGGGTGGCCTGGCGCTGGGCGTCGTTGAAATAGGCCGGAACGGTGATCACCGCCGCCTCCACCGGCTCCCCGAGGTAGGTGGCCGCGTCATCAACCAACTTGCGCAGCAGGCTGGCCACCAACTCCTCGGGGGCGTATTCCCGTTCCGTGGCCGGGCAGACCACCCGGACGTTGCCCTGGTCGTTGGCCCGGATCGTGTAGGGCACCGCCAGGCTGCCCTCTTCCAGTTCATCCCAACGCCGGCCGACGTAGCGCTTGAGGTTGGCAAAGGTATTGCGGGGGTTGAGCACCAACTGGCGGCGGGCCAGTTGGCCCACTAGCAATTCCTGGTCCCGGTTAAAGCCGAGCACCGAGGGCGTGGTACGTCCCCCCTCGGCACTAGCGATCACCTGGGGACGGCCGCCCTCCAGCACCGCCACCACGGAGTTGGTGGTGCCCAAGTCGATGCCAACGATCCGCCCCATGGATCCGCGCATGGAATGCCCAAACTAACGGCCCGCAAGCCCTGGTCCCAGCCAAAACGGCCGTCCTGCTAACCGGCTGGGCAAGTTCAGGCTTTGGGGCTTAAGCCAGTAGCGATAAAAAAGGCATAAAAAAACCGGCGTAAGCCGGTTTTCAACGGAGAGGGAGGGATTCGAACCCTCGATAGAGTTGCCCCTATACAGCATTTCCAATGCTGCGCCTTCGACCACTCGGCCACCTCTCCCTAAGTTCGGGGCAAGTGGGGCAACTGGGAGAATGTAGCAGTCACCCTCCAGGGCCCCTGATGGCGCAGTCTTTCCCAATCACGGTGCACTGGCGCCAGGAGCAGCGCACCATCCGCCTGGACGTGCCCGAAGGCGACTACATCCTGCGCAGCTTTGAAGCCCAGGGCCAGCCCTTGCCCTTCAGTTGCCGCAATGGCTGCTGCACCGCCTGTGCCGTGCGCGTGCTGGCCGGCGAGATCGACCAGCGTGAATCCCTGGGGCTCTCCAAGGACGTTCGCGGCCAGGGTTACGGCCTGCTCTGCGTCGCCCGCGCCCTCGGGCCCCTGGAGGTGGAAACCCAGGATGAAGACGAGGTGTACGACCTGCAGTTCGGCCGGTTCTTTGGCCGTGGCAAGGTGCGTCCCGGCCTGCCCCTCGACGACGAATGAGCCAGCCCAACCGCAGCTCCGACCTCAGCTTGAGGGACTCGGGCCTGGAGCCTGCCGAGCTGCAACGGCTGGTGGCCGTTGCCAGGGAGGCCGCCAGCGCGGGCGCCGAACAGCTCATGCAGCACTTCGGCCACCTCGAGCGCATCCGCGAAAAGGGGCGCGCCGGCGATTTGGTCACCGAAGCGGATGAGGCGGCTGAGGCAGCCGTGCTGGCGGTCTTGCATCGCCACACGCCCGAATTCGGGGTGTTAGCCGAAGAAAGTGGCTGGCAGGAGGGCCAATCGGACCTGGCCTGGTGCGTTGACCCCCTCGATGGCACCACCAACTTCGCCCACGGCTTTCCCTTCTTTGCCACCTCGATTGGTCTCACCTGGCAGGGCCGGCCCCTGCTCGGTGCCCTGGCCGTGCCGGCCCTGCAGCAACACTTCTGGGCTGCGCCAGGCCTAGGCGCCTGGTGCAACGACCAGCCGATCCGGGTGAGTGACTGTCAGGACCTGGGCTCCTCCTTGCTCGTGACGGGCTTCGCCTACGACCGCCACACGCGACTAGACAACAACTACGCCGAATTCGCCTACTTCACCCACCGCAGCCGCGGTGTGCGCCGGCCGGGGGCAGCGGCGGTGGATCTGGCCTTCGTGGCCGCCGGCCGGCTCGATGGCTACTGGGAGCGGGGCCTCTCCCCCTGGGACCTGGCCGCCGGGGTGGTGCTGGTGGAGCAGGCGGGAGGAGTGGTGTGTGCCTACGACGGCGGACCGATCGATCTGGCCGAAGGGCGTTTGATCGCCTGCTCCCCAGGCCTGCGGGAGCCCCTGATCGAAGGGCTAGCGGCCTGTTCGCCCCTGGCCGGGGCCAGCTATGGGGCCCCGGAGCTCGATCAGGGCGGCGCCTGATCTTTGCTTTGTCGGGGTTCAGCCTGGAGGGTTGAGCCTGGAGGGGTGAGCCTGGGGCGCTGACCCCGGCTCCATAGGATCCGCAACAGATCGCCGCTGACCCCAGTCCCATGGCCCTGCAACCCGCCGCCGGCGCCAGGGACCTCAATCCCCAACAGGTGGATGGCAATCGCACCCTGGTCAGCCAACTGGCCAAGATCTATCGCCTGTGGGGCTACGAGGAGGTGGCGCCCCCGACCATCGAACGGCTGGAAACCCTCCAGGCTGGCGGCGGCATCGATGGCCGTGAACTGGTGCGGCTCGCCACGGAAGAGGCCTTAGGCCTCAGGCCCGAGATGACAGCCTCAATTGCCCGGGCGGCCGGCACCCGCATGGCGGGCCGCAGCCGCCCCCTGCGTCTTTGGTACACCGGCCCGATCTACCGCAGCCGGCAGGCCGACGGGGGCAGCACCAGCGGCGGTCAGCAGATCGTCGAAGAGTTGCAAAGCGGCGTGGAATTGCTCGGAGGCGCCAGCGCCGCCGATGACAGCGAACTCCTCCGGCTGTTGCTCGCCTGCCTGCGCAGCCTGGGCTTGGGTCCGGAGCACCACACCCAGCTCCTGCTCGGTCACCACGGCGTGTTGGCGGCCCTACTGGAGCAGGTGCCCGCCGACCAACGCACGGCCGCCCGGCAGGCCCTAACGGGCTTTGATTTGCTGGCGATTGCCGCCCTGCCCCTGCCGGAAGCCCAACGCCAGGGCTTGCAACGGCTCCTGCGGCTACGGGGCGAGCCGGCAGCGGTGCTCTACCAACTGGAGCAACTGCTCGGGCCCTGTGCCCTCCTTGAGAACCTGGCCACCACCCTGGCCACCCTGGCACCTACGGCCGCAGCCCAGGGGGTGAGCCTCAGCTTTGATCCCAGCTTCCAACCCCATTTCGCCCTCTATGACGGCCTAGTGCTCAAGGTCGTCTGCCGCGGAACGGACACGGCCCCCGTGGAGATTGCCAGCGGCGGCCGCTACGACGCCCTGGTGGGTCGCTTCTGCGGGCAAGAAGGCCAGGCCTCGGCCGCGGGGATGGGCTTCAGCTTCGCCGTGGAGCCCACCCGCGACCTGCTCGAGGCCACGGCCCGCTCTGGATCGGCGAATGGCCCCGACCAGGGTCCGATCCTGGTGGCCTATGGCCAACCCAACCAACTGCCCCAGGCCCTCGACCAGCTCGAAACCCTCCATCACCAAGGGCAAGCGGCCGAACTGCTGAGTAGCCCCTGCCCTTCAGCCGCCGAGGCCGAACAACAGGCCATCCGCCGGGGGTGCAGCTCGACCCTTTGGATTGCCTGAGCCCCTGCCTAGGATCACGGTCGCTTCGAGCAGCCCATGGCCCACACAATCCTCACCGACGTCTGCGAGGGTGTGGCCGATTGCGTCGATGCCTGCCCGGTGGCCTGCATCAACCCTGGCAGCGGCGCCAACAGCAAAGGCACCCCCTTCTACTGGATCGATTTCGACACCTGCATCGATTGCGGCATCTGCCTGCAGGTCTGCCCGGTGGCCGGAGCAATCGTGCCCGAGGAGCGGCCAGACCAGCAACGGTCCTGAGCCATCCCCCCCCAACAGGGCCCATTCTCCTAATCACGGGGATTCAGTTCTGACCGTGGGGCATGGTGGAGGGCCGTTGGGTTCTTGCCGTGGCTGATGCCCCCTACCTGGTTGCCCTGGCCCTAGTGGAGTTCAACGGCAAGCGCAGCCTGCCGATCGCTGGGCGCTCCCAAAGCGACGCCGCTGCCCACCATGGCGATCCAGGTCAGGAGGGCCTCAGCTTGGCCCTGGAATTGCTCCTGCGCCTATGGCAACGCAGTGATGAAGGCCCCCTCCAGCGGGCCTCCGGGGAAACCAGCCTGCTGCTGCTGGAGATCCCCCTGGCTGACATGAGTGCGCAGCTGCCTGTGCTCAAGGCCCGCTGGCTGGCCGACGGCAACACCGAGGTGTTCCAGGCCGGGCTCCAGGCCCTGGCGCAGCGGGGCTGGCGTGTGGTGTTCGCCAAGTACGAGCCCGTGACCCTGGTGGCCTGGCCTTAAAGATCAGGCTGGTTCGGGGGCCCGATCCTGCCGATACGATTTCGATCCGCTGGCGCCCCAGGCGCATCCGAATCCCCTTAGTCCATGGCCTGTCCCAATTGCGGCAGCTGGTCCGTGCGCGCCGACCGCAGCCTGGCCGGCCGCATGGTTTGCGGCCGTTGCGGTTCGCCCCTGGTGGGTCGGGGTGGCCAGGGTCGCAGGTCCAGGCCCCAGCAGCGGACCAGGAACCAGCCCAATCGATCCCTGGCCAAGCTTTCTCCTGGCTGGTGGGGCCTGGTCGCGCTCCTGGCCCTGGGGGCAGGACTGGCCTATCTGGAGGCCCCCCCAGGCCGCCAGGACAGCCCCCCCGGCCTAGACCATGGGGCTTAAACCGCCCGCATCAAGTCGAGGCCGTGCAAACCCTCGTAGAGCAGGTAAGCCCCCAACACGAGGGCCAAAACGCCCACAAGCCATTCGGCCTTGTGTTGCAACCAATCTTCCAGGCGGGCAATCGGTTCCCGGATAGCGCCCCGGCTGACCAACCAGGCCAGGGGCGGGAGCAGCAGCAGGGAACTGGCCACCAAGGTGAACAGGCCAGTGATTTCGGCATCGGCCTTGAGACCGGGTTCGTTGATCAGCAGCAACCCCGCTTCCTTGAGATAAAACACCAGGTTTTCCGGTGTTAGCAGGGCACTGGAGGCTCCAATCAACACCAGGGTGAGGGTGTTGAAGTCGGGCAGCTGGTTCATGAGGCGCAGGGCCATGCCCTCCTCGCCGATGTTGGCCTGGGGAGTGAGTTGGTAGAGCCCCAGGCCCACCAGGGCACCGGCTCCGAGCAGGTCGATGAGCACCTGTTCCCGTTCGCCATGGTTGAGGCTGATCGAAAAGGTCTCGCCCAGCAGGGTGAGCACCACGATCGCCAGGGCATTGGCCAGGGCCCAACCGCCCACATAGGCCATGGCCCGCTGTAGGGGGGCCTTGCCCAGCAGCAACAAGGCCACCACGGCGATGTGCAGGGGGCTAAAGGCAATCCCGATGCCAAACAGCGACGACTTGGTGACCAGGGCGGTGGTTAGGACTCCAGGAGAGTGGAGGGCTGGGACCAAGCTGGCGCTGGCAACCAGGGCTGGGATGGACAATCGGGCGAGCCCAAGCAGATAACCCGATTGTCAGCGATCGGTGGCCTCAACCGTGGCTCCCGTCGGAGGGGGAAATGGCGTGCGCCCTCTAAGGAGAACGGCCCTAACAGGGCAAACCCGCTAGGCCAATCAAACCATCCCCTTAGGGGGGCGTTATTTTCACGGGAAAACACCTACGATCTTGTTGCTAATAATAATGATTTGTGGCCCTTCTTAATCGGCTGATATCAGCTCTCAAAGAACTGCTGGCCCTGGCCGGAGTGGCCCGCAGTGGCGGCGATTTAAAGGCAGTTGCCGATCTAGTCGATAGCTTGATCGATTCACCCCAGATGGCGGAGTGCCTGCGCCGCTGCCGGGAGGAAGCCGGTGGTGCGGCCATGATCGATGGGCGCTATCCGCCCCTGCAACCGGATATGGCGTTTCTGGGGTCCATGCCCAAGGGGAGCTTGGGGCACTCCTACGCCGAGCTGATGCTCAGGCGCGGCTATGACCCGGAGTTCTTCCGGCCGAGGCCGCTGCGCAGTGATGCCCACTGGCTGACCCAACGGATCGCCACCACCCACGACATCCACCATGTGGTGAGTGGGTTTGGCACCACGCCGGAGGGGGAAAGCGGGGTGCTGGCGATCACCGCAACCCAGATCGGCTTTCCCGCCTACGTGATGTTGAACAATGCCGCCCAGGTGAGTCGTTTTCGCTTTAAAACCAAGAGCTATGCGCTGATCGGCCGGGCGATTGCCCATGGCAACTCGATCGGCTTCAGTGCCCAACCCCTATGGATGGCCCGCTGGGAAGAGGGCTGGGATTGGCCTGTGGAACAGTGGCGCGAGCGGCTCGGCATCACCAAGCCCGCCACCAGCGAACCCTATGGATTGCAACCTGCCCCTGGCTGAACAAACCAAGGCCTGCAATCGCCCTAGGGTCGTTTGATGGCCCTGCGACTCCCCCCCTTCCAGCCACTGCCGCCACCGCCGAGCGACAGCCAGCTGCTGGAAGTTGCCCTCTCAAACCTGCGCCCCACCCAGATGTGTGTGGGCATGGCGGAGATCCGTAGCCGCCAAAGCGATTTCGCCAAGGACAGCCCCGAGGAACGGCGGCAGTACTTGCGCCAGAAACCCACCCCCCTGGTGCGTAGCCAGGCCGGCGACCTTTGGATGGTTGATCGCCACCACCGGCTGCGGGGACTGATGGAGCAGGACCCCGGCGCCACCGCCTTTGGCTATGTGGCCCTGGATCTGCCTTTCAAGGATTCCCGGCAGGTATTGGAAGCCCTGCACCAACGGGGCTGGCTCTATTTGTTTGATGGCCGGGGCCTGGGCCCCTTCCCGCCCCACGCCTTGCCGGAGAAGCTCACCGACACCCAGGACGATCCTTACCGCAGCCTGGTCTGGAAATTGAAGCGGGAGCGGGTCATCGCAGCGGCCCCCCTGATCCCCTTCCATGAATTCCGTTGGGGCGCCTGGCTCCGCAGCCGCACCCTTCCCCCCTTTAGCTCCGAGCGATTGGAGCCGGCCCTGCCGTCGGCCCGGGCCCTGGCCCGCTCCAGTGGGGCGTCCCACCTAGCCGGCTGGCAAGGGGCTGCTACGAGCCCCTAAGCCAAGGTTCTTGAACCACAAGTTCAAAACTGACAGGGCCAAAGGGGGATGGTTCCAACCTGCTGGCCCAAGTTTGCGTGTTCTCGCCGGCGTCCATGCCAGCCTGGACCCTTGCCCTGGCCACCGGTGCCTGGTCCAGCAACCGCGTGACCTTCTTTCTCAAGCTCACCGAAGCGATCGCCAGTCGCCAGTCGCTGCTGATCACGGGGCTGGATCCCAATCCGGAGATGCTGCAGAGCTGGAACCGCCATCGCGGCGCTAGCGCCGGTTCGTTTCTGTCCCAGTCGCGCCGCTGGATCAAGGCGGTGATCGAGGAAACCTCCGACCACGTCTGTGCCTTCAAGCCAAGCCTGGGTTTTTACCAGGCCCTGGGCGCCGTGGGCCTTGACCTGCTGCGGGAAGTACGGGAGCTCGTGCCGCCCGAGATCCCCCTGATTCTGGATGCCAAACACGCCGACCTCAATTCCGCCTCGGCCCTGGCCCACTACGTCTTCGATGAACTCAATGTCGATGCCGTGTCGCTTTCACCCCTGGCGGGCCACGACCTGGCGGCTCCGTTTCTGTTGCACACCGACCGGGCAGTGGTGATCAGTTGCCACAGCTCTAGCCCCGCCTCCCGCATCCTCCAGCACCACCCCAATGAGGCCAATCCGCTTTATCTGCGGATCGTGGCCGAGAGCCGCCTCTGGGCCACCCCGGAGCAGTTGCTGCTGGAGGTGGGAACCAGTGACCCCGAAGTTCTATCGCGGGTCCGCAACCTGGCACCGGACCATGTGTTGATTCTGCGCAGCCTCTGGGGCGAAGAGGAACGGCTGGAAAGCCTCCTCCAGGCAGGCCTGGGAACAGCAGCCGATGGCCTGCTGCTGCCCGTACCCCAGAACATGCTGATGGAGGATCGGCTCGCTGAGCGGGTGGCCGAACTCAAGGGCCAAATCACGACCCTGCGGGACCGGGTGATCAACGGCCGCCAGCACGCCGCAGACCGTTGTGACCTCTGGCTACCGCAGGCAAGAAGCGATGAACTCGACAGCTTAGTTGTTGATTTATTTGATATCGGCTGCCTCCTTTTCGGCGAGTACGTACAGGCCTCAGGTGCCCTCTTTAATTACTACATCGACCTGCGGCGCATCATCTCCAGCCCCAATATTTTCCACCGGGTTCTCCATGCCTACAGCAGCTTATTGGGGGATCTGAATTTTGATCGCATCGCCGGCATTCCCTATGGCTCCCTGCCCACGGCCACGGGGCTGTCGTTGCTGCTGCACAAGCCCCTCATC
Organism: Pseudanabaena sp. UWO311; assembly: GCA_943370385.1. Lineage (GTDB taxonomy): Bacteria > Cyanobacteriota > Cyanobacteriia > PCC-6307 > Cyanobiaceae > BAIKAL-G1. The sequence continues at coordinate 109,445 of CALRQT020000005.1, forward strand.
TACCCCCGCAAGGAGGTGAAGGCCCATGGGGCCCGGCGCCTGATCGAGGGGGATTTCCAGGAGGGCGAAACGGCCCTGGTGGTGGACGACATCCTGATCACCGGCGGTAGCGTGCTGGAAGGGATTGGCAAGTTGGAAAGTTCCGGCCTGCGCGTCAAAGACGTCGTGGTGTTTATCGACCATGGCGGTGCTGCCGCCCAGCGACTGGCCGATGCGGGCTACCGCACCAGGGCGGTTCTATCGATTGAGCAGATCACGTCCGTGTTGAGGGAAGCGGGTCGCTTGAACCCAGAACAGGTGGCTCTGCTGGGCGGCCATCCCTAGGCCAGCAGTCGCCAGGGCAAGGCCTCGCCCGCATGGAAGGGCACCAGGGCCAGGAGCGATTCGCCGTCTCTGCCGAGCTCCAGGCTCAGGGGCACGGTTTCGGCCTGCTCGCTGGCTGGGTCCTGACGCTCCAGGGTGATCACGTCGCTATTGAGAGGTAGGCCGTAGAAGCGGGGGCCGTGCTCACTGGCAAAGCCTTCGAGCTTGCCTAGGGCTCCGTCTTGCTCGAAAACGGCCGCATAACTTTCAATCGCGTAGGGCGCGTTGTAGATGCCGGCGCAGCCGCAGGAGGCCTCCTTGGCCTCGCGCCGGTGGGGGGCGGAATCGGTGCCGAGGAAAAAGCTGGGGTCGCCCGAGGTGGCCGCCCGGCGCAGGGCGAGGCGATGACGTTCCCGCTTGGCGATCGGCAAGCAGTAGAAATCGGGCCGTAGGCCGCCAGCAAACAGGGAATTGCGGTTGATGTGCAGGTGGTGGGGCGTGATCGTGGCAGCGAGCTGGGGGCCGGCCTCGGCCACAAACGCCGCTGCCTCGGCGGTGGTGATGTGTTCGAGCACCACTTTTAGCCCCGGATACCGGGCCAGCAGGGGCACCAAATGGCGCTCCAAAAACACGGCCTCGCGATCAAAAATATCGATCGCCGGATCGGTGACTTCACCATGCAGCAGCAAGGGCAAGCCGATCCGCTCCATGGTCTCAAGAACCGGCGCAATGGCGGCCAGGTCGCGCACCCCCGCCGCCGAGTTGGTGGTGGCGCCGGCGGGATAGAGCTTGGCGGCCGTGAAAACTCCCTCGGCCTGGCCCCGCACTAGCTCGGCTGGATCCAGGGTTTCGGTGAGATAGGCCGTCATCAACGGTTGGAAGGTCACCGCGGCCTCGGGATCCAGGGCCGAGAGAATCCGTTGCCGATAGGCGGAAGCCGCCGCCACGGTGGTCACCGCGGGGGTGAGATTGGGCATCACAATCGCCCGGGCGAACTGGCGGGCCGTGGCGCCGACGACCGCCTGGAGCATGGCCCCATCGCGCAGATGCACATGCCAATCGTCGGGACGCCGCAGTTGCAGGCGCTGACCAGGGCTGGCAGGGGAGCCTGGGCTGGCGTCCGAGGGAGGGGGGAGGGGCTGGTGGGCCGGGACTGGATGGGCCATCGTGCGGCACTCCCGCTCGAACCTGCCATGACCCTAGAAGCGGCGGCTGGCAAGGCCGTGGCGATCCGGGTCCAGCCCCGCAGCAGCACCGATGGAGTGTCCGGAGAGCGCCAGGGAGCGATCCTGATCCGGCTAAAAGCGCCCCCCGTCGATGGCGAGGCCAATGGGGCCCTGATCAAGTTCGTCGCCCACAAATTGGGCGTGCCCCAAAGGGACGTCACCCTGGTGCGGGGCCTGACCAGTCGCAGCAAATGGATCCAGGTGGCGGGCATGGCCGCCGAACAAGTGCGGCAGGCCCTTTTGGGCTGAAGTCCAGCCACCAGCGACCAGTCAGCCGTTTCGTGGCAACTGCCACGGGCCTGGCGGGCGGATTACTGGCAAAGTGCGGCCAACCTCGATCGGGTCAATGCCGTTCCTTCGCAAGCTGCTTCCCAAACTCTCGCTCGCCAGCACCCTGGGGCTGGCCCTGGTCCTGGCCAGCTGCGCCTCCGAGAGTGGTGGCCTGCAAAGCCAGAAGCTCGACCTCATCAAGGGCCGGGGCAAGCTGATCTGCGGCGTCGACGGCAAGCTGCCCGGCTTCAGCTTCTTGGGCTCCGATGGGGCTTACAGCGGTTTGGACGTGGATGTTTGCAAGGCGGTGGCCGCCAGCCTGCTGGGCGATCCCAGCAAGGTGGATTACCGCGACCTCAACTCCAGTGAGCGCTTTGCCGCCCTGGCCAGCGGCGAGGTGGACCTGCTCTCGCGCAACACCACCGAAACCCTTACCCGCGATGCCGCCGGCGGTAACGGCCTCAGCTTTTCCCCCACCACCTTCTATGACGGCCAGGGGGTGATGGTGGCCGCCGGCAGTGGCGTCAAGAGCCTCAAAGAGCTGGCGGGCAAGCCGATCTGCGTCGAGAGCGGCACCACCACCGAGCTCAACCTGGCCGACCGCATGCGGGAGCTCAAGGCCACCTACACCCCACTCAAGTTCCAAACCGGCGACCAGACCTACGCCGCCTACCTGCAGGGCCGCTGCCTGGCCGTAACCAGCGACCGTTCCCAGCTGGCCGCCAAACGCACCAGCTTCCCCGACCCGTCCGCCCACCTGCTGCTGAACGAAGTGCTCAGTAAGGAGCCCCTCACCCCCGCCACCACCAACGCCGATCCGGTGTGGTCCGATGCGGTGCGCTGGAGCGTTTACGCCCTGATGCAGGCCGAGGAACTGGGCATCACCAAGGCCAATGTGGCCGCCAAACTGGCCCAGGCCAAGGCCAACCCCAACCAGGCCGACCTGCGCCGTTTCCTCGGGGTGGAAGGGGACTTCGGCAAAACCCTGGGCTTGCCGGCTGACTTTGTCGTCAAGGCCATTGCCGCCGTGGGCAACTACGGCGAAATCTTTGATCGCAACGTGGGACCCGGATCCAAGCTGAAGCTGGACCGGGGCCTCAACCGCCAGTGGAGCCAGGGCGGTCTGATCTATTCGCCGCCCTTCCGCTAATGGCTGACCGCCTGAGCGCCAGGACCCCCTGGTGGCAAAACCGGCGCCTGGTGCCCTGGCTGGTCCAGGGGGCCGTGGGCCTAGGGCTTCTCGTGGTGATTGCCTTTTTGCTGGGCAACCTGGTGCGCAACCTGAGCGCGGCCGGATTGTTGCTCAGTTGGCGCTGGCTCGGCCAACCGGCCAGCTTTGACATCGCCGAATCCCTGCTGCCCTTCAACGCCTCAGAGCCCTACTGGCGCGGCCTGCTGGCTGGCCTGGTCAACACCCTGCGGGTGGTGAGCCTGGGCTTGGTGGGGGCCACCCTGCTGGGCACCCTGGTGGGGAGTGCCTCCTTCAGTAGCAATGGCCTGGTCAAACGGTTAGCGCGGATCTATGTGGAGGTGATTCGCAACATCCCGCTGTTGCTGCAGTTGGTGTTCTGGTATTTCGTGGTGTTTTTGGCCCTGCCAAATGGGGAGGCGGCAATCCAGCTGCCGGGGATTGTGCTGGCCAAATCGGGCCTGTTTTTGCCCGGCTTTGAAGGGGGGCTCCATTGGAGCGGCCCGAGCCTGGTGGATGGCGTCTGGCAGGCACCCCTGCGGTTCACACCCGAATTCGGTGCCCTACTCACGGGTCTAGTGGTGTACACCGGCGCCTTCATCGCCGAGGTGGTGCGCGGTGGCATCGCCTCCGTGCCCAAGGGGCAGTGGGAGGCGGCCACTTCCCTGGGGCTGGGGCCCCTGCTGAGCCTGCGGCGCATCATCATTCCCCAGGCCCTTCGGGTGATCGTGCCGGGGCTCAACACCCAGTACATCTCCCTAGCCAAGAACTCGTCGCTGGCGGTGGCCTGCGGCTACACCGATCTCTATTCAGTGGCCGAAACCAGCCTCAACCAAACCGGCCGGGCGATTGAGGTGATCGTGATTCTGCTGGCGGCCTACCTGGCCATCGATTTGGCGATCTCCCTGGTGATGAATGGCCTGAACCGGCTGGTTCAGATCAAGGAGCGCTGAGATGGATTCGATGCCACGCGTTGTGCGCCCAAGCCTGCGCAAGGAACTGTTTGCCAACCCGATCGATGGGCTGGTCAGTGTGCTGCTCATCACGGGGGTGGGGGCGGCCGGCTACCGCTTCATTCATTGGGCTGTTGGTCAAGCCCAGTGGGCCGTGATCCAGGCCAACAGCACCCTGTTTGCGGTGGGCCGTTACCCAATCGAGCAGCAGTGGCGCCTGTGGGTGCTGGTGGCCCTGCTCGCCGCTGCCACGGGGCTGAGCTGGGGGGCACTGCGGGGCCTACCCCAGCGGGACCGGCCGATCACGGCGCTATGGCCCCGGAATGATCGGATTGCCGCGTTTGTGCTGGTGGCACTCTGCGGTTGGGCACCGGCGGCCCTGGGGCTGGCCCTGGCAATCCAGGCCCGCTGGTGGGCCCTCACGGCCCTGCTGCTGGCGCTGCGCTGGCTGGCGGGTCGTTATGCCAGTCGGCTGGGCAAGGTGGCAACCCTGGGCCTCCCCCTGCTCTGGCCCCTGCTCTATCTGGTCGGCATGGTGCTGATTGGCGGCGGCCTGGGGCTGGTGACCGTTGGCGCTAACGAATGGGGGGGGCTGCTGCTCACCCTGATCGAAGCCAGCTTTGCCATCCTGCTGAGCGCACCCTTGGGTGTGTTGCTGGCCCTGGGGCGACGCAGCTCCCTCCCCCTGCTGCGCTGGGGCTCGATTGTTTACATCGAGTTCATCCGGGGGGCACCCCTGATCACCCTGCTCTTCCTGGGCCAAAACATCCTTGGCTTCCTCTTGCCCGGGGGCCTGGCTCCCGATCGGATCTGGCGGGCGGCCTGGATCCTCACCTTCTTTTCGGCCGCCTACCTGGCGGAGGCGGTGCGCGCTGGCCTGGCGGCCGTGCCCCGGGGCCAACTGGAGGCGGCCCGCTCCCTTGGCCTGAACCTGCCCCAAGCCCTGAGCAGGGTGATCTTGCCCCAGGCCTTACGGATTGCCCTTCCTGCCACGGTCGGGCAATTCATCTCGCTGCTGCAGGACACCACCTTGCTCTCCCTAATCGGCTTGCTGGATCTTCTCGGCACGGCCAGGAGCGTGATGGCGAACCCGCTCTTTCTAGGTAAGAACGCCGAGGTTTACCTCACCTTGGCGGTGCTGTTCTGGTGTTGCTGCGCGGCCCTGGGCCTGGGCAGCCGGGCCCTGGAACGGCGCCTCAACCCACCCAGCCTGGGCCGCTAGTGGGAACCGGATTTAACGCCAAAATCACGACGAAACCCACCCCAGCCCCAGCCCAAACGACCTTCTTCCAGAGCCCATGACTGCCGCAGCAATGGTCCCAACTAGTCCCGCCATGATTGAGGCCCGGGGGGTCGAGAAGTGGTATCCCAATGGCTTCCGTGCCCTGCGGGGCGTAGACCTCACGGTGCAACGGGGGGAGGTGGTGGTGATCATGGGCCCATCGGGCTCGGGCAAGAGCACCTTCATCCGCACCTTCAATGGACTGGAGGAGTTTCAAAAAGGCTCGATCACGGTGGATGGCATCGCCCTCAATGACGACCTGCGCCAAATCGATGCGATCCGGCGTGAGGTCGGGATGGTGTTCCAACAGTTCAACCTGTTCCCCCATCTCTCGGTGCTCGACAACCTCACCCTGGCGCCGGTGCTGGTGCGCAAACGCCCCAAAGAGGTGGTGCACAAGCAAGCCATGGCCCTGTTGGAACGGGTTGGCATTGGCGAGCAGGCCGATAAGTTTCCGGGCCAACTCTCAGGCGGCCAACAGCAACGGGTGGCGATCGCCCGCTCGCTCTGCATGGAGCCGCGCATCCTGCTGTTTGATGAACCAACCAGCTCCCTCGATCCGGAGATGGTGCGGGAGGTGCTCGAAGTGATGCAGGGATTAGCGGCCGATGGCATGACCATGGTGGTGGTCACCCATGAGGTGGGCTTTGCCCGCCAGGTGGCCGACCGGGTGGTGCTGATGGCCGATGGCCAGGTGGTGGAAGAGGCCACACCAGAGCGCTTCTTTGACCATCCCGAGCACGATCGCAGCCGCCAATTCCTGGCCCAGATTCTCTAACTCAAGGCGCTATTCCAAGGCTCAGCCTGCGGCTTCTGCCAGGGAAATCAGGCGCAGGTCTTTGGAATCCCAGAGAATGAAACGGAAGCAGCCCGGAATATCAGACAAGCGCAGGCGTTTGGCCCCTTTCAGCAGGTGGGCATTGCGCTCGTGGCATTGGCGCAGCCGGTAGTTGGGAATGCGTTCACAGAGGTGGTGGATACTATGGAAGGCAATATCAGCGGAGAACCAATTAAGAATCCAGGGCAACTCCAAATTGCTGCTGCCCGCCACGGCCCCCTGCAAATAGCTCCAGCCCTCATTGCCACTGGCATAGGAGCCTTCATAGTTGTGCTGCACGAAAAAGATGCAGATGAAGATGGCCGCTGAGAAGGTCATCACGATCGCGTAGCAACTCCAAAACAGGCCCACCCCAAGCCACTGGCCCATGGCCCACCAACTGGCGATCACTAATACATTATTGGCAACAAGATCGGCAAGTTCTGCCTTCGTGGGTTGATAGCGCTGGCTTGGCGTTGCCTTGGGACCCTTGAAAAGGGACCCAACCAGATCGACAAGCGCCTGGAGAAGGGCCAGTCGCGGCTTAATCACGAGGTAGAAAAAGCCACCTGGCAGCAACATCAGGGGATGGCGGCTCAAGCCATAGATCCGTTGATTGAAGGGGGAGAGGGACCGGTATTGCTCGAGGCTCAACAGGGCCGAGGGGCCGCGATAGCGGTCCCAGTTGCCGTTGTGTTTGTGGTGGTAGGCGTGGCCCCTTGACCAGGGATGCTCGGGGATGCCGTTGACAACCCCAAACAGAAAGCCGAAAACCTGATTCAACCAACGGTTGGCAAACAGGGAGCGATGTCCACAATCGTGCATCAGCGAAAAGCTGCGCGACGAAAACAGCACCAGCAGGGCCAGGATCGGCACCAACAACAGACGCATCGCCAGCGGGCCTGCCATCACCTGGGGCACCAACCACCAGAGAGCCGCCGTGGGAGCCAGCGTTGTGAGCACCTGAAGAAAAGCGCGGCGGTTATCGCTCTTGCGATAGGCCTCAAGCTCAAAATCACTGCGCCGCAGTGGGCGAGTCGCCGTCCCCGGCGCCTGAAAGTCGGTGAAGGTCAGCGGCTAAATCCCAGAGGGCAGGCCATCAAGCCACCTGCATGCATCCAGCCTAACGGCGCCTGGCTAGGGGCGCCGCCAGGGAAGGCCGCGGAATCCCTGGACATTGCCACTCACGGCAGGGATTGGGGTCTAGGCAGCCGGCTGGCACGCCTGGAAGGTCTCCCCGATGGGACTTCAACCATGCATGACAAACAATCGAACTTCAACGATGGGTCATCCTGCGATCAACCCTAGGCGAAAGTTGCGTCAACATCCCCAACTAGGCAATCCAACTAACACATAGGTCTCAGTTTGTTGATTAATGGAGGAGGCCATCGTTGTCCCCTGTGATTCGGCATTCCCCTGGTGCTCCTAGGCATCGGCAAGCTGCAACGGACCTACGGCATGGGCATCCACAAACCCAGTAAGGGGACCGAGCTGGCAAGCCTGTTCGCCAGCTGTTGGGTCCATGTCCATCGCAGTTCAGCAGCGACCTTCCAATGGCGACAGCATTCCCACGCTGCCCATCGCAAGGCCGCCTTTCTGCGGGATTGGCTGGTCCGTTGGGATCAGCCTCCCCCCTACTAAGGCCGATGGAACCCATCGGTTGAGCTCCTCGGTTGAGCTCCTTGGTCCAGCCCAGTTAGCAACACTGAGGGATAGGGAGGAGAGACCCTAACCAAACAGCCATTACCACATTCCCTTGACAGGCCTTTGGGGCGTACCACTAGTGGGCGCCTGGCTTGGGCTGGCAACGGCAACTTGCCTAGCCTGGATGCAGGACGGCAAGAACACATACCAGGACAAGAGGGATGTGGACTGGGCAGGCGTGGTAGCCCGAACCCGATCGCACACATTTTGCTTGCCATCGAAGCTATCGGTATCGGCAAGCCTAAAATCAACAGGCAAGGCAGCCAAAATTCCTGCCGATGAGATCGAGCCGTCAAGGGCGTCCGCCATGATCGCTGAGCGCAGGGCCACAACGGCATCCTGCTTCAGGGTCCAATAGGGTACATAGCTTCGGGTTTGCTCGTCGAGGAATTGAACGCCAGGGGCCGAATAGAGGAAATTCGCAACCGAAAGAAAATCGACGCTATAGGGCTTATTCATGCCAGCTCGAATTTCATCGGCTGTCCAACCGGAGAGATGGATGCCATCGAGCAAGCCCCGATCGGTAATCTCCCCTGTGGCCAAGAATGTGGTGATCGGCTGCTGATGGGTCGACCAAACGGCCCCGCCGGTGTTCCAACGGATCGGCCGCTCGGCGGACTGGGCCGCAGGAAGGGAAAGGAAGATGCCAGCAACACTTGCTCCAAGAAGCAGCAAGGCAGGAACAATGGAACGTTTCATGGTCCGACAATGGATCGCCCTTCTAAGTTATTGATTCCAGCGATTAATTGGCATTAAGTTCACATTTAAGCCCGATCTACCGCAACCTGCAGCAGGATTTACTTGCTTCCAACGACCAATCTCCACGAAAGGAAAGCCATGGGCGTGATGGCAACGCTGCCAACGCCTCCGATTAGATGCACCGGCAGCACATCGAGCTGGTTGAGACAAGACAGCAAAGGCTTTGGGAGGAAGACCCATCGATCTGGGACAGAGGAGGTGCAGGACCTTCTCAATAGACAGAAACCTTTAACAACAAACCATTAATGCGAAGACTGGCGACCATAGAGCAGGCCGTTTGCCGATAATCGTTGACTTGCAATTCACTTGCAAGCAGTAAGAACTAGCAGGTGCGTACTCATAAATTCGCAGTAAAGACCAGGATGGATTACTGTTTAGGTGCAGGTACAAGGCTTCAAATCGGTCATTTCAAATTACTCCGTCAAGCCCAGCCGCTGCCTTAGACAAGGGAAGCACAAGCCAACCGCTCAGGGTGTGTGGTGGGCCAGGAGTTCACCAACCTGGAGCAGCAGAGCTTCGCCTGGCACCATGGCAAGCCAGCTTTCATTCGTCGTCAGCGGTTCGGTACTAATAATCGTGACCACATCGCGATCCGTGGTGACCTGGGAGAAATCCACGGTGAGATCCTCATCGGCAAGCGTTGCGGTGGTGAAGGGGGCCCGGCGGGTGAGGCGATGCAATTTTGTGGTGGCATAGGCGAACAGCCAGGAGCCATTACTAATCAAGCAATTGAAGATGCCCATCGCCGCCAACTGGTTTGCCTTAACCAGCAGAGCCTCAAACAGGGCCTTGGGATTGGAGGGATCGATGCGATCACGATCGAGCCCATTGAGAATCCAGCAAAAGGCGGCCTCACTATCGGTACTGCCGTAGGGCTGAAACGGGCCAGCAGGATCGAGCTGGCCCTTGATGTCGCCATTATGGGCAAACACCCATTCCTGGCCCTGCCATTGGCGATGGAAGGGATGGCAATTCTCAATGGCAATCACCCCCTGGGTGGCCTTGCGAATGTGGGCGATCGAACAATGGGCCTTCAGGGCCAGATCGGCCACTTCGGCTGCCACTTTCGAAAAGGCCGCGGGAGTCTCTTCCCGATAGATCGTCACTCCCTGGCCAGCGGGATCAAACGTTGCCAGTCCCCAACCGTCGCCGTGTTCACCGGTGGCTCCTCCACGGCGGGCCAGGCCGCGGAAGGAAAAGGTCATGTCGGTGGGGGTATTGGCGCTGAGGGCCAGCAATTCACACATGCTTGCAATTGAGAGGTGATCTGGCCCGATCAGATCAACGCGGCGAGAAGGGTTGGCAGGGCAGGGCTTGTTTTCTCACTTTACAGCCAGCAGCTCGGTAAAACAGGCTGAAGTACAACCCCCAGACCCAAGCCGGGCTCGTCTACTAAAAAGCCCCGACCGCTGGGCCGGGGCAAGAGAATTGGTGTTTTAAGTCTTGGTCAGGGCCCCTCGGGGCCTGGCCAGGGCCCAGATCAGCGGCTCTTGGCGAAGATTTGATCCCAGAGGCCGGCCTTGCCAAAGAATTTCTTATTGACCGTGGCCCAGCCGCCAAAGTCGGCCACTGTGAAGGTTTTCACCTGTTGGAATTTGCCCTTAGCAAAGGCCTTGCCCTCCGCTGTCACCGGGCGGAAGCCATTGGCCACAAAGGCCTTCTGAGCGAAAGGAGTGTAAAGGAACTTGGCGAAGGCTTCAGCCACCTTGCGGGTGCCGTGCTTGTCGACATTTTTGTCGACCACTGCAATCGGACCTTCGATCAAGATGTTGGGAGTGGGTAGCTTATAGGGTACGGTCCACTCGCCAGTTTTACGGGCCAGGATCGCCTCATTTTCATAGTTCAGCAGCACATCGCCCTTGTACCGCTTGACGAACGTGTCAGTGGCTTCCCGGGCATCCTTTGGCAGCACATCGACATTTTTATAAACAGTTGTGACGTATTTACGGGCAGCGTCCTCACTGCCCCCCTCCTGGGTGACTGAGCCATAGAGCGCCAAGAAGTTCCAGCGGGCACCACCGGATGTCTTGGGGTTGGCCGTGATCACGTCAACGTCCTTGTTGTCCAGGTCTTTCCAGGTGGTAATGCGCTTGGGGTTGCCAGGGCGCACGAAGAACGCCACCACCGAATTGGTGATGATCGAGTTGCTGGGGTTCTCCCGCTCCCAGCCGGGCTGAATCAGGCCAGCCTCCTGCACCTTGAGCACATCGCCACTAAGGGCCAAGCCGACCACATCGGCCGCCAAACCATCAATGACGGCCCGGGTCTGGGAGCCAGAACCGCCGTAGCTGGTTTTGACCGTAACGCTCTGGCCGGTCTTCTTTTTCCAGTCGGCTTCGAACTGGGGAATGATCTTGTCATAGGCCGCTTTGGTCACGGCATAGCTGACCAGAAGGATCGACTGGGGGGCAGCAGCTGGTCGCTTCGTATCAGCTGCAAAGGCAACGGGACTGGCTAATGCACCCAGGCTGAGCGATGCGAAGGCCGTGCCGGCAAGACCGGAACCCAGGCGGCGGGACAGGGGGAAAGACAGGGAAACCACTTAAAGCCGATGCATGACATGGGGAATTAAAGCAGATGGTCGGAGGTGCTCCTGGTATGCCGTGCCACACCTTCCTAGGGCGGGCCAGGTCCAGGCTTTCGGGCCTTTCCGAGGTAGGAGCCTTGCTGCCACAATCCGACCATCCCCAACCGGTCTGCTTCGCCGTGGCCTTCAGTTCCAAGACGGAGTACGGACTGGTGGCCCTCATCGAGCTGGCCAGCATCTATTCCAGTGGTGGCGTGCTGCAGGTGGCCGAGATCGCCCTGCGCCAGGGGATTCCGGATCGCTACCTGGAACAGATGCTCACCAGCCTGCGCCGGGGCGGCATCCTGCGCAGTATCCGCGGCCCGCGCGGGGGCTATCAGCTGCTGCGGCCGCCGGCCGAAGTGGCGGTGGCCGATGTGGTGCAGTGCCTAGAAGGGGATCCGGGAAGCCGGGATGGCGTCCCCGAAACGCCGGAATATCAGGTCTTGGAGTCCCTTGCCAGCCAGCTGGAGCAGGCCCGCTTGAAGCTGGTGCAATCCACAAGCCTGCAGGACCTCCTCGATCGCCGCGATGGCCTGCTGCAGGCCCAAACGATGTACTTCATCTGACTCCCCCAACCAAAGGCCACTAGCCCGAGTGGGAAATCGTGCTATGGTTCGCCGATCCCCGGGAGAAGCCGATGGGTTGTTGTCGCCGAATGCTCCTGGCCGGTTCGATGCCGGCCTCGCCCAACGCCATGACCATTCTTTTGTCTTCTCGCCATGACTTTTGCCCACGCCCCTTCCCTTGCCCATCCGCCGCTCCGCCTCACGCTCCTGCCCAATGACGTTCTGCCCGAACAGCTGAATTGGCGCATTCAGGAGGGCTATATCCGCACTGCCACCTGGGACGACGATGGGGACACCATCACCCTGGGGGTATGGGGACCCGGTGATTGGATCACCTCGACCTACTCCGCCCTACACCCGGTAGAAATCCAATGCCTCACCACCGTGGTGGTGGAACAGTTCAGCCCCGGAGCCGCCGACATCCAGCAGTTGCTGCTGAGGCAGATTCAAAACCTCGAAGAACTCTTCCAGATCAACCGCATCCGGGCCGCTGACGAGCGCCTGCTGGGCCTCCTCGCCTGGATCGGCCGCCGCTTTGGCCAGGTGAGCACCCGCGGCTATCGCCTCTCCCTCAAGGACATGAACCTCACCCATAAGGCCCTGGCCGATCTCTGCGGTCTGACCCGGGTGACGGTCACGAAAATGCTGAACCGTTACAAGAGTGATGGCGTGCTGCAACAGGTCAGCAAGGACGATCTGTTCATTCCCTCGATTGCCCTGGGGACCGCCACCGCCTGAATCGTTCGGCCGGGCCAGCCATACCCATGCTCTTGCGTTGAAACGAAATCGATCACCGATAGGGAAGTTCCCATCCTTTCGATTTTTTAGCAACCCATCCAATCGCACTCCAACCATTCGCCATGGCAAACCAAACAGCCAAGATCCCCAGGACAGTGACCTCCAATCCCAGCCATTTGTACACCCTTCAGTTTAAAAATGGCCGGGTACTAAAACACCAGGACCCCCTTGCCCTGATCCAATTTCGTTCCGACGGCAGGCTCGCAACCGTTCTCCAGGAGACTGGTTCGGAACAAACTGAAGTGCTGCAAAGGCAGGAGCGTGGTAGCTCCTGAAGGATCTCCTGATTAAAACTTCCTGGTGTTGAGGTTGGTGCAAAGCCAACCTCAACACCTTTTGAATTGTTACCCCAGCCTATCGACCTAGAGCGAATCCCAACGAAACCGCGACGCCCTAAATCATGTAATCCGGCTCAAAACTGCGCACCTGGCGACTGACAATATGGAGCCCATCGCCGGGCTTGATCGCCTGGTAATCGATCTGCTCCCGGGGAAACTGGGCCATCAGCACCTCACCATCGGCTAGCACCAATTCGGCCTGGAGATCGCGACCCATGTGGCGCAAACGCCGCAGCTGGGCCGGCACACTGCCCGCCTGGGGTGAGGTGTAAACCTGCACATCGTGGGGGCGAATGAACACCGGTTCGGGTTCCGTTTCGCTCTGGCGACTAGGGGTTGGGTTGGCCTGACCCGAGTCTTGAGCGAGGAGGGCGGAGCGGGGCACCACATTGACGGCGCCGACGAAGCTCATCACGAAGGGGGTCGCCGGTTGGTCGTAGATCTCGGCCGGACTGCCGATCTGCTCGATCCGGCCTTCATTCATCACCACGATCCGATCGGCCACCTCCATGGCCTCCTCCTGGTCGTGGGTGACGATCACAGTGGTGACGTGCATTTCATCGTGGAGGTTGCGCAGCCAGGCCCGCAACTCCTTGCGCACCTTGGCATCAAGGGCGCTGAACGGTTCATCAAGGAGCAGCACGCGCGGCTGCACCGCAAGGGCTCGGGCCAGGGCCACCCGTTGGCGCTGGCCGCCGGAGAGCTGGGAGGGGAAGCGGCTGCCATAGCCCTTCAGCTGAACCAGATCGAGAAGTTCATCGACGCGGCGTTTAATGGCGTCCCGCTTCCAGCGGCGCAGCTCCAGGCCGAAGGCCACGTTCTGGCGCACGGTGCGGTGCTTAAACAGGGCAAAGTGCTGGAAGACAAACCCCACCTGGCGGTCCTGGACGGAGCGCTCGGTGGCCTCTTCGCCGGTAATCCAGATGCGGCCGCTGTCGCTGCCCTCCAAGCCGGCGATCAGGCGCAAAAGGGTACTTTTTCCTGAGCCAGAGGGCCCCAGCAAAGCCACGAGGGAGCCCGTTTCCACATCCAGGCTGACGTTGTCTACGGCCCTGAAGTCGCCAAACTGCTTACTGACCTGCTCAACCCGGATGCCCATGGCGGCTGTTCGTTTGGCCCAATGGGCCCAATCATTGCCGATCGCTCAGCCCCAAGCCAAGCAAGACAGCCAGTTCAATTGGCGCCTATCCCGAGCGACTTAAGGGGGCTTTGCCCGCCGCGGGTGATACGTTGCTTGGGTTGGCCCTTATAAGTCCATGGCACCAGCCCGGCTCCTCCCTGGAACCCTGCCGAAGCTGAAGCTACCCAGCTGGCCCTGGCGGATCACCTGGCTCTACTTGGGGTTGGTGCTGTTCCTCCCCCTCGGCGCCATCACCCTGAAGGCGGCCGGAGTTGGTCCGGCGGGGTTTTGGGAGCTGGCCACCACCCCTGAGGCGATTGCCTCCTACCAGATCAGCTTTGGTCTGGCCGTGGTGGCGAGCCTGATCAATGGCGTGTTCGGCCTGGTCATTGCCTGGGCGCTGGTGCGCTGCCGTTTTCCAGGCCAACGCCTGCTCGATTCCCTCATCGACCTGCCCTTTGCCCTGCCGACGGCCGTGGCGGGTCTGGCCCTCGCCGCCGTTTATAGCAGTGAGAACGGCTGGCTTGGCGAACCGCTCTATCGATTGTTTGGCATCAAGGTGGCCTTCAGCGCCATCGGCGTTGCTGTGGCGATGGTGTTCATCTCCCTGCCTTTTGTGGTGCGCACGGTGGAACCGGTGCTGCGTTCCCTCGAGAAGGAGCAGGAAGAGGCCTCCTGGTGCCTGGGGGCATCCCAAGCCCAGACCTTTTTCCGGGTGGTATTCCCCCAATTACTTCCCGCCATCCTCGGGGGGATCGCCCAAGGCTTCAGCCGTGCAGTTGGCGAATATGGATCGGTGGTGATGATCTCTAGCAACATCCCTTTTGTCGATTTGATTACGCCAACCTTGATCATTCAGAAACTCGAAGAATATGATATTGATGGCGCCACAGTAGTTGGCTCTGTCATGTTACTTTTCTCCCTTGCCAGCCTACTCGTCATCAATTTAATTCAGGTGTGGGGCCAGCGTTATCAGGCCACTAGCACAGCCGTGGGCTAATCAATACGCCAACCCGTTTACCTCCCCTACAAAGCCCCGCCTCCTCAATGCCATGACCTTCGTTGTTCCTGATCTCGAGATCTATGAACCACCCAAGCCGCCCAAGGGGGGAGCCAATACAAACCTGGGCAAGAAACTAATAGCGGCAATGATTCCGCTGATCGCCTGTCTCTACGTTGGCCTGGTGATCCTGGCTCCGGCCCTCAGCGTTGTCGTGCAGGCCTTTGCAAAGGGCATTCAACCCTTTCTCGATAATTTAAGTTCGCCAGAACTGCTATCGGCCGTCAAGATGACCTTGATTACGGCAGCCATAGCCGTGCCAGCCAACACGATCTTTGGCCTGGCGGCCGCCACCGCGATAGCGCGCAAGAAGTTTCGAGGCAAGGCGTTGCTACTCAGCATCATCGACTTGCCCTTTTCGATTTCACCAGTGGTGGTTGGATTGATGCTGGTTTTGCTCTACAGCCCCAGCCATGGTGTCTTTGGAAGCGTGATCAACAGCTTGGGGTGGAAAATTATCTTCTCCTGGCCCGGCATTGTCATGGCAACGATCATCGTGACATTCCCTTTTATGGCCCGCGAAGTCATCCCCTTGCTGGAGGAGGAGGGCTGGGAGCAGGAGGAGGCCGCCAAAACCCTCGGTGCCAATGATTGGCAGGTGTTTTGGAAAGTTACCCTGCCTTCGGTACGCTGGGCAGCCCTCTATGGACTGATCCTCACGACGGCCCGGGCCCTGGGCGAATTTGGAGCCGTTTCGGTGGTGAGCGGCAACATCCGCGGTGAAACGCAAACCTTGCCCTTGTTTGTGGAGGATGCCTACAAGCAATACCAAACAGAACTCGCCTTTGGAGCCGCTGCGGTCTTAGGCGGGGTCGCCTTGGTGTCGTTGCTGTTGAAGCTGGTGGTTGAACTGCTGTTGGAACAGGACAAGAAAGCCCGCGAAATCAAGCCCGACGCCTGATCCCCCATTCCTTGCGAACCCAGGCCTGGAAGTCCTCTAGATCCAAGATTGCAGCTTGGAAGGAGCAGGGAAACGCCCTTGCCCGTGGCATCGAACCCAAACCAAGCGATCGCCCATGTCAAAAGGTTGCGTAGCACTAACAGGTCGGACAATGGAGTTGTCTCGAACACGTCGCGGGCAACCGTCAAAATAGGTTGCGCCTTGACAGGATTGGGCCATGGTTACCTTTCTGCGGCGTCTCCCCCCCCTGGGCCAACTCCTCCTGGCCGGGCTGCTGGTGCGAAGTCTGCTCGCCCTAGTCCTGCCACCGGGCTACGACGAGGCCTATTACCTCTTCTATGGGCGCCATCCCAACCTGAGCTACCTGGACCATCCGGTGGGCGTTGGGGTTTGGTCCCTGGTCGGTAACGCCCTGGGCGGCTCGATTTTTGCCCTGCGGGTGCCCTCGCTGCTCTCCTACACGGCCGCCCTGGCCCTGCTGGCTTCGGCGACAGGCCGTTGGTTTGGAGCCAAGGCGGGCCTCTGGTCTGTGGCCGTGGGCAGTCTCTCGCCCCTGCTGTTTGCCTGTGGTGGCCTGTTATTGCTGCCCGATAGTCCCCTGCTGTTGGTGTTGGCGGCCCTGATGTGGTGGCTGTCGCGCCATCCCTTGGCCGTACCGACCAACGCCCGGGAAGCCGCCGGCCTGGGCCTGGTGCTGGGCTTGCTGAGCCTGTGCAAATACCACTCCCTGCTGGTGTTGCTGGCGCTGCTTGGCTGGTGCCTGGCCACGGCGGAGCGCCGGACCGCCCTGGCCAGGCCCTGGCCCTGGGTGGGTCTGGTGGTGTGGGCGGGCGTCTCCAGCCCCCTGTGGATCTGGAACCTGCAGCACCACTGGGCCTCCTTTTTGTTCCATGGCGGCCGAACCCTGGCCGAGCACACCTACAACCTCTCCGGTCCGCCCCTGTTCCTGCTGACCCAGCTGCTGCTGTTGTTTCCGACGATCGGGCTGCTGCTGTGGGCGTCCCTCGGGCCCCAGGAACGAACGGCGGCCAACCCGGAAGCACGCCAGCTGCTGCGAACCTTGGCCCTGCCGATATTGATCACCTTTACGGTGTTATCCGGGCGCATGCAGGTGCTCTCCAGCTGGCTGGTGCCCGCCTGGTGGTTCCTGCTCCCCCTGGCCGGTGACTGGCTGGCCCGCCGGCCCACTCCCTGGCCCCCCGTTCTGGCCTGGAGCCGCATCATCACGCTGGCCCTGCTGCCGCCCCTGCTGGCCCTGGCAGCGCTGCAAGTGCGCTTTGGCGTGCTGGATCGGTTCCTGCCGCCGGGGGTTGATACCTCCAACCAATTGCTGCCAGCGGCCAGCCTGAGGGAGGCCTTAAAAAGCAATCCCCGCGTTTGGGCGGCCCTGGGATCGGCCGATGTGATCGCCAGCCGCCGCTACGAACTCCCCGGCTTTTTGGCCCTGGCCCTGAAGGACCACAGCCGAGCCAGCTACACCAGCTTTAGTGGCGATCCGAGGGGCTTCACCTACTGGCTACCCGCCAATGGGTATCTGGGGGCCCGCGGCGTGATCTTCGCCCTGGAAGATCCCAACCATCCGGAAGATCGGATCGAATGGCCGAAGGAGGTGGGTCCGTTAGTGCCTCTGGGCTCCGTTCAACTGCGCCGAGGCGGGTTGCCCTCGGTGCGGCTGCAGTTCGTGGGCTTTGGTCCCCTGGCCCAACCGTTGCCGGGTCCCGTTAACCCGTGAGCCGCCGGGACCCGGATTGGCCTCGGTGCGCTGGCCAACACTCACCTGGTCTTGGCCACGACAGCCCTGGGGAGACGCTTGATTTGAACTAGGTCGTCGATTGGACCTTGGCGATGGGGACCGGGATACCTGGCTGGTCATCGGCGGTGGGATCGTGCCTGGCGATCCAGGCAACCATCCTGCTCACCGGCTCCCTGCTCGGGCTGGGCCAACGGTTTGAGGCCAAGGGGGGTGGGCATGCCACGGGCCAGCAGCTAGGAGCCCCAGGGACTAGCAGCTTGTCCAGCCATCCCCCAACCGGCGAATTGGGCCCCTTTGGTGTCCAAAGGGAGATGGAAAGCAGAACAACAGCAGCCCTTGAACCACTCTCCATAACCATTCGTTAATCCCGCCCAAGGAATGGGCGCCGAGAGTGGGCTTAGGGCTGGGGCTTGCTGCCAGGGCCTACCAACCCAATCGGGTGAGCACCATGGCAGGCGATGCAAGGGGTGACAGGAATGGGGCTCCCACTGGGGACCTGCGCTCTGGACCCAGCGGCGGTGCCTACGCCGCTGGCCTGATTAAGAGCCACGTCAAGGAGATCGTGAACCTGCAGAGCGGGGTGCTGAAGGACCAGGAGCCCGAGCCCCTGCACCAACTGCGCGTGCACCTGCGGCGGCTGCGCACCCTGCTGGTGCAATTTGGCCCCGCCCTGGTGCTGCCGGATCGGGTGACGGACCAAAGCCTGGCCAAAACCGGGCGGCGGCTCGGCCTGGTTCGGGATCTTGATGTGCTCGAAGGCCAGATCCAGCAGCAGTTACCCCTGCTGGCAGCCCCTGAGCTCGCAAAGCTGAAGCCCGGGCTGAAAGCCCTGGTCCGCAGCCGCAAGCTGGCGTTTGCGGGATTAACCGAAGAGCTGAGAAGCCGCCGCTACCTGCGGATGTTGGCGAAGTTGCAGGGGTGGCTTCGGCAGCCCCAGTTCACGGCCTTTGGCGAGGAACCAGCCAAAAACTGGCTGTTGGAATGGAAAGCCCCGGTTCTGGCGGGCCTGCTGAGCCATCCCGGCTGGCGCGCCGGCGATCCCGACCACGATGGTCCCTGTTTGCACGACCTGCGCAAAAGGATCAAGCAGGCCCGCTACGGCCTGGCCAACCTGCGGGGGTTGGAAGGCGAGGCCCTAGATGCCTGGTTAGGGCGCTTCAAATCCCAGCAAGACACCCTGGGCGCCCTCAATGACCTGTTGGTCTTGCATCAGGCCATGGCCGATCAGCTGCTGGGCAACCCGGCCCAGCTGGTGCCCGAACTCAGTGCGCGGCTCCAGGAGCAACAACGGCAGCTGTGGCAGCAATGGCAATCGCAGGCGAGCTCCATGCTGGGGGAATCGGGCAGAAACGCCCTGCACGACTTGCTTTGCCATGGTTCGCTTTGCCCTGACGCCTCTGTCGATGCGGCGGAAAGCTTGCAGCAAAGTGAGAAAGGGACCGCAAGAAGCGGGGCTGCAGATTTGGTGCAGTCTTAAGCCGGCCATAACGACAAGGGCCGATGAGAAAGGGTAAATATGCGTTGCTCACAAAAGGCCGATCCCATGACCTTCGCGAAGAAGGCCCTGACCCTGACAGCTCTGGCTGCCGTAGCCGGCGGCGCTGCCGCCACCGCAGCCACGAACCTCAATGCCGCGGGAGCCACCTTCCCGGGCCCCATCTACCAGCGTTGGTTCGCTGATCTGGCCGCCGGTGGTGGTCCCAAAACCAACTATCAAGCCGTGGGTTCCGGTGCTGGTATCCGCCAGTTCATCGCTGGCACTGTTGATTTCGCCGCCAGCGACGAGCCGATCACCAGCGCCCAGGCCGCCAAGGTCAAGCGCGGTGTGGTGCAGTTCCCTGCCATCGGCGGCACGATCGCCATTGCCTACAACAAGCCTGGCTGTGACCTGAAGCTCACCCAGAAGCAGGCGGCCGATGTGTTCCTCGGCACCATCAATGATTGGAAGCAACTGAAGTGCGGTGCCGGCAAAATCACCGTTGCCCACCGTTCTGACGGTTCCGGCACCACCTTTGCCTTCACCAATTCCCTCTCCGCCTTCTCCCCGGCCTTCAAAACCAAGCTGGGCGTGGGCAAATCGGTGAACTGGCCCGTGGGCGTGGGCGGCAAGGGCAATGACGGCGTTGCCGGCGTGCTGAACAACACCCCTGGTTCGATCGGTTACGTGAACCAGGCGTTTGTCAAGGGTGTGCTCAAGGCTGCTGCCATCCAGAACAGGGCTGGCAACTTCGTCAAGCCTGGCTTCAAGAGTGGCAGTGCTGCCCTCAACAGCATCACCCTGGATGCCAACCTCGCTGGTGAAGAGCCCAATCCCCCCGGCGCCCAGAGCTACCCGATCAGCACCCTCACCTGGATCCTGGCCTACAAAAATGGCAACGGGATGAAGGCTGGTGAGCTGCGAGAAGTGTTCATGTACATGCTGAGCAACAAGTCCCAGGCCCTCGCCGATGACCTTGGCTATGTGCCCCTGCGCGGTGACATCTATAAGAAAGCCAAGGCTGCCATTGGCAAGGTTGGCGATTGATCAGCAAACGGCCTTAGCGAGCCAGGTGCTTAATCAGCTGGCTTGCAAAGGCCTCCCCCCTTCTTGGGAGTGCTTGAACAGATCCTTTCTTAAAGCAGGAGCCCCTAGGGGCTCCTTTTTTTTGGAATACCCAGCCGTTGCATTGAAACGCTAACCAGAACTTAACCAGGCTTCTACCGGGGCTTTGCTCAGATCAAGGTGTTGCTCCATACAGTATTGCTATCCCAATGACAGGATGCGCCATGGTGTTCACGCCACCCCGTGACCCCAGCCGCCAAGACAAGCTGCGTGTTCTCCTCGAGGACACCTATCACAAACGCAACCTTGTGCATCTCTCGGCTGGAAGCGCCGTGCCCCTGCTGCGCAACAGCATCTGGCTAGTGGTGCGGGGGATGGTGAAATTGGGCGCCATTTCGATCCATGGCGACGAACTGTTGCTGGGGCTTGCCGGTCCTAATGAGCCGTTTGGCGAGCCGATGAGCAACGTGGAGGCCTATGAAGCCACCACCCTGGCCGACAGCGACCTGCTCTGCTTCAGCCTCGATGAGATCGAGCAGACCCCTCACCTGGCCATGGCCCTACTGCGCGCTGCCACGAGTCGCATGCGCCAATCGGAAGCCCTGATCGGCCTACTGGGATTACGCCGGGTGGAGGAACGCCTGCGCGGTTTTCTTGAACTGCTGGCGGCTGATTATGGCCAACCCTGCGACGAGGGCTTGAAGCTAAATCTTCGCCTCACCCACCAGGATCTAGCCAGCGCCCTGAGCACCACCCGGGTGACCGTGACCCGGGTTCTCGGCCAACTGCGGGACGAAGGCTGGCTGCAAATTGATAGCCAACGCCATCTGGTGGTGGCCAATCTGCCGAAACGCTGGGTTGATTGATCCACTGCTCCACAGCAATCACGAGTTCCATCAGCAGGGTGCCTACACCCTGCTTTGTTATTACTGATGCCTGGGTGACCACCACCCCATCACCTCCTCAAGGCTTGACCCATGCCAAGCAATCCCGATTGCGAAGCTTGGCTATGTTGTAGTTAAACCATTTGCTATTTTCGGCTGCCTAGTTCTGAGGGGATCAGATTGGCTCGGCCAAAGCCTGGGCAGGCTTATTGCGGAGCCCCAATCGGCGGGCCAACCGCTCCGCCAGCACGTAGGAGACGGGGGTGACATAGAGGGTGACCAGCTGGGAGAGCAGCAGGCCACCCACAACCACCAGGCCCAGGGAACGGCGGGTTTCGGCGCCAGCTCCCCAGCCAATCGCAATGGGCAGGGTGCCCACAATCGCTGCCAAAGTCGTCATCATGATCGGCCGAAAGCGCAGCATGGAGGCGCTGTGAATCGCCTGCTTGAGGCCCACCCCTTGGCGGCGTTGACTGATGGCAGCATCCACCATCATGATGCCGTTCTTCTTGACGATACCAATCAACAACACCAGGCCAATGGTGCTGTAGAGATTCAATTCTGATCCAAACAGGATCAAGGTGGCCAGGCCACCCACCGCCGCGGAAGGCAGGCTGGTGAGAATCGTGAGCGGGTGGATCAGATCCTCATAAAGGATGCCCAGCACCAAATAGATCACCAGCACGGCGGCCAGCAGTAACCAACCCAGGCCCGAGACGGACTGTTCAAACACCTTGGCCGAGCCGACAAAGGAACCCGTGGTACCCACGGGCAGCAACTGGTCTGCGAGGGATCGAATCTCGGCAGTGACCGTATCGAGGGACACCCCCGGGTTGATGTTGAAGGAGAAGGTGACCGAGGGCAACTGGTCGGTGTGGTTGACCGTGAGGGCGGTGGTGGTGCGGCGACTACTGGCCAGGGTGGAGAGGGGAATCAATTGGCCCTGGGCATTGCGCACCGTCAACAGATCCAGGTCGGCTGGACTGTTCTGGGCATCGATGCCCACCCCCAAAATCACAGGAAATTGGCCATCGGAGCGGTAGATGGTGGACACCTGCTGTTCGCCATAGGCACTGCGCAGGGCCGCCTGGACGGCGGTGGCATCCACCCCCAGGCTGGCCGCCCGATCGCGATCGACCGTGATCTCGAGCTGGGGGTTATGGGATTGCAGGTCGCTGCTGACATCCGCCAGGCCAGGAAGGCTGCGCAGGCGCTGTTCAAACTCGGGCGCTGCATCGAGCAGGGCGTCCTGATCGATCGCCTGCAGGCTGTATTGGTATTGGGCTCGGCTTTGGACAGCCCCCACATTGACCGCCGCTGGCACTTTGACAAAACCGCGCAGCCCCGGAACACTATTCACCACCTTGCGCAGGCTGCGGGCCAGCTCTGCCGCAGATTGCGGGCGTTCAGAGCGGGGCTTCAATTTGAGGAACAGGCGGCCATTATTGGCGGTGGAATTGGGTCCGCCGGAGCCCACCGTGTTGTTCACTCCAGCCACCGCAGGATTGGCCTGGAGCTTGCGGGCCAGGATGGTCTGCATGGCGGCCATGTCGTCAAAGGAGGTGCCCTCGGCCGCCTGGGTATTGACCGTGAGCTGGCCGGTGTCGGCATCGGGGATAAAGCCCTTGGGCACCAGCAGGAACAACGCGAGGGTGAGCACCAGCAGGCCGGCTGAGCAGATCTGCACAAACCGGGGCCGGCGCAGGGCCATCGCCAGGCTGAGGCCATAGCCGCGGCTCAGGCGCGCAAACAGCTGATCAAACCGCTGCAGCAGGGGGTGGCCACGCAGGGCATCTCCTGGCTCGGGCAGCAACCGGGCCGCCAACATCGGCGTCAGGCTGAGGGCCACCACCCCGGAGAGCAGGATTGCCAGGCTCAAGGTGACGGCAAACTCCCGGAATAGACGGCCCAGCAGGCCGCCCAGGAACAGGATGGGAATGAACACCGCGACCAGGGAGAGGGTCATCGACAGAATCGTGGGGCCGATCTCGCGGGCTCCAAGCAGGGCCGCCTGCCAGCGGTTTTCCCCCCCTTCCTGGCGGCGCACGATCGTTTCCACCATCACGATGGCGTCATCAACCACAAAGCCCACACTGAGGGTGAGCGCCATCAGGGACAGGTTGTCGAGGGAATAGCCGAGCAAGGCCATGGCCCCGAAGGTGCCGATCAGGGACACCGCAATCGCCAGGGCTGGAAGGGCGGTGGTGATGCCGGTGCCCAGGAACAGGGCCACCACGCCCACCACTAGGGCGATCGTGACCACCAAGGTGAGTTCCACATCGTGGATGGCCTCGCGGATCCCTTCGGAGCGGTCAAACAACACCTGAAGCTCAATGGCGCCGGGCAATTCGGCGCGCAGGATTGGCAGCAAGGCATGCACGGCATCGGCAATCGCCACGGTGTTGCTGCCGCTCTGGCGTTGCACCGCCACCACAATCGAGCGGCTGCCGTTGTACCAACTGGCGCTGCGGTCACTGTTGACGCTATCGAGCACCTCGGCCACCTCGCCCAGCTGCACCGGCGAACCATTGCGGTAGGCCACCACCAGCTGGCGGTAGGCGGCCGCATCGTTGAGCTGGCCGTTGTCCTGGACGCTGACGGTTTGGCTTTTGCCGTAGAGGTTGCCGGTGGGTTGGTTGGAATTGCCGGCCCGCACCGCCCCATTGACCTGGTCGAGGCCAATGCCCTTGGCGCTTAAGGCCTGGGGATCAACGCGGATGCGAACGGCGTATTTCTGGGCACCAAAGAGCTGAACCTGGGAGACGCCTTCTAGGGTGGAGAGCCGCTGGGCGATCCGCACCTGGGCCACCTGGGTGACCTCGGAGAGGGGCAACAGGTCGGAGGTGAGCACCAAATACAGAATCGGTTGCTCTGCCGGATTCACCTTGCGAATCGAAGGGGGCGCGGGCAAATCTGCCGGCAACTGCCGAGCAGCCTGGCTAATGGCCGTTTGCACATCCTGGGCAGCCGCATCGATATCCCGATTCAGGTTGAACTGGAGAGTGATCTGGCTACTCCCCTGGCCGCTACTGGAGCCCATCTCGGTAATGCCGGCGATGCTGGAAAACTGCTGCTCCAAAGGGGTGGCCACTGACGTCGCCATGGTGGTGGGACTGGCCCCCGGCAGGGAGACATTCACCTGCAGGGTGGGGAAATCGATGCTGGGCAGGTCGCTGATCGGCAGGCGCGCATAGCCCACCACCCCGAAGATCACCAGGGCCAGCATCAACAGGATCGTGGTGACCGGACGGCGGATCAGCCGCTCACTGAACGAGCCCATCACTTCGAGCCAGGGCCCGGCTGTTTTTTGGCCAAGCGAATCGCAGCGCCCGGACTGAGGGCGAACTGGCCCTTGATCACCACCTGCTCACCCGGGCTCAGGCCGGACGTAACCACCACCTTGTCGCCACCGGCGGGACCAAGTTGGAGCTGGCGGGGATTGGCGACCATGCCATTGGCCGACTTGCCCTGATCCAACTTGCCCATATCCGATTTGCCTTCGGCCGCCTTGCCTTTGACCTGCATGGCTTCAGCGACATACACAAACGGGCCCTTTTGACCCATCTGGATGGCGACCTGGGGAATGATCACGACCTGCTGGAGGCGCTGCAGCTCTAGGGAACCCTTGACATAGGCGCCGGGTACCAGGTGCTGGGAACGGTTGGCAAAGGTGGCTTTGACGGCGGTGGTGCCGGTACTCGGGTCAACGGCGTTATCGATCGAGCTCAGCTGGCCCGAATCACCGGCGGCTAAGGTCACCTTGAGCCCCAGCTCCAGGCGCGGGATCAGCCGTTGGGGCACGGCAAATTGCACCGTGATCGGCCGGAACTGGTTGACCACCAGCAGGGGCCGGTCCTCGGCCTCGCGCACCAGGTTGCCAGTGGTCAGCCGCAGCTGGCCGGTCCGGCCCCGGATCGGCGAACGGATCGTGGTGCGCTCCAGGTTGAGGCGGGCGTTGGCTTCGGCGGCGCGGGCGGCCGCCAGGTCGGCCCGGGTGCTTTCCACCTCGCTTTCGCGGCTGTTAACCGTGGCTTCCAGGGCTAGGGCCTCGCTACGGAATTGTTCGGCCTGGTCGAGACTGATCGCCCCCTGGCTGCGCAGGGAGCCATAGCGGTTGGCCCGTTGACGGGCGAGGCGGGCTTCAGCCCGGCTGCGCTGCACTTCAGCCTTGGCTTCTCGCTCTTTAGCGATCGCCTTGTTGCGGTTGGCGATGGCCTGGTTGAGGGCCGCCTGCCAGGGGCTGGGGTCAATGCCGATCAGGGGTTGGCCCGCCTCCACCTCCTGACCCTCGCGGAAGTAAACCCGTTGCACGACCCCCGACACCTGGGAGCGGATCGCCGCCGATGCCAGGGACTTGACCTCGCCCGTGATCGGGAAGGTTTCATCGAAGTCGCCCAGGCTCACCGGCGCCAGGGACACCAAAACCGCGGGTTTGCGCTTGGACTCCTCCCCCTGGGGCCAACAGCTTCTCGTGAGCAGGACAACAACAAAAAGCCCCCCACCAAGGAGGGCTAGGGTCCGAGGCCGGCGGGGAATCATCACGGGGCCAACCCTAGGCAATGGTTGGCCTGGTTCCAGGTTCCGCCGGACACAACTCCAAGGCAACGATGGGAGCCAGCAGGGCTTGGTTAATGGCCCTGCTGATTCCCTGCCAGGGCCCATTGCAGGGGTGAAGCGTTCGGAGGATCCGTCGGTTGTTGAACAAATCCCCCTAACGCGGACCCTTAGGAGCCGATGCAACCCTGCACGGAGATGCGGTAGCTAAAGCCAAGGGCGCCGGGATCGTCGCTAGCGCCGACCTTGAAGTTCATCTGGCTGGCCTGCTTGCCGGGGATCGCGGGGAAGGGGCCAAACATGCGGCCCGTGCCGATCGGCGGATTCATCGTTTCGTTGATGACCTGCAGGTTGCTGCCATCGCTGAACTTCATGAAGCCAGAAACGGGATATTGGGCGCCCGCATCAGCTGAATTCGCCGTGAAGAAGAATTTGTAGCTGCTGTAGGGCTGGTCAACGATGAAATCGGTGTTCCAGTTGGGGCGGCCAATGAGTTTGCCGCGCCCCACCGATTTGGCCACGATTGGGGTAACGCCATTGCCGCCGATGGGCTGCAGAAACTGGCACTTCGGCGCAGCTTGCGCAGCCGCACCAAAGGTCAGCATCAAGGGAGTGGCAGCCAGCAGTAGGGAGCGGGAAAGCATGAACCAGCAAATTGATAGCGAAAAAAGGATAAGTCCCCGATCGCAGCTTGACAGCCCCTGTTAGACCTCGATCGGGAGGCTTTGGCGGTTCTCACATGAAGTGTCCAGCCCTCCTGACCTCCCATCCCGCTTGCTGCCAACCGGGTGGCCATCCAGCTAGGGGCTAGTGGCCGTCGCCCAGCTGACACTCGGTGAGGCTGGGATCACAGAGCCTTTCAAGCACCCGTTGCAGGTCGACGGGCGAGAGCTCGCCATCCCAGCCCCACTTGAGCGAGGTGCTAGCAGCGTGGAGATCGGAGCCTGGAGCCGGACGATGGGAGGGAATCTGGTTCATGCGCCTGGAGGCATGTCCTGATTCCCACACTAAGTCCCACCCGACCCCTTGTCCATAGGGTATCGAATCAGACAGAAACCAGCTTTGGCTCCTTGTAAAGGATGAAGTTTGCCTTCATGGTTCCGCAGATCGGGCAGGCCCAATCGGCCGGGATGGCCTCAAAGGGGGTGCCGGGCGCAATGCCCGAGTCGGGATCGCCCTGGGCAGGGTCGTAGATCATCGAGCAGATCCGGCAGATCCACTTGCCGCCTACGGCTTCACCGGCCTCGCCAAGCTGGCCGCCGCCCTGGAGGGCCTCGAGGGCAACCCCATAGCGCTCAGCGTGGTGCTGCTCAATGGGAGCCAACAGGCCGAAAGTGCTGGCCGCCTTGCGGAAGATGGCGGCATGGTCCTGGGATTCGGCCACCTGGGCGTGGAACTCGGCCTCGGCGGCCCCATCCCGTTCCTGGCGCGCCTGGGCGGCGAACTCGGGATACATGGTGGTGAACTCGTAGGTTTCCCCCTCGATCGCCAGCTCCAAGCAGCGGCTAAGGATGGCCTGCTTCTGCTCGGGGCTGACTCTGGTGGGATCGGCCACCACGAGCTCGGGGTGGAGCAGGCGGAAATGGGCGAAGGCGTGCTCGGTTTCCTGGTGGGCGGTGTCGCGGAACAGGCGGGCCAGCTCGACGTTGCCGAGCTGCTTGGCCAGATCCGCAAAGAACAGGTATTTGCGGTTGGCCATGCTTTCGCCGCCAAAGGCGGCCTCGAGGTTGGCCAGGGTGGCTGGATTGGAGAGATCCATGGCGCGGACTGCAGGATGGCTTGAGCTTACACAAATTCGTAGCGAGTATGAGTTAGCCCGTGCAGGGGGTGGGGCTCGGGACCTCGCCGCAAGGTCTGCCCGTTGCCGGGGGCTTCCGGCGTGACCAGATTCGGGCCAATGCCCTGCCCAAGAGCGCTCCAGCCATGGCCGATCTGTTCAGCCCGATTCGAGTTGGGTCCCTGGAATTGGCCAACCGCCTATGGATGGCCCCCCTGACCCGCTGCCGCGCTAGGGCCGGCCACATCCCCGGTGCGCTGATGGCCGAGTACTACGCCCAGCGGGCCTCAGCCGGCCTGGTGATCGCCGAAGCCACGATGGTCAGCGAAGGCCATTCGGCCTTCTGGAGCGAGCCCGGCATCTATTGCGAGGCCCAGGTGGCGGGCTGGCGCCTGACCACCGACGCCGTGCACCGGGCCGGCGGGCGGATTGTGCTGCAGCTCTGGCATGGCGGCCGCGCCTGCCATCCCCTGCTCAATGGTGGCCGCCAACCGGTGGCCCCGAGTGCCATCGCGATTACGGGCGACACGGTCAACACCCCCGAGGGCAAGCAGCCCTACGTGGTGCCCCGGGCCCTGGAGGATGGGGAGCTGCCGGCGATCGTGGCGGATTTTCAGCGGGCGGCCCGCAACGCCATGGCCGCCGGGTTCGATGGGGTGGAGATCCATGGCGCCAACGGCTACCTGCTGGACCAGTTCCTGCGCGATGGCAGCAACCGGCGCCAGGGGGCCTACGGCGGCAGCCGCGAGCACAGGGCCCGGTTGCTGTTGGAGGTGCTTGAGGCCGTAGGCCAGGAAGCCCCCCTAGTGGGTCTGCGTCTCTCGCCGTTGAACAGCTACAACGCCATGGTCGATAGCGATCCGATCGGCCTAGCGACCTGGCTGGCGGGGGAACTGAACGATCGGGGCCTGGCCTACCTCCATGTGATGCGGGCCGATTTTCTTGGCCAGCAGCGGGGCGATGTGCTCACCCCGATGCGCCAAGCCTTTAAGGGGGTGCTGGTGGCCAACACCGGCTACAGCGGCGACGAAGCCCAGCAGGCCATCGCTGCCGGAGCGGTGGATGCGGTGGCCTTCGGCACGGCCTTTCTGGCCAATCCTGATTTGCCGGAACGCATCCGCCGCGGTGCGGGCCTCAATGCCCCAGACCCCAGCAGCTTCTACAGCCCGGGGCCGGCCGGTTACACCGACTATCCCGGCCTGGACCCCGCGAGCTGAAGCCCTTCGGGTGGCTCTGCCTGGTCTGCGGAAGGGAGTCCTTGGCCGTTAGGGGTCAATGGATCTCCGTCATCAAGGCGACCCGCCAGTGTTGTGGAGCCAACGGCCAACACAGCCTCGCCTTGCCAGCCTGGACCCAGTTCTGGCCGTTGGCCCGATGCCTCCCCTGTTTTCAGCCCCTGAAGTCAGGCGTGTTTATCGGTTTGTGGACCGCAGCGGCCAACCCCACCCGATCCTCGATGACCACTTCGAGAGCCTGGACGGGGCCTGGGAAGCCGCCCAGGCCTGGCTGGGGGATCGGGGCCTCAGTGCCCCTGCCATGGCGTCGGCCCTGGCGGAGGAATTTGGCATCGAGGTGACTACCGCCAACGGCCACTGGCGCACCCTGCGGCACCCGGGTCAAGGGTCCCTGGCGGCCCTCAGGGTCCAGGGCGGCCAACCACCGTTGGCCTGAGGCAGGCGGTAGGGGCTGGCCCGTCCCAAACGCGGAGCCCTCTGGGAATCGGCGCCAAAGGGTCGTTAGGGCAGAAAGGGCTCCAATTGCAAGGTGCTGTGGGCGATGCCGAGTTCGGCCAGGCGCTGCTTGGCCTGGTGGAGCAGCTGCATGTCATCGATGCTGCCGAGGCGGCGGCTGAGGTGGGCTGTCAGGGCGTTCTGGGACGTGCTCATCGCCCAGACATGCAGGTGGTGCACCTCCACCACCCCCGGCAAGCCGTTGAGGGCCAGGCTGACCTCCTCGAGATCCACCCCCGGGGGCACCGCATCGAGGGCCACGATCAGGGCTTCGCGTAGGAGTTGCCAGCCGCTCCAGGCCACGGCCAAACCCACGGCCATCGCCGTGATGCCATCGAGCCGATTCCAGCCGGTGAGCCCCACCACCAGGGCACTGAGCAGCACCGCCGCCGACACCGCCGCGTCGGTGAGCAGGTGCAGCACCGCCGCGCGGCGGTTGAGGTCGTGCTGGTGGGGATCGCCAAACAGGTGGGCCGAGAGCAGGTTCACCACCACGCCCGCCGCCGCCGCCCAGGCCACCGGGGCGCTCTGGAGGGCCACCGGTTGGAGCAACCGCTGGAGCCCCTCGACAAACACCACGCTGGCGGCCATCAGGATCAGCACCGCATTCAGCAGCGAGGCCAGCTGGGTACTGCGACCAAAGCCATAGGTGAAGTGCTTGTTGGGCGGACGACTACTAAGCCGTTCGGCCCCCCAACCCAGCAACAGCCCCGCCACATCGCCCAGGTTGTGAACCGCATCGCCAACTAGGGCCATCGAGCCAAAACCAAAACCGATCACCAACTGCAACCCCGAGAGCCCGCCATTGAGAACCACGCTCCAGCGAAAGGCAGCAGCCGATCCAAGGACATGGACATGCTGGACCTGGTGGGGCAGCCGCTGGATCCTTACGGCGGGGTGGCAGATCGGGCCGCCGCTGGGGTGGTGGTGGGCTCCCATGGACTTTGGCGGCGGCAGGCAGCTGGTGGGCTAGCTAGTGGAGGCGAACGGTGCCCGCAAGGGGACGGGCAATCCCTGGGCGAGGTCTGGTGCCTACCCAACCTTGGCAATTTTGACGGACCATGACCAGTCGGAGCAGCCCTTGATCGCCCTCTTGGCTAAGACCCCAAAAGTGTCTAGGCCCAAGCCCTTTAAGGAGCGCCCAACGGGCGCTAAGCCTCAAGCGGCCCGCCGAGCCTTCGGAGCCCGGAACAGCAGCACCAGCGGGATGGCCGCCAGGAACAGGATCGCCAGTAAGTGAAAAATATCGGCATAGGCCAACAGGGAAGCCTGCAGGTCCACTTGGCGATCCACCAGTTCCAGGGCGCGACGATGGGCCAGCTGGGGGTCAGCGCCCCGTGCGTGCAGCATCCGCTCAAGCTCCAGCAACCGCAGGCGCAACTGCTGAGAGAGCGCCCCGGCCGATTCAATCAGGTAGGCGCGGTGGTGATCACGGCCGCGGGAGAGCAGGGAGGTGAGGAGGGCAATGCCGAAGCTGCCTCCCAGTTGGCGGGTGAGGTTGTAAAAGGCACTGCCGCCATTAATCTCCTCGGGGGACAGGTCTCCCAGGGCGGCCAGGCTCAAAGGCAGGAACATCAAGACCGTGCCAATCCCCCGAAAGATCAACGGCCAGAACAGGGCCTCTTCCCCCGTATTGGGGTTGATCCCGGCCAAGGCAAACATCACCAAGGACGTACAAATGCTGCCAGCGGCGATCACGCGCCTGGGATCGAGTTGCTGGACCTTTTTGCTCAGCACCAGCATCGTGGCACCAGAAGCCAGGGCCCCGGGCAGCATGAGCAAACCGGTTTGGATCGCCGTGAATTGCAACACTCCCTGGGCAAAGATCGGGATCAGAAAGACCGTGCCGTAGAGGCCAATCCCCACGATCATTGAAAGCATGCTGCCGGCCGCCAGGCTGCGATGTCGCAACACCCTGAGCTGGACGGCCGGGTTGGGATGGCGAAGCTCCCACCAAATGAAAGCGGGACAACTCAAAACTGCTGTGATCGTGAGGGCGACGATGCCCCGATCATCAAACCAAGCGTATTGCTGACCCTGTTCCAACACAATCTGCATGGATCCCAGCCACAGAATCAGCAGCAAAATGCCCAGCCAGTCCACCGAGGCCAGGGAGGGGAGCGGCTTCTTTTGATCGGGCGGCAGGGCCCGCAGGGCCATCATCACGGCAAAGATGCCGAAGGGCAGGTTGATCAAAAAGATCCAGCGCCAACTCATTAGGTCCGTGAGAAAACCACCGACGGTGGGGCCCAGGGCCGGGCCAGAGATGATGCCCAGACCAAACACCGCCTGGGCGAAACCCTGGCGATCCTTCGGGATCGTTTCGAACAGAATCGCCTGGGATTTGGCCAAGAGGCCGCCGCCCAGCAGCCCCTGGATGATGCGAGCGGTGACCAGCAAGGGCAAGTTAGGCGCCATGCCACAGAGCACCGATGCCAGGGTGAATCCCGCCAGGGAAAAAACAAAATAGCCGCGGCGCCCAAAGCCATTGCCCAGCCAGGCGGTGAGCGGCAGGATCACCACATTCGCCATGGCATAGCCCGTAACCACCCAGCCCACCTCCGCCAAGGTGGCTCCGAGATGGGCCTGGATGCTGGTGAGCGCCACGTTGACGATGCTCGTATCAAGCACCTCAAGGAAGCCCCCAAGGGAAGCGGTGAAAATGATGGCCCAGTGGGCCGGCGTCAGGGGAGTGCGCTCTAGGGCTGGCGCCGGGGCCGCGGAAGACGGGCCCACCTCAGGTGTGCACCGAGGTCACCACCGAGAGCCCCGGCTTGAGCCGGGACTTCCAAGGTCCCAGACTGCTGGGATCGAAATCGATGCGCACGGTCACCCGTTGCACCACCTTGGTGAAATTGCCGGTGGCGTTATCGGGGGGGAGCAGGGCAAAGCGGGCACCTGAAGCTGGCGACAGGCTGGTGACGTGGCCGTGGAAGACCACCCCCGGAACGCCATCAAGGTGCAGGTCGGCCCGATTGCCGATGCGCATGTGGCTGACCTGGGTTTCCTTGAAGTTGGCCTCCACCCAAACATCCCGTCCCACCAAGATCAGCAAGCCTTGGCTGGGCTGGACGCCCTGGCCCGCCTCCACCTGGCGTTGGCCGACCACGGCGGCGGCGGGGGCCCGCACGGTGGTGTAACTGAGCTGGAGCTTGGCGGCAGCCAGGGCCGCCTGGGCCTGGAGCACCCCCGCCTGGGCCGCTGCTGCCTTGCTGGCATCCACCTGGATGTGGGCCTGGCGGGAGCGGGCCGTGGCCTGGCTACCGCTGCTGCGACTCAGCCGGCCAAGGGACTGTTGATATTGGCTTTGGGCTAGGTCGACTTGCTGCTGGGTGGCGGCGCCTTGGCGGTGCAGGTTTTGGTAGCGCTTGAGATCGGCGGCGGTGCGCACCACCTCAGCACGCGCATCCAACTGGTCGCCGCGGGCCTGGGATTCGCCGGCACTGGCATCACTGCGGTCGGCACCGACCATGACATGGGCCGCATCGGCCTGGCGCCGGGCACTCAAGAGGTCAGCTTCGGCCCGCAGGACCTGCATGCGCTGATCACCGGAATCGAGAAGCACCAGGGGCTGGCCTGGCTGCACCGGGTCATGGGCATCGACCAGCACCTTGTCGACGGTGCCCGGAATGCGGCTGGACACTTGATAGAGATGGGACTGGACCTGGGCGTCATCGGTCTGCTCCACCCCCCAGTTGGCCCCAATCCAGATGGCACCAGCCCCAGCCAGAACAACAGCTAGGCCGATGCCGATCTTGCGTTTGATCACACAGCGATGCATATCAGTGGTTCCATCGTCGCAAGCGGTGCCGCCCGCCGAAAGGGCGGTTGGCGGGCGGCAGGCCACGCCAGCGATCCGGAACTCGGGAACCAACTGGGGGCAGCGGGTGCCTAATCAGGGCCATTCATGGGCTGAATCAAGCCCCCCAAAGCCAGAAACCAAAGCCACCAGCTAGGACCAGACAGGCCAGGGCGACCGGTCCATCGGTGGGGGTTGCGATGGGTCTGGCCAGGGTTTGGAACCGCCACATCAGGGAGCTAGCCCGGCTGGGCGTGCGTGTAGCTCCCCAGCTCTGGCCACTAGAGCGGGCCCAGGCCCGGGGCCCCCATCCCCAGCAGTCAAGGGACCCCGTTAGCCCCCCATCGGAAGCCCGGCTAGCGGCACTTGGCAACCAGCCCCCCGAGCAGGTGTTGGCCCAGCTTGAGACGGGGCAGGCGGGCCTTAGTGAGCTTGAGGCGGAGCGGCGCCGGCGCCATTACGGGCCCAATGAAATTCCCCAGCAAGGCACGGCCAGCTGGCCGATGCAGTTGCAAGCCAGCGTGTCAAATCCGCTGGTGTTGCTGTTAACGGCGCTAGCAGCCCTTTCCCTCGTCAGTGGCGAAGCGGAATCAGCCCTGATCATTTTGACGATTGTGATCTTCAGTGTGATCCTGCGCTTTTCCCAGGAATATCGCTCCAGCCGTGCCGTTGCGGCCCTCCGAGACCTGGTACATACCACCGCCACGGTGAGCCGCCCGCTTCGGCAGGGGGAACGGGCTGGTAGCGACTCGGACGATCTAGACCCTGGTCCCAGCGTGCAGAAGGGTCAGCAAAAGGAAGTGCCAATTCGTGATTTAGTCCCGGGTGATGTGATTTTCCTGGCGGCGGGTGACATGGTTCCAGCCGATGTGCGCCTGCTGCACTCCAAGGACTTGTATGTGAGCCAGGCAACCTTGACCGGTGAATCCTTGCCGGTTGAAAAACATGTAGCTGTAGGAACCATTGCCTCGGCCAGTAGCAATCCCCTTGAGCTGGAGAGCCTCTGCTTTCTAGGCACGGCAGTGGTGAGTGGGGCGGCGAGCGCCGTCGTGGTTCATACCGGAGGCTCCACCATTTTGGGCTCCGTGGCCGAAGGGGTGCTGGCGCCCAAGTCGAGTACGGGCTTTGACAAGGGGGTGAATGATGTGAGCCGATTATTGCTGCGGTTCATGCTGGTGATGGCACCCAGTGTGTTCCTAATCAATGGGGTGCTCAAGGGCAACTGGGGCCAGGCCTTTTTCTTTGCGCTCTCGGTGGCCGTAGGGCTAACTCCAGAAATGCTGCCGATGATCGTGACCGCCAACCTAGCCAGGGGCGCCATCGCCATGTCCAAGCAACAAGTCATCGTTAAAAACATCAACTCAATCCAGTGTTTAGGCGCCATGGAGATCCTCTGCACCGACAAAACAGGCACGCTCACTCAAGACCATATCGTGCTGAAATTTCCCCTAGATATCTTCGGACGCGAGCGTGAAGACGTGCTGGAATTTGCTTACCTAAACAGCACCTACCAAAGTGGCCTTAAAAACCTCTTAGATGTGGCGATCTTGGAGCACAAAGACTTAGAGACAAAACTAAGACTGGACCAGCGTTACCGCAAAATTGATGAGATCCCCTTTGATTTTGTGCGCCGGCGCATGTCCGTAGTGGTCGACGAAGATGGTCACCACCATGAACTGATCTGCAAAGGGGCCGTCGAAGAAATCGCTCAGATCTGCGACCAGGTGCGCATCGACGGCCAGGCCGTGGCCCTCGATGCCCAGCTGCGCAAGCAGTTGCACCAACTCAACCACGATCTCAATGATGACGGCCTAAGGGTGATCGCCGTGGCCTACAAGGAGTTACCGCCCGAACAGACCACCTATGCCATTGCCGATGAACGGGCCTTGACGCTGATCGGCCTGATGGCCTTTCTCGATCCCCCCAAAGACTCGGCCCGGCAGGCCCTTGCCGCCCTGGCCAGCACTGGGGTGAAAGTTAAGGTTCTCACCGGCGATAATGCCGTGATCACGCAGAAAACCTGTAAGGATGTGGGCCTTGCCGTAGGCGGCATCCTGCTGGGAGAGGGGGTGGAGAAGCTGGGCGATGGGGCCTTGCTTGAGGCCGCGGCAAGCACCACGATTTTCGCCAAACTGACCCCATCTCAAAAGGCACGCATTATCCGCGTCTTGCGAAGCCAGGGCTCGATTGTGGGTTTCATGGGCGATGGCATTAATGATGCGGCGGCCCTAAGGGAGGCCGATGTGGGCATCTCGGTGGACACGGCCGCCGATATCGCCAAGGAAGCGGCTGACATTATTTTACTAGAAAAGAATCTGATGGTTTTGCAGGCGGGCATCCTGGAGGGGCGTCGCACCTTTGGAAATATCGTTAAATACATTAAAATGGGAACCAGTTCCAATTTTGGCAACATGTTCAGCATGCTAGGTGCTAGCGCCTTGCTGCCATTTCTACCGATGCTACCGGTGCAGATTCTGGTCAACAATCTGCTCTACGACCTTTCCCAGACCGGCATACCGTTCGATCGCGTTGATCGTGATTACCTGGCCCAACCACGTCAATGGCTGGTGGGAGATATTCAACGCTTCATGCTCTGGATCGGGCCGATCAGCTCCCTGTTCGACTACCTTACCTTTGCTCTGATGTGGTTTGTGTTCCAGGCCAACACCCCAGCCAAGCATGCCCTGTTCCAGACCGGCTGGTTTGTGGAGAGCCTGATGACCCAGGTGTTGATCGTCCACATCATCCGCACCCCAAAAATTCCTTTATTCGAAAGTCGGGCCGCCTGGCCCCTACTGGGGATCAGTGCCACAGTGATGGCCCTGGCGATCACCTTGCCCTTCACGCCGGCAGGCCCGGGCCTGGGCCTGGTCCCCCTACCGGCGGCCTACTTCGGCTGGTTGGCGCTGATTTTGGCGGGCTATTGCCTGCTCACCCAGCGGGTCAAAACCTGGTTCATCCAGCGCTACGGCTACAACTGAGCGTCGCCGTCCTCCACCGCCTCGAGGGCATCGCTGGCCCGGAAGCGATCCTGTTCGCGGCTGTAGCGGAATAGGCCGCAGGCCCGGATCCAGCTCACCAAGGTTTCAAACATGGCTTCGGCCTCGGGCTGGGTGAACTGCTCACTGAGCAGGTCGAGCACGAAGTCGCCGTCCACCTCAGCCTTGGGACTGGCCTCTAGGGCCTCCTGCAGGCGTCGCACCAGGGGCACATGCAGAAGCATCTGGCTGCGCAGCAGGCGCTGTTGCTCCTCCTCACTGGCCTCGGCCAGGGCCCGGCCCACGGGGCTCAGGCCCAGGCGGGCCCCGTCCACGGCCATGAGCTCCAGCATTTCGCCGGCATCGAGGATCGGCAATAGATCATCGAGTTCGAGCACCAACTCATCGGCCAGTTCGGCCACGCTGATGCCCTCCTGCTCCGGCACCAGGCTGAGCAGGTCCACCACGGCCCCGAGGGAGGCGGGCGGCAGGGCTAGGGCGTCCTGGCTGGTGGTTTGCTCCACCGCCAGGGGGCTGGTGCCGACCGGTTTGTCGGGATCGGTCATGTAGCTGTAAAGGGTATCCACCAGGGTCCGGAACGCCGGTGCCGTGTCGTCGCGGGGACGGGGCAGGGGATTGGGCACCACGCCGCGAATGCGCCCCGGGTTGGCACTCAACAGCACCACCCGATCACTCAGCAACACCGCCTCTTCGATGCTGTGGGTGACGATCACAATCGAGCCGGCCGGGAAGGTGCCGCCGGCCCAGAGTTCATCGATATCGCGGCGCAGGTTTTCGGCCGTGAGCACATCGAGGGCGCTAAACGGTTCATCCATGAGCAGGAGGGCCGGCTCCATCACAAAGGCCCGGGCAAAGCCCACCCGCTGGCGCATCCCTCCCGAAAGCTCACGGGGATAGGCCTCGGCGCTGCCCTCCAGACCCACCATGGCCAGGGCCCGCAGGGCCCGGCGCCGCACCTCCTTCTCGCCCAGGCCTCGGGCCTCAAGGCCCACGGCGGTGTTTTCCAGCACCGTGAGCCAGGGCAACAGGGCGAAACTCTGGAACACAATCGCCACATCCCGATTCACGCCCCGCAGCGGCTGGCCATCGCGGTCGATCCGGCCTTCGCTCGGGGCGATCAGGCCGGCCATCAGGCGCAGCAAGGTGCTCTTGCCGCTGCCACTGCGGCCCAGCAGGGCCACCACTTCACCGGGCTGGATATCCAGGTCGATGTCGTCAAGCACTGCCACCCGGCTGCTGCCATCGGCGCTGCGAAACAGCTTGGCGACGTGGCGCACCTTGAGCAGGGGCTGGGAAGTCTCGGGTTGGGACGCCAGCAAAGCATCAGTTTCCATAGCGTTCCTCGGCAAATCGATAGAGGGGCCGCCAGACCAGCCGGTTCGTGCCGACCACAAACAGGGCCATCACCACCAGCCCCAAGAACAGCCGCGGCTGGTCACCGTGGGCGGTGGCTTCGGCGATATAGGAGCCGATGCCGGGGGTCTGCAGGGTATGGCTACCCCAGGTGACCAGCTCGGCCACGATCGAAGCATTCCAGGCGGCCCCACTCGCAGTGACCGCCCCGGTGATCCAGGCGCTGAACATGGCAGGCAGTAGGAAGCGCCGCCAGCGCTGGCGCCCCTTGAGTTGGAACACCTGACTCATTTCGCGTAGGTCGTTCGGGATGGCACTGGCCCCGGCCGTGACATTGAACAGCACATACCACTGCGCCCCCATGGCCATCAACACGACGCAGCCATAAAAGAGCGGCATCCCGCAAAACAGGAACACCACCGTGAAAAAGGGAAACAGCAAGTTGGCGGGGATGCTGGCGAGCATCAACATCACGGGCTGCAACAGGGCGGCCCAGCGGGGCCGCAGGCCAATCAGCACGGCCAGGGGCAAAAAGATCAAGGTGCTGCCGCCCACCACGGCCAGCACCCGGCCGAAGGTGAGCAGGCCCTGGCCGAACGCGTTGAGAGTTTC
The DNA here is from genome assembly GCA_943370385.1 of Pseudanabaena sp. UWO311. Classification (GTDB taxonomy): domain Bacteria; phylum Cyanobacteriota; class Cyanobacteriia; order PCC-6307; family Cyanobiaceae; genus BAIKAL-G1. Next base: position 147,303 of record CALRQT020000005.1, read on the forward strand.
GCCCAGACCCACCTGCTGGAGGCTGTGGTGGCAGGCCACCACCGTGGCTACGGCACCGGCTAGTAGAACCAAATTGTCGACCCAGCGGGGCTCCTGCTTCTGCAGGGGCGCCGGGCCATCACGGCCACGGCTGCGGGTCCAGCGATTCAAGGAGGAGCCCAGGGGGAGCAAGGCAGATCCAAGCCAATGGCCTAGTTGACGCAACAACTCCGATTGCTGCAGCGCTTCGAGGAACCAGGACTGGCTGGGGGTGGCCGCCGAATTGGAATCGAGGCGGAATTGCTCGCTCCAGGTCACAATCGGTCGCCAGAAGAGCTGGTCAGTCACCACAATCAACAGCAGCATCATTAACAAGGCCCAAAGCACACAGTCGAGGCGCTGTTGCCCAATTGCGGCTGCCACATAGGAGCCGATGCCAGGCAGGGTGTAATTAGAATTATTAACGCTAATCGCTTCACTTTGGGTGGCAAAAAACCAGCCTCCCGCAAAACTCATCATCGCATTCCAAACCATCGGGATGGCACTGGCTGGCAGCTCCAAGCGCACCATCTGCTGCCAACCGGTGAAGCCGTATACGCGGGAGGCCTCGCGGAGTTCGGCTGGAATCGTGCGCAGGGATTGGTGATAACAAAAGATCAGGTTCCAAACCTGGCCGGTGACGATCGCAAACAGGGCCGCCGATTCCAGCCCCAGCAAACTGCCGGGAAACAGACCGATAAAAAAGGGCACAATCACGGCAAGGAACCCGAGCACGGGCACGGACTGGAGCACATCCACCAAGGGCAGCACCAGGCGTTCGGCCACGGGCGAACGGGCCGTAAGGGAGCCCATGGCCACCGCAATCGTGAGCGAGATCCCCAAGGCAATGAACATCCGCAGGGAAGAGCGGGCCGCGTAGTAAGGCAGCAGCAGGGGGTTGAGATCCACGCCCGGAAGCTGGGCATGGGGATGGAAACTGACGGCCATCTGGCTGCTGAGGCTGCCGATGCCCACCACCACGGTGAGTCCCAGCAGGAGCAGGGCGAAATCGAGCAGCATCGTGCGGGCCCGATCGGGCCGTTCGGCCGATGCGGACCCAGCCCTGCCAGCGGGTCGGGCCAGTTCGAAGCGGGGAACCCTCCCAGCCTCCAATGCCATTGGCCCCCCAAGCCATCTCAGCTCACTCTGTCACTGCAGGGGCTCCTTACAGCTGTGCTGTAGCGCACTTGGCTAGGCCTTCTCCTTGCCGTGTCCCCAACCTGCGCCTGGGAACAGTGGTCCGAATAGTGCTCAGAACAGCGGTCAGAACAGTGGTCAAATGATGTCCAACCATCGCCGATGCGGGCATGGGCATGAGCCCGGAGCCCCTACCCCGGGAGGCTAAACGCCTCTGCTAGACCACCCCAAACCGCTGCCAAGGGTGCGCCGGACTTGGCTGGATTGATAACCGCATCTGCCTCCCCCATGGGGGCTCGATCCGGGTGACCAGCCAGCAGGGTCAGGGCGGTTGTGTTGCAGGCGGCTTCACGCCGCACCACTGACTGGCGAGCGCTTAAGACCAACAAGATAACTTTAAAATAGTTTTCAAGAAAAGGATACAAGCCTTGCCGCTCAAGCCGAGTGACAATCGGCAGGGACTCCAACTAACGCCAATCAAGATTGCGACACAATCAATTTATCAAAGCTAACAATAATTGCATCGCTCGGCAACCATACCATCGGTCATTCAATTAGCCATTGTGACCGATGTTTTGAGGGTTTAGCAAAAGCCTAATCAAGGTCAACCAATCCAGTTGGCTAAACGCCTGCAATCCCAAGGGTCCGCCCCATTGCGGTAGGGCACCCCCAACCTGGCAACCGAGCCAACCTTCAGCCCTAGCTTCTGCCAACAAGCTTGAACCGGTGCAACAGGTCCTGGCCAGGGGGCAAAGGCCTTCCTAGGCTGCCTCAAGCTTCTGCTCCCCTGGCATCCGTTGCATGGCCGCGATTTTCAGCGATAACAGCCTCACGATTGGCCGCACCCCGCTAGTGCAACTCAACCGGGTTGTCGCCCCCGGGGGCGCCCGGGTGCTGGCCAAGATTGAAGGACGCAATCCGGCCTATTCGGTGAAATGCCGCATTGGTGCCGCCATGATTGCCCAGGCCGAAAAGGACGGTCTGCTGGGTCCTGGCAAGGAACTGATCGAGCCGACCAGCGGCAACACCGGCATCGCCCTGGCCTTTGTGGCGGCCTCGAAGGGGATCCCGCTCACCTTGACCATGCCGGAAACCATGAGCCTGGAGCGGCGCAAGCTGCTCACCGCCTACGGCGCCAAACTCGAGCTCACCGAAGGGCGCCTGGGCATGACCGGTGCGGTGAACCGGGCCAAGGAGATTGCCGCTTCGGCGCCCGATCGCTATGTACTGCTGCAGCAATTCGTCAATCCGGCCAATCCCCAGATCCACCACGACACCACAGGGCCGGAAATCTGGACCGATACCGATGGCGAGGTGGATGTGCTCGTGGCTGGTGTCGGCACCGGCGGCACGATCACGGGGGTCAGCCGCTACATCAAACAGACCCTGGGCAAGCCCCTGGTGTCCGTGGCGGTGGAACCAAGAACCAGCCCGGTGATTAGCCAACTGATGGCCGGTGAAACGCTCCAGCCCGGACCCCACAAGATTCAGGGCATTGGTGCCGGCTTTGTGCCCGGCAACCTGGAGGTGGCCCTGGTGGATCGGGTCGAGCGGGTGAGCGACGAGGAAGCGGTGACCATGGCCAGGCGCCTGATGCGGGAGGAAGGAATCCTGGCCGGTATCAGCTGTGGCGCCGCCACCGTGGCGGCACTTCGCTTGGCCCAGGAACCGGCCTTTGCCGGCCGCACGATCGTGGTGGTTTTACCCGATTCCGGCGAGCGCTACCTCAGCTCCGTGCTGTTTGAAGGGGTGTTCAACGAAAAGGGCCTGGCGCCAGAGCGCCAGGCCTAGACCCGACTGAGGGCCTGCCCTGCAGGCCCTAGCGGGCCGGTTGGATCCATCCGTTCGGCTGGATGCGGCTGATGGCGGCGCTCAGTCCGGCAAGGCTTCCACGGACTGGAGCCGTTCATTCAGCTGCATGGCCATGGTCTGACGGCCAACGGCAAGCACCTTGAGGGTGTCTTCGTGCAGGCGCAGCTGGGCATCGGCCACCTGCATGCCCCGCACCAGTTCTTTCAGCTCTTCAGGCAGGGTATTGAGGTCATAGCGCTTGCCCTCGAAGGTGAGGATCGGCTGTTGGTTCTCTTCGGTCACGCGTAGCGATTAGTAGGCGCCCCAGATTAGGGATCAACAGTCCCTTTGGGCAGGGTTGGTTGCCCGGGGGCCTGGGCGGATTCCCGGATCGGCCGTTTGAAGAAAAACATCAGCAGCGGGCCCACCTGCCCCGTCTCAACCAACTCCCAGCCGTCCTTGCCCAGCAGGTTGAGGAAATACTGCAGCTGTTCTGCCGGATGGCGGGGCAGGGGAGCTGCCTTGTACTGCTCGGGAAACTCCCGGGCAATGAATTCCGGGCTGAGCAGGCCCCTCAGACGTTCGCTGGCCACCTGGGGATCGGGGGCCTGGGGAGGTTGGCCGCTGTCCAGGTTGATGTGGATGACGCGGTACTCCCACTGGGTCATCGATCCTGCTGCTCAAACATGGGCCCAGGCTAGGGGGACTCGCCAAAGGCGACCCTTGCGGGATCATGGGTTTTCGCACCCAAAGGGATCGGCTGCCCCAGGACCCCACAGCACCAGCTCAACTGCCGCCGCCGCGGATCAACTGGCGCTCGCAGAGGTCCCGGTAGCGGCCGGGCCGACTGATCAGTTGGTCGTGGCTGCCCTGGTCGATCAGGCGGCCGCCATCGAGCACCAGGATCCGATCGGCCTCCTGAACCGTGGCCAGGCGGTGGGCGATCACCAACACAGTGCGGCCGGCCATGGCCTGCTCCAGGCCCTGCTGCACCGCCTCCTCAGACTCGGCGTCCAAGGCGCTGGTGGCCTCATCAAGCAGCAGCACGGCCGGATCGCCCAGCACGGCTCTGGCAATCGCCAGCCGCTGCAGCTGGCCGCCGGAGAAGTTGCTGCCCCGCTCCTCAATCCGGGCCTGGTAGCCGCCCGGCAGCGCCTCGATAAAGCCATCGGCATTCGCCAGCCGGGCCGCCCGGCGGATCTGCTCGGGACTCACCGGCCGACCAAAGGCAATCGCCTCGGCCACCGTGCCAGAGAACACATTGCTTTGCTGGGGCACCAGGGCGATCGCCCGGCGCAGGTCGGCGGCCCGCAGGTCGACCAGGTCCTGGCCATCGAGCAGCACCCGGCCCTGTTGGGCGATGTTGAAGCGCAATAGCAGGGAAAACAGGGTGCTTTTGCCCGCTCCTGAGGGCCCCACCAGGGCCACCACCTGGCCCGGCTGAATCCTCAGGCTGAGGCCGTGCAACACCGGCTGCTGGGGGTCGTAGCCGTAGACCACCTGATCAAGCACCAGCTCGCCCTGCACGGCCCCCAGGGGCTGGGCCTCTGGCCGATCGGGCGGCTCGATCGGCTCGGCCTCAATGGCCCGGAGGCGCCTTAAGGAGGCCTGGCCCTGCTGGAACTCGTTGAAATTCGTGGTGAGGTGGGAAATCGGATCGATCAACATCAACAAAGCAGCCACGTAGCTGCTGAAGCCAGCCGAGCTGAGTTGGTTGCTTTGGATGCGGGCAGCCCCCATCAGCAACACCGCCAGAATCCCGGCCGCCTCCAGAAAGCCCACCACCGGGTATTGCAGGGCCAGCAACCGCTGGGTCCGAAAGCGGGCCTGGCGGTGCAGGTCGATTTCGGTTTCGAAACGGGCCTGCAGCCAGGGCTCGGCCGCGAAGGCCCGCACCAGGGGCAGGCCGCCGATCGCTTCGCCCAGCAGGGACGCCAGTTCGCTCACCTGCTTCTGGCTACGTTCGGCTGCGCCCATCACCCGGGCCCCGAACAGGCTCACCAGCACGGCCACCAACGGCGCCAACACCATGGTGCCCAGGGACAGGCGCCAGTCGAGCCACACCATGTAGCCGAACACCACCACCAGCTGGAGCAGACAGGGGATGGTGTCCTGGATCGTTTTGTAGATCACCTCGCCAACCCGGTCGGCGTCTTCGGTGAGCCGGTAGGTGAGATCGCCGGCGGAGAGTTTTTCCAGGGCCCCAAATTCGAGCCGCTGCAGGCGGGCAAACAGCTGGCGGCGCAGGTCCTGGCTCACCTGCAGGGCCGGGCCGGCCAGCAGGGTGTCCTGGCCGAATTGGGCGATTTTTTGCAACATGAACACGCCCAGGGCCAGGCCCACCACCTGCAACACCTTGGCCACATCGCCGGAGCCGATCGCCGGCACCAACTGGCCCGCCAGCCAGGCCAGCAGGGGCCAACAGGCCACGAACACCAGCATGCAGAGCCCACCAGCCCACAGCTGGCGGTGGTAAGGCTGCAGCAGCGGCAGCAGGCGCCGGAAGCCGGCCGGGGAGGGTGCGAGCATCAAGGCAAGCTATCAGCGTTGTTTTGTCCTTCCCCCCAGCCCCAGGCCCGAACGGGGAATGCAGCGCGGACGCCGACCCGGCCGCAGCCAGCTCCCTAGAGCAGCCGAGCGAACTGCGCCTGGATCAATTTCTGAAATGGCAGGGCCTGGTGGGCACCGGCGGCGAAGCCAAATTCCGGATCCAGCAGGGCGATGTGCGCGTCAATGGCGAACTGGAGCAACGGCGCGGCCGCAAGTTGCAGCCCGGGGATCGGGTCAAACTCGCCGGCCAGGAGCTGGTGGTGCCTGCCTTCCAGGCCCGCCGCTGAGCCCCTTTCGGGGCCTCTGGCAGCACAAGAACAAGACTCCTAGTGATGGTTGTTCACCAAACCCGTTGAGGGGGAGAGCTAGGGGCTGGGGCCGCCAGCCCCTAGCCACGGGCAGGAGTCCCAGCCGATGGACCCTTAGGTTGGGATTTCATCACTCGGGAAGGCTGTGGGCAAGTCGGTGATCGCGGGCAACTGGAAAATGCACATGACCTGCGCTGAGGCCCAGGCATTTGCGAGTGCCTTCCTGCCCCTGGTCGCCAGCTTGCCCAGCGATCGGGAGGTGCTCCTGGCCCCGCCGTTCACGGCAATCGCATCCCTGGCCCAGGCCCTGGCGGGCAGTGGCATCCAGATCGGCGGCCAGAACGTCCATTGGGACCAGTCCGGCGCTTACACCGGCATGATCTCGGCAGCGATGTTGCAGGAGCACGGCGTCACCCACGCGATCGTGGGCCACAGCGAGCCGCGCAAGTACTACAGCGAAACTGACGAGCAGATCAACCTGCGGGCCCGCACCGCCCAAAAAGCTGGCCTGATCCCCATCCTCTGCGTGGGCGAAAGCGACTCCCAACGGGAAGGGGGCGAAGCGGAACGGGTGATCCGCCGCCAGGTGGAACAGGGCATTGACGGACTAGATCCGGCGCGCTTGGTGGTGGCCTACGAACCCATCTGGGCGATCGGCACCGGCAAAACCTGCGGCGCCGCCGAAGCCAACCGCATCTGCGGCCTGATCCGCAGCTGGGTCGGTTACGCCGAAGTGGTGGTCCAATACGGCGGCTCGGTCAAGGCCGACAACATCGACCAGCTGATGGCCCAATCGGATATCAATGGGGTGTTAGTGGGGGGAGCCTCCCTCGATCCGGTGGGCTTCGCCCGGATCGCCAACTACCAAGTGCCCGTAGCGGCCTAGGAGAGCGGTTCTGGCGATCCCAGCTGCCCCATCCCAAGGTCCAGACCTGGCCTTTGGGCAGAGAACCTATGTGATGGGGGTGATCAACCTCACCCCCGATTCCTTCAGCGACGGCGGCCAAATCAAGGGCGCCAGCCAAGCCCTTGCGGTGGCCCGGCGCATGGTGGCCCAGGGGGCGACCCTGCTCGATCTCGGCGCGCAAAGCACCCGACCCGGCGCCGAAGATATTGGCGCTGAAGCGGAACTGGCCAGGTTGCTTCCGGCCTTGAAGCAGATCCGCTCGGCCCTGCCCGAGGTGCTCCTTTCAATCGACACCTTTCGCGCCCCAGTGGCGGCAGCCGCCCTGGCAGCAGGGGCCGACTGGCTCAACGATGTCAGTGGCGGCCGGCTGGATCCAGAGCTGCTTTCGGTGGCCGCCGCCTGGGGTTGCCCCCTGGTGCTGATGCACAGCCGCGGCAACAGCCGCAGCATGGACAGCCTCACGGCCTATGGAGACCTGGTCAATGACGTGCTTGGGGAGCTTCAGGAGGCCAGCGGCCGGGCCCGGGCAGCCGGAGTGGCGACCAGCCAACTGATCTGGGATCCGGGCCTGGGCTTTGCCAAAACCGAAGCCCAAAGCCTGGCCCTGTTGGACGGCCTCGAACGGCTGCGGGCCCAGGGCTATCCCCTGCTGGTGGGCCCCTCGCGCAAGCGCTTCATCGGAGCGGTGCTGAACGAACCCCGGCCCAGGGCCCGGCTCTGGGGCACGGCAGCGGTGGTCTGCAAGGCGATTGCCGCCGGGGCCGACATCGTGCGGGTCCACGATGTGGGGCCGATCGTGCAGACCGCCCGCATGGCCGATGCCCTGTGGCGCAAACCGGCGGGCTCGCCAAGCTGAACAGGTGCTCCTGCCAGGGAGCTGAAGCTGATCTCCAACGGGGGAGAGCCCCAGCCATTGGGATCCGGAGGGGCTAAACCCCTCTGGCTGCCTACAGCTCAGCCGTCGCCACCCGCCGATTCGGAGGCTGCACGACGCCGTAGCCAAGCCTGCCGAGCAAGGGCCCGGTCATCACGGTGGTGGCCAGGGCCATCAAAACGCCGATCGTGAACAGCTCGGTGCTGATCACCCCCTGGGCCAGGCCCACATTCAGCACCACCAACTCGGTAAGGCCACGGGTGTTCATTAACCAGCCCAGGGCCTGGGCCTCGTGGCTCTCGACACCACTGAGCCGGGCCGTGGCCCAGGTGCCCAGGAACTTGCCACAGACGGCCACCAGCAGAACCGCCACCAGGGCCAACCAGAGGGACGGACTGTTGAGGCTGCCGATGCGGGTGCTTAAGCCGCTAATTGCAAAGAAGAGGGGCAACAGCAGCCGCAACACCACCGTTTCCAACTGCTGCTCCAACTTGCGCCGCAAGGGGGCATAGCGGGGCATGGCCAGGCCCCAAAGGAAGGCCCCAAAGATCAGGTGGACCCCCAGCCATTCGGTGACCACCCCACTCAAAAGGGCACCACTAAAGAGCACCGATTGCAACAGCGGGCCGAGATCGCGGCCCGTTTTGTAGTGCTGTTCCAGCCACCGCCGCAGGGGACGGGTTCCAACCAGCACCACCAGCGCCCAGGCGGCCGTACCGAAGAAGGAACCCAAGGCCCCCCAGGCGGAGGACGAGCGCGCCAGGGCGACAACGGCCGCCAGCAGGATCCAGGCGAGGGCGTCGTCGATGGCGGCGGTGGTGATCGCCAGGGCCCCCACGGGCTGGTGCTGGAGGCCCCGATCCCGCAGGATGCGCGCCAGCACAGGAAAGGCGGTGATCGCCATCGCCGTGCCCATGAACAGGGCCCCGGAGAGCAGGCGATGGCCGGGTAGCAGCTCAGGAAGCCAAGTTTCAAACAGTCCCGCCAGGCCAACCCCCAGGATCAACGGGAGGAGCACCCCAGCGGCGGTGATCCGACTGGCCAAGGGCAGGCGCCCGATCAACAGGTTGGGGTTGAGCTCCAACCCCACCAAAAACATGAACAGCACCAAGCCCAACTGGCCAAGCAGGTTGAGCTGGCCGCGCACGGCCTCGTTAAACAGATGGGTTTCCAGGCCCGGCGCCAGGGCCCCCAGCAGACTGGGGCCGAGCACGATGCCGCCCACAATTTCGCCGACGACCCGCGGCTGGTGACATCGCTGGGCCAGGGCACCAAACAACTGGGCGGTGACCGTAATCACCGCCACAGCCAGCATCGGCGTTGCCAGATCGACAGGGGCTGCCATGGTGCTGACTAGCTATGGTTAGGGGTTTGGGTAATTATGCCTGGGGGTTGCTGACGCCTTCGATCCTGTCTTCAATCTCCTGATAGATCTCCTGGAGTTGGGCAATATTGTCATCGCTGGTTTCCCAGTAGCCACGACCATTCACTTCCAGCAGGGTGCCCACAATCCGGCGGAAACTATGGGGATTAAGCTCAAGCAAGCGCTTGCGCATCTCCGGATCGTTGATGAAGGTCTCATTGGCTTCTTCATAGACGAAGTTGTCAACGGCGCCGCTAGTGGCACTCCAGCCAAGGGTAAAGTTGAGCCGTTTGGCCACTTCCCGCACACCCTCGTAGCCGGAATCAAGCATGCCCTCGTACCACTTGGGATTGAGCAGCTTGGTGCGGGAATCGAGGCGGATCGTTTCACTGAGGGAGCGCACCTGGGCATTGGCCGTGGTGGTGTCGGCGATGTAGCTGGCCGGGGCCTTGCCATCATCACGCAAGCCGGCAATCAACTTGGTGGGGTCTGAGTCGAAGTAATGGCTCACATCGGTGAGGGAGATCTCGGCGGAATCGAGGTTCTGGAAGGTGACATCTGCGGTTTTCATCGCCGATTCGAACACTTCGCGGTTTTGGTTCATCTCGCCGGGATTGTCAGCGTTAAAGGCGAAAGTTTTGCGGGAAAGGTACATTTCCTGCAGTTCGTTCTCCTCTTCCCAGGTGCTGTTTTCTACCGCCAAGTTGACGTTGGAGGAGTAGCTGCCGCTGGCATTAGAAAACACTCGAGTGGCCGCGTCCCGGAGGGAAACACCTTGGGCTGTGGCCTGCTCCTGGGCGTGGCGGCGCACAAAATTCATCTCCATGGGCTCATCCGCCTCCGCCGCCATCTTGACGCCCTGGTCGATCAGGGCCATCTGGTTGATAAACAGGTCGCGGAACACACCGGAGCAATTCACCACCACATCGATGCGAGGGCGGCCGAGCTCTTCAAGGGAAATCAATTCGAGCTTATTGACGCGGCCGAGGGAATCGGCCACGGGGCGAACGCCAATGAACCAGAGGATCTGGGCCAGGGATTCGCCGTAGGTCTTGATGTTGTCGGTGCCCCACAGCACACAGGCAATCGTTTCTGGCCAGGCCCCCTGCTCGGCCTTCTGGCGTTCGATTAGGCGATCCACCACCACCTTGGCCGCCGCAATCGCGGCGCGGGTGGGAATGGACTGGGGATCGAGGGCGTGGATGTTCTTGCCACTGGGCAACACGCCCGGATTACGAATCGGATCGCCACCGGGACCGGGCAGCACGTATTCACCATCGAGGGCCCGCAGCAAGCTCTCCATCTCCATGTCGGCGCAGATCTGCTGGAGGCAGAAGCTCAGGTAGGTGAAGAGCTTGTCGAGCTCGGCCTGGTCCACCGTGGCAAAGCCGGAAGATTGACAAGCCGAGAGCCAGGGGCTGGGGAACTGGACACCAAAGCGTTCCAGCAGGGCAAAGAACCAGCCAAAGTTCTGGCGCAGGCTGACCCGGCCATCGGCGCCAGTGACCTGGCGAACCATGGCACCAACGGCGGCCCGGCAGGTTTCAGTGATGGTGCGGTTGAGTTCCACATCGGCCAGCACGCCCTGGTCATTGCCGCGGTAGATCTCATCGATCGTGCGGCCCAGGCTTTCGGCTAGGAGCGCTGGCAAGGAGCGCAGGCCATCGTCGGTGCGCTCGAGGGCAGCGATGCTCACCAAGGTGGCGATCGCCTCCTCGGCCGTGGGCGGCTTGCCAATGGTGTGCAGGCCGCAGGGCAACAGGCGGCTCTCGATCTCCATCAATTGGCGATAGACCGCTCCGACCACGCCATCGCGGCCATCGAGATCCAGCTCCGAAGCATCGGCATCGGGGAACTGGATGTCCTTATCGAGATTGCACTGGCGTGCCGTTTCGACGATCGCATTGACGATCTGCACACCGCGGGAGCTCTCACGCAGCTGTTGGTAGGAGCCCACCAGTTCGCCCAGCTCCTTGAGCCCCTTGTAAAGGCCTGCATTTTCAGCCGGTGGCGTGAGATAGCTAATCGTGGAGGCATAGCCACGGCGCTTGGCGATCGTGGCTTCTGAAGGGTTATTGGCGGCGTAGTAATAGAGGTTGGGCAGGGCGCCGATCAGGGAATCGGGGTAGCAGGTTTCGCTCATGCCCATCTGCTTGCCGGGCATGAATTCCAGGGAGCCATGGGTGCCGAAATGGAGCACCGCATCGGCCTGCCACACCTTCTCCAGATAGGTGTAGTAGGCCGCAAAGCCGTGGTGGGGGCTGGCACTGCGCGAATACAGCAGGCGCATCGGGTCGCCCTCGTAGCCAAAGGTGGGCTGGACCCCCACAAAGACATTGCCGAAATGGCGGCCGTAGATCAATAAATTGGTGCCATCGGAATTTAAATTGCCAGGGGGCTTGCCCCAGTTTTCTTCAAGCCGTTGGGAATAGGGGGTGAGCCGTTCGTACTCCTCCACGCTCATGCGGTGGGCGATCGCCAGTTCGGGCGAACCGGCCAGGGCCTCCGGATCACTGAGCACGGCTTCCATCAGGGCCTTGGGATTGCGCGGCATCGCTTGGATGTCATAGCCCTTGGCCTTCATTTCTTCGAGCACCCGGTAGATCGAGCCGAAGACATCGAGGTAGGCCGCGGTGCCGACATTGCCCTTGTCAGGGGGGAAGCTAAACACCGTGATCGCCAGCTTCTTTTCGGCGCGGGGCTTGATCCGCAGCGACGCCCAGCGGATCGCCCGCTCGGCGATCGCCTCAACCCGGTCTTGGAGGGTGTGGGCCTTGCCGGTGGCGTCATCGCGGCCCGAGAGCACGATCGGCTCAATGGCGCCATCGAGTTCGGGGATGGCGATCTGCAGGGCCACCTGAACCGGGTGCAAGCCCAGATCACTGTCTTCCCACTCCTGGGTGGTCTGGAACACCAGGGGTAAGGCCACCATGTAGGGGCGATTCAGGCCCTTGAGCACCTCAATCGCCTTGGGATGGTCCTGGCGGGCGGGTCCGCCGACTAGGGCAAAGCCGGTGAGGCTGACCACCGCATCCACTAAGGGGAAGTCGGGGTTAAGCGGATCCTTGAAGAACGCATTGACAGGCTTGGTGAAATCCAATCCTCCACAAAACACCGGGATCACGGTGGCACCGCGATACTCCATTTCCTGGATCACGGCCACGTAGTGGGCTTCGTCGCCGGTGACGATGTGGCTGCGCTGCAGCACCAGGCCGATCACCGGACCCTTTCGGGCCTTCTCGCTAAGATCGCTGCGGCTGGCAGTCCAGTTGAGGTATTCCTTGAGATCCTCAAACATGCCCGGAGCCAGGGGATGCCAGATGCCCAAGTCCGGGAACACAACCGGCTCGGCAACGGCGAGTTCGGGCCGATCTGAGTCGCCCCTGGGAAACACGTATTTATCAGCCAGCATCAACAGGAAGTTGCGCAGGTTATCGGGCGTACCGCCCAGCCAATACTGGAAACTGAGCATGAAGGAGCGGGCGTCCTGGGCCTTCTCCACCGGCAGATACTTCAATACCGTCGGCAGGGTATTGAGCAGCTTGAGCATGGCGTCCTGGAAGCCGGCGCCGCCGGCCTCCTTGCGCTTTTTCATAAAGCTTGCGATGGCGCTCTTGCTCTGGCCCAGCTGGGCCATGGAGAAGCTGCCCAGCTTGTTGAGGCGCATCACCTCCGGCATGGAGGGGAACACGACCACGGCCTTGAGACGATCGCGGTGGGGCGCCACGGCCTCCACCACCTTCTGGGCCAGATCCTCAATAAAAATCAGCGAGGCGATGAAGACATCGGCCTCGGCCACATCGGCGCAGAAGGAGGCGTAGTTCTCGCTCTGGCGTAATTCCTCGATCAGGTAGCCGCTCAGCTCGATCGCCAGGGGGCCGTTCTGGTCGTTGAGGGAGGTGGCGGCCTGGGTGAGGGCGTTCTGGTACTGGGGTTCCAGCACCACGTACACCGCCTTCATCACGGCGCGACCGTTCACGGCTTCTGGGCTGACCCGGCGGTTGGCGGAGCGGACCTGCGTGAACATCTGGGCGGATTGAGCAATGTGAAGCAGCCTACGAAGCACCATGGCTTTGCGTGGCCCCATGCTTCAGAGCGTTACGGGCCCGCCCGGGTCTCCCAGGACCAAGCCACGCCGCGACCCCAGCCCTGAAGCAACCCCGATGGCACACCTAAGCCTCGATTTCATCGGTTCCTGGGTGCCAGACGCCTGGCGGCTGCGCCGGCCCCGCTCCTTCCAGGTGACCCTGGTGTTGCTGATCCTGCCCCTGATCCTGGGTAGCGGCTTCCTGCGCTCGCTGATCCACGCCGACCACGCCAAACGGCTACTCACCCGCGCCAACGACCAGCTTCTGGAGGCCTTAGCGGGCGAATTAGCCGCGTCCCTCACCCTGGCCCTCAACCCGGCCTTGACCAAGGCCCAGCTCAACCGGCTAGCCAGCCTGGCCCCCGCCGGCGACATCGCTGCGGCCACAGGCCAGGTGCCGGCCTTGATCGCAACCCTGGAGCAGGCCCCCAATCTCTCGGCCCTGTTTATCGCCAACGGCCACGGCGAATTGCTGCTGGTCTCCAGGGATTCAGCAGCAAGGCCCGGCCAAACAAGGGTGCCGGCAGCTGGCTGGACCGTGGCGAGCCTGCGCCAGCATGACGGCAAGCTCCAGGCCAGGGAGTGGCGTCTCGCCCCTAACCAGCGGCCCCTGGCCTCCCCCAAGCTCAAGCCCTTACTGCCGCCGGGCTTCGATCCACGCTTAAGGCCCTGGTACCAGCTGGCTCGTCGGGAGGGTCAGCTGGTGATGGCCCCGGTCAGCCGCCTGGCCCTGGGGGGACGGGCGGGCCTCACCCTCTCCCAAGCCCTGGCCCACGGCAAAGGGGTGGTGGGTGCCGCCATCGATCCTGGCAACCTGGCTGCCGCCCTGGCCGACCACCGGCTACCGGCCGCCGCGGAGCTCGCGATTGTGGATCGCCAGGGGCTGGTGCTAGCCAACAGCCCCAACTTGACCAGTCCAGGGGGGAGCCCCCAGGGCCTCCCCCAGCTGGGCCAAGTGGCCAACCCGGCCCTAGCCCAGTTGGCCGCTGACCTGCCCCGGGAAGCCCGCCAAGGCTTTCACGCCGGCCATTTTGCTGGCCAAAGCTGGTTTCAGAAGGTGGTGCCGCTGCAACTACCCCTAACCAACCAATCCCTTTATCTGGCCATGGCCGTGGCCGAGGCCGACCTGATGGCCGAGGCCCGTCAACAGCGTTGGCAAATCTTCTCGGCCACCTTTGTGTTGGTGGTCGTCACTATCTGGCTGTTGTTAAAACTGGCCGGGCGCCTGTCGCGGGACCTCAAACGCCTCGCCGAGGAGGCGACCGCGATGCGCGGCTTCCAATTCGGCACGGCCCCCCGACTGCGTTCCCTGGTGCGGGAAGTGGACGACCTGTCCCTGACCCTTGATGGCATGGGCCGCACGATTGGCCATTTCCTCAAGATTTCGGCGTCCCTAGGGGCTGAAGAGGATGTGGATGCCCTGCTGGCCATGCTGCTGAAGGAATCGATCGGGGCCTCGGCCGCCAGCGCCGGCGCCCTCTATTTGGCGCCAGCCCCACCCCTTCCCCCGAACCCAACCAAGGAGCCCATACCCAGGGCAAGCAATGGAGATGGCAATGGCCATGAGGATCGCGGTGGTGGTGGCGCTAGGGCTCTAGGTAGCGATGACGCTGGCCTGTTTGGGGCGGCCCTTGCGATGGTGGGCGACCAGCCCACCGATCCCACGGTCCTCCCGCCCCTGGCCGAAGCGGAGCTGGCCTCGATGCTGCACTCGCAACGCTGCGACCGGCTAGTGGCTGCCCTGGGACCTGGGGCCCAGGCCTGCATCCCCCTGCCCCTGCACCAACGGGATGGGTCGATGTTGGGGGCGTTGGTGCTCTGGTTCGATGGCCTTCCCGATACCAACCAGATCGCCTTCAGCAAGGCCCTTTCGGGTAGTGCGGCGGTGGCCCTGGAAACCCGTCAGTTAATTGCCGAGCAAAAGCGCCTGTTTGAGGCCTTCATCCAGGTGATCGCCGATGCGATTGATGCCAAGAGTCCTTACACCGGCGGCCACTGCGCCCGGGTGCCGGAGATCGCCAAATTGCTGGCCGCCGCCGCCTGTGAGGCTGAAGAAGGTCCGTTTGCCCAGTATCAGCTCAATGCCGATCAATGGGAGGCCCTGCATGTGGCCGCCTGGCTCCACGATTGCGGCAAGGTCACGACCCCCGACCATGTGGTGGATAAGGCCACCAAGTTGGAAACGGTGCAGGATCGGATCCATGAGATCCGCATGCGCTTTGAGCTGCTCAAAAGCGAGGCCGAAACCGAGCACTGGCGGCGGATCGCCAGCGGCGCCGACCCAGAGGCCAGCCAGCAGGCCCTCAACGCGAACTGGCGCAGCCTCGATGACGACTTTGCCTTTGTTGCCAGCTGCAATTTGGGCGGCGAACGGATGGCACCGGAACGGATCGAGCGGCTCAAGGCCATCGCCACCCGCACCTGGCGCCGCAGCCTCGATGACCGGCTGGGGGTGGGGCCCGAGGAACGGCGGCGCCGCGAACGGCAGCCGGCGCCAGCCTTACCGGTGCTGGAACCGTTGCTGGCCGACCGTCCTGACCAATTGATCGAGCGGCCGCAACGGGATGGCATCCCCGCAGACAACCCCTGGGGCTTCCAAATGGAGGTGCCGGATTACCTCTACAACCTGGGGGAACTCCACAACCTCACGGTCGAGCGGGGCACCCTCAGCCCAGAGGATCGCTTCAAGATCAACGAGCACATGGTCCAGACAATCCGGATGCTCTCGGCCCTGCCCTTTCCGCGCCACCTGGCGGCGGTGCCCGAGATCGCCGGAGCCCACCACGAAACCCTCGATGGCCGCGGTTACCCCCGTCGCCTGCACGGCGACCAAATGGGGGTGCTGGCCCGGGTGATGGCCATCGCCGACATTTTTGAGGCCCTCACCGCCGCCGACCGTCCCTACAAGCGGGGCCTCAAGCTCTCCGAAGCCCTGGCGATCATGGCCCGCATGGTCCAAGACCAGCACATTGATGGGGATCTGTTCGACCTGTTCCTGAGCTCCGAGGTGTACCTGGGCTACGCCCATCGCCACATGGACCCGGCCCAGATCGATGCCGTGGATCGGGAGGCGCTCCTGGCCAGCGCCCGTGGATCTGCCACCGGGGCGGGCAGCCTGACCCCATAGGCTCGGCCCCAAAGCTGAGCGCCCCCTGCCATGACCAGCGCCCCAACCGAGTCGCCCCAACCCGGCTCCCAGCCGGGGTCGGCCCCAACTCCGGCGGTGACGGCGCCGATTCCGGTGGTGGTGGCTGGCGCCCTAGGCCGCATGGGCGCCGAGGTGATCAAGGCCATGCTGGCCGCTGCGGACACGACCCTGGTGGCCGCCATCGACACCACCCCCGGCAAGGAGGGCTTGGACGTGGGCCTGGAACTGGGCCTGGGGGAACTGGAGGTGGCGATCACCTCCGACTTCGAAGGGGCGCTCTGCGCCAGCAGCCAGGCGGTGCGCCAAGCCGGCCCCGGGGCCGGGGCGGTGCTGGTGGATTTCACCCATCCCAGCGTTGTGTATGAGCACACCCGGGCCGCCATCGCCTATGGCGTGCATCCGGTCATCGGCACCACGGGCCTCTCGCCCCAGCAACTGGCCGAATTGGCAATTTTCGCTGAAAAGGCCTCCATGGGGGGCGCCGTGATCCCCAATTTCTCCGTGGGCATGGTGTTGCTGCAGCAAGCAGCCGCGGCAGCGGCCCGCTTCTATGACTTCGCCGAACTGACCGAACTGCACCACAACCGCAAGGCCGATGCCCCCAGCGGCACCTGCATCAAAACCGCCGAACTGATCGAAGAACTGGGCAAGGACTTCAACGCCCTCCAAGTGGAGGAGCACGAAACCCTGGCCGGTTGCCGTGGCGGCCAGCGCCCGAGCGGTCTAAGGCTCCACTCGATTCGCTTGCCCGGCCTGGTGGCCCACCAGGAGGTGATGTTCGGCTCCAACGGGGAGACCTACACCCTGCGGCACGACACGATTGATCGCTCCGCCTACATGCCCGGGGTGTTGCTGACCGTGCGGCGGGTGCGCCAGCTCAGTGGTCTGGTCTACGGGCTGGAGCGTTTGCTGTGATCGGGGCCACCATGGGGGCCTGAGAGACAAGTCATGCTGCTTCCCCTCAAGGACGGCGAACTGCAGCGCCTGATCCCGGCGATTGCCACCGGACCCCAGTTCAACGCCAGCAGCGGCACCCCCCAGCAGGTGCTGCAACGGGTGCTGATCGCCGTGATCGGCGGGGTGCTGTCGCTGTTGATCAGCCAGAACCAGTTCTCCACCCAATGGGGTGGGGTGTTCCTGGTGGTGGGCTTCGTCTTTTTCTTCTATTTGCTGTGGGGGCCGATCCTGGCGGCGGGGCAACGCAACAACGCCCTGCGCCGCTACCCGGCAGCGGCGATCTTTGAAGGCCGCATCGCCGACCTGTTCACCCGGGAGCGGCTGGAGGGCCGCCAGGAACAAACCGACAAAAGTGGTCGGCTGGAACTGGTGGAAAACCGACGCACCTGGCTCTGCCTGGAACTGGAAGATCAGGACGGCTACCTGGGCCAGATTCGCTTTCCCTACGACAAGAAACACAAGCCGATCCGGCCGGGCATGGTGATCCGCTGCCTGGTGCTGAGTGAGCGCAAGGACTTTTCCCGCATCAGCGCCCTCAGCGATGGCTGGATCCCCCAGTTGAAGCTCTGGGTGGGCGACTACCCCTACCTGCTGCGGCCCGCCTTTGAGGAGCTCTGCCTCCGGCGCCTGCGCTGAAGACAGAGCCATCCAGCCAGATCCAACCAGGCCAAGTCGGCACCCATCGCCTTCAGACTCGTTACAAGGCGCAATATTGCGTTACAATTCGTCCATACCCCGCGAGTCTCCCCATGGCCCAAGCCACCTCCTCTGCCCCCGCCGTCATCCGCGGCGCCACCGTGACCACCGAAGACGGCGGCCGTCTCAACGCCTTCGCCACCGAGCCCCGCATGGAAGTGGTGAGCGTCGAAAGCGGCTGGGGCTTCCACGAGCGTGCCGAAATGTTGAACGGTCGCATGGCCATGCTCGGCTTCATCGCCCTGCTGGCCACCGAATTTGCCCTCGGTGGTGAGTCCTTCACCCGCGGTCTGCTCGGCATCGGCTGAGCCCTACCAAGGCCATTCCTAGGCTGGGCGAGTTCAGATCCTGACCGGCTCGAACCCCTGTCTCAGCCTAGATAAACAGCCAATCAAAAGGTCCTATCGTCCTTCAGACGGTGGTACTGATGACAACCGCGGTGCCAGCCTGGCCCGCGGTTTTTGTTTGGCCGTCTGGGGCGAACATCCACGCCTTCTGCCATTGAGCTCCCATCACTCCGGCGATTGGATCGCCCCACCCCCAATGCCAAGCCAGTGCCGATGAGCCGAGCGCGCGTGCATGGAGCCGGTCCCACCGGCTGCCTGGCGGCCCTAGCCCTGGCCCAGGTGGGCTGGGAGGTGCACCTCGATGACCCGCTGGATGCTCCCGTGCTCCTGCGGCGCCAACGGGCCTATGCCCTCACCCACTCCAGCATGGGCCTCCTGGATCGCCTGGGCCTGGGCCAGGCCCTGGCGCCCCAGCTGGTGCCCTTCAGCAGCCTGGAACTCATGGACCAGGGCACGGGCCGCCAGTGCCACTTCAGTGGCGCCGACCTAGGCCAGGGGGGGCGGCGGCGACGGTCCTGGGCCCTCGGGGCTGCAGAACCCGTTGCAGCGCTTGGGGCCGCAGGCCCTGGATCCGGGGGCAAAGGCGAAGCCGTCGGCTGGATCGTGCAACACGGCCCCCTGATGGAGCTGTTGCTCCTCCAGCTCCAGGCCAATCCCCAGGTGACCCTGCAATTGGGGCGGCCGGCCCCCGGCGCCGGTTCCCCTTTGACGGCAGACCAGGCTGGGGATCAGGCCTCGGATCTGGTGGTGGGGGCCGACGGCAGCCAGTCTGCGAGCCGTCAGGCCGCTGGGCTGGGCTGGCTGGAGCACACCTACGGCCAGGCCTGCCTGACCGTGCAAGTGCGGCTACGCGGAGCCCGGCCAGACCAGGCCTGGGAGCTACTGCGGCCCGAAGGTCCCTTTGCGGTGCTGCCCCTGGGCGGCGATGCCTTCCAACTGGTCTGGAGTGCGTCGGCGCGGCGGCTGCGCCAGCTCGAAAGCCTCGATGGTGCCGCCTTCCTCGACCAGCTGGCCGGCGCCCTGCCGGACCAACTGCAACCGGAAGCCCTGCTGGACGAACCCCGGGCCTATCCGGTGGCCCTGGCCCTGGCCTGGCCCATTGCCAAAGGCCAGCTCGTGCTGGTGGGGGACAGTGCCCACCGCTGCCATCCCGTCGGCGGCCAGGGGCTCAACCTGGGTTGGCGTGATGTGGCCTGCCTGCAGCAGTTGGCTGGCCGGGTCACGGCCGGGCGCCTCACCCCAAACCAGCTAGCCGGGGCCTACCGCTGGCGCCGCTGGCCCGACCTGGTGGCCACCCTGCTGGCCACCCACCTGCTGGTGGGGCTGTTTTCCAACCGCTCCCGCCTGCTGCTGCCCCTCCGCCGCCTGGCCCTCGACCTGCTGAATGGGGCTCCCTTGCTGCGGCGCCTAAGCCTGGCTGCCATGACCCAGGGCCCTTGCCGCCTGGCACAGCGATGACCACCATGGCGCCATGGTGTTCCCAACCTCGCCCCAGCCCCTGCCCGCCAGCGAACTGGTGCGCTACCTACGCCAGGACCTGGGCTTGAGCGAAAACGCCCTCAACCTTGGCCTCAAACAGGCCCAGCTGGAACAGGCCCCCCTGCCGGTGGTGCTCTGGCGCTTTGGCCTGATCAGCCTGGAGCAACTCGATCAGGTGCTCGCCTGGCAGGACAGCCAACCCTGAGGGATTGGGATCAGGAATAGATGATCAGGGACTCAACCGGCACGTCATCGGGCAACTTGGCGCGGCCACCAAGGCCCGCAAGCTCGGCCACGAAGGCAAAGCCACAGAGATCGCCGCCCACCCGTTGCACGAGCTGGGAGCAGGCGCTCGCGGTGCCGCCGGTGGCCAGCAGATCATCCACGATCAGAACCCGGGGGCCGGTTTCAAAGCCATCGGCCAAGATCTCAAGCCGATCGGTTCCGTATTCCAGGCTGTAGTCAATGCCATGCACCACACCTGGCAACTTGCCGGGCTTGCGCACCGGTGTGAAGCCCAGGCCCCGGTCCGTGGCCAGGGCCGTGCCCACGATGAAACCCCGCGATTCAATGCCCACGATCAGATCGGGCTGGAGGCGATCGCAGATCACGGCCAATTGACGCACCACTTCCTGCCAGGCACTGGCCTGGCGCATGAGGGGAGTGAGGTCGCGGAACAGGATCCCTGGCTTGGGGAAGTCAGGAACATCCCGCACCAGCAGGCGCAGATCAATGGCAGACATGGGGAAAAAAGATCGTCAAGGCCCCTGGGCTGGTCGAGGCAGCGACCCCCCCAGATGACGGATTGGCTCGGGCACTGGCAGTATCGCAGCCATGCCTGACGTTTCTACCGCCTTGAGCCGCCCCACCCCCCTGCCCAGGCGGGGACTGGAGCGCCTCGATCTGATGTTGCTGTGCGCGGAGGCCCTCGACCTCAACGGCGGCGAGGCCATGGTTTGGATGAGTGAGCAGCTGGGCTACCAAAGCCTCTTTCCCAACCGGGTCGAACTGTGGAAGCGCCGCTGCCACAACCCCCTACGCCGCTCCACCCGCCGGGGCCAGCTCCAGGTTCAGGACACCGATGCCCTGATCCGGATCCTGAGCGCCATGGCCGAACGCCTCTATCCGATGCTGCGGCAACTGCTCTCAGCTGCCGAACCCGAGTCGGTGAGTGCCCAGCGCTGGACCCTGTTCCGCTCGCGCCTTCAAGAGCTAATCGAGGAACGGTTGAACCTGCGTCGGGTCGGTGTGCGCAAGCTGCTCGATCCGAGCGAAGGGCCCCAGCTTTGTCATCAGCTGATCCTGAGCCTGGCCCTCAGCGCCGGCAATGGTGGGGTGGAAAGGCTGAAGGCCAGCCTCCTGGACCCCGAACCCTGACCCCCAGGGTCCGCGGTGGAACCACCGTCACCCCAAACCCCGATCCGCCCAGACCCCTCCCCCAGCTGCCCGCCGTGATCAAGCTCAGCCACCGCTTCGAACAGATCAGTTGTCGCCTGACGGTGGAGGGGTTTCCAGATGTGTCGACGGGCCAGAGCAGCCAGGCGATCGGCATCCTCACCGCCTGGAGCCTGGCCCTGGCCGGCCACACGGAACTGGAGGGCAAACGGGAACATCTCGAAGCCCTGCTGCAGGTGGTGGCCCCCTATGCCCGCCACCTGATCAGCGGTGCCCCCAGGACCTTCGGCGACCCGGTCTCGCCGGTGGCACTCCACCCCGATGGCTCTCGCCACCGGCTCGAGCTGCGCAGTAGCCAGCCGAACACGCCACCGTTGGCCCTGCACCTGGACGACGCTGAACTCGCCGACCTGGTGCGCTGCCTCGACCAACTGCTGCTTGATCCGCGCCTGCAGCTGAACCTGCAGGCGCCCACGCCGCAACCGCTGCGGCGCAGCGAACTACGCAAGCGGGTGCCCCTGGGTCGCCGCATCGCAGCCCCCCTCTGCGGCATGGCGGCCCTGGGGCTCGCCGGGGCCGTGTCCTGGATCGTGCCCATCCCCAAGCCGGGCAGCTTCAACCCAACCCAGGTCAAGGGAACCAGCGCCGTAGCGGACCCGGGCAAGGCAGTAGCAACTGGGCCAGAGCAGGCCCCGGCGCCAGCCCCGCAGGCCCAGACCAGCCAGGGGGCAGGCAGCCGCCCCGGCCCGAGCCAAACCCCCCGTTGACGCAGGGGCTGCGATCGCCACACTGGAGCGACCCAGCCCACTCAATCCGCCCCAGCTAAGGCCGCCCAGCAGCCGAGGCGCCTACCTCCAGCCCGTTTGAGACGGGCAACTCCATCCTGGGCCGATCGGCCCACCCCACCCCCTGGCCCGAGAGCGATGTCAATCCCCATGAGCTGGCCCGAATGTCGCCGCCGCGTCACCCGTCTCGGGGCCTCCCTCGATGTGGTGGTCCGCAGTGATCCGGAAGTCTGCGGCCTCAGTGGTGACACCTTTCGCCTCTCTCTCCACCATGGCGGCCATGGCGATTGCACCGTGGGTGACCTCTCCTTGGTTGATTGCCCCAACGAACTGGTCCTGATTGAGTTCGAGCGCTGGATGCGCGGCGCTGGCCACAGCATCAGCCCATGAGCCGAACACCGAAACGACTAACCCTGATGCGCCCGGGCCGGCGCAGTCAGGTCGGGCGCCTAGGGGCCAAGCGCAAGCGCCCACCAGCGAGGATTCGCCAGCTCGGGGAAGCGCTCTTGCTGCTTGCCGGCGGGGTGGGTCTGCTACTTGCCCTCATGCGATTGCCTGAGCGCCTCGACACCCTGCTGCTGGTCAGCAATGCGATTGCCAACCTGATTGGCGGCCTCTCAAAACTGGGGCTGGGGCTGCTGCAGTTATTGGGCGTATTGGTGCTCGTGGCGGTGGTGCTGCTCGCCCTGGCGTTCCTCATTGGTGGCCTGGTTCGCCTGGCCCGGGCCCTGCTCAGGCCTAAGGCCACGGCAACGCCAACCCCTCGGTAAGGCCCTACGCCCTATGGCGGCCCACCCCATGAAGTTCTGAACCGGTTTTGCACACCAGCAGCAATTTCGGTTTAAAACGAGCTTGCGCCTTCAAGCCCCTGGGGAAAGGAGCTGGGAATGGGGAAAAACCATCGCAAGCCCAAGGAAAGCCCCCAGGCGAACCGTCCGCCAGGAGTTGTGATCAGCGATCGCTACTTTCCCTCGGCTGTGCTCGATGATCTGGCTACAAACCAAGATCCAGAACGGGAAGACAAGCCGGATCCACTGGGCAGCCTGGGCCGGCTCGATCGACAATTTTATGAAAAGGAGTTGATGCATCTCCAGCAAGAACTGGTGAAGATGCAGTACTGGGTGAAGGCGGAAGGATTTCGACTGATTGTGGTGTTTGAGGGCAGGGATGCGGCGGGCAAGGGGGGCACGATCAAGCGCATCACCGAACCGATGAATCCCCGCGGCTGCCGCGTTGTAGCCCTAGGCAAGCCCTCCGACCAACAGCGCACACAATGGTATTTCCAACGCTATGTGGAACATTTCCCCACGGCCGGCGAAATCGTCATTTTCGATCGCAGTTGGTATAACCGGGCCGGGGTGGAACGGGTGATGGGCTTTTGCACAGCGGCGGAGTTGCTGGAATTCCAGCAATCCTGCCCGGAGTTTGAGAGGATGGTAGTGCGAAGCGGCATCATGCTACTCAAATACTGGTTTTCAGTCAGCGACGAGGAACAGGAAGCCCGTTTCAAATCGCGGATTGAAGATGGCACAAGACGCTGGAAGTTAAGCGAAATGGATCTGGAATCAAGGGACCACTGGGAGGACTTCTCCCGCGCCAAGGACGAGATGTTTGCCCACAGCAATATTCCGGAAGCCCCCTGGTTCACGGTGGATGCCGATGACAAGCGCCGCGCCCGCCTCAATTGCATTCGCCACCTTCTCAGTAAAATTCCATATCACGACATGACACCGCCAGCCCTAAAGTTAACACCTCGCAAACCTGCCAAGGGCTACAAAAGACCGCCCTTTGATGAGCAGTTTTTCGTGCCCAATGCCTATCCCTAGCGGTGGCCGTTAGGCCCAATCCGCCCCCCTTAGTGGCGCAGCTGTTGGAACCAGAAACCCGCGAGCTGCCAGCTGCTCCATAGGAAAATCCCTAAAATCAGCCAGTTCAGCCAAGCGGGTCTTTGGTTGTTATCGAAGTTCATGGGAGCAGATTAGAAGCGCAAGCTGCTCGCCAGGGAGATCAGCAGCGAAAGGTTAATCGCGACAATCGTACCGATGCAGAGCCAACTCAAAAGCTGCAGGGCCACAGGCGAGCGCAGATTGCCCATGGGCCGCGCCTGGCCACAGAACCAAACCAGGGGTACGGCCGCGAAGGGGAGTTGCAGGCTGAGCACCACCTGGGACAGAACTAGGAGTTGATTGGTGGCCCCCTCTCCCAGCAGCAGCACGGTGCCCAGGGCAGGGATGAGGGCCATACCCCGGGTCAGGAGGCGCCGCTGCCAGAGGGGCAGGCGCAGATCCAGAAAGCCTTCCATCACCACCTGACCGGCCAGGGTGCCCGTAATCGTGGAGCTCTGGCCCGCCGCCAGCAGGGCAACACCGAAGGCCAGGCTGGCCAGGGAGGTCCCCAGCATGGGCGTGAGTAACTGGTAGGCCTGGCCCAGGTCGGTGACCAAAGGCAGGCCCTGGCCATAGAAAGCGCCCCCCGCCAACACCAGGATCGCCGCATTGACCAGAAAAGCCATGGCCAGGGCAATCGCCATGTCGGCCGTGGCCAGGCGCAGGGCCCAGTGGCGGGCCTTGGGATGGTCCGGCCACTGGCGGGTCTTCACCAGGGAGGAGTGGAGATAGAGGTTGTGGGGCATCACCGTGGCCCCGAGGATTCCCGCCGCCAGGAACAGCTGCTGGTGGTTGCCCATGGCCAGGGGATTGGGCACAAAGCCATGGGCCACGGCGACCCAATCCGGCTTGAGCAACACCAACTCCACAACGAAACAGGCCCCGATCAGGGCCACCATGGCGATTACCAAGGCTTCAAGGCGGCGCAGTCCCTGGTGCTGCAAGGCAAGGAGCAAAAGGGTGTCGGCAGCAGTCAGGCTCACCCCCCAGGCCAGGGGCAAGCCAAACAGCAATTTCAAGGCGATGGCACTGCCGACCAGTTCGGCTAGGTCGGTGGCAATCATCGCCACTTCGGCAAGGAGCCAAAGGGGCAGGCGCCAGCCAGGCGGCAACAACTGGCGACAGGCCTGGGCCAGGTCCAGGCCCGTGGCGATTCCCAAGCGGCAACAGAGCGACTGCAGCACCATCGCCATGGCGCTGGAGAGGGCTACCACCCACAGCAGGGCATAGCCGCTGGTGGAGCCAGCCGCCAGATCCGTGGCCCAGTTGCCCGGGTCCATGTAGCCCACGGCCACCAGGTAGGCGGGCCCCAGCACCTTCCAAAAGGTGGCAAGTCCAGGGGGACCGGCGGGGATTTTTACTGAAGCCGCCATCCCCAGCCGCGGATCTCGATCCATCCTGCCAGCCATCGAACACGCCGCTAGCCCGGCGTGCCAGACAGGGGCCAATCGACGGGAATAGGCCGAGGCCCCGGCGGAGCTAAGCGGGCCAAGGGGCCTGCGGCCCAATGGCCAGGGCTACAGGTCTGGTCGGGAAGGCGCCGTTGGCCTGCTCTGGCGATGGGTCCGTAGGGCTAAGGGGTTCACCATTGCTGGGCAAGGACGCCCTGGGCATTGGACCAGGGCTGACCTCAAGCCGAGGCTGATCTCTGGCCAGGGCCAGGCGAATGCCAGACAACCTGACTGAAGGACCTTGGACTCACCCGAGGGAAGCGGGATTCAGTGCAAGGCGGGTTCTGTCAAAGAGGCAGCGGGCCGATGGGTGCGCCGCAGGTCATGGAGGCCTTCGAGCTGGTTGTAGACAGCCACCAGCTGGCGCCGGATGTGGTCGGTGTTCTCAAGCCGATCCAGGTTCAAAAGCACAGCCTCAATTTGGGCCTTGCTGTCAATTAGCAAACGGCACTCGCTGGATCCGGGTTCATAGCCCATGGATGGGAGCTCTAATGCATGAAACTCTGCCATCAAAGCCCCCCTGCCCGGGGCCCGTGGTCTAAACGGATGCAGTTCTGCAGCACCGAAGTGGACCAAGGCAACCGAACCAGATCGATAGGACTTGGATCCGGCCCCAATTAAGAACTTTATCCATGGTCAGGATTTTGGCGATTCGCTTGGATCAGGCCCGGCTAGGCAGATCAGGACCGGTTAGGCGGTTCAGGCCAGATCAGGGCCTTTCAAGGGGCGGCAGGCTCCATCAGTGGAGCGGCAACCCGATTGCCACCGGCTTGCACCAGCTTCTGCAAGGCATCCTTGAGGTTACGCTGCATCACAAAGGTATGACCGTCAGTCACTACTACACGCACCAGGGTCGGCAGCTCACTGTTTTTAGACTGCAGATAGATCGGCTCCACATAAAGCAGGCCATCACCCACCGGCAAGACGAGCATGTTGCCATGCACCACCTTGGATCCTTCCCGGTTCCAGAGGCCGAATTGGTAGCTGATGGCCGGATCCTGCTCGATCAGGGCCGACACCTGTTGGGGGCCTAGAACCAGGCGCTGCCTAGGGAAACGTACCAACAATTGCTCGCCATAATTAGGCGGATCATTTCGCACCGCCAGCCAACCCACCAAGTTGGCTCGCTTCGAAGGAGTGAAGGGAATTAGCAGGACAAATTCTGGCTTGTTTTCGCCCGGCAGCTGCAAAGTTGCGTGATAGGGCTTCATCTTGACAGTTTCAGATCCATAGATTTCAAGGGGAAAAGACCAGGCATCGTCGCCGTCATAGAAGCTTTTAACGTTTTTAACGTGGTACTGAAGCAATTTTTCAGCTTGAATTTGAAATTGGCGCTGGGGCACCTGTATGTGATTCAGCAACGATTTTGGCATGCTTGATAGGGGCCGGAAAAGATTCGGGAAAATCCGTTGCCAAGTACGCAGAATCGGATCGTTTGGATCACTCACATAGAGCCAAACCCTACCGCTATAAGCATCCACAACGGCCTTGACTGGATTGCGTAAATAACGGATGCCAGATGGACTGGGATCGGAATAGGGGTAGCTACGGCTACTCGTAAACCCATCTAAAAACCAATATTGATACTGACCCCTTCTGTAGCCATCGCGCCCGTCAACCTTGGCAGTGACCAAATAGGGTTGGCTTTCAAAATCGAAAAATGGAACCAGCGCCTTAAGCCGCTGGTTAACCTGCTGGCGCATCAGCAGAATTGAGTCAGGGGTGAGGGACGAGAGAAACAACAACCTAGGCTCGCCCAAATAGATGGCAGCCATCACTCGATCGAGCAGGCCATGAAGCTTTATCCCTGGACGCGCAGTCAAACTACTGTTGATTTGTCCCAATCCAGCATCGGGATAATCAAATTCTGCAACCTTGCTAGGTGCAATCATATAGGGCTGCTTCATGGTACCAAAATAGATTCGGGGCTGACCTACGGGCAAGCCCTTACGTACCGAGGCAGCATCAATTCCCAACTTGGGAATGCCAAGGACCTTAGCGCTGCTGCCTATATCTTTAATAAAATACAGGGGCAATCCATC
Organism: Pseudanabaena sp. UWO311; assembly: GCA_943370385.1. Taxonomy (GTDB): domain Bacteria; phylum Cyanobacteriota; class Cyanobacteriia; order PCC-6307; family Cyanobiaceae; genus BAIKAL-G1. Next base: position 174,524 of record CALRQT020000005.1, read on the forward strand.
ATCACTCGCCGTATTAACAGGTGACACGGTAAAGCCATAGCCATGGGTATAGACCATGTGGGTATTCAGCCAGGAGCGAGATTTTTTCGATAGGGCTCTTGTATCAAACTCCCGAGCTGCAATGATCACCTGCTGAGATCCTTTTGTGGGGTCATCAGGCATTAAAGGGTAGCGATCCACCGCTGCAGTTGGGAAGCGGTAGTAAAGCCGCAGTTGCTGCAATTCTCGATTGGTGCTTAGCAGCGGTTTCGTATCCCAGAGGCGAATATTTGCCAGCGTGCCTGGGCTCTTGGCAAGATCTTGCGCAGACAGCCGCTCCTTTGGCCGCATGGTCAGATAATTCATCGTATCTATCGCAAATGCTGATCTTGTTGCCTTAATGCTGCGGGCCAGATAGGGGGTTTCCACCGCCAATTCCCGGGGCTGCACCCAGAAGCGCTGCAGCAGGGGCGCCACAATTGCCTGCAGCAGGGGCACACCGATGGCGGCCCCTACCAGGGGAATCAACACTTTTCGCCGCATCCAGCCCGCCGGCATGGGCAGCAGCAGGCTGAGACCAATGGCCACCAGGAGTAGGGCCAGGAGCAACAGCATGGGCACGCTGAAATGGAGATCAACAAAGCCAGCCCCTGCAGCCACACCGGTGCCCTTGACCATCAAATTGAAGGGCGCCAGGCATTGACTGATCGCCGCCACGAAGGCCAACACGGCTAACTGGGGCTGCAGCATCTGCTGCTGGCTGCGAGTCAGCCCGGGGAAGGCCAGATCGCTGAGGCTGCTGCGTTCGGTGAAGGTCAACCAAAAACAACTGGCCAGGCCAACCACCCCCTGGGCGAACACCACACTGAGCAGCAGACGCAAGGCAGGCAGCTGCAGCACGCTGAAGGACAGGTCCAAGCCGGTGACCGGATCGGGCTCACCGAAGGGAACGGCCATGAGGGCAGGCAGCCAGAGGCTCCAACCCCGGGCCAAGGCCGTGGCGGAACCGGCCAGGGCCACCGCCAGGGTGATGCGCAGGGTGGTGAGGGGCCAGAGCAACAGCGGCCCCAGCAATCCCCCGACCAAACCGAGCAATAAACCGGCGGGCAGATCGGCCAGCACGGGAATGCCCGTGATCACCTCCCCACTGAAGGGGGCGACAATCAGGTCCTGGGCCTGGATCACCAGGTAGGTGAGGCCCCCGGCGAGCAAAAGCAACAGGGCCCCGTACAACAACAGCAGCGTCCAGCCGCGGAGGGCGAACAGGGGTGATGGCGGCAGGTCTTTGGCGTCGATCACCCGGCGGAGGCGCCAACACCGCTGCAGCTGCTGCCATTGGAGATAGGCCCCCAGGCCCATCACCAGTAAGAAGGTGACGATCTGGACCAACCAGCGCTTGAGGGCCACCTCCTGGGCATCGAACTGGCTGAACCACTGCCATTCGATCCCTAGGCGGCCCAAGGCGATGGCCAGGCCGGCGACCAGGGCCACGCCGGCTCCGAAACGCAGTAGGGCAATGGGGCGACGCAAGGGGACGGGACCCGGGAAGACTTGGATCTCCTGAGGCTAAGCAAGGCTCCCGCCACCAGCTGCTGGCCCCAGGGGAACGGCTGGACAAGCGGCCTGAATCCGCTGGATAGCGGGTCCCCCGCTAGGACGCAAAGACCAGGGGCGCAAACCCTTTCCAAGAAAAACTTCCAATCCCGATATTTCTGATCGGGTATTGAGAGGCTGGTCAAAAGCCGCTGCTAGCCTTCTCCTATTGCTGCGGTTGCGCCGTGACAGCCACCCTGTCCCGTTCCACCTTCACCGGCCTGCGCTGCAAGGAATGCGGCCACCCCTATGGGGCCGGAGCCAAGCATGTCTGTGAGGACGTCTGTTTTGGTCCCCTGGAGGTGGTCTACGACTACGACGTGATCAAGTCGCGGGTCACCCGGGCCACGATCGAGGCTGGTCCCGTTTCGATTTGGCGCTACCGGGAGTTTTTGCCGATTGAGGGCGACCCCATTGACGTGGGCACGGGCTTCACGCCCCTACTCAAGGCCAACCGTCTCGCCAAGCGCCTGGGTCTGAAAAGCCTTTATATCAAAAATGACGGCGTCAACATGCCGACCCTGTCCTTCAAGGATCGGGTGGTGTCTGTGGCCCTCACCCGCGCCCGCGAACTGGGTTTCACCACGGTGAGCTGCGCCAGCACCGGCAACCTGGCCAACTCCACCGCCGCCATCGCCGCCCACGCCGGCCTCGACTGCTGTGTGTTTATCCCGTCGGACCTGGAGCTCGGCAAGGTGCTGGGCACCCTGATTTACAACCCAACCTTGATGGCGGTGAAGGGCAACTACGACCAGGTGAATCGCCTCTGCTCGGAAGTGGCCAACACCTACGGCTGGGGCTTCGTCAACATCAACCTGCGTCCCTACTACTCGGAGGGTTCCAAAACCCTGGGCTATGAGGTGATTGAGCAACTGGGTTGGCAATTGCCCGACCACATCGTGGCGCCCCTTGCCTCTGGCTCCCTGTTCACCAAAATCCGTAAGGGATTCGATGAGTTCATCAAGGTGGGCTTGGTTGATGAGAAGCCCGTCCGCTTTAGCGGCGCCCAGGCGGAGGGCTGCTCACCCATCGCCCAGGCCTTCGCCGAAGGTCGCGATTTCATCACGCCGGTGAAGCCCAACACGATCGCCAAATCAATCGCGATTGGCAACCCGGCCGATGGCCCCTATGCCATCGACATCGCCAACCGCACCGGCGGCACGATTGCGGCCGTGAGTGACGAGGAGATCGTGGCGGGCATCCAGCTCCTCGCCGAAACCGAAGGGGTGTTCACCGAAACCGCCGGGGGCACCACCATTGCGGTGCTGAAGAAGCTGGTTGAGCAGGGCAAGATCGATCCCAGCGAAACCACCGTTGCCTACATCACCGGCAATGGCCTCAAAACCCTGGAGGCCGTCAGTGACGCCGTGGGTGAGCCCTTCACGATCGAACCCCAATTGGCCAGCTTTAACGCCGCCTGGGAACGGGCCCAGTCCTTGCATCGGGCCAGTTCGAATCCCCTGGCCTAAGCCGGGTAGAAGGCAGCAGGCACTCCAGCCCCTTCAGGCAAGACACCTGCGGCCCATCAGCCCCCGAATGGCTGGTGGTTGACCACAGCTAAGGTGGTTAGTCAGAGTCCACTCACCCCAACGGCTTCCGATCCTGGGGTTTCCCCACCCTTAACCTGCTCCAATTAAATTTTTCCCATCAACCTTCCGCCATGGCTGTTCTGGTTCTGATCCCCACACCTCTACAGAAATTTACCGCCGATGAGGCCAGCGCCGAGGTGGAGGCCAGCAGCGTTGATGGCCTCCTGCAGGCCTTAGAAGCCCGATATCCCGGTATCTTGGGCCGACTCTGTGACGAGAGCGGCAAACTGCGGCGTTTCCTCAACGTTTATGTGAACAGCGAAGACATTCGTTTCCTCCAGAATCAGGAGACGCCGCTCAAGGATGGTGATGAAGTCTCGATTGTGCCGGCCGTGGCCGGTGGTTAACCCCCAACCCCCTGCCCCCCTGTTGCGACGATGACCCAGGCAACCCGTCCGTTTGCCCCCCAGTCACCGAATCCCCGCGACCCTGCCAATGGGGGCCCATTCGGCGTGGCCGGGGATTCCCCCAATCGCCATGGGGCCCTGGAGGACAAAGCCCAATTTTTCGACTACCGCGAAGCCGCCAACCCGGTACGAAAAGGACTCACCGAACCCATCGGCTATCGCCAATGGGGACCTTCGCTGCACAGCTTGGGGCCAACGGCGGTCCTGCCGCTTGATACCAGTGCCGAACTGGGCTGCCCGGCTCCGGCCACCAGCCCTGGATTGGCCGCAAGCTTCCTGCGGCTGCGCTCTGGCGACAGCCTGGCGGCCACGGCCCGGGCCAGCAGCTCCCTGTTCTTTGTGCTCCAAGGCAAGGGCCAGGTGGAGCGCAAGGGGTCCGACCTCGGCCATTCCCTCCAGCGCGCCTGGGGCCAGGGGGATCTGTTCGTGCTGCCGGCCGGAGCGGTGCCAACCCTGAGCGCCGATGTCAACAGCGTTATCTACTGGGTGCACGACGGCCCCCTGCTCACCTACCTAGGGGTGAAGCCCTGTGAGCCCCGCTTCCAGGCCACCTTCTATGGCGGCGAGCGGCTCAAAGCGGAGCTAACCAGCCTGATGGAGGATCCCAGCTCCCAGCGCAGCAATCGCCTCAGCATCCTGCTGGCCAACGCCGACCTGCCGGCCAGTCGCACGGTGAGCCACACCCTCTGGGCCATGTATGGCGCCGTGCGGGCTGGTTCCTGCCAACCGCCCCACCGCCACCAGTCCGTGGCGATCGACCTCATCATCGACTGCGATCCGGGCTGCTACACCCTGGTTGGAACAGCCCTGGCCGAGGATGGGTCAATCCTGAATCCAACCCGGATCGAATGGGAACCGGGCGGAGTGTTTGTGACGCCCCCTGGCCACTGGCACGCCCATGTCAATGAGAGTGGCCGGGTTGCCCATCTGCTGCCCATCCAGGACGCCGGTCTACACACCTACCTGCGCAGCCTCGATATTCGCTTTACCGCTTAAGCGACCCGCTCGAAGCGCCCTCGATGGCCCCAGACGGGTGAGCCATTCACTCGACTGGGACCATCGAAAACTGTTCCGTAGGGGAGGAGTGGGGGGGTAAGCCTCAACCTGCGGATACCGGTTCGCGGGCTGCTTCATAGCGGCTTACGACGGCGCGGAACTCCTCACCACCCAGGGTTTCCTGCTCAATCAACAGGTCCACTAATCCGTCGATCAGGGGGCGCCGCGGCGACAGCAGGTTGATGGCTTCCTGGAGGGATTCGCGGGCGAGACTGCGCACCAGCGTATCGATACGATTACCCGTTTCCCTGGAATAATGGGGATCGGAACGCAACCAATCGCGCCCGAGAAACACCTCGCCAGCATCGGCTTCTAGGGCCACCGGACCCAGGCTTGAGAAGCCATAGCGGGTCACCATCTCGCGGCAGATGCGGCTAACCATCTCCAGGTCACCGCTAGCCCCCTGGGTGACCTCACTGGGGCCAAACACCACCACTTCCGCCGCACGACCGCCCATGGCCACCACCAAGCGGGCCCGCAGGTAGGCCTTACTGATCAGGCCCGAATCCAGGATTTCCTCGTCGGGCATGGTGCGGGCAAAACCACCAACGCCGCCGGCCCTGGGCAGCAGGGTGACCTTGTCGAGTTGATCGGCTTGGGGCAAGAGGGTGGTGATGAGGGCATGGCCAATTTCGTGGTAGGCAATCAGGCGCTTCTTGGCGCTGTCCTGCAGGGGCGCCACCCCAAGGCCCATGGTGATGCGTTCGAGGGCATCGTTGAGGGCCTGGTCGTTAATGGTTTGGAGATCACGGCGGGCCGTGAGGATCGCCGCCTCGTTGAGCAAGTTGGAGAGATCGGCGCCGGAGAATCCGGGGGTTCGGCTGGCCCAATCGCTCAGGGACACCTCCGGATCGAGGGGGCGGCTGCGGGCGTGAACCGCCAGGATCTGTTCACGGCCGCGGCGATCGGGCAGGTCGACAACAATGCGGCGATCAAAACGGCCGGGCCGCATCAGGGCCGTGTCGAGCACATCGGGCCTGTTGGTGGCAGCCAGCAGGATCACACCGGAATTGTCCTGGAAGCCATCCATCTCCGTGAGCAATTGGTTGAGGGTTTGCTCGCGCTCATCGTTGCCACCACCGATACCAGCACCCCGCTGGCGACCAACCGCATCGATCTCATCAATAAAAATGATGCAGGGAGCCTTTTCCTTGGCACGGCGGAACAAATCACGCACGCGCGAGGCCCCCACTCCCACAAACATCTCGACAAATTCAGACGCTGCGATCGAAAAGAAGGGAACCCCTGCTTCGCCGGCAATCGCTTTTGCCAACAGGGTTTTGCCCGTTCCTGGGGGGCCAACCAACAACACCCCTTTGGGAATCTTGGCACCGATGGTGGTGAAGCGTTCAGGCTGGCGCAGGAAGGTAACCACCTCTTCGAGTTCCTGCTTCGCCTCGGCGATGCCGGCCACATCCTCAAAGCGCACATCGATGCTGCCCTCGGGTTGGATGCGGGCCTGGCTACGGCCAAAGCCCATGGCCCGATTGGCCACCTGGCTGGAGCGACGAATCAGCAGGGTGAGGCCGCCGAACAACAACACCACCAGCAAGATGTTGCCGATTAAACCGGCAGTGGCCTCATCGCGGCGGTCATCGCGCACCGATAAGGGCACACGGGCCTGTTGGGCCGAGCGCAACAGCTCCTGGTCATTGTTGAAAACAGGCACCTGGACCTTGGCGCCGGCCGGATAGGTGACGGTGACTTCGCGGCGGAGCAAAGACAGCTCCAGCTCCTTGACCTTGCCCGTGCGCACCTGTTGCAGCAGCTTGCTGTAGCTCGGCGGTGGCGGCTTGGCCAAGCCCAGATCCCGCAGCAAGGAGGGGCGCTCCGCAGGTCGCTGCGCTGGCGGGGATAGGGGCTGGGGTGCTGGCTGTGGAGTGCTGCTGCTCACAAGACCCAGTCAATGGTTGGGAGCTTAGCGATTTGACGAAAGGCGAGGCGGCAGCGGAAGATTGTTGTTTGGTTGCGCGAAAGGGATGGCTGTCCCCAAGAAGAAAACATCGAAAGGCAAGCGCAATCAGCGCCATGCCACCTGGAAGGGCAAAGCTCGGGTTGCGGCCCAGAAGGCCCTCTCGATCGGTAAGGCCGTGCTGAGCGGCCGGGCCCAAGGCTTTGTGTATCCGATCGCCGAAGAGGAAGAAACCGAGGGCTGAACCCTGGAGTAGACGGGGATTGTTGGGAGCGATGGGCCCCGGGACTCCCCCGGAGAACCTGGGATCCCATCAACGATTCAACAGGGCCTGGCTGGGATCAAACTCCCGGCCGGGCCCTTGCCATAGGCAGCGCCTGCGGCGATCAAGCAGCTGAAGCTGATCCGCTCCAGCGAGCAGGGGTTGCTGATACAGCTCGGGCGGCAGGGACGCCAGGCTGGAGCGCACCAGCTGGTCGAGCCTGGTGCCACTGAGCCAGCCACCCCCCTGGCGCCGTTGCTGGGCCTCGGCCTGAAAGCGCCAGCGCCGGGGCAGCCGCCAATCCAAGGGCCACAGCAGCCAGAGCCCATTGAGCCGCTGCCAAAGGGGTTGGTAGGCCTCGAGGGCCTGGTCCCAGCGCGGTAGCCAAGCCCACTCATCCACGCTCAGCCTGGGCGAGCCGGCCAGGCTTGGCCCTGAGCCAGTGATGGAGCAGATCTGCTGGGCACCGAGGGGGCGGCAGCCGATCAGCCAGCCCTCTAGCAGCAGTCCATCAGCGGCTTCCTGACTGAAGACGCTGCGGTCGCCAGCGCCCTGGATCAATCGTTTATCGAAACGGGGCAAGCGCAGCAGGCCGTCGTTGGGGTGGCGCCATTGATCAATCGCATCGACCAAGAGCCCAGGCTCATGGCTACCCGGCGGCACCCGGTCAACGCCGAAGGGATTGCCCGCCATCGCCTGTAGCCGCGGCTGCCACGGCAGGTAGGCGTCATCGATCGAGGCCACGGCCAGGCGCAGACCCTGATCGGCAGCCTGCTGGGCCACTCGCCTCGCCAGGGTCGATTTGCCGGCGCCCACGGGCCCATTCAGGCCGATCACGGGGCGCTGTCCCTGCTGGGCCACGGAGAGCAGCCTGGCGAGCAGGGTGGCTTCAAAACTCATGACCCCAGCTTGAAGGCCTCCAGCAACACCGCATAAACCAGGCCGATGCGCAGGTTGTCGACCACGATCCAGGCCAGGGAAGGATCGTCTGCCACCAGGCGACTGCGCAGGCGAACCACGACCTCGATCACAAGGATCCAGATCAAGACCACCAAGTACCGGTGGCCGATCGTCTGCAGGTTGTAGGCCGTGAGGTTGTTGCCGGCATAGAGGCCGATCAGCAAGGCCAGCAAACCAAGGCTGCGCCGGCGCCAGTTGCCGCGAAGGTTGCCGAGCAGGGCCAAAACCAGCTGGCCCAACAGCAGTTCAAAGCGGGTGCTCTGCAGCTTTGGAGGGGTCATGGCTGCAACAGCTGGTGGAGATAGCCAAGGGAGATCTGGCCGCCAGGGCAAGGGGGACCATGAAGAACAAGGGCTGGTTGATTGGCGTCTCCCAGGTGGCTCACCAGGGCGCCGGCCCCAGCAAAGGCGGCCGATGGCTGCTCGGCAGTGGCTTGGCTCTGGGTCACCAAGGTGGCGATGCCAGCCCCTACTGCGGCGGCCAGGCCCTGGGGCGAATCCTCGATCGCCACAACCTGGTCTGGGACCAGGCCCAGCAGGGCCAGGGCCCGCTGGTACCCCTCGGGATCGGGCTTCTTACGCGCCACATCCTCACCGCAAACCCGAACGGCCAACTGGGGCATCAGATCCGGAAGCAACTGCAACAGCAGGGCCTCCACGGCCCCACGGCCACTGGTGGTGACGATGGCCTGGGGCAGACCCGCGGCGGCCGCTGCCGCCATCAGGCGGCCCACGCCGGGGCGCAAGTGCAACTCCCCGGCCTGGACCAGCTGGCGGTAGTGGCCCTGCTTAGCCCGTTGCAAGGCGGCCAGGCGATCGGCCCCAAGTTCCACGCCCGCCACTGCCTTGGCGTAATGACCCATGCGTTCCTGGCCGCCACTGATCGCCAGCAGGCTCCGGTAGGTGGCCAGGTCCCAATGCCAGGTGAGCCCCGCCTCGGCAAAGGCCCGGTTGAAGGCGAGGCGATGGCCCTCGAGCTCCGTTTCCGCCAGGGTGCCATCCACATCCCAGAGCAGGGCAGCAGGCAAGCGATCGGAGCCGGTTCCGGGCATCCAGGCAGGCTAAAGCCGGAGCATGACTGCCCCAGATCTAACCGCAGCAACCGGGTCCTGCCGGACACACCTGGGAACGGCCATGCCCATGGGCATGCGGGACGATGCGGCGCAGAATGACCTACTACCGGATCCCCGCCTTGGCACCCTTGCCAACCGAGCCCCGTTGGCAGTTGCCAGCGCCGCTCCTCCACGAGCCCCGGTCCCTGGCCCAGCCAGAACAGGCCCCCGCCAAGCAGCGGCCAATGACCCAACGCTCAAAGGGGGAGCGGGGCCGGGGCCAACGGACCGCGGCGACGAGCCAGGCCCCAGGGCAGGCCATGGCCCCAGACGGCAGCCTGGCCGAGGGGGACGCCAGCCCAGGGCCAGCGACGCCCCCAACTTCAGATCCAGGGTCTCCTTTGCTAGGGGCCAATCCCTTTGGGCTGCCCACCCCCCTGCTGGCGGTGTTGCAACGCCGTGGCTTTGACACGCCGGAGGCGATCGGGGGCCTGCTTGACCCTCCCCCGGCCCCGGACCCGGCTGACCACTTCGCCGACCTCACCAAGGCCGTCGCTCGCCTGCGCCAGGCCTGCAAGGCCGCCGAGGCCGTGGCCATCTGCGGCGATTACGACGCCGATGGCATGACCAGCACGGCCCTGCTGGTGGGGGTGTTGCAACGCCTTGGCGCCAGGCCCCAGGCCGCCATTCCCAGCCGCCAGGAGGATGGCTACGGGCTCAATGTCGCCATGGTGGAACGGCTCCATGGTGAGGGAGTTGGCCTACTGGTCACCGTGGACAACGGCGTGGCCGCCCGGGACGCCCTGCTGCGGGCCCAGGCCCTAGGCCTGGATGTGATTCTCACGGACCACCACAGCCTTCCTGACGAACTGCCGCCTTTTTTGGCCCTGCTCCATCCGGCCTGTACGCCGGAGGGCTCCCCCTACCGGGGCCTGGCCGGAGTGGGCCTGGCCTACGTGTTGGGTCAGGCCCTGGCCCTAGCCCTGGGCGACCAGCAGGGCCTGGCCAATGCCCGCGATCTGTTCTGCATCGGCACCATTGCCGACATGGCGCCCCTGGTAGGGGTGAACCGGCGCTGGCTGATGGATGGACTTCCCGGGCTCAAGGGCAGCGCCCTTCCCGGGCTTCAGGCCCTCCAACAGGTGGCCGGCCTCGATGACAGCCCGATCGATGCGGGCAGCGTCGGCTTCCAAATCGCACCGCGCATCAATGCGGTAGGCCGCCTTGGCGATCCCCAGCTGGTAGTGGACCTGCTCACCACCGCCGACCAGGCCGAGGCCCTGGAGCTGGCCCGGGCCTGTGAGGGCTACAACCGCCAACGGCGGGAATTGTGCGAGGCGATCGAAGCGGAGGCCGTGGCCCTGGTGGAAGCCGATGGCGACCAGCAAAGCCCCTTCCTGCTGCTAGCCCAGACCCACTGGCACCATGGCGTGATCGGCATCGTTGCCTCGCGCCTGGTGGAGCGCTTCAGCCGGCCCGTGGCCCTGCTGGCCTCCGAGGGGGATGGGCGCCTACGGGCCTCGGTGCGGGCGCCGGCTGGCTTTGCCGCTGATCAGGCCCTCAAGCACTGCTCAGATCTGCTGATTCGCTTCGGCGGACACCCGGCGGCAGGGGGCTTCACCGTGTTGGCAGAACGGGTGGCCGAGTTGCATGGCCGTCTCAATGGGCTGGCGGCCGCCTGGCTGGAGCAACGGGGAGAAGGCTCCATCGTCGAACCGGAAGCCCTGTTGCCGATCGGGCAGATCGATCGGAGCTTCTGGCAACAACTGCAACGCCTGGAGCCGTTCGGCATCGCCATGCCGGCCCCCCTGTTCTGGAGCAACTCCTGTGAGGTGGTTGAGCAGCGCGAACTTCGTGGCGGCCACCTGCAGCTGACCCTGGCCCAGGGACAGGGGCGTATCCGGGCGATGGCCTGGCGTTGGCAGGGCCCCAAACCCCAACCTGCCGTGGTGGATGTGGCCTTCAGGCTGCGCGTTAACCGCTGGCAGGGAGAAGAACGGCTACAGCTGGAGGTGGTGGCCCTGCGGGCAAGCGGCGGTGAGGAGATCTGCCTGCAACGGCGAGCAAGGGTCTATTGGTGCCGGCGCCATGGAGATGGCCTGTTGATCCGCAATGGGGCCGGTGAGGAATTGCTGGCCAAGCCCGAAGGGGGCCCTGGGGAGGCGATCAACCTGGCACCCTGTCCTGACCACCCCCAAGCGGCTCACCCCTACCTGCGCAGCCTGGTGCAGGACGCCGCCATGGCGCTGGGCCTGGTTGCCTAACCTCCCCCTCGATGCGCCAACTCCTTTCCCTGATTCTCCTAGGTGTATTGGTGGGCCTGGCCTGCTGGCCCCTCAACCTGATCGACCACTGGCAGGACCTATTGCTCCGGCACCTGCCCGCCTTCAGCCTTGATGGCTGGACACCCCTAGCCCGCGGCCTAGCCCTGGCGCCCCTGGTGGTGATGCCCTTGCTTCTGCTCCTTCAGAAAGGAGCCTTTGCCCGGGGGAAGGGATCGGGGATCCCCCAGACCGTGGCCTGCGTGGAAGATCCGGAGCAGGGGGCCCAGTTGTTGGGCATCACCCCGACCCTGTTGCGTCTTGGGCTCTGGAGTGTGGCCAGCCTGACCCTGTTTCCCCTGGGCCGCGAAGGGCCTGTGGTCCAGGTGGGGGCGGCGGTGGCCCAGGCCCTGCGGAGCCGCTGGCCGGGCCTATTTGGCGGCCTCAAACCCCAAGAGGTCCTGGCCGTGGCCGCCGGGGCCGGCCTGGCGGGCGGGTTCAATACCCCCCTGATGGGGGTGGTCTTCATCGCTGAAGAGCTGATGAGCCGCTTCAATGCCACGTTGATCTGGCCGGCTCTTCTGGTCTGCGGCGCGGCTGCGGGCATCAGCAAGCTCGGCGGCCAGCCCATGTTTGCCCTAGGCCTGATCACCAATCAAACCGGCGAAATCGAGCAGTATCTCTGGGCGATTCCGATCGGCCTGCTCGGGGGCCTCTTGGGCGGCCTCATGGGACGACTGCTTCTCCTGGTAACGGTCTGGGTTTCACCAATGGCCAAAAAACGCCCGATCATGATCGGCCTGGTGCTGGGAGGGGTACTCAGCGCCATGGCCCTGGTCAGTGGGGGGGCCAGCGGTGGCGATGGCGAAGCCCTGATGTCCACCTGGATCCAGGACGAAGCAGCCTGGCCAGGTCGGGGCCTCTCCACCCTGGTGGTGCGCCTAATCGGACCGGTGGTGGCCCTAGGCGCCTCGGTACCTGGGGGCCTCATCGATCCGGCCTTTGCGCTCGGAGCCGTCTTTGGTCACGGCTTCATGCATCTGGTCGGCGGTTCGGCCGAACTGGGACTGGCCCTCGGCATGGCCGCGACCCTGGCTGGCATCTCCCAGCTACCCGTGATGACCATCGCCTTTGCGATCCGTCTGGCTGGCGATCAGCAGTTAGGAGCGGGGCTCCTGATCGCTTCGGTGGTGGGGGCGATGGCGGGGCGGCTCCTGCTGGATCGCCCCATTTACCACGCCCTAGCCGATCTTCAGAGGGCGCCGCGACGGTAAAAGAGGATGAAGACCACGGCAGGGCCAGCCAGGGTGATCAGGGCCAGGGCGGCGAAGTTGGCGATCAGATGAAAGTCGATTCCCATGGTGAAGCGGCTCGGGGCTTGCAGGCTGCACCCGAGTTTAAGCGGCCTAGCTGACCGACCAGCCCCAGGCCCAAGCCCCCTGTGACCGCCCGTTACAGAGGGGGCGTCGAACCCGATGGGTGCGATTAAGGAGCAGGCGTTAATTGGCGAGCTGCGGCGATCAAGGCTGCCGGCTGGGGCTGGTCAACGCCCAGGAATTGGGAGCTGCGCAGCTGGGCTTCAATTTGGTCTTGAACAAGTTGTTGATAGTCAATAAAGTGTTCATTAAGCATCAACAGCCACAGGTAGTTATCGAGGCCCCAGGGGTAGCGCCAGGCCATGGCAGCGAGCTGGCGCCAGAACAGCCAACGGGTGTCGCGCCACAGGCCTTGACGCCAAATGAGAGTGAGCAGGCCGCGCACTAGGCCACTGCCCTGGGTCCAGGGGCGTGGCTGGTTGCGCTGGCCCCTGGAATGCTGGCGGCCCTCAGCCAATTTTCGGCTGTAGCGATAGACCCGGCGCATATAACGATGGGGGTCATAAAGGAGCCGGAAGGCCGATAAGAATTCCTGAGCGATCTCAGCCATGGGCCGGGTGGGGCGAAAGTTGAGCAGGTGGGTCTGCACACCTTGATCAAAGTCGTCTGCAGCCTCAATCAGGCGACCTTCCCGGGCCAATCGATGCCAAAGGGCCGTATGGGGAAAGGCCTGGAGAATGCCCACCATGGCCAGGGGAATGGCCGATTGCTCGACAAATTCGACGATGCGAGCCCCTGCCCCCGCCTGTTCCCCATCGAAACCAAGGATGAAGCACGCCATGACCTCCAAGCCTGAAGCGGTGATGGCCTGCACCGCCTCCACCAGGGGGGAGCGCATGTTCTGGTGTTTCTGGGCCCCAAGCAAGCTGGCCTGATCAGGGGTTTCAATGCCGAGAAAGACCCGGCGAAAACCACAGGCCGCCATCAGCTCCATCAGGGACGGATCGGCGGCTAGATCAATGGAAGCCTCGGTGGTAAAGACGAAGGGAAAATGTCTCCGCTGCTGCCAGGAGCGCAACTCTGGCAATAGCGCTTTGACATTGCGCTTATTGCCAATAAAGTTGTCATCAACCAGAAAAATCTCACCACGCCAACCAAGGGCATGAAGGGCCTCTAGTTCGGCTAAAAGTTGCTGCGGGGTCTTGGTACGGGGCTTACGGCCATACAAGACAATGATGTCGCAAAACTCACATTGAAAAGGGCAACCGCGCGAAAACTGCACAGCCATCAAGCTGTAAGCGCCCAGATCCAGCAAGTCAAAGCGTGGGATCGGGGAGAGGGCCACATCGGGCTTTTCGCCAGCGGCCGTAAACCGACCGCGGCTCTCGCCCCTGGCAAGCGCATGCAGGAACAGGGGTATCGTTAATTCCCCCTCATCGAAAATCAGAAATCAGCGGCTGACAACTCAGGGGCATCTGGCGAGGAGCTAACAAAGGGACCGCCTACCGCCACTGGTAAATTGGCGGCCTTAGCCAACTGAATCTGTCGGGCGAGATCCTGCTTCTGGACCAGCATGGCCGAACAGATCACCAGGTCGGCCCAGGCCCATTCATCGCTAGTAACCTCACGACTATTGCAATCAATAAGCTTGAGGGCCCACTCCGCCGGCAGCAAAGCCGCCACGGTGATCAGGCCCAAGGGAGGTAGCAACACCTGGCGTCCGAGCAGCTCGAGCACGCCGTGGAAACTCCAATAGGTTTTTGGAAACCTGGGGTAAACCAACAGCACGTTCATCGCAATCCCCTATCGCGAAGGTCCTGACATGGTCAATGCTGATCAGCAACCCAACAAGATCAATGGTCCAGCGCTGATTTACAGCAGAACAGCAGCTACTGCCGCCATGGGCCATCGGGGCCAGAAGCAAGAAGCGACCAGAAGCACCAAGCCGTGGAAAAATAAAGTTGGCAGCAAGGAACGGAAAAGCCAGCCATCAAGCGCTGTCAATCCATTGAAGCCATCAAATCAGCAAACCGGCTAAGCGGTGAAGTTGCTGATCTGGGGAATCGGGGTCGCTAGCGATTGGGTTGTCAAAGAAATAATCCTGGCAAAGGTGGCGAAACAGGGCATTGACCTCGCTGCTGGCCTGGAAGGTGGAACTGCCGAACAGGGCCATCTCATCGGAATTGACGCGCACGACGCTATTTTTGGTAATGAAGGGATGATCCAACTGGTCGGAGAGCAACACGGGCTGAAAACGAAAATAGTTGGCGTCGCCAACTAGGGCCCGGCAGGTGTCATCGGCAAGGCGGGAACTGCCAACAAACATCATCTCAAGCAGGGGATTCCCCAAATTGCCGTTCCATTGCAAGGCCGAATGGTGGCGGGCCCTGGCGTAGTTAATTTCCGGTGGCATCTGGCCCGTGCCGAAGGAGGCCACAATCACGGGTTCCGTTGGATTTGGGGCCAGGGCAGGGTTGGTGAGGCGCTCAATCACCGCGATCGAGGCAGGGTTGTTCGCTGCAATACCACCATCAATCAGGGGAATACCATCCCGGCTGGCGCAGCTATGGTCGAAGGAAAAATAGCTGCGAGATTGCTGCAATTGGGCAAAGAATGCCTGCGTATCTGGACCCTCCTGGAGCAAATGGGCTGGGAAACCTCCGGGATAGGCCGAAGAGGCCCGGCAGGCATCGAAAATCTTGATCTTGCCATGGGATAGCTCATAACTACGGAATAACAGAGGTCGATTATTCCAAGGGTCATAGGCGGTGATTGCCAAGGCAGGACTAAGGCCACCCAGCCTCGTGTCCTTAACACAGGACTTCAAGACATGCTCGAGCTGCACACCATCAAAAAGTGGTCCGCTGGCACCTTTAACAAAGAGATCAGCCAAGGACTGGCTGGGAAATATCTTGGCACCAGCGTCGAGAAACAGATTGGCAACCTGCTGGCAGGTCATGCCCATCGAAAGGGATGCCGCAATCAAACTTCCAGTGGAGGTGCCAATCAGCAGATCAAAACATTGCAACACCGACCTTGGAGGAACACCCTTACTCAGGCATTGGGCATCAACGGCAACCTGCAACTCACAGAGCATCATCGCAGCAAGGTAACCGCGATAACCACCGCCATCAAGGCTAAGAATTTTGTAGGTCAAACGGACCCGAATGCACACTCTATTGACTGTAATAGAATTCCGCATCTAAGCATGAGCCAAGACAACAGCGATTAGGCATCAGACACGCTTCCAAACAGACGCAAACATCAAAAGAGCTATAGGGCATCAAAAAGCAAACAGAGAACCTGGGGAGCATGGTGACGCAGATCAGCAGGACAATCAAAGCGAAACTACCAAGCAAGCAGCAATGAGCACTAACCTGATAAAAACGCTGGCGATACAATCGAAAGCGATACCAGCCAACTGGGGGAACTTGTAGGCCTGAAAAAGGACGGTCAGAGACTGTCGCTTGAAGGGGTGCTCACCGGCGCGGCCTTAGGACTGGCTGTACTATTCCTTCAGGCAGACTCTGTCGAAGCAGCCCAAGCCCCAGGGCAATGGCCTGGGGCCGGAGATAGTTGGCCCTGGGGCATCGAGGGGGGCAGCAGGGACAGACCGACGGGGGGTTTCGGGAAAAGGGAAATCCGGGCGAGGCGTCATCATGGAACGGACGACCAGCAGCAGGCACAAACCGGTGAAGGGGGCGCCAACCTAAACTCCTATGGCTACTCCCATGCGGCAATTAAGTTACAACAGCTCATCGACACTTCTGGCCCTAGGGCCAAACAGTTACCATTCAATGGGGAGCCATCAAATACCGCAGCAAGCGATACAGAGATAGGAGGCAATCAGGCAAGGAACAGGGAACTGGGTTCCTGGAATCGAGCCATTAATAAGGATCCGGCCCTAACGCTGACGATCCGGGTATCAAACCAGGAAGAAGTGAGTAGTCGAAGCATAGAAGGGACCTCAGTCGTCCATTGCTCAGGAATCCAATTTGGCCTAGCAGATGGAATTATGGATCTAAGCCAGTCCACCATTTCCAACCTTCTAATCCAGTCGGATCAAGGCTTCCATGGGCAGGCCCTATCCGTTAACAACACTTCCGATCTATCCCATCACTCATCCAATGCAGCCCTCCTCAATGCCCTGGTGATCACGGGAGCAGAAACCGGCGCAACTTGGATTCAGGCCAATCAACTCCTAACCCTGGCTGCCCATAGCCCTGGAAGACTGCAGGTTGTCATCGATGCAGACCTGGCGGCGATGGAGGCAAGCCGGTTGATCGATCTGGGCGGAGATGACGTGGTCGACGTGGGAGCAAGCCAACAACTGAACTTCAGTGATGGCGCCATGGCGCGGCAGGAAGAGCTCCGTATCACCATAGACACCTATGGCTTGGTGAACAGCGCTGTCGCCATGGGACCCGGCGACAACTGGATCTCGATCAACAGCACGATCGGGCCCTGGCAGCTAGATCTTGAAGGCTTGATGGGACTACAAGCCGGTAACCAGGACTGGGTTCTGCAGATAGGGGCCCGGTCCATTGCCATGGAGAACAGCCAGCTCGATAGCGGCGCTGGTAATGACCAAGTGACGATTACGGCGGCCCTAGATCCATCAATATGGACTCAACTAAACGGATTAATCGGCAACCCAAAAGCCCAGGTTGAGCTAGAGCAGATCGCGGCTATCGATTCAAGCATACTCTTGGGAGCTGGAGATGACAACCTCAAGCTAGATGGCGATGTTCGAGACAGCTTCATCGATTTAGGAACAGGCACAAATCAGTTGAGCTTTAGCAAAGGCGCACTTCATACGACCATCGTGATGGGAGATGGCTCGCTCAATCAGATCGACCTGGGTGACCAGCCCAACTCAATCAGATTAAAAGGAGGGGCATCACTGACCCTAACGGGGGGATCAACTGCCGATCATATTGAGCTGGGCAAAGCATCACTATCTGGCCTTCTAGATGGGGGAGGTGGCTTTGATTCGTTCTCAACCACCAGCAACCAGGAGACTGGAAGCAGTGTACTGACGTTAGAGGGGCCGAATCACGCCAAGCTAGATAGACTCTCGATTCTCAACATCGAGTCGATTCAATTAGGAGCTGGGGATGACCAGGTGAAGATGGCCTCCGGGGGATGGTTGACAGGCCAGCTCTCAGGCGGGGCTGGCCTAGACACTCTTGACTTCAGCGCCGATAGCTCACCGGTGACAGTAACGATTCAGCCTGGATCGATCAGCGAACCGGGCAAACCCAGCATGGGGATGATCGAGGGCTTTGAACGGGTCCTGGGAGGACGGGGTGATGATCGATTTTACATCGACACGCTAACGAATACGGCTCCTGGATCAGGCGGGGTTGAGATCTGGGGCGGCCCAGGGATCGATCAATTCCTATGGGACAGCCTGCAGCCATCCTGGACCCATGGCATGGACCCGAACAGCGGTCTGCCGAGCCTGGCGGATCTACAAGTAATCAACAGGGCGGAAGGGGGCATTGGCTTGAGTGATCAGATTGGCTGGACAACGGTGAATAGGGCTGATCCCAGCCTGGGGTGGGAATCGGTGCGTTTCTTGACCCCTTGCACAATTGAAGGACTTGGCGATAGCCAACTCTTGCCCATCGCCCCAATCGATCAGCTCCTGGCGGGCCAAGCCAGCCTAGGGCCACAAGCCATCCAGCAACTAGCCATCGGCACCACAGCGACGGGCGCAGAACTCCTAGCCCTAGGACCCAAGGGCGAAAATGGGGTCATTGCCCATCTACCTGGTTTCTTCAACGGATGCTGCGGGTCGATTCAATAAAGCCACCGAAGCGATCACTGAGCAAAGAGATCACCGGCCGGGCACCCAATTGGATCAAGGCTGACACGGCCATCCCTGGACGGAGGTCATAGCGGCGGCCTTGGCGTTCCAATTCACTGCGGTCCAATTGCACAATCGCAGGGAAATAGTCCTGGGGATTCTTGGGATCGGCGGGGAGCACATCGGCCCCAACCCGCACCAGGCGGCCCTTGAGGGAGCCAAAATCCGTAAATGGGAAGGACGTGACCCGCACCTCCACGGGCATGCCCGGCGCTAGGAAGCCAATATCCCGGTTAGAAATGGCCAATTCCGCCTCCAAGGCCCGGTCGGGCACCAGTTTCAGCAAGGGCCCATTCATCTGCACCGTTTCAGCATTTTTTACCCGCAAATCAAAGACACGGCCCCGGCCCGGGGAACGCAAGTGGCTTAGCCGAATGCGCTCATTCAAATCCACCAGGCGGCTACTAAGATCGAGCAACTGTTGACGGGCATTATCATAGAGGGGGTAAAGCTGCTTCGCATTGGCAGCCGTGATCTGCTGGCGGTTCAAGGCGCTTTCGGTGACCTTGCGGCGGCTGGCCTGAATTTCCTGTTCATTGCGGCGAATCGTGTTCAGCAGGTCGAGTTGACGTTCATTCTGGCGATCGAGCTCTAGCTGGGCCATGGCACCCTGCTTGACGAGGGCTCGCATGCGCTTGGTGATGTTGTCATTAATCCGATATTTCTGGCGCAAGGTGCGCAGGTCACCGACCTGTTGCTTAAGGCTGATTAGGCTGCGCTGACGCTCCTGTTCGGCAAGCTTCTCGCGCAGGGCGGTCTCCCCCGTTTCCACCGACCATTCCCGCAGATCCGTAGCCCTGGCTGGGCCCGGACCAAGGAGTCCTAACTCGCGCCCCAAGAGGCGAACCTCCTTCTGCCACAGCTGTTGCATCGCCTGCAGGTCCCGGCGTTGGAGAAGCAGGGCACGGTCGTCGAGGGCTACAAGCAGTTGGCCCGGCTCGACCAACTCTCCCTCCTTCACGAACACCCGTTGGACCCGCCCGCCCAGGGAGGAACTGATGTCGATCACGCCCCCGATCGGTCGCAGCTTGCCATTGGCATTGATGGAGGTGTCCATGCGGGCCAGGGAGCCATACACCACCCCAAACCCGGTGAGGCCAATCAAGCTCCAGACAATCGCCCGACTCCAGCCCCGGGTGCTTCGGGGCAGGGTGGTGCGCCGCTGGCGATGGCCACGGGGCCGTTGGCTGCTGGCAGCCGATGGGGCCGCTGGCGGCTCAAGTCGATCGGGACCGGTCCCATGCCCATTCCCCTCGGCAGGAGGATGGAGAACTGCAGGCAAGGAAGCTCGGGCCCCGGTGCCAGATGGGGGCTGCCCAAAACGGGTTTCGGCCCGGCCCCCAGTCTCTGAATGGCCATTGCCGCCAGAACCTGGGGTCATGGCGTCACTCCTGGACCTACCGCCAGGGGAATCGGAGGCGCGGCCGTACTGCCAGCGTCAGACCCAGTGGAGCGACCCTGTTGGCGGAACAGCACGTAGTAAGGGCCACGGGCCTGCATCAACTCGGCATGGCTACCCACCTCAAGGATCGACCCATTGCCCATGCATACGATCATGTCGGCATTCACGATCGAAGAGAGCCGATGGGTGATAAACAACACGGTGGAGCCCCGCAGGGACTGCATCAGATTTTCACTGACAACCCGCTCCGTTTGATAATCAAGGGCTGAAGTGGCCTCATCCATGATCAGCAGGCGGGGCTTCTGGAGAATCGTGCGGGCGATGGCAATCCGCTGGCGTTGGCCACCGGAGAGGTTGCTACCCCGCTCACCCACCTGGGTGGAATAGCCGGCCGGCAGGGCCATGATGAAATCGTGGGCGGCGGCAACCGTGGCGGCTTGAATGATCTCTTCGCTGCTGGCCTCAGGATTGGTGAGGGTAATGTTGTCCTCCACGGATCCATCAAAGAGCACCGTGTCCTGGGGCACGATGCCAATCTGGCGGCGCAGGGAATAGAGCTCAACCTTATTGATATCGATGCCGTCAATTAAAACAAGCCCCTGCTCCGCTGTGTATAGGCGCGCTAGGAGCTTGGTAATCGTGCTCTTGCCGGAGCCACTGGTGCCCACAATGGCCACGAATGTGCCCCGGGGGATCTCCAGGTTGATGCCCGTGAGCAGCAGGGGCGAAGACGGCTTATAGCGGAAGGAGATATTCTGAAAGGAAATATCACCTTTGATCGCCGGCATGATTAGGCGGTTGGCGTTGTCTTCCGGGGCCTCCTGGGGATGGTCGATCACATCACTGAGGCGCTCCAGGGACAGGGCGGTTTCCTGGACGGACTGCCAGATCGAAGTCATGCGCAACAGGGGACCGGTGACATAGCCGGCAATAATGCGGAAAGCGATTAATTCTCCCAAGCTCAGGGATCCCTGTAGCACCAAGGCCGCACCGGCCCAGATCACCACCAGGCCGGAGAGTTTATTGAGGAAAGCGCTGAAGGTATTGGCCGTAGTGCTCAACAGGGTATTATCAAATCCTTCGGCGACATAATCGGTATATAGATCTTGCCATTTCCAACGGCTGCGCAGTTCGATATTTTGGGCCTTCACCGTCATCATGCTGCTGAGCACTTCCACCAGGTGGCTTTGGGTGCGGGCATTGGCTACGGCACGGCTTTGCAATTGGTTGCGAACCATCGGCGACACCGTGAGGGTGAGCACCACCAGAATCGGAATCACCGACAGGGTGAGCAGGGTCAACTGCCAGCTATAGATCACCATCACGGCCACGTAGAGAATCGCAAAGACAGCATCAAGGATCGTGGTTAGGGCGGTGCCCGTTAAAAAGCCACGCACCTTCTCCAATTCATTGATGCGATTACTCACTTCACCCACTGGGCGCCGGTCGAAATAACTGAGGGGCAAGCGCAGTAAATGGTCAATAATCTTGGTGCCCAGGGCCAGATCGATGCGATTGGTCGTGTCGATGAACAGGAAGGTCCGTAGGCAGAGCAGCAGACCCTCAAAAACGGCGAATACCACTAGAAGGAGGCCCAACACGCCAAGGGCGCTGGGGCTATTATTGATAATCACCTTATCGATAACCTGCTGAATTAAAAGGGGGTTAACCAGGCCAAAGAGTTGCACAAAAAAGCTGGCTAGCAACACTTCAAGCAGCACGGTACGGTGTTGCTTTAGGGCTGGCAAAAACCACTGAAAGCCAAATTTCCGTTGGGGCGTAAATTGATTGACGCCCAGGGTCAGCACCTCGCCCGATTCGCCCCACTGCTCGATAAAATCTGCCAAAGATAGGGTTTGATTGGCCCCAGCGGGGATACCGAGCACCATCTCCTTCTGGTTGAGGCGATAGATAATTGCCAGGCCATTGCCCCAGCGCAGCATCAACGGACAGGGCAAGCGCACCAGGGCATCGGCTTTGATCTCCAGCAGTTGGGTCTGGAGACCAATCGATTCGGCTACGGCCCCCGCCAGAGCCAGGGAGGCTTCTCCGTGGCGAGCCACCTGATCACTAAAGACCCGTCGCAGCAACTCGCGCCGAAAGGGAAGATCAAGGTGATCGCTGAGCATGCGGAAGGCAGCGATCGGGGATTCCAAAGGACCCACGCCGCGATGCCAGGGGAAATCCTGCGGTAGCCGTTTTTCGGCGTCGTCATCGTCAGGGAGGGAGTCCGCCCTCAGGGGTTCAGCCCCATGGATCTCGATGCCATCGGAATCGACCTGCTGCTGTTGCCAGCGCGTCAGCAAGTGCTGCTGCCAGAGGTGGCCATTGGGGGAGGGTTCGCTGGCGCTCTCAAGCTGGCCCGGTTCCAACAGGGAGGCCAGGGCCTGCTGATCCAGACTCAAGACGCGTAGGGGCTGCTCCGGAGCGGTTGCCAGGTTGGTGGGAAGGGGGCTGCCTAGGGGGAGGGGACCGGCCGCCACCAGGTTCAGATCGCGGGGATCCCATCCCGCGGTCAGCAGGTCGGGGCCTTGGATCCAGCGGGCCTTGGCGTGGGGCGACAGGGTAAGGGCGGCTTCGAGCAGTTCCCGGGGACGGGCGCGGGGGTAATCGGCCAGGTGGGCATCGAGAACGGCAAACAATTCGGCCGGATGGATGGGGGCCTGCAGGCGTCCAGCCAGGGCCGGGCAGGCGTCCATCGCCGCCCCCATGGCGCCGTAGGAGATGGCAATCACCACCAGTTCGGTGGACGCAATCAGGGTTTCCCAATTACGACCACAGCTCAGGGAGGTCCAGCCGAGCAGGGCACCGGAGTCGAGCCGCTCCAAGGTGGTGACGCCCCGAGGCAGGCGCGGCGACATCACCACCGAACGGGCCTGGCCCTGGAGCAAGAACAGCAGGTGCTGCAAGCCTTGATCGAGGCGGCAAATCGGTTGGCCCAGGCTGTAGCGCCACAGCTTGCCCTGGGCTGCCAGTTCATCCAGCTGGCTGGGCGAGAGGTCTGCCAGCAAGGGAAAGCAACGCAGCAGCTCGCCGATCTGACTGGAGTCTGTACTGGAATTCGGGGTGACCACCATCGCTCAGGCCACCTGCAGCAGCTCAGGGATCGCCGCTGGCAGCTGGGAATCGAGGGTGGCCTGAAGGTCCTGCTGGAATAATTCCTGCAGCAACTGTTGGCGAGTGGCCTCATTAAGACTGGCCGGCTGGCGGTGTTCCAAGCGCAGGATCAAGAAACACTGATCCAGCTGAATCGGCGGGTGCAGGTCTCCCACGGTGAGACGCTGAAGCACGGCCTGGATACGCGGATGGGGCTGGGAAATCGGCATCGGGCCAAGCAGCCCGTGGGTGAGGCGCTCATCGCCGATCGAGAATTGTTGGGACAGTTGGCCGAAATCGGCACCATCATCAATCAGCCGTAAATACAACTCTTCAGCCGTTCCCTGGCTCCATACTCGGATCATGGCAAAGACCACCTGCTCTAGCGCCGCCCGCCGTTCCAATAGGTAGGTTTCAACGCGCTCGCCATACTGAACTTCGAGCCATTTCTGAAGCCTGAGCTGATCCCAGCGCTGGCGCATCGGGATCTGCAACTCAGGCGCCATGGCGTCCAACCAACCTGGAGGCAAGTGCTGCGGAGGGTCCTCTCCTAAGCCGTCCCAGAGTTTGCTAAGAACGAGCCCCTGTTCAGTTGCGGTGAACTGCACAGAGTCCAGTAACCTTTTCATTAAAAGATCGCGGGCGAGGTTGCGTAGGATGCCGTTCTGATGGAGCAAGACCGCCAGGGGTTGGCTAGCCAAGTCCACCAAGGCCGACTGGAGATCAGCTTCAAGGTCAGGGGAGGGCAACATAAACTGGCTTCAGGCGAAGGCAAAATTGCTCTTTTTGAGATCAGAAGCAGCATTCATATTGACGGTGCCCAAACTGATCGAGCCCTGCTTCCAATCGCCATCGGCATCAAACATCAACTGATGGGTATCGGTGGCATAGGCAATGGAAGGGGCCCCGATCCCTAGGGATTTGATCTCGGCCAGGCTGTCCACCACCACGCCAAGTTTGGTGTTGGTGCCACCTTCCAAGACATGCAGAGTGCCACCCACCACATCAAACAGGGCCGTGGCCGAACTGGTCCAGAGGCTCTGGCTGATCGACGCCAAGGAAGCGCTCAATTCCAGGGTGTCCCCTGGACTACCCGCCACAAAGTTGGCCATGGTGTCGACACTGCCAAGGGTCTGTCCACCCACCACATAATTGCCTGTAGACCAAAGGTCATTTTTCTGCTGGGCGCTCAAGCCATTCCAGAACTGTTCGTCAGTGAGGACCTTGGCAAAGTCATCACTGCTGGCCGCCTGATAGGCGGCGCCGGCATTGGATTGCACAAACTGGTCCTGGCCCGTGCCGCCGCTGCTGAGGTCTTGGCCGAAGCCGCCATCGAGACGATTGCCATCACCGGCCGCCACGGCCAGGAGGTCATTGCCAAAGTCGCCGAATAAGGTGTTATGGAGACCCAGCTCATCCACCTGGATCACGTCGTTGCCTTGGCCACCGTCGAGATTCGACTCCTTCGAGCGACTCAGCTCGATCCGATCATTGCCAAGGGATGTGGCCAGGCTGCTGTGGTTGCTGGAACCCAGAATCGTGTCCCCGTCGAGCCCCGTATTGACACTGCTATCACGGATGCCATCAAAGCCCCCTTGCACTAACGGATTGCGGGCTGAGGCGTCGAGATAGGTTGTGGCCAAGATCGACCCATCGCCATTGACATCGAGGTTGAGGTCCTGCTCATTGAGGATGGCCCCATAAATGGTGTCGCTGCCCGTCCCCGTATGAAAAATGGATTGGTCAATGCCGGCAGTGTCGCGTAGGCCAGGGGTTCCCTGGTTAAAGCCGAAGTCGGCGTAGCCACCGCGGCCCACCACCGTGTCATTGCCACGATTGGTGTGGATCTCGCTGGCCAGGATGCCGATCCCCTGCAAGCTGCCCAGATTCACCTGCGCTGGCGTCAGCCCCGTCGAGCTGGCATCCAGCAAGGCCAGACCCAGGCCGCTCACCGTTGTATTGAGGGTGGGGGCCCCAAAAATCAAGCTGTGGTCGATACCGATGGCATGGCCATTGAGATCGAGCTGTTGGAGAGGACCCGCGGGTGTGCCCTTGAGGGCCAGGCGAGCGGTGGCATCACCGCTGATCGTGGCCTGACCCGTGCCATCGCCTCCCAGCGCGGCCGCAATGGTGTAGCCCTCTAGGCCCTTGGCATCGGCAGAGGCCGTGGCCTTTGTGCCGATGGGCCAACCAGAAAAGTTGAGGGTGGCATCGGCAGCCACTGTTGCATTGGGCTGCCCGTAGAACACGGGAGTTTGGCTAACCCCATTGCCCTCCAGGCCGCGCACCAACGCATGGGCACTGAGGGACGTGAGTGGTGGCGGATTACTAACCAGGGGTGCTAGTGCGGAGTCGCTACCGGCGGTGGCACTAGCTGTGAAGGGATTGGCACTGGTGCCAATCTCGAGCTTGCCGTTAAAGCGGGCCAGATAGCCCACATTGGCCAAGCCCACATTGATGGCCTGGGCATCGGCATTGGTGTCGCCCCGCCCGCTGGCAAAGGCAGTGGCAACGGCGTTCCCCTGGATCAGTCCGCCGCCGGAAACAATCGAGAGATTGGGACTAGTGAAGTAGGCGCTATTTTCGGGAGTGGCGTAATAGCGGCTGGCTCCAGCCCCCAAACCGAAGGCCAGGGCCTGGGCAGAGGTGGGGTCCGTGCCTTGAACCGTTCGCCCGGTGGCGATGGCGGACGGAGACGTGGTGAGATTGAGGGTGCTGCCGGCCCAAAACGCACTGTCCGGCGCGAAGCGCAGGGCCAGGGTGCGGGAGAGGGCAACAACAGGGGGGAGCGCCATGGGTGACAACCAAACAGGAGCGCAGGAGAAGCCATTCCCAGGAACCTGGGAGCAAGCAAGGGCAACGGGTGGATCCCGTCGACACCAGAAGAACGAAGGGGACAGGATGGTGATCACCCTGTCCCCGGAACGGTGGGTGGGAAGAACCCACCCACCACTAAGGATCAGGCCGTCACGCTGGAGGCAGTGACGACGCTGTTGGAGATGGCCGAGGCATTGATCACGCCGCTGCCGAGGATCTGGACGTCGTAGCCGGACAGACCCACCACCGAACTATTGGCGCTGGCGGTGGCATTGCCGGTGACCGAGCTGGCCGTCACCGTGTTGCTGAGCTGGGCGATGGCATCGAGGTTGCCACTGAGGGTGAGGCTGTTGCCCCACCCGTTGATGCCAAAGATGCTGGCATTGCTGCTCGCTGTTGAATCGTTATTCACCGAGGAACTGGTGGTGGTGAAACGGCCCACGGCCGAGCCCAGGATCTGGTTGGTTCCGACTAGGCCCGCGGTGAGGTCGGCATTGGAGATGCCAGAAACCTGCGCATAGGTGCCCGCGGAGGCCGGTCCCGTGATCGTGCTCGACAGCACATCACCAGCACTGGCCGCCTGGCCCTTGATGTCTCCGCCCGTGGGGCCAGCCTTGATCGAGGTTGCCGGAACGGAGGTGCCAAGCGTGCCCGCAATGCCAGCGGCATCGAAGTAACCATTGGCCGTCGTCTGGCCAGTGGTGTTGGTGGCCGTGACCTTAAGGGATTGGTCGAGGGCGCCGGTGGTGGAATTGAGGGTGCCGATCACGCCGGTTCCCTGAACACTGCCCTTGTTGCCAATGGCGATGTTGGCTCCGGCAGGCGAGGTGCCAAGCGCGATGCCGCGGCTGGCGATCTCGGCTGAGGCACCAACGATCCCGGTCACACCCGACGCAACGGCACCACCATTTTGGGTATTGCCGCTAACCCGGGCGCTGCCGAACGCATTGCCCGTATCGCCAATCGCGATCTTCTCGATCCCCTGCTCAATGCCAGCCGCATTCAGGCCAAGCAGGCTGGTGGCGTTGCCGGTCACCGTTTGGCTAGTGCTGCTGCCCGTTAAAACGGAGCCCCCCTGCACGGTCCCGATCTGGCCAATGCTGATCGGGCTGTTAAGGATGCCGCGACCCAGCTCGCTCGAGCTGGCTGTGGCATTTCCCGTGGTTGTGGAGGCATTGCTGCTGAGGTCGCCATTGCCTGTGGCATTGACGTTGCCGCCCAGGCCGATGCTGGTCGGGCTGGATTTCAAACCAATCACCTCAGAGCCCGATCCCCCGGCCCAGGCAACCGCAGGTCCAGTGACGGCAGAAGCCAAGGCCCCCAGGCCCACGGCACCGCTCGCGGTAACCGTGCCCAAATTGGCGCCATTAATCACATATTCGCCCACGGACAAGGAGCCGTGGTTGATGCCCGCAACTGAGGAACCGCTACCTGCGTAGGCCTCCGTTCCTGGGCTTGCGCTCACGCTGGTGGCCGTGGCCAAACCCTGCAGAATCGCCGAGGCGCCTAGGCCAGTGAGGGTGGTGCCGGCGAGGATATCCGTGTTGGAGATGCCATACACATGGTCGTCCGCGGCCACACTGGCGTAAGGATCGGCGCCGCTGCTGACGGTGGCAGCGGAGGCCGTTTGGGTGCTGGCTGCCGATGAGGTGATCGTGGCGGCATTGCCAACGGCTAACTTGTCAACGGCAATACCAACAACATAGTCGTTATTGATAGTGGCCTTCACATCATCCACCGCCGACGGCGATGTCGTTGAAGTCGCCGAGGCCACATTGGTGGCGGCGGCGGCGGCGGTCACGGTGCCGTTATTGCCAATCGCCACGGTGGAGCCGGTGTTGCTTTCACCCCGCAGGATCCGTTCATCGGCAATGCCGGCCACGGTGCCCAGATCGATCTGGGCAGTGGCCCGACCATTGACGGCCTTGGCCGTGGAGCCCGTGTTGGCATAGCCAGCCGCATTCAAGATGCCATCACGACCGATACTGATATCGATGTGGTTGGAGGGCAGGGGTCCATTAGGACTTGTTGCGTTGAGATTATCGCTGGAGATACCAGCAATAATGCGGGCCTGGCTGGCCGAAAGGGCATCCCCGGAAACGGTTTCCGACTTGGAGCTCAAGCCGATGGGTGTGGAAGCTGAACCGGCAACGCTATTGATCGAGGCCGAATCCCCAAAGGAGATTTTGACGGGAGCGCCAAGGGGCGCTGAACCGGTGTTGTAGATGCCGACGACGCGGGTCTCAGGAGCACCGGCGTAGGCACTGGAATTGCCCGGGGCAACGCCACCTGGGAGCCCAACGGTCTTGGCTTCGGAAACGATTGCGGCATTGACCGTGGAGCTGAGGCTCTTACCCAAGCCGGCAGCGATATCAATGTTGTAGAGGCCCGTTTTTTGGCCTACATCAGCGCTGGAATAGGCGTTACCACCCGTTGATGTGGCAGCGGCCGAGGCCAGGTTGTTGACAACGACGCCGATCGTGCCGTCCTTGCCGATCGTAATATCACCTGGGGTATAGCCGCTGTCGTGAATTCCACCGGTGGGGCCTTGATTGTTAGCGGTTGCGCTGGCATTGCCAGTGGTTGTTGTAGCAGAGGCGCCAACGACGGAGGCTTCGGTGACATTGATCGCCGAATTTTCCCCCACCTGAATGGTGGAGTTCAAGATACCAACCTGGGCCAGGGTGCGGGCCAGGGCGCTGGCATCGCCGCTGACCACCAGGTCGGTCGCCAAGGTACTGCTGGGCGTCGCCAGGGTGCCGGCATCGGCATTCAAGGTAAGCCCGTTGCCAACCTTAATCTCAGTGTTTTCAATCCCGACTGTGCGGGTGATGTTTGTGGCAGTCATGTGATTTCGGGTGTGAGGTGGGAAAAGCGTTGAATCCCAGGCCGGCCTCGAATCTGCAACGGGCCTGCCCTGGTAAGAGTAAGCGCGAAATCCCAATTAATCCCCGAATGGATGAGCCCGTCCTGCCGCAGATCGGAACCAAATCCTTACGTTGCAGCGGATCTGCTTGTTACGTTAGGAGATGATTGTTGCCGCAAATACTTTACTTTTAACAAATCAATTTTCTGGCCCAATTCCCTAGGCCTGGCAAAACAGCCTGCTCAACCCAGGGGCTTGCTAGCGATCACGGCAAAAAACGGATCGCCCTGGCCGCCCAGCCAGCCAAAGGGCCCAGGGGAACGGGTGGGTTCGGCCAGGAGTTCTGGTTGGGGCCACCCCTGGGCCATCAACACCCGGGCCACGACAAGCAGGTGATCCTGATCACTGCCCTCGAGCCAGATCTGGGGAGCTTTTTGGGCAAACATGCGATTCGAAAACGCCACAATGAGCTGGCCGCCAGGGCGCAGAATCCGCAGCAGTTCCGCTGCAATTGCTTCCGGTTGCTGCAGGTATTGCCAGCCAGCGGTGATCAACACCGCATCGACACTGGCACTGCCAAGGGGAAGGGTTTGATCCCGGTTGAGGTTCTGAACCCAGAAGCGTTCAAGGCGCGGGTTGGCCTGGAGCTCCTCGGCATTGAGGCCATGGCCGATCACACGCCCGTAGCGGATCTCTTCGGGCAGGTGGCTGACCCAGCTGGTCATCAGATCGAGCAGATCAGCGCCGGTTGGGAGGCGTTGGCGATAAAGCTCGGTGAGGCGCTCACGAAAACCGCCATCGAGGTGCTGCACAAAGCGGGGCGCCGCATAAAAGAGGGCGTCATCCCCGCTATCGATCTTGCGGCGATCTGCCTCGGCGAGAACCTGAACCACCATGGCGCTGCCTGTGACTGCAGCCATCCTGGCCAAAACGGCGCCGGGGGCGCGCCCTAGCGAGCCAGCAGGCCTGGGCAACTGGGGGCCAGACCGACAACAAAGACCCCCATGGGGTGGGGGCAGCAGAATCAAGCCACCGGGCCGCCAACTAAGGGCTAGCACCGATCTGGAGACTATTGATGCCCAATCAGGTGATGCCGAAGCAGATGATGCCCAAGAAGGTGATGCCCCATCAGGCCAGCCTGGTGCTGGCGGCCGATGACAGCCCCAGTCTTGCCGCCTTTTACGGGACCCTGCTGGGCTGCCCGCCCGAAGCAGGATTCAGTTCCAGTCACTGGCGGCTGCCCTGGCCTGGGGGTGGACTGCTGGAGATCTATGAGCCCTCCGAGAGCCGGCCCCTGCCCCGCCAGGTTGGCCGGCTCTCCCTTTGCCTGCAACGGGATTGCCCTGACGACCAGGCCCAAGAACTGCTCGAGGACTGGATCGACGCACTCCTAGCGGCCGGGGCGCATTTAGAGCAAGCCCCCAGAAAGGAACCCTTCGGCGCCGAAGCTTGGCTGCTGGATCCTGAAGGCAACCGGCTTCTTTTGTTGGTGCGATGACCTTTTAATGGTCAGGAGCGAAGTTCAGCGGTAGGGCGTTGGTGGGAAGACCTGCCCATGGGCATTACACCCTTGCCATCGTCTGACAAGAGGTTTGTTCCACTTGAGAATCAGGCCCCTAAGCGAAGTCAACAGGGTCGTGAAGCCGTTGATAGAGAGGCTCTAACGCTCTATTTCTTAGTCGCCCAAGTAGCACAGCTCCAGCAGCAAGCGTTGCCCCAGGCGCGCATCAATGGCGCAAAATTGACGCAGGGCCCGCTGCCGCTGTTCGGAGGGAAGGTGCCTGAGGTCGTTGACAGCCAAAGCCAGACAATGGTGATCCAGTTCGGACATCGGTACCGCAAATCAGCAGCTCGATCAAACCGGCTCCGGTCCAAAAGCGCCAGGGTGCGGAGGCCAGATCTCCAGCTAGCCCCCTGGCCATTGCCGGTTGGGCGCAGGGATCGGGATCAAGGGGCCTGGGCTAAGCCCAGACCCCTAGCCAGCACCGATCCCATCCCCGGAGCTTCAGCTCACCTGAATGGAGGTCACCTGGCCCAGGCGATGGGCCCGCTGCAGGGCTTCGTTCATGCGCCGGAAGGGCACCCGCAGCACCACTTCACCACTGCGCACCACGGCCTGCTGAACCACGCCACTGATCCGGATTGTCACCAGGCGATCGGAGCTGGGCGCCCCAGCGGTAACCCGCAGGGCCTCCTGGCGATGGCCCTGGCCAGGGGTATGGCGTTCGCCAACGTCGACCTGGTCGCCATAGAGGCCGGAGCCTTCGGCCAGCACGGCCTGAAAGGGACCCTCAGTGCTGAGGAAGCGGTAGTGGCTGATGGCAGGTGCAGAGCTGACCCGCACCGCCGGAGCCGCCCCAGGAACGGGAACGGCCCGGTTCTGATGCAGGGCCCGATTCAGGGCCGCCTGGTTGCCCGTGGCCGAACCCTTCACCGACGCCGCACTGCCCCGGGCCAGCTGCATCAGCCAGGAGAACTGGCGGCCCTCATGGCCGATGGAATAGTCCCAACCGTGGATGTAGGGCACCACGTTTTGGCCGAAGCGGTGCAGATATTCGGAGCTATCGATATAGGAATCGATTTCGGCATCCACCCCCTGCTCCTGCAGGATCGTGAAGTGGTGGAGCATCTCCTCGCGGTTGTGGGGAGCGCGGCCCAGCAGGTGCTTGTGGTTTAGCTCGATGAAGCGGTAGGCATTGCAGGTTTCAAAGAACTTGGCGCGATACAAGCCGCTCTTGGCGATTGTCCGCACCAGCTCCCTCACGTTCAAGTAGCCATTGCGGAACAGGGATTCGGCAGCCGTGAGCCGCTCGCTGGCCATCAGGTGCTGCTGGCCAAGCACTTGCTGGTAGACAGAGCGAATAATCGCGTCCTTATCCTCGGAGGCGGCGATTGACCAGTTTTCCTTATCCCGATCGTTGGCAAAGCGTTCAATGCCAAGTTGGGGCGCTCGAACCAGGCTCATGGGACCAGGGGCAAGGGAGGAATTAGGCGGCTGCGTGCACCCGAAAGGGGTTGCATAGGGCCAGCGTGCTATCGCCAGAGCCGCAACATCGGGGGTTTGGTAGTCGCCTGGTTCGGGACAGTACGCCGCTTTTTCAGGCTTGAGTGGCTCCGCATAAGAACGTTGCAATGCCCCTGCTCTGGCCAGGGGACCGGTGCCAAGCCCAGTCAGCACAGGCTCAAAGCGCCTGCAGACGCGCCACCTTGGCCTCCAAATAGCGAAGGAAAGGATCCGCACTGAGGCGTTCGCCGCAAACCTGCTGCACCAACTCTTCGCCATTGACGCGGCGGCCCAGGGGCCAGACCCGTTCCGCCAGCCAGGCGCGCAGGCTGGCCTCATCGGCCTCGGCCACCCGCTGCCCAATCGACCCGAATTGGCGCTCCATCGTTTCAGCCAGCTGGGCACTGATCAGGTGGCCCAGGGCATAGGAGGGGAAATAGCCAAACAGGCCCTCAAGTTAGTTCCAGCCGGCCTACAAGTGGCCTGACCCGTTGCCCCGTCCGGGTTCTGAGGTCTGAGACGGCGAAGACAGGACCGGACGAGCAGCCTTGGTTCAGCTCCTACTGGAGCTCGGCCACCTTCGCCCTGAGGTAGGTCAAAAAGGGCTGGGCGCTGAGGGGGTGGCCCGAGACTTTCTTGACCAGTTCTTCGGCGTTGACCGACCGACCGAGTGGCCAGACGGTCTGGCCGAGCCAGGTTTGGAACCGGTTCTCATCTCCGCAGGTGATCAGGGCCTGGATCGACCCATTTTCCTTCTCAAAAGCCTCCGAAATCTGGGCGCTAATAAGGTGTCCAAGGGCATAAGAGGGGAAATAACCCATGAGTCCTTCTGCCCAATGGATATCTTGAAGGCACCCCTCGGAGTCAGTCTGGGGCTGGATTCCCAGCAGGTCCTGCATCCGTTGGTTCCACTGCTTCGGTAACTCGTCTACCGGCATCTCCTGTTCGAGCAGGGCCAGCTCCAGCTCGTAGCGCAGCACGATGTGCAGGCAGTAGCTGAGTTCATCGGCCTCAACGCGGATCAGACCGGGCTTGAGCGGGTTGAGGGCGCGCCAAAAGCCGAAGGCGCCATTCCATGGATCGCTGCCGAGTCCGGCACAGAAGCGCGAATGCCAGCGCTCAGAGAAGGCGCGGCTACGGGCCACGCGGCACTCCCAGAACAGACTCTGGCTTTCGTGGACCCCCATTGACGTCGCTTCTCCGAGGGGCCAGGGGAAGTAGTGGTCGCCATGGCGGGGCAGTCCCTGCTCGTAGAGCGAGTGGCCCCATTCATGGGCCGTGGCGAGAAACGCCGAGAGGGGCTGGCCCGGCACCACCCGAGTGGTGATGCGGAAGTCCTGGGGACCAACAGTGCAGGAAAAGGGGTGCGCTGAGCGGGAGCGCTGGCATCGCGAGGGGTCGTAGCCCCAGCTGTCGAGGAGTTCTCTGCAGAGTTGCTCCTGCAGGGTTTCGGGCAGATCGATAATTGCGGGTTGGGGGGTGCTGGTGGCCCTCACCTGCTCCAACAGGGCCGGCAGCTCATCCTTCAGAGGCGCAAACAGCTCGGCCAACCTTGTTTTGCTGATGTCGGGTTCAAAGGGTTGGGCAAGGATTTCCCATGGACTGCGCGGCACCGGTTCGGCAGCGGCCAGCTGGGTGGCCTGCTGGCGACGCAGGGCGATCAGCTCCTGGAGGGCCGGGGCAAAGGTCGAAAAATCATTCCGCTTGCGGGCGTCCTGCCACACCGCATTGCCGCGCGACTGAGCCTTGGCCAGCGCACTGACAAGGGCCGGATCGAGGCAGCGCTGACGTTCAAGCTCTAGGCGCAGCAGTTGCAGATTGCGGCGGCGTTCGGGTGAGACCTCTGTATCGAGCTCGCTCTCCGCTGCCGCCACCAGCTCGGCGTATTCCGCACTGCTCTGCCGTTCGTGGAGCTGGCCGGCCAGAAGCGCCAGCTGCTCGCCGCGCCAGGCCGAACCAGCAGTCGGCATCACAGTGTTCTGGTCGTAGTAGAGGGCGCTGCTGATTGAGCCCAGCAGGCGTGTCTGATGCAGGTGCTGGTGAAGCTGGGAGAAAGCAGAGCCTGCGGATGGCATGGGCAGACGGAACCAATGGGCTCAGCATGGCGTCGCAGGCAGCCCAAGCGCTGCGGCTGTCGAGGCCAGAACCGTCAGTCCTTCAGGTGACCGTGACAAGCCCGAATACTGCGCTTGGCGCACCGCAGGGCTCCGGTCGGCGACGGCCGTCCTTCAGCGTGCCACGGCTACGCCGTGGCGTGCATCGGCCAGCCGCCGCCGCCCTCCGCTCCGGGGCCGGTGTGGGGGTGGGCAGGCATGGCGGCCCTCCCGCGGCTGCGGTGTGCCGGGCCCTCACCCGCTTCGATGGGGCTGGGGTGAAGCCCCAGGTTTCCTCGCGCGGCTGCGCGGCCAGCTGGGCATTCAGCGTTAAATCTGGCGGGCCTGCTTATCAGCTTCCTGGTCCATCAGCGCATGCCTTTGCTTTGCGTAGATCCATTGGCCTGCAGCTGCTCTACCCGCTGCTTAGTGCGTTTGTACTGGTAGAATAAGGGCTGCGCCAAAGGCCACGAGCCCTTCGCCTGCGGCAACGAAATCCTCGGACAACTTGCCCCGTTCGTTTGCTCTGTAGCCCATGAGCTTGTCCTCTGCTGCAGTGGCCCAGGCCGCTGCATTTCCTTCCCTTGGCCTCCTGCCGCCGCCGGCGTTGGTCCATCGCTCGGTCGTAATCGTCGCCGCTGGTGGCCGTGATCTCGTCTGGCCCCAGGAACGCATCGCTTCCGCCCTGCTCCAGCGCAGCGGTGGCCGGCCTGTCCATCTGCTGCTCCATGGCGGGGCCCGTGGCGCAGATCGCGCCATCGGCCGTGCCGCCCAGCAGCTCGGCTGGCGGGTTCAGTTCCTCGCCGCTGATTGGCGCCGTCATGGCCGTGCTGCCGGTCCAATCCGCAATCGCCTCCTGCTGGAGCAGGCCCTGGTGGAGGCCCAGGCCCACACATCCCCAGCGTTCAGCGCCTCGGTGCTGGTGATCGCCTTTCCCGGTGGGGCAGGCACGGCCTCGCTGGTGCAGCAGGCCCGCCGCTGCTCCTCCCGTTCGCCAGTGCCGGTGGTGGTGATGGAAGTGCCGCCGCCACCGTTCTCGCCGGAGCCCCTCGCCGCCTGAGCGGCATCCGCCTCCCGTTCTTCTTTTCCCTCATCCCCATTCACCGCCCCATGGCCGTTCTCACTGCACCCGCCTCTCCTCTCGCCCCGGCTCTTCCTCAGGCCACCGGCCCGTCATGCAACCTGCAGCGTTCCGGCTCGCTCTGGCAGCTGGGCATCGAGGCCCAGGAACTCACCACCGCCATCGGCCAGCTCGCCGAGCAGCTGGAAGCCGATGACGACGATTCCCGCGCACAGGCACTCGCCGAGCTGGAGGCTGCCCTGCTTGCAGAGGAAGGCAACAAGGCCGCCCTCGCCGCCAAGGCCGATGCCACCTGCTGGGTGATCGAGCACCTGCGTGGTCAGGCCGCCTACCGCCAGCAGCAGGCCAAGCGTCTCACTGAGCTCTCTCGATCCGATGCCTCCCGGGCCGACGCCCTCGAGGACTCCCTGGTCCTGGTCCTCACCCGGCTGCAGCCCACCGCCACCCGGTTCTCCTTTCCGAATCACGAGCTCAGTTCCCGCAAGTCCCAGGCCGTCGAGATCGACGACGAGGACGCCCTCGATTCCCAGTGGCTGAGCTTCTCCACCACCAGCAAGCCAGACAAGGCCGCCATCAAGGACGCCCTCAAAGCCGGCCAGCTCATCCCCGGCGCCCAGCTCCTCTCCCGCCGCTCCTGGCGCATCTGTTGAGCGGGGCACAGGCCCCATGCAACTGGGGTCCTGGCTGAGCAGCTGGGGCCCCCTCCCCTCCTCACACCCTTTCGCTTCCATCGCCATGACCGTCGCCGCTCCTTCCGCCAACGGGACCCGCACCACCAGCCGCCCCGCTCCTCCTCGACCGAGCCAGAGGCCGCCCTCGGCCCTGGAGCTGATCCGCTCAACTGACCGCGCCGTTGAGGCTCCAGCACCAACTTCGGCACCGGAAGCCCCCCAGGCTCCGCTTTCCGGCTTCTCGCCCGAGCAGCTCGCGGCGCTCTCCGCCCCCCTCGATCGGGCCAACGTCCGTCAGCGCGAGCAGGGCCGATCGAAGGTCCACTACCTCGAAGGCTGGCAGGTGATCGCGGAGGCCAACCGCATCTTTGGTTTCGATGGCTGGCAGCGGCAGACCATCGCGGTCTGCTGCGTCGCCCAGGCCGAGCGGTTGATCGGTAGAGAGCAGAAGCCGGGCTGGGGTGTCACCTACACCGCCCGCGTGCGCGTCACCGTCACCGCCGGTGGGCTTCACCCTCTGGTCCGTGAGGGCAGCGGGGCCGGCCACGGCATCGACGTTGACCTGGGCCAGGCCCATGAATCCGCTCTCAAGGAAGCCGAGACCGACGCCATGAAGCGGGCCCTGATGACCTTCGGGAACCCGTTTGGGCTCGCTCTCTATGACAAGCGCCAGCGGGAGGTCAGCAGTGCTGCGGGCCAGGGTGATGGGCCTCAGCGGCCTGGTGGGCAGCGGTCTTCTCTGCGTCGGCCGGAGGCTGGTTCTCCCGCCACCACTGCTTCCCCGGCT
Organism: Pseudanabaena sp. UWO311; assembly: GCA_943370385.1. Taxonomy (GTDB): domain Bacteria; phylum Cyanobacteriota; class Cyanobacteriia; order PCC-6307; family Cyanobiaceae; genus BAIKAL-G1. The sequence goes on from CALRQT020000005.1 coordinate 210,599, forward strand.
CAGGGTCGCTCCCAGGCCACGGCCTCGACGTCTACGCCTTCAGCTCCGGCCGACCTCGGCCAGGTGGCCCTCGATGCCGAGACGATCCAGCACCTCCACGGCACCCTGCGGGCCCTGCCCCGCCCCCTGCTGGAGGGCCTCACCCGCGCCTTCCGCAAGCGCTTCCAGGTGCCCGACGAGGCGGTGACCATCGCCGATCGGATCAACCAGAAGTGCCACCACGACTGGATTGAGGCTTTTCTGGTGCAACACCAGCTTCAGCCCGGCCGAGCTGCCCAGCCCCTCTCCTGAAGGGGGGAAGTTGGCGGCTTCTGCCTACGCTTGGCTCATGGCCTTTCCCCGCATCAGCCACGATCCCGCCGTGATGGGGGGCACGCCCTGCATCCGCGGGCTGCGCATCACGGTGGGCACGGTCGTGGGGTTGATCGCCAGCGGCAGCAGCCGCGAGCGGATCCTGCAGGCCTACCCGCAACTGGAAGCGGCTGACATCGATGAGGCCTTGGCCTCTCCACACCACCGGCCTGATTGAAGGCTCAGTTCCCGAGGTAACGCTCCACCGTTGCGGTGGTCCAGGTGGCCACGCCGGTGCCAAAGAAATCCTGGTCCTCAGTCCAGATCGCGCACTCCAGCTGTAAAGCCAAGGCCAGAGCAGGCCAGTCGGCTGGGTCCCGGATGCGCTTGAGCGCCTCGTCCTTGGCGCCTTCAATCAAGGGGGTGTCGACCACCTGCACCACCCCCATCAGGCTGAGGAAGGCCTCCTGGCAGATCTGTGGATCGAGGCCTCGACGTGTCGCCAGCTCGCCGATGTATCCAGCAGCTTCTGCCGCATTGGCCTCTGCGACATAGAAGTCAACCTCATGGGCGAAGTCGGCGATCAAGGCGCGCACCCTGACACCCAGACAGGCACGAATGAGGATGTTGGCGTCCAGCACCAACCGTTTGCGTTCTGCCATCAGGCGCGGGCCTGTTGCTGCTGGGCTCGCCTCCAGTTCTTGAAGTCAGCCGCCAGCTCCTCTTCTGTCAGTCCCAGCCGCTGCAGCTCGGCTTGCATCAGTCGGCCCGCTTCCAGCAGCCGCTCGTGATCACTGAGATCCGACTCCTGGGGCAGGGGCACATAGAGCCCAACAGTTCGCCCATGTCGCGTGACCTCGATCGGGGTGGCCGTTTCTAGGTGGGAGGCCAGGCGCGCCCGAAGCTCACGGATACCAACACGGACAGCCACAACGGACCCGGAAAGTTGTGTACACATCGTAGACGGGACGAGCGGGCCACTGCTAGTACATGCGTACGCATCTGGAGTGGTTCATGGGCGTCCCCTTGCCCCGGCCGGCAGCCCTGGCAGCCAGGCTTGAAACCCCGATCGAGGAGTGGCCCTACCTCGACAGCGAGGTGCTGCTCAGGACCCGCAGCCGCAAGGTCTGCATGACCTGCCACTGGTTCCGACACCACGCGGGGGTGAACTGCATCCCCCTGCTCACCTGCCAGCTGCACCAGGGCTTGATCGCCCATGGCGAGCACCTCACCAGCCGCTGCCAAGGCTGGACCGACGACCAGGTCCGCCAGAAGGGCTGGGCGCCGGAAGTGGCCTGAGCGGCCCATGCACGTCGGTGACCGGAAGCGACCGCCGCTCTCGCCCCAGGAAGGCTGGCTGAGCGACGGCCGCCAGGTGCTGCACTTCAGGCCAAGGCGTTACGACCGTTGGAGTCAGAGCCTGGAGGTGACCTTCGGGGAGGTGATGGCCGGCGGTGAGCCGCCACTGCTCTAGGCGCAGCCTTCCGCGCAGCGGTAGAAGCGCAAGGAGCTGACGCGCGAGCAGGCGATCAAGCTCTGGGCCCAGAAGCGCCAGCAGGGCTGGCAGCTTTGCGCGCCCCAGTGGCTGCCGCCAGCGCCGCTGTCGCCGCTGTCGCCGGGCTGATCAGAATCGAGCCCATGGAACTCCATGCCGACCTCAGCCAGCGCGCCTTGTTCGACAGCAACGCCCTGGACTGGACCCCATCGCCAATGACAGGGGTGGAGCGGCGGATGCTGGATCGCTGCGGCGAGGAAGTGGCCCGGGCCACCTCACTCGTGCGCTACGCCCGGGGCAGCCGTTTTGAGCGCCACAGCCATGGCGGTGGCGAAGAGATCCTGGTGCTGGAGGGCACCTTCTCCGATGAGCAGGGCGACTACCCAGCCGGCACCTACCTGCGCAATCCCGCCGGCTCCAGCCACGCACCATCAAGTGAGCAGGGCTGCACGATCCTGGTGAAGCTGCAGCAGATGCACCCGGCTGATCAACAGCGCCTGGTGATCGACACCACCACCAGCACCTGGCTGCCCGGGCTGGTGCGCGGGCTGGAGGTGCTGCCCCTGCATGCCTTTGGCTCAGAGCACGTGGCCCTGGTGCGTTGGGCGCCGGGCACGGTGTTTCAGCCACACGGCCATCCCGGCGGCGAGGAGATCTTTGTGCTCGATGGCGTGTTCCAGGACGAGCACGGCACCTACCCGGCGGGCAGCTGGCTGCGCAATCCACCCGGCAGCGTGCACCGGCCCTGGAGCGAGGCGGGCTGCACCATCTGGGTGAAGACCGGCCATCTGCCCGCCACCCAGGGCCCCGACGGCTCAGAAGCGTGAGCCCGGCGTCTGCAGAAAGGCCAGCTCCTCCGCACTCGACACCCGTCCCAGGAGCGCGTTGCGGTGGGAGAAGCGGCCAAAGCGGGCGATCACATCCATATGGCGGCGGGCGAAGTCGGCGGTGCGTGGATCGCTGAACCGCTCGAATAGCGGCAGGGCCGCCTCCTGCACCGCCAGGTCCTCGCTGTGCATCAGCGGCATCAGCCAGAACTGCCGCCGCACCTGCTCGGGCTCCGCCTCAAGCCAGCCCAGCTCCACCGCCCGCAGGCTGAGCGGCAGGGCCTGGGGATCACCCGCGAAGGCCATGGCGGTGTCGCGCCAGATCTGGCGTGGGAACTGATCGAGCAGCAACACCAGGGCCAGGCCCCCAGCCGCTTCCGTGCCCCAGGCGTCGAGCTCACCGGCGATCGCCTGGCGGGTCAGAGTGAGGAAGCGTTCCCGCAGCAGGGCATCAAAGGCCGGGTCCTTGGCGAACCACTGGCGCGGCCGGCTCTGCACGAACCAGAACTCCAGAACCTCAGCCGCTTGTTCCCCCTGGCCTGGCATCAGAGCAGGGCCTGCACGCTGGCCACCTTGTCTTCCAGGGTCTGGTCCTTGTCCGTGCGGGTGTTGATTTTCACCGTCGTGTAGACGCGGGGGCAGCCCATGGCGTGCACCGCCTGGTGGCAGGCCTCGATCGCAGCGAACACCGGCTCCCACTCCCCTTCGATGGCGGTGCCGTTTGGGTGCAGCTGGATCTTGAGGCCGGCCACGGTGAGCACCTTCTCGCAGGCGGCGATATGGGGCGCCAGCTGAACGCCGACGCCGATCGGCACCATGCACAGATCCACCGATCACCTTCATGGTCAGCCCAGGCGGATTGTTCCCATCGTGGGAGCAGCTGCCCAGGAGCTGCCGAATCAGTCAGACGACCAGCCCCAGCCTCGCCCCGGTGCCCGTGCTGGTCAGCCAGCTGCCATCAAGACGCCCTGGAGCTGGTGGGACTTCTCCTACGGGGTTGATTTGCCCATGAGAATGCCCATTCCGCCCAGGATCACCACCGCCCCCAGCAGGTCACGACCGCTGAAGGCGGCCCCATCCACCAGGCGCAGCCAGATCAGCGCCACGGCGACATAGACAGCCCCATAGCCCGCATACACCCGCCCCGATGCGGTGGGGTGCAGGGTGAGCAGCCAGGCGAACAGAGCCAGGGACAGCGCCGCAGGAAGCAGAAGCCACGGCGGGCGCTGATGCTTCACGACCAGATCGGTGAGGTAGCAGCCGAGGATCTCGGCCACGGCGGTCAGCAGGAACAGGCCGGTGGTGGTGAGCACAGCCGGGTCATCGCTGACGTCATCGTCGTCGGTGATCGGCAGCACTGCTGTGGTGCCTGAATCCCGGGCTGGTCACTCGCTTGTTTCGGTCGATGCAGGAGCGCGTCGTAGGCCGGAGCCCTTTCCAGAGTGGAGAGAAAGGCAGGAGCGGCCTTGGCCTTCACCCCATCCACATGCCTTGCTGACATTGCATCAGCGAACCCCTCGCTCACGCGGGAGCTGGAGCGCATCGGCTTGGACTACTGCTGCGGCGGCAAGCGCACCCTGGCCCAGGCCTGCGCAGAGCGCGGCCTCGATCCTGAGGCCATCGCGGCCGAATTGAGCAGCGTTCCCGTTGCTGAGGCGCCACCCGCCGACTGGATCGGCCTGCCCCCTGCCGAGCTCGTCGATCACTTGGAGGCCACCCATCACCAGTTCCTCAAGCGGGAGCTGCCGCGCCTGAGTGAGCTGGCCGCCAAGGTGAGCCGGGTGCATGGCGGCAGGCATCCGGAGCTGGTGCAGGCCGAGGCGGTGCTGGCCGAGATCCGCGCCGACCTGGAGCCGCATCTGCAGAAGGAGGAGCAGGCGCTGTTCCCGATGATCCGCAGCCTCGCCACCGCCAGCAGCCGGCCGAGCTTCCACTGCGGCTCGATTGCCCATCCGATCGCGGTGATGGAGCAGGAGCACACGGCGGTCGGTGCGCTGCTCGAGCAATTGCGGCAGATCACCGGCGGCTACCAGGCGCCGGAGGACACCTGCGCCTCGACGCGGGCATTGATGGAGGGCCTGGCGGAGCTGGAGGCCGACACCCATCTGCACGTGCACAAGGAGAACAACCATCTGTTCCCTGCGGTGCTGGCGCAGGAGGAGACCCTGCCTGCATGACGGCAGCCCCGGCCCCAGCCCAGCAGCGCCTGCGGCAGACGCTGATCCTGCTGGCGGCGATCGGCCTGGTCGGTGCGCTGGCGCCCTGGATCCCTTGGGCCAGCTGGGCCGCCCTGGCGCTGTATCTGCTCGGCAGCCTGGGGCTGCTGGCCTGGCGGGCGCTGCGCTGCCGGGAAGCGGAGGCCCTGTTTCTGCAGGGGCCGGGGCTGCGGGCCTCGCTGCTCTGGGGCGGTGGCCTCGGCGCTGTGCTGCTCGTGGCCGGCCTGTTCGGCCTGCCGGCGATGCGGGCGGCGATGGCCGACGGCGACGGTGGATTGCCTCTGGAGGCGGTGAAGCAGCTGCTGTTCGGCCGCGGGCTGGTGGTGCTGTTGCCGCCGCTGGTGCTAGCGGAGGAGGGGCTGTGGCGCGGTCTGCTGCTCTCGGCGCTGCTGGAGCTCGGCCTGGCGCCGCTCTGGGCGGTGTGCCTCAGCACGCTCGGTTTCGGGCTCAATCACCTGGCCGTGGCGCCGCTGGCCCTCAGCGAACGGGGCGCCTTGGCATTGATGGCCCTGCCGCTGGGGCTGATCGCCGCGCTGCTCACGCACCGCACCCGCAATCTCTGGGGTGCGGTGCTGCTTCACGGGCTGCTGATCGGCGCCATGCTCGGCAGCCTGCGATAGACAATCAGCCCCATGGCCAGATAGCAGAGGCTCTTGGGGATCATCAACAGTCCCAGCAGCGGATGATCCTGAATCCATAGGGCCACTGGCAGGTGGCACAGAGCCGAGACCAGCAGCAGCCCGCCGATCCGGCGTTGCCAGCGCTGCTGCTCCCCATGGCTCCCCAGGTAGAGGACCCCGGCTCCCATGGTCAGGGCCAACAGGGGCAGATTGCGAATGAGTGACCAGGGCTGGGGCGGCACCACCGCGGCCCAGTGGTTCTGCGGCAGCGCCAACAGCGTCAGCCGCACCAGGGCCAGGGCGAGCAACAGCCCGGGCAGCAGCCCCCAGCGCTCCCTGCCGATGCGTTGATGGCCCTGCACCAGCAGCAGGTCGAACAGGGTCACGGTGATGGCCGTGGCGAGGGCCCCGTAGCCCACCAAACCCTCGCGGAGCCCGCCTCGTGCCAGCCCCAGCAGCCGCAGGCCCACATGGGCGCTGTCGCCCGCGGCCAGCAAGGTGAAGGCCAGCACGTAGGGCCTGGCGCAGTGGCGTTGAGCGGCCTGCAGGGGGACCAGACGCCACTGCAGGCCGAACACCAAGGCCCAGAGCGACAGGAGATAGGCGGCGTCGAAACCCAGCTCGGTGGCCACACCGATCGTGCGGGCATTCAGCATCGAAACCACTTGAACCCTTGCTCAGGTTGGTCAGGCTTGATGGGAAGGAGACATCCCAATCCTGGCGTGAGGGTGGTCAGGTCACACCCTGACTTCAGTGCCGATGCCGATGGTGAGCGTCGCTCACATGCGGGTGGGCATGCTCGATCTCCCGGTGGTGGTGCTCATGGGCATGCCAGAAGGGGCGATCGGCGGGGAGGCCTTCGAGATCCTCGGACGCGTGATCGTGCTCGTGGTGGGGATCGCCACTGCCCTGCTCTCCGCGGGGATCGTGCCGGTGGCGATGGGCATGCAGCAGCGGTTCATGGCGATGCCTGTGGCTGTGCTGCTCCAGCAGCAGGAGCACCACCCCAGCCCCCATCAGCCCTGCCGCTAGCAGCAGGGGAGCGGAAAGGGAGTCCCGCAGAACGAGCAGTGAAAACAGTGCCCCCACGAACGGCGCGGTGGAGAACAGCACCGCCTCACGGGCGGCCCCTAGATCGCGCAGCGCCAGCAGGTCGAGCCAGATGGAGATCCCGTAGCCCAGGGCGCCGATGGCCAGCAGCGCCAGGGCCACCGGCAGCGGCGGGAAGGCATGGCCAAGCAGCAGGGCCAACAGCAACATCGGCAGCGAGGCACCGGCTGCCTTGGCGGTGGCGATCTGGATCGGATCGCGCAGGCTCAGACGCTGACTGAGGTTGTTGTCGATGCCCCAGGCCAGGGTGGCCAGGGCGATCAGGGCGGCACCGAGGCCATTGGCGCCATTGAGCGATCCTTCGGAGAGCAGCACCGCCCCGGCGATGGTCAACGCTGCCGAGACCAGCCCGCGCCGGCCCAGGTACTCACGGCCCAGCAGCACGGCGATCGCCAGGGTGAACACCGCCTCGAGGTTGAGCAGGAGTGAACTGGAGGCGGCCGGCAGCCGGGCCAGCCCCAGAACCAGCGCCAACGGGCCGACGACGCCACCGAGCAGGGTGAGCGCCGCCAGGGCCGGCCAGTCCTGGCGGCTCAGGGGTGTTTCGGCCTGGGTGCCGCGGACCAGACGAACAACCAGCAACGCCAGGGTGGCTCCCGCGTAGAGGAGGCCGGCGATGCTCAGAGCCGAGCCCGAGCCGGTGAGTGTGCTGATCAGCGGCGCGCTGCAGCCGAACAGGACAGCGGCGGTCAGGCCCGCCAATTGGCCGCGACGTGGGGAGGTCATGCGTGGTCCGGCCGGCGTATCAGTCCTGGCTCAGCATCGCCGCCAGCTCGGCCCCGAACTCCTCATGGGCGCCGAGGCGGCCGGGAAGGTGCAGCACCCGATCGGCCACGGCGGCGAGCGCCTGCATCTCGGCCAGCGACTTGGGCGGCGATTGATCGGCAACCACCACCGTGAGCGGTGAGTGAAGGGTCCGAGCCGCCTGGATCCAGCCCTCGGGATCGTTGTACGGATCCAGCCCCCCGGTCACGAAGGCAGCGCTGGCGAAGCGGGCTCCGCGCTGGCGAGCAATGCCTTGCCGTTCGGCGATGCCCTTGGCCGAGAGGCCTGGTCCAGCCACATCCACATGCCGCCGGCTCATCCAGCCGAGGACCGAGCGGGTCGTGTTGAGCCGATACAACAGCGGACCCAGCAGCGGCGTCTCCACCAGGCCGCGGATGACAGGGAAAGCCCGGCTCTGGCGGCGAGCCATTGTCGGGAACGGACCGCGCCAGGTGGGCGCCACCAGCACCCAATCGCAGAAGCGCAGGCCATGGCGCTCGGCGGCCAGCAGGGCGATCCCGGCGGCATGACCGGCGGCAATCACGCCGCAGTCCGCCGGACAGTGATCACGCACGAAGTCGGCCAGAAAGCGGGCAAGCAGCTCGGCGTCGTAGGGCAGACGCGGCCGGTCGCTGTCACCGAAGCCGGGCCAGTCGACACTGATCAAACGCGGAGCCTCAGCACCTTGGCGGCGGCTGATGGCGGCGGCGAACGGCTCCCATTCCTGGCGGCTGGAGATCGTGCTCAGGGCCGGCAGCAGCAGCCAGGCCGGGCCCGGGCCGCCCTGTTCTGTGACGGCGATCTCGAGGCTGCGGCCGGCGTGGTTCCAGCGCGTGGTTCTGCTGCGCGCTGGCAGCGGAGCGGCAAGGGAGGTGGTCAAGGCAGGCGAGGAGATGGGCCGTCTCGTACACGTATACATTGCAGGAAATCGCCTGGATCGTGGATGGTTGCCAAGCGCTGCTCCTCCAGCCGCGAGGGCAAGGTGCTGCTCTCCTGCTGGATCACAGAAGAGCTGCGCATGGAGCTCGATCGGGTCTGGGCCTCCAAGGGCCTGCGGCCCCACGGCCGCACCCAGAAAGGCATGGAAGAAATGATCGCCGCCTACCTGGCGGCCCAGCAGGAGTCCTGAGGCCATGGGCGACATCCATCAACATCACGGCCACGGCCCTGAGAACGGTCATGGGCATGAGCAGGGGCACAGCCACGATCACCATCACGACAGTGGCAGCCGCTCCGGCAGCGCCTTCCGATGGAGCATCGTTCTCAACAGCGGTCTGACGGCGCTGCAGCTGGTGATCGGGCTGGCCTTCGGGTCGCTGGCGCTGATCGGCGATGCCCTCCACAACCTCGGTGACGTGATCGGCCTGGCCCTGGGTTGGGGCGCCGATCGGCTCAGTCGCCGGCCGGCCCGGGGGCGCTTCACCTACGGCTACGGGCGCAGCACCCAGATGGTGTCGCTGATCAATGGTCTGCTGATCTTTGCGGCGGGGGCCGTCGTGGTGGTCGAGGCGATTCAACGTCTGTTCCATCCGGTGCCCTTGATCGCCGGCCCGGTGGCCTGGGCGGCGGCGGCCGGCATCGGCATCAACCTGCTCTCGGCCCGCCTGTTCGGCCACGACCATCACCACGATCTCAACCAACGGGCGGCGGTGCTGCATCTGCTCACCGATGCGGCCGTCTCAGTGGCGGTGCTGTTCAGCGCCCTGGTGGTGGGCGCCACCGGCTGGCTGTGGCTCGATGCCATCACGGCCATCGGCGTCGGTGGTGCCGTGATCTGGAGCGCTCTGGGGCTGCTGCGCGAAGCGATCGCCCTCAACCTGGATGCCGCGCCCCGCCACGTCGATCTGGGCCGGGTGGAGCAGGCCCTGGCCTCGCTGCCCGCGGTGCTGGAGGTGGAGGAGCTGCACGTCTGGGGCCTGAGCACCTCGCGCACCGCGCTCACCGCCCATGTGGTGATCGACCCTCAGCAGCTGGAGACCGAAACCCTCAGCCGCGATCAGCTGCTCACCCTGGCGCGGGCGCGCCTGGCGGAACTGGGCATCCGCAAGAGCACCCTGCAGCTTGAGACCGGCGAGGCGCCATGAAGCTGTTGGTCGTAGAAGACGACCCACCCTTGCAGGCCGCCCTGCTGCGCCTGCTGGGGCAATGGGGCTACGCCACAGAGCACGCGTCCACCTCCGCCGAGGCTCTGGGCTGGCTGGAGCGCGAGCTGTTCGATCTGGTGCTGCTCGATCTTGGCCTGCCCGATCGCGACGGCCTGTCGCTCTGCCGTCAGCTGCGCTGCCTGAGCCGCCATCAGCCGCTGGTGTTGATGCTCACCGCCCGCGACGGCCGCTCCGACAAGGTGCGGGGCTTTGAGGAGGGGGCCGACGACTATGTGGTCAAACCCTTCGATCCGGAGCTGTTGCGCGCCCGGTTGCAGGCCCTGTTGCGCCGCGCCCATCGGCCGCTGCAGCACGAGCTGGTGTTCGGACCGCTGCGCCTGGTGGCCGGCCAGACCAACGCCGCTGTGAACGGCACCTCCCTGGAACTCACGCGCAAGGAAGCGCTGCTTCTCGAGCAGCTGCTGCGGGCCGCCGGCGACAGCCTCAGCAAGGGACAGCTGCTGCACGGCATCGGCGATGGCCGCCGCGAAGTGGGCGAGGACGCCCTGCGCGCCCACATGCGCAACCTGCGCCAGAAGCTGACGGGTGCCGGCTGCCATCCCAACCTGATTGAAACGGTGTATGGCGTTGGCTACCGGCTCAATCCCACGGTTTCCTGCTGATCCATTGCCACCTGATCCATTGCAGCTCAGGCGCCGCCTGGCCTTGCAGGGAGGGGGGTTTGCGCTGCTGCTGCTGGCGGCGTTCTCCGGCTCGCTCTACTGGGGGATCGCCAGCCAGCGCCAGGAAGATCAGCGCACCGAACTGCGCCAGCTGGCGGGCAGTGCAGCGGCCCAGCTGCCGCTGATCGCCCACGAGACGCGCGAGGCGGAGGGCCACGCCAAGTTCCGCGCCGGGCCCCGGCTGATCGACTCTCCAGCCCTGCAGCAGCAACGGCTGCAATGGTTCGATGCCCAGGGGGCCCTGCTCAGCGAGCAGGGCGGCCTCACCGTGCCTTCCCTGCCAGATCAGCCGGGTGGCGCTCTGGCATCCGCCCGCGGGATCCGTGTCCCCAGTCGGGCGCTCTGGCAGCGCTGGCCCGGAGGAATGAGCCTCTGGCAGCCGGTCGACAGCCAGATCTCCGGACGCCGTCAGCAGCAGCGGCTCGGCTATGTGCGGGTGGCCCTCTCCGATCAGGCCGCCCGGGCCGATCTGTCCCGGCTCAAGCGCGGGCTGCTGCTGGGCGGTGTCGTCACGGTGCTGGCGGCGTTGCTGGTGGGCCGCCGCATGCTGCGGATGGCCTTTCTCCCCCTGCAGCGCCAGGTGAGCGCCTTGCAACGGTTCACCGCCGACGCCTCGCACGAACTGCGCCACCCGCTCACCGCCCTGCGCACCCAGCTGGCGGCGGTGCCTCCGGAGCTGCGCCGGCAGCCGGCCCTGGCCTGGGATGAGCTCGACGGCCTCAGCCGCCGCATGGGCGAGCTGCTCGACGATCTGCTGCTACTCGCCCGCCAGGAGCAGGCCGGCCTGGACGGGCCGCTGGCTCCGGCGGAGCTGCAGGATTTCGATCTGCTGGAGCTGCTGGAAGACCTGCTCCGCTGTTACGCGCCCCAGGCGGCCGCCCGTGCCGTCCGCCTTGCGCTCAGCCCAGACCCGGCAACCCAGAGCGTCCCCTTCCATGGACAGAGCGAGCCGCTGCTGCGGCTGTTCACCAACCTGCTCCTCAATGCCATCCGCCACAGCCCTGAGGGGGGCACGGTGTCGCTGCAGGTGAGCAGGGCAGGTCGTCTGATCCGGGTGACGGTTGCAGACCAGGGCCCTGGCATCCCCCTGCAGGACCACGAGCAGGTGTTCGAGCGTTTCTGGAGCGGCGCCGACCGCGGCGGTCACAGCGGCCTGGGCCTGGCGATCGGCCGCGCCATCGCCCGCCGCCACGGCGGCGACCTGCGCCTGGGCGAGAGCCGGGCGGGCCGCTGCGAGCTGGTGGTGGAGCTGCCCGCCATGGACGCTCCATGAAGCGTCACCTGTGCCAGAAACCTCATGACTTTTTCATGAGCTCTGCCGCACCCTCAAGCGATGAGCGCACCTTTTCCTTCCGATCCGGGTGTGGCGGCCTTCGGGGCCAGCCTCACCGCCATCACCCTGGCCGAACTGGGTGACAAGACCTTCTTCATGGCGCTGATCCTGGCGGCGCGCCACCGCGGCCGGTACGTGTTCATCGGCGCCTTCACGGCGCTCACCGCTGTCACCCTGCTCTCGCTGGGGCTGGGCTATGGCCTGCGGGAGCTGTTGCCGCCCACGGTGGTGCCCTGGCTGGCAGCCGTGCTGTTCCTGGGCTTCGGCCTGAAGCTGCTGGTCGATGCCCAGGGCATGCGGGCCGATGAGGCGGACGAGGAAGAGCAGGAAGCTGAGCAGGCGATCAACGAGGCCGAGAGCCGCCGCCGCATCAGCACCACCTGGGCGGTGATCTGGGAAGCCTTCGTGCTGGTGTTCCTCGCCGAGCTGGGCGATCGCACCCAGTTCACCACCATCTTTCTGGCCACGGCACCTGCCTTCACGTTCGCCGGGCTGCTGGCCGGCACCCTGCTCGGGCATGCCCTGGTTACCTGGCTGGCGGTGGGCGCCGGCAAGTGGATCGGCGGCCGCATCAGCGAGAAACTGCTCTATCGGCTCAGCGGTGGCCTGTTCCTTGTGTTCGGCCTGTTCTCGCTCAAGCAGGCCCTGGGTTGACTGAGGTCTGCTGACGAGCCCGATGGTGTTTGCCTCTCCCCGCCACTTCATGCTCCTGTCGGTGGCCGCTGCGGTGGCCACCATCGTTCTCAAGACCTGGGCCTGGCGCCTGACCGGTTCGGTAGGCCTGCTCTCCGATGCAATGGAGTCGGGGGTGAATCTGGTGGCGGCGCTCGGTGCCTTCTGGGCGCTGACGCTGGCGGCCAAGCCAGCCGATCGCACCCATCACTACGGCCATTTCAAGGCCGAATACTTCTCCAGCGGTCTGGAGAGCGTGCTGATCGTGGCGGCGGCCGTGGCGATCATTCATGCCGCCATCGGCCGTTTGCAGGAGCCCCAGCCGCTGGAGCAAGTGGGCCTCGGCCTGGCCATCTCCCTGCTGGCGACGGCCCTCAACGGCCTGGTGGCCTGGGTGTTGCTGAAAGCTGCCAACCGCTTTCATTCGATCACCCTCCGCGCCGATGCCCATCACCTGCTGACCGACGTCTGGACCTCCACGGGCGTTGTGGTGGGGATCGGCCTCGTGAAGCTGACGGGATGGACGATCCTTGACCCCCTGATTGCGATCGCGGTGGCGGTCAACATCATCATCACGGGCTGGAAGATGTTGCATGAGACCGCCTCAGGTCTGCTGGATCGCTCCCTGCCGGAAGAGGAGCAACACCAGCTGGAGCAGTTGCTGGCCGCCCGAACAACAGACGAGATCCGTTTTCATGCCCTGCGCACCCGTGTGGCAGGTTCGCGGCGCTTCGTGTCGCTGCATGTGCTGGTTCCCGGCGGCTGGACCGTGCAGCAGGGGCATGACCTGTGTGAGCAGCTGGAGCAGGAGATCGCCACGACCCTCACCCGCACCCATGTGCTGACCCATCTCGAGCCGATCGAAGATCCCAGCTCCTGGGATGACCAGAACTTCCGCTGGGAGCAGGGCTGAGCCTCTGCAGCCCTTGCCCTGACCAGACATGGGTGCTTCGTCCTGAATCCCATTCCCCACCATGGCCCGCCCCTACCAACCCTCCCTGCTGCGCCTGCTGCATGGCGCCACCGCCCTGCTGGTTCCGCTGGCCTGGCTCACGGGCCTGCTCGTTTACTCCGACTACGACGGACGGTTCGGACGGCTGCCGTTGACGCTCCCAGGTGAATGGATCGACATTCACGGCACGATGGGCGTGCTGCTGTGGCCGATCGCGCTGCTGTTCGGCCTCTATGCCCTCACCGCCGGCCGGGCACGGTTGCGGCAGCCCGCCAATGCCATCGCGCTGCTGGCGTTGGTTCTGGCCGTGGGCAGCGGCAAGCTGATGGAGGAAGACTGGCTGCGGGACGGCCAGTTCCAGCACGCGGTCTACAGCGTTCACCTGTTGGCGTGGCTGCTGATCGCCCTCGCGGTCGCCCTGCATGTCGCTGCGGTGCTGCGGCGTGGTGGCTGGCCGCTCGCCCGGTCGATGGCCAGCGTTCAGGTGCGCGCAGGAGATCTTCCCGGCCAGTGGTTCGGTCAGATCCGCAGGTCTTTCAAGGCCGGCCGCTGAGACAGCCACGCCGGTATCTGCAGCTGTCATTGGCTATCCCCGTTGGCGCACGGACGTCCACACAACAAAGCCCGGAGCGTTGGCCCCGGGCGTTTGCCTCCTCAGCCGTGGCGTTGTCCCCTGGGATCGGGCCCAAGGGGGTCGGGCGCAACTGTGCGTGGTTGGTGCTGATGTCAGCCTGATCGTCAGATCAGAAGGTCTTTGGTTGTGGGGCGGAGCTGCCGGCGCTGGCACCTGGGGCCAGGTGTCCATCGGGACGTTCCATGGGGTCCGGGGCACCTCAGGCGGTGCAGTGGACGGCGTGTGTCCCCTCCAGGAAAAGGCACGCCAGGAACATCAGTGATCCGTCGAGAGTGTTGGAGCAGGGGCCGGATCGTCAGCGCGCTCCTCGCTGCTGCTCAGGGGGGGGTGTCGTCCATCAATGGAGCCTCCGAATCCCGTTGCAGCCACGATGGGCCCGCCCAGCGGTGCCAGCAAGGGCCGCAGTCCATTCGACACCGGTCTTCACCGGGGGCAACAGGGGTTCATGAAGTGGGCTTCATGGCGCAAGGACAGGCCCCCTTGGCGGTGTTGGCAGGATCCCCAGGGCCTGCAGGCTGCTGCGGCCCAGCTGCTCCCTTTTGGAGGCATCGGCAGCGCCGGCCATGGCGATGTTGAGGGCGAAGGGGGTGATCTGGTCCCCCTTCTGCACCCAGCCAACCCACCAGCCCACACCGGCCCCCGGGGCGTTCTGCCAGCCGGTCTTGGCATGCAGGCTCCAGCCAGGGCCGCTGTCCACCCGCGTGATCTCGGCCACCTGCCGCTGCGCCTGAGCCGGGAACGGCAGAGTCTGGTGGGCCAGGCGCGAGAGGAAGCGGGTCTGCTCCACGGCGCTGATCGCCAGCGGCCCGCGCAGCCAGAAGGTCGTGACGTCGCTGCCGATCTGCTGGTTGCCGTACCCGAGTCGCACGATCGCCTCGCCCATCCGTTGCAGGCCGATGCGCCGGGCAAGCTCCTGATATAGCGGCACGTTGGACACCTTCATGGCACCGCGCAACCCCATTGGCTCAAGCCACTCGCGCATGAAAGGGTTGGCATCCCCGGTGTAAGGAATCACCTCATCGACGCTGCGCACGGCGCCCATCGACAGGCCGATCAGGGCGTTGGCGATCTTGAAGGTGGAGGCCGGAGAGAAGCGCTGCGCGGCGCGGCGCTGGTTGTGACCGCGCAGCTCCCCGCTGCGTTCATCCAGCAGCACGAAGGTTCCCTCCACACCTGCCTGGCGGAACAGGGCTGCCACGGCCAGCTCCTCACGCCAGGGTTCAGCGGGAGCGGCAGCGGTCACTGAAGCGGCAGCAGAAGCGGGCAGGGCCAGCAGTGCCACCGCCAGCAGGGTGCGTGGCGTGCCCATGGGTTCGAGGTGGTGAGGGATGCCGTTCAGCCTCGCC
The DNA here is from genome assembly GCA_943370385.1 of Pseudanabaena sp. UWO311. GTDB lineage: Bacteria > Cyanobacteriota > Cyanobacteriia > PCC-6307 > Cyanobiaceae > BAIKAL-G1. Next base: position 225,687 of record CALRQT020000005.1, read on the forward strand.
CAGGCTTCATGGGAGCACGAGCAGCAGCAGGCGGTTGCCCTCCGGGTCGAGCAGCCAGGCCTCGGCGCCGAACGGTTCCTGCCGCGGCGGATCCCCCACGCTGGCGCCCAGCTCCAGGGCTGCTTCCAGCCAGGTGTGGAGCACGGCAAGGGCGCATGTCGCATCCGCCCTTCGTTGCAGGCAGAGGGCCAGACGACCCTGCTGCCGCGGCTGCGGCCGGCTTTTGGATGGGGCGTACAACTCCAACCAGCCATCGGCGGGCCACGGAACCCGCCAGTGGGTGCCGCTGAGGCCCGGCTGCGGCTCCACGTTCAGCAGAGCGCCATAGAACCGCGCCAGGGCAGCGGGATCATCAGCGGCCAGCACGAGCGAGCCGGTGATCGTGCCGGTGATGGCCGGGGCCTCGGGCTCTGCCATCCCGGATCAGCGGCAGAGAGCTGCTGGGCGTCCCACCGGCCGGATGCTGCTCACGGCAGCACCGGGGCCACGGCGCACGCGCACCCGAACCGTGTCATGGGCTGGCCCCAGGTGTTCGATCAGGGCCTCGCGGGCCTCGTGCTGCAGCTCCTCCAGCGTCGGCGCGGTGATGCGGATGGGCAGGGACTCGGCCTGGGCCTCCAGGTGGCCGGGGCGCTCAGCCTCCAGGCGGAACACGACCTCTCGCATGCGGGGGTATCTCCTTCTTTCCGGCTCCATCCTTGGGCTGCTGAGGCGAGAGCGCAGGTGCGGCCGGATACGGGGAACCGGCCCTGCGGGCACCTGCCTTTGCAGTGTCAGGAGAGCCAGCCTCGCCCAGAAGCCAACCTTGAGGCTTCCTGCACGGCCGTGATGCAGCGTTGGGTCCGGCGCTTGGCATCGTCCTGGCCCTGGGCGCGCAGCACGTAGCCCTCCAGCGCCTCCGGGGTTTCGATCAGTGCCAGTAGGCCTGTGGTGCGCGCACCGATCGAAGCATCAGTGAGCAGACGGCTCACCAGGCTGTGCTCCCACAGCTGATCCCCGGTGGAGCCGGGAGCGAACAGCTCCTGGCGCAGCACGCCCAGCAACGACTGCTTGAGGGCATCGAGCTGGCCCGGCCGCAGCCGGCGACTGTTAGGCAGGCCAGTTGCAGGGCCTGCCGGGATCGCGGCGGGGCTGTGCTCCACGCTCAAGCTCAGACCGGTGCCCGGCAGCCCCACGGTCGTGCGCGGCCCACCACTGCGGCTCACCGGGATGTTGAACGAGGCGCCGCGCCCGCCAACAGAGATCGAGCTCAAGCCCCCCTTGGCGAAATTGAAGCGGAGCGGGCCCAGGCGGGCGGAGCGGCGGAAGCGAAAGCTCATGGTGATCAGCGGCTCTTGACGCAATAACTGCCGGAGCTGAACCAGCCCAGCGGGCAGGAGTTGCCGGTCTTCTGGATCGCCTCGCGGTCGTTGCTCGGGCTACTGACGCAGTAGTTGCCGGAGCCGTAGAAGCCCAGGGGGCAGCTGCTGCCGGTTTTCTCAAGGGCGCCGCGGGTGTTGTCGCTGGCGCTGGGCACGCAGTAGCTGCCGGAGGCGTAGTAGCCGAGAGGGCACCCTCCCAATTTGGGGAGGGGGCGCACGGGCTGCTGGGCCAGGGCTGATCCGTTGGCAAAGGTGAGTGCAAGCGTCAGCAATAGCCAGGGTGGTTGCATCGTCTCTCCGAGGCGCAACTCAGGTTGCCTTGCCGGTGGGGGCAGCTGCAAATTGATGCGCTCAGCGCATAGAAATGGCAGGCACGCAGACTCCAGTGATGGCATTGCGCTGGCTGCCCCTGCTGTTGGTGCTGGCTGCTCTCCTGCCGGGGGCAGGGTCGGCCCAGGCCCTCAAGGGAGAGGTGCTCTCGATCGGTGACGGCGACACCATCCGCGTCCGCCAGGGTGGCCGGGCCATCACTATCCGGCTGGCCTGCATTGATGCTCCCGAAACGGCCCAGAGCCCCTGGGGACAGCATGCACGGCGCTACCTGCAGCAGCGTCTGTCGATTGGCCGGGAGGTGACGCTCGAGGTCAAGACCACCGACCGTTACGGGCGCACCGTTGCCGAGGTGATCAGCGACATCAACATCAACCTGGTGATGGTGGAAGACGGCCTGGCCTTCGCGTATCGGCAGTACCTGGGCGGATGTGACGCCAAGGAGTACCTGGATGCCGAATACCGCGCCAGCCGCCGTCGCTTCGGGGTCTGGCAGGTGCCGGGAGGCATCACCCGCCCCTGGGACTTCCGCCGTGGGCGTAGCGCTGCGGTGATCCCGGATGGCACCACCCCAGGCGGGCGGCGCTATCGCTGCAAGGAGATCAGCTCCTATGCCCGCGCCCAGGAGCTACTGCGGCAGGGGCACACCTATCTGGACAGCAACGGAGATGGGCAGGCCTGCGAGAGCCTGAAGCACTAACGCTGGTCTGCTGGACCGGCCTGGATGCACTGCCTACCTTGGCCGCGGTGCCCTGGCCCACCTATGAAGATCGTCAACCGCTGCGCCGTCACCATCGCTCCGCGCCAGCCCTTCATTGACTGGGCCCAGCGGCAGCACCCCGATCAGCCTCTGCCGCCAGGGGGCTTTGAGCCTGGTCTCTACCTGCTCCCCGCCTACGACACCAGGGAAGAAGCCATCGAGCTGCTGGCGCAGGGCTATGAGGAGATCTTCTGCGCAGAGCTGGAGAGCTGGTCCACAGATCCCGCAACCTGGCCCAGCCCGCGCAGCCTGGCCCTGTTTCAGGAGTGGTTTGCCTTTCAGTTCTTTGACCTGGTCGGTGACCAGGGCCAGGAACCACTGGCCCACTACGAGGTAGACGAATCCTTCCTGGATGATCTGCTCAATGCGACCTAGGACTCTCCCTTCAGCTGATCGCGGTCTCGGCAATCCGACTTACGGAGCTAGCCATCTCTCTGCGGTTGACAACCCAGCTATAATTAGCGATTAGGATTGTCCATCATCTAATTCCAAATCATGCTCACTGGCGCTGATCTGCTCACCAAAGTCAAGGAACTCGGCGATGTCTCCAAGTCCGATCTGGTACGCAGCTGCGGCTACGTCAGTACCAAGAAGGACGGGACCGAGCGCCTGCACTTCACCGCCTTCTACGAGGCGCTGCTGGAAGCCAAGGGCATGAACCTGGGTACCGGCAGCAGCAACAGCGGCGGCAAAGGGCGCACTGGCCGCAGCCTGAGCTTCGTGACCAAGGTCCAGTTCAACGGCAACCTGATGGTCGGCAAGGCCTACACCGCCCATCTGGGCCTGCAGCCCGGCGATGAGTTCGAGATCAAGCTGGGCAGGAAGCAGATCAAGCTGATCCCCTTGGGCGCTGCCGAAAAGGAGTGAAGGCCAGGGGCCTGATCGAGAATGCTGGGCAATCAGGCTGCTGGTGGTGCCTCAGCCCACCAGCACCGGCTCCACCCACTCCATCGGAGCCGCGACCGGCCCTGCCAGCGGCGAGAGCGCTCGCCAGTGGCCCCGCTGCCAGCCAGCCGCCGTGCCTGCGTCTCCTGGCTGGCGCTGCAGCTGGTAGTCCTTGCCCAGCCAGACCGGGGGCTTCACGTCATCGGAGGCGGGGCTGGCCTTCTTGCTGCTGCCCCCGAAGCCTTTGGCGCCAGGTGCCGGCGGAATCTCACCCTCGCTCACAAGCTGGGGGGCATAGCGCTGGGCCAGGAGAGCGTGCACGCAGAGCTGCTCCATTCGGTCTGCCGTGCCCCTGACGCCATCGCCATCCCACTCCCAGACCGCGGGGCTGAAGTCTGTGTGCGCCGGCTGCTGCGCCTTCGCGGCTGGGTTTAGCACGTTGCTGGCCAGGTAGGTGGAGCCGTCTTCTCCAAGGCCGATGCAGGCCAGGCCGCCACCGGCCAGCTCGAAGTTGTCGGGCAGCCAGCCTTCCATCGCCCGCACCTCGGCCACCACCACCGAGCGAATCTCCGGACCCTCCTCACTGAACAGGGTGCTTTTGGGCAGCAGCAGCCGGAAGCAGCTGATGTCGCGGGGCAGATCAGGGGTGAGCGTGGGCTGCTCGGTCTGCAGGAACGCCTGGGCCAGGGCCAGCGAAAGGAAGCGAGGCTCGGCGCCGATCTCGCGGGCCAACGGGCAGACCATCGCTCCCCAGATGCCAAGGCTCAGATCCGCGACCGGTGCTAAAGCGCCCCCCACGGGGCGCCTTCCTGTTGGGGTGACAATCACCAGGCCTATGTCATCCCATCAACTCGGAAATAGCCAAGGATCATCTCCGGGTTGCGGATGGCGATCTGCACATGCGTTCTGTCACGAAAGCCTGCGCCCGGATAAACCAATTCGCCTTCTTCAAACACTCCATAGACGGTGTCGTACGCCTCCATGCTTTTGCTCTCACGGATCTTGTGCACCATCTGGATCACGGCACAGTCCAGCTGACGCTTCATGAAGATGCCGTTCTCTCGAACGGAATTGACGGGCAGTGATGTGCCTGCTGCTGCGGAAATACCAAGGGTGGCCTCATAGGCAAGGGCCAATTCATTCATCACTCCGTAGTCGGTCAGATTGAGGCAGTTGCCCGGGTAGGCAAAAGCGCCGATCACCGATGGGGAGGATCTGCGGAGATTGGCCCAGGACAAAGCCCGCTCTGGGCTGTCGACCCAGAAATAGATGCCGTTGCCGAGCCAGTCGTAATCATTTTCGCTGGGCTGAAGTGTTGCCTGTCCACTCAGAACTGCTTCAGCAACATCCTTGTCGCAGCCATGAAACAGCACCAAGGGGCCCAGACTGTTCTTAGGCCGACCGGGCATCCTGACTGCGGTACGGAGGGGTGAGCTGGCCATCGGCGTCGATCAGGCCAGCATCCATCAGGAATTGACGGGCCAGAGCAGGGTCGCGCAACTCCTCCAGGAGCGCATCGATCTGCTCACGCCGCAGCGGCCCAGAGGCTGGGGTGGAGGGAGGCCTGCTTGGGGTGGAGAGTGTCATGCGATGGAGAGGGTCCAGTGCTGGACACTGCCAGGCGAGCGGGGGTGGTGGACGCGCTAGCTGAATTCTGACGATAGATGGATGCCAGGGCGGCGGTCTGTGAGTTCCGCAACCTTCATCATTACTGCGCGGGCGCTGGCCCGTTGCCTGCAGATCAGTCCTCAGGCTCGGGACTGAGGGGCGGCAGCCGCCGTTCCACCTGCAGAAACACCAGCCAGGCCCCCCCAGCGCTGAGGCCGCCAGTCCAGTCGTTGCGCAGCAGCTCAACGATCGACACCGTGCTGGCGCCGATGCGCAGGCCGCGCAGCAAAAAACGACCCAGCTTCTCCAGGGTCTCCTGGTTCACCGCCATGGGCTGGCGCCAGCGCAGAGGATCTTCAGGTTGGCGGATGGGCGGCGGGGTGGCGTCAGCTCAGCCCGCCGATGCTCAGCACCACCAACTGGCGTAGCTGCTGCAGTTCGGTTGAGGTGATCTGCGACTTGGTAGCGGCGGTGATCCGTGTCTTGGCTACACAGGTCAGGTTCTGCGGGAGCAGGTAGCTCACCTTCTTGCAACCGTTGCTCGGACTGGGCTGCAGCGCCACGGTCAGGTCGGGGATCGCCAGGGCAGGGTCGCCTGTCATCGGCACCACCAGCACCGTGGGGTATGCCGGATCAAACAGTTCGGTGTCCTGCACCACGACAGCTGGCCTCAGCTTGTTGGGCTCTGGCGGCTGGGGATCCTAAGCGGGGTCGTCTGGCTCTTTGCGCCAGTCAACGGTCACGATTTGCCCGGCCTTGAGCTCCACGCTGGTCGTCAGCGGCTGATGGGCTCAGGGGTGGTCCAGTCGTCGATGAACCCTTGGGCTTCGGGATCAGCCGCGATGTGATCGGCCACCGTTTTGCTCTGGGCACGGATGCGGGCCCGCAGGGCATCCATGGCGCTCACCGAGCTGCTCACCGCCACGACCAGTCTGCCGCCGCGTTGGCGACGGCGAATGGAGAAGGGAGCTTCCGGCTCCTGAATGGCTTGATCGGCTGGGGTCATGACGGCAGCGGCTCTCGCCGACTGCATGGACGTTGCCTCAACCCTAATCGCGGTGTCAGCGTTGGGGTTCATGGTTGCAGCCGCTCCTCCAGCAGGGCCAGCGCCAGGGCCTGTTCCCGGGCGCTGCCGCCGCGCACCGCCTCGAACAGGGCCAGCAACTCCCCCAGAGCCGGGTTGCGCTGCGCCGCCTCAGGGACACTTGGATAAAGCGGATGAAAGGCAATACCGCGGGCCGTTCCTTTCTTCCACGGCCACACCGGTGGTGGGTCATGGCCCGGCCCGATCTGCTCGCGGAGGGGGGAGGCGGCGTAGCCGGTGGGAACCCCGCGGCTGAGTCCACCCTGCGTGGCCGGAAAGCAGTAGCGGGCACCGTGCTCCACGAAGGCTCTCAGGGCAGCTCGAACCACTGAGGGCTTGCCAGCCCCATCCTTAATCGCCAGCCTCGCGGCCACGGCTCGCTCGACCGCCGCATGGGCCTCCGAGGCCGTCAGGCCAAGCTCGGAGCCGAGGGCCGCATAGGTGGGCGCCGGGCCCGGCTCCAGAGCCAGACGCAGCAGCACCACCAGATCCTGCGGACGCAGGACGAGCTGGGGATTGGAGGGTGAGCGGGCCACGGTCACACCAGGCCATTCGGCATTCGCGAATAGCGAATGTTGAGCCTCCAGTCTGGCTGTCCCTGCGAGGCTTCAGGTTGGCGAAGCAGCCGGCGGCAGCAACCGCGTGATCGCTTCTGGCGCCACGCCCACCTGCTGGGCGATCAGCAGCACCAGCTGCTCCAGCCGGTCGAGGCGTTGCTCCAGGGCCTGGAGCTCAGCAGTACCTGTCTTGGGCGCGGTCTTGCCAGCACCGGCAAGACTCTTGCTGCCCTTCGTGGCCTTGCTGGGCAGGGCGCTGCGCAGCGGTGGGCCGTCCGGGTGACTGAGCAGGGCATCCACCTGTTTCGGAACCGGACCCTTACTGAGGCCCGTGATTCCCCGCTGTTTGCAGAGCTCCCAGAGCACCTTGATCGAGAGCCGCTCCAGCTCCTCGCGGCTGGCCCGGGCGTCACCAGCAAGCAGCACGGCGGGCTGCTCGCTGGCTGGCCTGGTGTCACCGAGCTCCTCCTGCAGTCCCCGGTAGAGCCTCGCGTCGGATTGGGCCAGATCCCGCAACGTGGCCCGCAGGGTGTCAGTGAGTTGTCCCATCGGCCTTGACCTCCTGGGCCTGCTGGGCCGCTGGGCTGTCCACAAGCTCCACCTTGGCGGCTGATGTCGGTTCTGGCTGGTTGACGGAGCCGTTGTGGCCGTTCCCACCAAGGGGGAGGGGCGGCAGACCCTTGGTCTTCTCGATGAGCTCCTGGCGCTTTTGATCCAGCTGCACCACACGCTCCTTGGTTTGGGTCCAGCGGTTGATGAAGCGGATCACGGCCTGCACGAGGCCTCCAAGGAAAGAACCGCCTTGATAGGTCTTACGGCCGAGTTTGTAGCGACCGAATTCATTCACCAGGTCATCCCCGGCATCTTCCAGATCACCGGCAATCGCGGTGACAATTTCCAGCATCTGATAGATATCTGTGCGGACAGATGCTTCCCGCGCTGCAAGATCGAGCAACCGTTGCTTGAGCTGTGCCGTTTCCTCCCGGGCCTTGGTGGCCAGGCTGCGATGCTGGCCGCGACTGCGCATGGAGCTCTTGTAGCAGTTGCGCAGCTCGAGGTAGACGCTGTTGAGATCTTCCCGGCTCAAGGGCTCGGGATCAGGCGGGAAGTCAGAGGTAGGGGGTAGAAAAACCATACGGCTGGCCATTCATCATTAATCTTGCCTCGTGCTGCACCCTGCCCAAAGCGAATCGGGCTGCAGAACTATGCGCTGGCTGCATACTCTCCCAGCGAAGGCTTGGCAGCACTGGGCTTCTGGCCAGAAGGCTCGGGGACGACGAGTCAGCGAAAGCTCACAGCCCCACACAGCGACAAGGCCAGTCCATACCCGATCGGCCTTCTGCCGCAGGGGGCGGACCTGGCCGCACCTCCCTGGTCGCGGGCTTGGGGTGAATGGTCTTTCGCAGGAGAACCAGCCTGCATCGGGCTCACGGGCCAGAAGCTGCCAGCTTCGCCCAAGAGATCCCCGATGGACCTCTCCATAGAAGTCGTGCCCCGCCCGGCGCACCGATACCGATTAGATGCCCTGCGCAGGGGGGAGGGGGCATGAGCCTCCAGGGGGCTACGGCTAGCCAAACAACAATGCCGGCTGTGCTGTTGGCCGCAAAAGTATGCGCCCACTGCATAGCGGCGCAGATTCAAGATCAATTCGGGGCGCTAGCGGTTCCCAACAGGCTCATGGCGGAGCAAACTGCTTCAAGGCTCTCCCTCAGCACCCCGATGCCGATCTGGCCTCTACACCTTTTGGAGGCTGCCCGCTGATGGATGTCTTCTCCTTCCGCGACCGGGTCGTCGAGGACTACGGCCAGTTCAGCCGGAGCTTCACGCAGATCAAGGCGCCAGACCTGCGGGACTTTGTCGACGGCCGCTACGGGGCGGGTGAGTACTGGCCCTCGCCGCTGATCCAGCTCAACCCCAGCTTCATCGGGGGAGGCAGCATCGGGTCTCTAGTGGAGGAGGGACTGCTGCACCCGGAATGCAGCCGCATCTTCCGCTGGGGCAAGGACGCGTCCAATCAAGGCAGGGGCGACGGGGTGGAGCTGCTGCTGCACCGCCACCAACGGGAAGCGATCGTGATCGCCCGCGCCGGCGGCAGCCTGGTGGTGATCTCCGGCACCGGTTCCGGCAAGTCGCTGGGTTACATGATCCCGATCATCAATCGGGTGCTGGAAGAGCGAGAGCGCGGCGACCAGAGCAAGCGGATCCGGGCGATTGTCATCTACCCGATGAATGCCCTCTGCAATAGCCAGATTGAGGAGCTGCAGAAATACCTGGGCTGGGGTTATCCCGACGGACCCCGTGTCACCTTTGCGCGTTACACGGGCCAGGAAAGCGAGGAAGAACGGGAAAAGATCAAGAATGATCCACCCGACATCCTGCTCACGAACTACGTGATGCTGGAGTACATCCTCACCCGGCAGGATCCGCTGGATCAGAAGGTGATCAGCGATGCCCAGGGTCTGGAGTTCCTGGTGCTGGATGAACTGCACACCTATCGGGGGCGCCAGGGCGCTGATGTGGCTCTGTTGGTGCGCCGGGTGCGGCAGCGCCTGAATGCCGATCTGATCTGCATCGGTACCTCCGCCACCATGGCCTCCGAGGGCACCGCCACGGAGCGAAACGGCACGGTGGCCCAGGTGGCGAGCAAGTTGTTCGGCACCAGCATCCCGGTGGAGAACATCGTCACCGAGACGCTGGAACGCCTCACCATGGGCGAGCTGCCGGGCCCCATCGAACTCGACACCGCCCTGAGGGCGGACTACGGCGAGGACGCTACGGGCGACTGGACTGCGGACGATCTGCGCACCCATCCCCTGGCCCGCTGGGTGGAACTGCGGCTCGGCCTGGAACGGGAGGACGGGCGTGGCGATGGCAAGTGGGTGCGCTGCCGGCCGCGCACCTTGCAGGATGCGGCCCTGGAGCTCGCCTGTGCCAGCGGCCGCCTCGCCTCGGAAGCGGAGGCGAAAGAGGAATCAGGGCGCGAAGTTGTGGCCTTGGTGTTGGCCAGCCTGCGCCAGTTTCTGCTGGCGGCCTATCAGGTGGAGGTGGGGCCAAACCGCCGCTTCTTTGCCTTCCGCCTGCACCAGTTTGTCTCGGCCGGCGGTGATGTGCATTCCAGCCTGGAGGCTCCTGGCCGGCGCTATCTGACCCTCAAGGGTCAGAAGTATCAGCCGAATGCCGGCCGCCAGGCCCTGCTGTACCCGGTGGTGTTCTGCCGCAGTTGCGGGCAGGAGTTCCACCCGGTCTGGGCGCAGCTGCATAACCGCAGGCCTGAGCGGTTCGAGCCGCGTGAGTTCTCCGATGAATCGAGCCTGCGGGAACGGGATGTGGTCAACGGCTACCTGATGCCCGATGCAGAGGGTGCCTATGAGGTGGAGGATCTGGAGAAGGCCAGGTTCCCCGATGGCTGGCTGGAAACCGACAAAAGCGGCGAGCTGGTGCTCAAGCGCACCTACCGGGAGTTCGCTCCGGTGCCGTGCCGGATCAAAGCGGATGGAGGCACGAGCAGTGACGGAACCCCAGCCTGGTTCCTCAAAGGCAGTTTCCGCTTCTGCCCCAGCTGCGGGGTGGAGCACAACGTGCGCGGCAGCGAGTTCCGCAAGCTCTGCGGCCTGAATTCCGAGGGCCGAAGCTCCGCCACCACCACCTTGAGCCTGGCGGTGCTGCGCCAGCTGCTCAGCTTCCCGGAAGACGAGATCCCGGATAACGCCCGCAAACTGCTGGCCTTCAGCGACAACCGCCAGGACGCCTCCCTGCAGGCGGGTCACTTCAACGATTTCGTGCGAGTGCTGCAGTTGCGGGCGGGCCTGGTGGCGGCCCTACGGGCAAGGCCCGATCAGGAGCTGAGCCTGGAGATCCTGGCGCTCGACACCGAGAAGGCGCTGCGCCTGAGAGCTGATGACTTCATCGCCACCAAAGGCGTCAAACCCAACGTGGAGCAGGAGCGACGCAAGGCGTTGCGAGGGGTTCTGGAATACCGGCTGCTGGTGGATCTGCGCAAGGGCTGGCGGCTCACCAATCCCAACCTCGAGCAGTTGCGGCTGCTGGAGATCGACTACGCCGAGCTGGTGAACTGCGCCGAAGACCAGGCCGACTGGCAGCAGCGCCATCCACTGCTGGCCCAGGCGAGCAGTGAGGAGCGCTTCTTGATCCTGCACCGCCTGCTGGAGGAGATGCGCGAGCGGTTGGCGATCGATTGCGATGCCCTGGGCTTGGAGGAGTTCGAGCGCCGCCGCAAGGCCTGCTTCGACCTGGAGGAGGTGTGGGGCATCCGGGCGGAAGAACAGCCCGAGCTGGCCCGCACCGTGCTGATGAGCCCAGTTACGGCCGAGCAGCGTCTGCAGCGGTTGGAGGGTCTATCGCTGCGGGGAGCGTTTGGACGCTGGATCAAGGCACGCGAGCGCTGGCTGTCTGTGGAGGAGTTGCACCGCGGCCTGAAATGGAAGGACGACCTGTATCAGGAGATCACCGGCCACCTGCTGGCGATGCTCACGGCCTGGGGGCTGGTCAAGCCCAAGGAGGTGAAGGTCGGCAAGCGCAAGAGCGAGGTGCTGCAGGGCTGGCGATTGAACAGCTCAGCCCTGCGCTGGACCTTGGTGGATTCTGATGCTGGTTCATCAAAAGCAGCCCCCGCACAGGACGCCTATGCCGAACGTCTGCTCCTGCAGCAGGAGAGCAGCGGCCGCCGCGGACCCGTGAACAGCTACTTCCGCAGCCTCTATGAGGATCTCGCCTCTCTGATTGCTGACCCGGGCCAGGCCGAGGGCAGGCCCTTTGTGCAGACCCTGGAAGCGCGGGAGCACACCGCCCAGGTGGATGCCGGCGTGCGCGAGCAACGCGAGAAGCAGTTCCGCGATGCCCGGCTGCGGCTCCTCTACTGCTCGCCAACAATGGAGCTTGGCGTGGACATCTCCGCGCTCAACACCGTCTACATGCGCAATGTGCCGCCGACGCCGGCGAACTACGCCCAGCGCAGTGGCCGGGCGGGGCGCAGCGGTCAACCGGCGCTGGTGCTCAGCTACTGCGGCGCCACCTCACCGCACGACCAGTACTTCTTCTCCGATCCCACCCGCATGGTGGCCGGTGCCGTGAACGCACCCACATTGGAGCTGGCCAATGAGGAGCTGCTGAAAGCGCATTTCCGGGCCCTGTGGCTGGCGGCGACTCGCCAGCGGTTGCCAGGCAAGGTGAAGGAACTTGTGGATCTCGCCTCCGAGGGAAGGCCGCTGGTGGCGGATCTGCGCAACTCCCTGGCCAATGATGACGCCTACCGCAGTGCCCAGGCTGATGGCCAGGCGATCGTCGACGACTTGATCGAGAACCACTGGTTGGGCAGCAGCCCGCCAACCTGGCTCACCGGCAGTTGGTTGGATGCCCTGATCCGTGGCGCGGCGCTCGATTTCGATGCGGCGCTGCGCCGTTGGCGGGATCTGCTGGAGGCGGTCGACAGCCAGTTCGCCCAGGCCCAGAAGGATCTGGCCAACCACGCCCTCTCAGAGCGCGAACGGCAGGCGGCAGATCAGCGGCAGCGAGCGGCACGGCTGCAGCAGCAGCTGTTGCTGGCCGACAAACCCGGCAGCGGCAACAACAACAACGACTTCAGCACCTACCGCTATCTGGCCAGCCAGGGCTTTATGCCGGGCTACAACTTCCCGCGCCTGCCGCTGATGGCCTACATCCCCGGCAGCCGTGAGCAGGTGGGCGGCGGTACGTTCATCACCCGGCCGCGCTTTGTCGGCATCAGCGAGTTCGGGCCCCATTCGCTGATTTATCACGAGGGCAACACCTACAAGGTGAAGGGCGCGATCCTGGGCCTGCAGGACAACGCCGTGGCCGCGGGGACCGTGACCCTGGCCACCCAGGACGCCCTGCTCTGCGGCGTCTGTGGTCATGCCCACCTGGGTTCGGCCCTTGACGAAGTGGAGCTGTGCCGCCACTGCGGTGCGCCACTCCAGGAGGAACCGAAAGGCAAAGCGGTGCGTGTCCCTCGGCTGTATCAGATCGAGCAGGTGAATACCCGGCGTGCCGAGCGGATCACCTCCGACGACGAGGAGCGGCAGCGGCTGGGCTACGAGCTGCTCACCACCTATGAGTTCCCGCAGGAGAACGGTGTGGTGAAGGTGGCGCGGGCGCAGGTGAGCAGTGGCGGCCAGCCGCTGCTGGAGCTGAGCTATGCGCCGGCCACCACGATCAGCCGCATCAACCTCGGCTGGCGGCGGCGGGAGAACCGCAGCGACATGGGTTTCCCCATCCACCCGATCAGTGGACGCTGGGGCGGAGAGAAACAGCTGGAAGCTGGCAACGCCACAGCCAGCGAGGGAGAGGACGATGCGGCCGAAGTGGGTTACGTGAAGATCACGCCCTACGTGCAGGACCGCAAGAACGCCCTGCTGTTGCAGTTCCCCAATCAGCCGGCCAGCGGCAACAGGACGGCGCTGCAGCTGCTCAGCCTGAAGAACGCCCTCAAGCGCGGCATCGAGGTGGCCTTCCAGCTCGATGGCAGCGAGATCGCCGCTGAGCTGATGCCAAACGACGGGGAGGCCAGCGCCCTGTTGCTCTATGAGAGCGCCGAGGGTGGGGCCGGGGTGCTGAGCCGCCTGGTGGAGAGCCCCGCAGCGCTGCGGCAGTTGGGGCGCACAGCCCTGGAGGTGTGCCACTGGCGGCTGGGCGATCCGTTGCCGGTGATCGAGGCCGCCCTGGAGGATGCCGATCCGGAGTGTGAGGCTGGCTGCTACCGCTGCCTGCTCGGCTATCACAACCAGCGCGAGCACGACCGGATCGACCGCCGCATCCCTGAGCTCAAGCAGTTCCTGCTGGATCTGGCCCGCGGTGAGCTGGTGGGTCAGGGAGGCACCGACAGCCGCAGCGAGCGACTGGAGCGGCTCCGTGGCTTCTGCCAGAGCGGCCTGGAGCGCCTCTGGCTGGAGACAGCCTTCCGGCTTGGTCATCACCTGCCCGATGACGCCCAGAAGGAGGTGAGCGGACACTTCGTGACGCCTGATTTCACCTACCGCGAGGCTGGGGCGCTGGTGTTCATCGACGGCCCCCACCACCAGAAACCCCTGCAGCAGCGGCTGGACCAACAGAAGCGCCGGGACCTCAAAGATGCCGGCATCCGCGTGGTGGTCTTTGACCAGCACAGCGATGAATGGCCGGCGGTGTTCCGCGAGCACGCCTGGCTGTTCGGGGAAGGGAAGGGTGGTGCCAGCAGTCCGCCTCCGCAGCCGCCACAGCCGTCAGGAGGCCCCGCCACCGGCCCCGAATCCCAAGGACCGGATCTGGGTGAAGCCCTTGATGCGGTGTTTGCCCAACACCAACAGTTGTTCGGCAAGGAGGGCAGCTGATGTTTGACAGCACGAAACGATCCCTGCGGGAGCTCCTTCAAGAGCTAAAGAAAGGAACGATCCAGCTGCCTGAGTTTCAGCGGGGCTGGGTGTGGAAGAACGAGCAGATCAAGGAGTTGATCGCCTCTGTGATCCGCCAGTACCCGATCGGGGCGGTGATGCTCTTGGAGGCTGGTGGAGAGGTGCGTTTTCAGACCCGCCCCGTGGAGGGATCAAGATTCGATGGAGCCATTCCACAACCAGATCATCTGATTCTGGACGGCCAGCAGCGGTTGACCTCAATGTTCCAGGCCACCCTGATGGGCTCAGCGGCAAAGACGGAAAACGAACGCAAGCAGAAGGTGGAGCGCTGGTACTACCTCGATATGAAGAGACTGCTCGCCAATCCAGATCTTCTTGAGGAAGCTGTTGTTGACGTTCCTCGAGATCGGATTCGCCCTGAGGTGGCTGGCCGAAAGGGCCTTGACCTCTCCAGCTGCGACTTGGAGTACGAGCTCGGCTTGTTCCCGCTGAGCAAGATTTACGAAGCTGGTGAATGGCAGCTTGGCTACATCAATCACTGGAATGGCAGGCCAGAGTTTGGAGATGTTCTTGCTCTCTACAACGACTTCCAAAAGGAAGTCATCAATCCCTTCTCTGAGTACCAGCTGCCCGTCATTACGCTAGCCAAGACCAGCCGACGGGAAGCCGTGTGCCAGGTGTTTGAAAAGGTCAACACCGGCGGCGTCAAGTTGAATGCTTTTGAGCTGGTCACGGCTAGTTATGCCGCCGATGGCTTCGACCTGCGAGCTGACTGGTATGGCCGCAAGAGTCGCGATGGAATGGCTGCCATCGAAGGGCGTTACCAGCGTTTTGCGGCAGGCAGAGAACAAGGCAAGCCCGCTGGCGTGCAGCGCCTAGGATGCATCCTGAAAGCGGTGCGAGAGACCGACTTTCTGCAGTGTGTGGCGTTGCTGTCCACGCGCAGCCGCAGGCAACAGGATCAGCAAACCGGCCAACTTCCTCCCGACAAGTGGACGGGGGTCAGCTGCAAGCGTGCCACGATTCTGGATCTGCCGTTAGCTGAATACGAGAAGTGGGCTGCTGCGGCCGAGGAAGGCTTCTTTCGTGCCGGACGTTTCCTGATCAAGCAGGGCTTCTATCGCAGTGATGATCTTCCTTACGTCACCCAACTGGTCCCCTTAGCCGCAATCCTGACCAGCCTGGGCAGTGATTACGAGGCGGCAGCCACCACGGCGAAGGTGCAGCGTTGGTATTGGTGCGGCGTGCTGGGCGAGCTGTATGGCGGGGCGATCGAAACCCGCTTCGCCAAGGATTTCCCGGAGGTGATGGAGTGGGTGGCTGGGCAGGGCCCTGATCCAGGCACGGTGTACGAGGCGGACTTCCGCCCGAACCGACTCGATACGATGAGAACCCGCAATAGTGCAGCCTATAAGGGACTTTATATGCTGCTACTGAGAGAGCAGGCTAGAGACTTCCGTACCGGCCAGCCACTTGATGTCGCAATCTTCTACGCCGATCCGATCGATATCCACCACGTCTTCCCATCAGTCTGGTGCGAAACCAACCGCATCGGGCAGGATCGCGCCAATTCGATCCTCAACAAGACGCCCCAGACCGCCCGGACCAACCGCTTGATCGGTGGCGCGGCACCCTCCACCTATTTGCCGAAGCTGGAGCAGGCCTATCTGAAAAGCCAGGGAGAATACGAGCGATCCGGCACTGTGAATGCCGCAGCCGCCATGAATGAGCTGCTCCACTCTCACCGGATCAACCCCGAGCTGCTCAGGAGTGATGCCTTCGACGCCTTCTACGAACAGCGCCGGCGGGATTTGCTGGAGCTGATTGGCGCTGTAATCGGCAAACCTATCGCCATCGAGAGCCTGCCCCCTGATGGAGAAGCAGCCCTGCCTCAGATCGACGAAGTCGACGGCGAAGCCAATGAACTGGAGGTTGCGGCATGACCAGCACCCTCAGCCAGCCCGCCTCCAGCCAGCCCCCAGCGCTGCCCGACATCCCCAGCCCCGGCTCGATCGTGAAGGTGCGTGGGCGGGAGTGGGTGACGCTGCCCCAGAGCCGCGTGGAGAAGCAGGACCAGGTGCTGCGGCTGCGGCCTCTGGGCGGCGGTGATCAGACGATCGCCACCCTGTTCTGGCCGCTGGAGGGTGAGCAGGTGAAGCCGGCGAGCTTTGCCCTGCCGGATCCGGCCTTGAGCGGCTCCCAGAGCTCGGCGCTGCTGCTGCGCGATGCCCTGCTGCTCAAGCTGCGCGCCGGTGCGGGCCCGTTCCGCTGCCTCGGCAATGTGGCGCTGGAGCCTAGGCCCTACCAGCTGGTGCCGCTGCTGATGGCGCTCAAGCAGGAGGTGAGCCGGGTGCTGATCGCCGATGAGGTGGGTCTCGGCAAGACGGTGGAGGCGCTGCTGATCGCCCGGGAACTGCTCGATCGCGGCGAGATCCGCAAGGTCACGGTGATCTGCCCGCCGCACCTGTGTGAGAAGTGGAAGAGCGACATGATCCGCCAGTTCAACCTGGCGGCCGAGGTGGTGCGGCCCGGCACGGCCCAAAAGCTGGAGCGGGGCCTGCCGGCAGGCAAGTCGATCTTTGATGTGATCCCGTTCACGGTGGTGAGCCTCGACTGGATCAAGAGCGACCGCAACCGCGAGGGCTTCCTGCGCAGCTGCGGCGAGTTCGTGATCGTCGATGAAGCTCACACCTGTGCCGCCCGCAGGGGGGGCGGACGCCAGCAGCGCTACGAACTGCTGCGGGGCCTGGCCGCTAATTCCCAGCGCCACCTGGTGCTCCTCACTGCAACACCGCACAGCGGCGACAAGGAGGCGTTCGACAACCTGCTCGGGCTGCTCGATCCCAAGTTCGAGGGCCTCAGCGAGATGCCCGAGGGCCAGCGCCGCAAGGACCTGCGCGATGAACTGGGCAACTATTTCGTGCAGCGCCGCCGGCTCGATCTCAAAGAGGAATGGGGCACCGAGGGGGCCGACTTCCCGGATCGTGAAACCCGGGAGGCCACCTACACCCTCAGCGGCGACTGGGGGCGTCTGTTCGATGACGTGCTGGCCTATGCCCGTGAACTGGTGGAGCGGAGCGTTGGCGAAAGCAAGCTGCGCCAGCGGATGAGCTGGTGGGCCGCTCTGGCGTTGCTGCGCTGCGTCAGCAGCAGCCCCGCCGCCGCCTCGGCCTCCCTGCGCACCAAGCTGTTCAACCTCCAGAGCGGCGCTGATCCAGCCTCAGCCCCCAGCGAAGACGAGCTTGCTGATGATCTGGAAGCGATGGCCACGCTCGCCGTGCTCGACGGTGCGGAAGAGGAGTTCAGCGCCGAAGAAGCCGCCCCCGGGGCCGATCTGGCGGACTCGGCCGATGCCGGGCTGTTGAAGGATCTGATCGAGCGCTCGGATCGCCTGCGCGGCAAGGCCCACGATCCCAAGCTCAAGCAGCTGCTCAAAGAGCTCAAGGCTCTGCTGGCGGAGGGCTTCCGGCCGGTGATCTTCTGCCGTTTCCGGCCCACCGCCCACTACCTGGCGGAGCAACTGGAGGAGGAACTGCCCAAGCGCGCGCATGTGGTGATGGCCGTCACCGGTGATCTGCCACCGGAGGAGCGGGTGGAACGCATCCGCGAGCTGCAGAACGAACTGGCCAACGGCAAGGTGCCCGTGCTGGTGGCCACCGACTGCCTCTCGGAGGGCATCGACCTGCAGCACACCTTCGATGCGGTGGTGCACTACGACCTGTGCTGGAACCCCACCCGCCACGAACAACGCGAAGGCCGGGTGGATCGCTTTGGCCAGGCCCGCAGTGCCGTGCGGGCGCTGATGCTGCACGGCGGCGACTCCAACCCGGTGGATGAGCGGGTGCGGACGGTGATCCTCGAAAAGGAGAAGACCATCCGCAAGGAGCTGGGGGTGAGTGTGCCGATCCCTGGCAACGCCAACACCATCACCCAGGCGGTGCTCGGCGGGATTTTCGGCAAGGCCGCCAAGGCGATTCAGGGGTTCCTCAACCTCGGCCTGCCTGGATTCGGTGGGTCCGGATCAGACCTGGATGCCGTGATCGACGCCGAATGGCAGAGCGCCAAGGAGAACGCCAAGGCCACCCGCACGATCTTTGCCCAGCGCAGCCTCAAGCCGGAGGAAGCCCTACGCGAATGGCACCGCACCCGCGAATCCCTCGGCAGCGCCGACGCGGTGGAGCGGCTGGTGCTCAACGCCTGCCGACGCCTAAATCTGCCCATTGGAGCATTGCCATCAGACGGTGGCTGGGAGCTCGATCTCACCCGCCTGGAGGACAACCGCCAGGCCCTGAACGAGCGCCTGCGCAACCACGACCTCGGCGGCAAGCTGCGCCTGAGTTTCCGCTCCCCGGCTCGTGACGGCAGCCAACTGCTCAGCCGCTCCCATCCATTGGTCGTGGAGCTGGCTGATTTCGTGGCCGAGCGTGCCCTCAGCGGCCTGGAGCCTGAGCTGGCGGCTCGCGCCTCCGTGATCCGCACTAAGGCAGTGGCCAAACGCACCCAGGTGCTGGTGCTGCGGCTGCGGCACCAGCTGCACCAATCGCGCTGGACGGGCAGTCAGTACGAGGCTCTGCCCGATCTGCTGGTGGAGGAATGCCTCACCGCCAGGGTGAACGGTGATGGACTGGAACCACTGGAAGGTGCCGCAGCGCTGGAGCTGCTGGAAGCCCCAGCCAGCGGCAACATCGATCCGGGGCAGCGTCAGCAGTGGCTTCAAGAGGCGGTGGCAGAGCTCGATGCCCTGCAGCCGGCGCTTACGGCCTTGGCCGAGCGGCGTGCCGATCTGGCAGAAGAAGACCACCGCCGCGTGCGCGAAGCCTCGCTGCGTTCGGGCGAATCGCTGCGGATGCGCTTCCGCTGTGAACCGAGCCTGCCGGTGGATGTGATCGGCGTGTTTGTTCTCCTCCCTGCCCCCACCCTTTGAGCCATGGCCCGCACCACCGCCACCGTCAGCTTCCAGGCGATCGAGCTCAAGGGCAGCCTGCTGCCGGGATCCCTTCTGGAGCAGGTGGCCCGCCTGCAGGCCCCCCTGCAAAAGGAGGCCGACTACGGCCTGGCCAAGGGGGAACGGGTGCGGGAGCGGATCGATGCGGCCTGGGTGCGGCTGAAGGAGATCTGGGAGGAATACAAGGATCTGCGGGAGCGGGCGGCGCAAGGCGTCACCGGTTTGCATGCCTCCATGCGCCTCCTGCGCGAAGTGCTGGGCTGGCCAGATCTTCAGCCCTGCAACGGCTGGCAACACGGCGACGCGCACTTCCCGATCACCCATCGGGCCTTTGAGGGTGCGGTGCCCCTGATCGTGCGGGGCATTGCATCCGATCAACTCGACAAGGGCAGCAGTCAGTTCGGCCAGGAGGGACGCCGCCGCTCTCCCCACAGCTGCCTGCAGGAGTGCCTCAATGCCGACGACAACGCCAACTGGGGGCTGCTGCTCACGGGCGATCGGCTGCGGCTGCTGCACGACAACCCGTCGCTGGTGAAGCCGGCCTATCTGGCGGTGGATCTGGAGCTGCTGGTGGAGGGCGAGCTGTTCGATGAATTCGCCGTGCTCTGGCTGCTGCTGCACGCCAGCCGCTTCCGCCATCCGCAGACGGGTAGCTGCGTGCTGGATACGTGGAAGGAGCAGGCGCAGGAGGCGGGCGAGCGGGTGCTGGGGCAGCTGCGCAACGGCGTGCAGCTGGCCCTCGAAGCCCTTGGCAATGGCCTGCTGCTGCATCCAGGCAACGAGGCCCTGCGCTCCCAGCTGGCCAGTGGCACCCTCAGCAGCCAGGAGCTGCACCGTCAGCTGCTGCGGCTGGTGTATCGCTTCCTATTTCTGTTCACCGCGGAAGACCGCGATCTGCTGTTCCCCCGAACGCTGGGTCAGGAGGATCCGCGCCGCCGCATCTACCGCGAGGGGTACAGCGTGGGCCGGTTGCGGGAGCTGGCGATCCGCCGCAGCGCCTCGGAAGGGCCCTACGGCGATCTGTGGCAGACCCAGAAGTTGGTGTTCCTGCAGCTGCGCCAGAGCAGCTCACCGCTGGGCCTGCCCGGCCTGGGAGGCCTGTTCGCCGAGCCGCAATGCCAGGCGCTGGAGCAGTGCGAACTGGCGAACCGCTATCTGCTGCGGGCGATCCGGGCGATCGGCTGGTTCCAGGCCACAGGCACGCTCACCCGCGTCAACTACCGCGACCTCAACACCGAAGAGCTGGGCAGTGTGTATGAGGGGCTGCTGGAGCTCCATCCCCAGCTGGAGCGCGCCGGCGGCAGCTGGCAGCTGAGCTACGGGGGCGGAGCCGGTAGCGACCGCAAGACCACTGGCAGCTACTACACGCCGGATCAGCTGGTACAGCTGTTGATCGTGTCGGCCCTGCTGCCAGTGATCGCCGATCGGCTCGCCAAGGCTTCCACGCCGGAGGAGAAGGAAAAGGCACTGCTGGCGATCCGGGTGCTCGATCCGGCCTGCGGCAGCGGCCATTTCCTGCTGGCGGCCGCAAGGCGCCTGGCCCTGGAACTGGCCCGCAT
Source organism: Pseudanabaena sp. UWO311 (assembly GCA_943370385.1). Lineage (GTDB taxonomy): Bacteria > Cyanobacteriota > Cyanobacteriia > PCC-6307 > Cyanobiaceae > BAIKAL-G1. Next base: position 246,140 of record CALRQT020000005.1, read on the forward strand.
CCGTGCCGGTGACGAAGAACCCAGCGAGGAGCTGCGCCAGGAATGCCTGCGCGAGGTAGTGGCCCATTGCATCTACGGGGTCGACAAGAACCCGATGGCGGTGGAGCTGTGCAAGGTGGCGCTCTGGATCGAAGCGGTGGATCCCGGCAAGCCGCTCAGCTTCCTCGATGCCCACATCCAGTGCGGCGATTCGCTGGTGGGCGTGTTTGATCCGAAGGTGCTGGAGCAGGGCATCCCCGATGAGGCCTACAAACCGCTCACTGGCGACGACAAGCCCACCTGCACCAGCCTGAAGAAAGAGAACGCCAGTTTCCGCAAGGCAGGGCAGAAGGGAACGCTACAGGGCACGCTCAATCTGCAGGCCAGCCCGCCGATCAGCCGCAGCCAACAACGGCTCCAGGAGATCGAGGCGATGCCCGAAACCACCCTGGCGGAAGGCGCAGCCAAACAGGCGGCCTATGAATCCTGGGAGCAGGAGCGATCCAGCGATCCCCAGACCCTCGCGGCCGATCTCTACACCGCCGCCTTCTTCCTGCCTAAAACCAAAGAGAGTCGCGCCAAGGTGCCAACCAGCGAGCACCTGCTGCTGTTGCAGAGCGGCCAGGAGATCCCGGGAGACCTGGAGCTGGCGGTGGAACAGGCCTCCAGAGACTTCCGCTTCTTCCATTGGCACCTGCGCTTTGCCGAGGTAATGGAGAACGGGGGCTTTGATTGCGTGCTCGGGAATCCACCATGGGAAACCATGAGCCCTGATGTAAAAGAGTGGTTTGCAACATATGACCCGGCAATTCGCAATAACAGCCCAGAAGGGCAGAGCAAAATCATGGAAAGCCTGCTCTCCAACACTGCAGTAAGAGAAGCGTGGGACGCACACTGCAATCAGCTGTATGGCGCTGCCAACTTCATTAAGTCTTCTGGTCGCTATCGCCTCTTTGCTCCAGGCAATCTGGGAAAAGGTGATTTTAATACATACCGTTTCTTTGTGGAGCTATCCCTATTGCTCTGCTCGCTCAAGGGGGCAGCGGCGATGATTGTGCCAGAGAATCTGTACAATGGCGCTAATGCTATGGCACTCCGCAAGGTGCTCACGGAAGAACGAGGGCCACTGCAACTGCGCGGCTTTGAAAATGCGAAGAAACACTGGTTTCCCGATATTGACTCAAGGTCAAAGTTTTGCCTGTACATTTCCCCGTCTGGTCCCAAAGGGGAACACGATATTGATGCAGCTTTCTGCATTCATAACGATCAACAACTCAAAGAACTCGAAAGTAGAGTCACCCTGCCACGCTGGATGGCCAGGGAGATTGGAGGAGAGGCGCTGGCGATCCCAGAGATAAGGTCACGACTAGAGGTAGAAATACTTAACAAACTCTACTCCGCCTATCCCTCATTCTCATCAAGCTATTGTGCCACGCCAGGGAGCAGGCCATACGAGAGAGAGATCGACATGGACAAAAGCAGATCTTCCTTCACCGAGAGCATTGAAGACATTCCTGTCTTTGAGGGAAACATGATTGAGCTCTATGATTATAGAGCAAAAGGATATATATCAGGAAGGGGGCGATCAGCAGCCTGGGAGCCCTTGACATTTAACTCGCCAACAAAAAAGATTGTTCCACAGTGGCGCATACCAGATTCTGCTTTAAATCAATCAAAAAAACGAAGAATCACAGATTATCGAATCGCGTATTGCAAGGTCTGCTCTCCGACCAATCAAAGATCGCTTGTCTCGACCATTGTTCCCAAGGGGTGCATATGTGGTGATGCAGTCCCGACAATATATCTAGGGGAGAACTACTTGCCCGCACATCTGCTGTGGACTGCAATTGCGAACACCCTTGCTATTGACTTTCTTGCGCGAAAAAAAGTCGCCCTTAACATGACCTTTTCGATCGTCGACACTCTCCCTCTGCCTGCCAGTAAGCCTTTATCCGAGGCTGAGCGTAGAGTAACAAGGCTGGCCGCGTCTCTTTCACTCGCTGGGCCCGAGATGGATGAAGCTGCTTCTATCTATGCAGAAGGAGATCCCGACTGGCCTCGAGACAGACTAGAGGACCCATTGAAAAGACACATTGCACGAGCCGAGATCGAGGCAATTTACGCAATGAAGATTCTAGGTCTCTCTCGCACCGAGCTAGAGTTCATCCTGGATCCCGCTTGTGTTTCAAATGATTTTGAGGACTACGAGACTTTTGGCGCATTGAAAAGAGCAGAACTCCGCCAGTTCGGCGAATACCGCACCCAGCGGCTGGTGCTGGAGGCGTGGGATCGGTTGTTTGGCAAGAAATGAAACAAGTAGGTGCATTCTCTAATGAATGAGACTGTCTGTTACGCCAAGACCGCCAGAGCGCTTCTTTGGCTAATTTTCTTTGCCGCCCTCTATTTGACATTGACCGGATGGAGTGAGAGAGCCAAGAAGGATTCATTCGAGGGTCCAAAGATAGTCAAACGTGGCTTTTCGCACAGCTCCGAGATCATGACTGGATCACTAGCCTTAGTTATTGTTCTCGACAAGTTTATTGCTGCTAGGGACAAGCGAGTAAAGCGAGCCCTGGAAGAGTGCTGCGACAGAATGAGGGACGAGATGTTTAGCGATGGCAGGAGAAGAGGCGATGATAGGCAATATCACGATAGGTCGACAATTTTCAAGGTGGCAAAGTGGAGCTTACGCCCGCTGCTGCCTCCAACGCGTGGGGTATGGCTTATTCCCATAGCAAGGTCGCATGCTGAGCCAACTTCGTCTAGTAGCTTCTTTTGGTGCCCCGTAGACAGATTGGATTTTTCCCAACTTGGACGTAAGAGGCGCTTTTCCTTCCTGTGTTTTGGATTTGGCGAACAGCGTGCTTTGGGCGTTGCGGGATCTGCATTCAAGAAAGGCTCTTATAAGGTTGAAGGGTTGCCGGACTTACTTGACGTCGGATGGAGCGATCAGAGCTGTCAAGAATACGCCGACAAGACTTTCACCTATGGACGCTTCGTTTCAAGCAGGCGCTATGTCGCTCGCTCTTATTTTGCAAAGAGGATTGGTTTAAGCGAGCGAGCCCCCTTGGGCGTAGTGGTCTTTGACTGCCGCGAGGAAGTGTTTTCGCGAGATGCTATATCGATAGCGGCTAAGTATGAGAAGATTATAGCCAGTCTCCTTGGCAGACCTTTTGACTCCTAAAAGCCACAATGTGATGTTTTCGGCTGGCAGATGTGCTCTCGCGCGGCGGGGGAGGGCGATTCCAGGTCAGCTTGATTCGTTTGGGATTATCAGCAGATTTTTGGTTTCGTTATGCCCCGATTACGACTCCACCGCCAATGCTTGTATCTTCTGTTGACTACCTCTCCTGGGTTGTCGTCACTTCTGCCTGTCTCCAAGATTTAGGTGGGGCTCAGGCAAAGTGGTTGAAGTCAAAAAAGCGACCACACCAGCTTGATATGGGTTTGCTGCTGGCGTTCAACCACCGTCCCACCCTCAACATCCACGTCGACATACATGGCATCTACCCCAACAGGGACAGCCGCAGCCAGTGGAGCTCGAACAATCGCCCTCCAGATGCTGCAGGAGCGCGGCCGTGGCGCAGTCCTCGTGGGCGTCGCCAGGGTCGATGCCGCTCTTGAGCACCTGCTTCAGGCCCTGATGGCCCCGGCACCCAATCGCGGTGATGGGTTGTTCCTCCCGGATCGGCCTTTGGGTTCTCTCGGTGCCAAGGTCGCCCTCGCTCGCCGTCTGGGCTTGATCGACGCCCCGGTTGAGCGGGCCTTCTCCGCCCTGCGCAAGCTGCGCAACGCCTTTGCACATTCCGCAGAATCGGCGTCGCTGGCTGATCCTGCCCACAGCGCCCGTCTGGCCGAGATCTATGCAGAGGCCCGCACCAACCCCCTCTGGGCTCCCCTGGAGACGGTGCTGGCCGCCCAGCCACCCTCAGCCCACGGCCCCCTGGAGCCCGCCTTGCGGGACTACATCCTGCTGATCACGATCCTGGTGGCCTTCCTGGAGGCCACGGCCCAGCAGCTCAGGCCCTATCAGCCGCCAGTGGTGATGGGCTTCTCGGGTGTCGTCCGTCAGGCACCAGCTGGTTGATGCCACTCGCGGAAAGGGCTTAGCGGAACTGGTCGACGCCCCTGGGATCTGGCGATCACGCCACCCGGCCTGCCCCGGCTTGCGCACCGCGCAAGGGCTGACGCGAGTCGCTCTGCGACCCTTGCGCGGCGCTGGCGGCGCCGGGGCTCAACGGCGGTGTCGTTCGCCAGCCAGCCATGGCCGCCACTCCCCTCAGCCGCTCCTGCCCGATCCGCATCATCTCGGTGCATCTCCTCGATGCCGCCGGCCAGCTGCTGCGGGTGCTGTTCCTCGATCGCGAGGGGCACATCTCCGCCCAGCCGCACTACGTGCCTCGCGAGCAGGCCCTGATCCTGGCTGCCAATCAGCAGCGGGTGCTCGGTCCCCAGGCCGAGGTGCGGGTGCTCTGAGCCCCCGGGGCCGGAGGCACACCGCCTCCGGCTTTTGGCTGTCGCCGCATCGCCCGTGGGCTTGGGCTTCCTGGAGCAATGGCCTGACAGTTCGCCTGGGCGCTCCCTGGACTGGGCACCCTGCAGCACCGGCAGTGGGCGGGGGGGGGGGAGGGGTTGGCCCCCAGGCCGGCGCACACCCACCGCATCCCTCGGCCAGTCCTCACGCCGCGTCAAGGATCGGGCCAGGCGCCCCAAAGGGGGCGTCCTTGTCTCGCCGTTGCGGCCGGCCGGTGGGGGTGGGGTTCTTCGCCGTCCCCAGGTGGCTTCCCCCGCTTCTTCCCCCCGCGGCCAGCAGCAGTCCACGCCTCTCAGCCGTTCTGCCCTGCGTGCCCGCGATGCCTTGGTGCTGGAGCACCTGCCCCTGGCTGATGCCCTGGCTTCCGCCGCCGCCCGGCGCCTCTTCCCGCTGGTGGAGCGGGAGGATCTGATCCAGGTGGCCCGAGAAGCCCTGGTCCGCTCCGCTCCCCGCTGCAGAGCCGGAGAGCCTCCAGCGCCCTATCTGCGCCGCTGCATCACCGGGGCCCTGCAGCACCACCTGCGCGATCGCGTCCGCCTGGTCCGCATCTCCCGCCGCGAGCATGAGAAGGGCACCTGCCCGCTTGGCCACACCAGCCTCGATGCACCCGCCGCCGGTGAGTCCTCCCTGCTGGAGCAGCTGGCGGCTCCCGCCGCTGAGCCCACGCTGGAGGCCTCCCTCACCGGGCCGGCGCTGGAGCAGCTTGTCGATCAGCTGCCTGCCGCCCAGGCCACGGCCCTGCGGCTCACCGTCCTCGAAGGGCTCTCCCTGAGGGCCGCCGCGGCGCAGCTGCAGATCAGCCCGATGGCCGTTCAGCGGGCCCAGAAAAAGGCCCTCGCCGCCCTGCGCCAGCAGCTGGTGGGGGCGAGTTGAGGCCCCCACGGGGCTCCTGCCAGGCCCGTGGCAAGAGCCAGAAGACCCGCCGCCTTCTGGCTCCATGACCCCCCTGCTGCGGCTGCTCGGAGCGGCCGCGTCAAACGGCCTGCTCACCGGTCAAATCGTCTTCTCCACGGCCTTCGTTGGAGCCTGTGAGCTGCCGAACTGGATCCAGGCGCCCCGCCAGGTGAATGCCTGCCTGGAGCGCTGGATGACGGTCAGCGCCCTGTTCTTCCCTTCCGGCATGCAGACCGCCATCGGCAAGACCCAGCCGGCCCTGGCCCCCGGCCGGCGGGGGGTGTTCCGATGAGCCGCTCCATCCCAGCTGGCGACTACGTCGAGCACTTCGATCCAGACCTGCCGCACCACCGGGCCTGGTTGCTGGAGGTGCTGGAGCAGCTGGTGGCCCATGAACCCCAGGCCCTGGAGGAGGGCGGCACCCTGCGGCGTCTCTGGACTGCCCGCCAGGCTCCTGCCGCCGAAGGTGGATCGGCTCCGCTGGCCAACATTCCAGCTGCCGTCGCCGTTGCGCTCCCCCTGGTGAAGGAGTTCGAGGGCTGCCGGCTCACGGCCTACCCCGATCCCGAGACTGGCGCGGAGCCCTGGACGATCGGCTGGGGAAGCAGCCGTGATTCGCAGGGGCGGCCATTCAAGGAGGGGGATCGGATCAATCAGGAGCAGGCCGATGCCCTGCTGCGCAGCCGGCTTGAGGACGACTGGCGGCGGCTGCGTGACTGCATCCCCATCTACAAGGCGCTGTCTGTGAACCGACAGGCGGCCCTGCTGTCGTTCACCTACAACTGCGGCCCCCGCTGGTTTGGCGCCCAGGGGTTCGACACCCTCAGCACCGCCTTGAAAGCAGGCCAGCTGGAGGCGGTGCCAGCCGCCTTGATGCTCTACGTGAACCCCGGTGGCCCCAGCGAAGCCGGCCTCCGGCGCCGCCGCAAGGCAGAAGGGGCTCTCTGGAGCGCCTCGCCCTCCTCCCCCGATCAGGGGAGCAAGCCATCACCCGAACCGGTGAGCCCCAGCCAGGTGGGCAGCCACCCCAACCCGCTGGTGGGTGTGCCGCGGTTTCAGCAGCGCGATTCAGCCCAGCTGGCCCAGCGCGATCGCACCTGCTTCTCCTCCAGCTGCGCCATGTTGTTGGAGGCCATCAAGCCCGGCACACTCCAGGGCGCCAATGGCGACGACCAATACCTGGCGGTGGTGCAGCGCTTTGGCGACACCACCGACGCGAACGCCCAGATCCGCGCCCTGGCCCATTACGGCGTGTCGGTCCGGCTGGTGCAGAACGCTGACTTCCAGCTGATCGAGCAGCAGATCAACCGCGGGGTTCCCGTCCCCTGCGGCTACCTCCACCGGGGCCCGGTCAATCGCCCCACGGGCTCGGGGCACTGGCTGATCGTGATCGGCCACACCCCCACCCAGGTGGTGGTGAACGACCCCTGGGGTGAGCCGGACCTGATCCACGGCACCACCCTCAATGCCAACGGCATGGGCCTGCGGTTCAGCCGGCAGAACTTCGGCAAGCGCTGGATGGTGGAGCCCATCGGCGGCGGCGCCTTTCGCTATGCCCCAGGCAAGGGCTGGGCGGTGGTGGTGAACAGCTACCGCTGAGGAGCCCTCGGCTGCGATGTGAGGTCGGTGCCGCAGGCCCTTCCATGCTCCGCGCCTTGGCAAGGGTTTCACCAGCCAGCCGGGCTGGACGTTGGGCTCCGCTGCGCTCCGCCATCCGCTGGTGGCTGGCCCTTGCCTGGCGGCGCGGCTGCAGGGCGGGTCCTGCGTCACCCCTCCTGTGGCTGCTGCCCAGTCCCACCGTGCCTCCCTGTCCTTCCCATCGGACAACGGCAAAACCGGCCCGATCGCTGTCTCCAGCACCAGCCGGCACACTTGCCCCTCCAGCTGTCCCCTGGCCGGTGATCAGGGCTGCTACGCCGAGGCTGGCTTCCACACCCGGTTGCACTGGGATCGGCTCAGCCGGGGCGGGAGCGGCCTGCCTGCGGCGGCCTTCATCAAGCAGGTGCTGGCGCTGCCGGCAGGGATCCTGTTCCGCCATTGCGTGGCCGGCGATCAATGGCCCGATCCGGCCGATCCGCTGCGCATCGATCAGGTCCTGCTGCTGCAGTTGGCCCGGGCCACACGGCATCTGCGGGCAGCCTGGTCGTTCACCCACTTCCCGATGGGCCCAGAGAATCAGGCTGCCGTGCGGCACGCAGCTGCCAAGGGGTTGGTGGTCAATGCCTCCACTGAGTCCCGCTCCGTGGCAGCGGCCTTGGTGCGCCAGGGCCTCCCGGCGGTCTGCGTGGTGCCGCCCGATGCGCCGGCGGTGTTCTGCCACGAGGGGGTGCGCTTCGTGGCCTGCCCCGCCAGCCGCCGGGGGAGAGGCGGCCGCAAGGTCCAGTGCATCAGCTGCGGCGGTCGCTTTGGCCTTCCCCTCTGCGCCCAGGCCGATCGGCCGTTCGTGATCACCTTTCCCGCCCATGGCCCCCGGGCGGCGGCGGCAGCGGCCCACTGCAGCTGAGGAGCTCGGCTCCCTGAGGCTTGCCCCTGTGGGGCTCGACCCTCTGGGTCTTGCTCCGGGCCTCTCCAGTCTGGGGCCTTCCTGACGTCAGGCCCCCACTGGGATCGGTCCCGTCACTGCGCCGCTCTCGGCGCTGATCGTCATGGCCATTCTCTCTGCCAGCGCCTCGGTTGTTGCCCACTCCCCGTTCTGCCGGCCCGAGGAAGATCCATTCCTGCTGCTCGAATCCACGCTGCGCTCGATGGAGGAGATCCTGCGGCGCAGCCGCGGGCTGCCGCTGCGCCGCACTTGGATCGAGCAGCCCTATGGAGAGGAGGAAATCACCTGCTGGAGGAGGAGGTGATCCCGGCGATTCAGCAATGCCTGGCTCGCATTGATGAGCTGGATGAGCGGCTGCTGGCCCAGCAGGAGCTGCTGCAGCGTTGCCAGCTGGAGGCCGAGCGTGAGGCGCTCTCTGGGCTCCGGCTGCAGATGGGCTGATCGGCACGGGCCTGCCGGGAGCCCAGATCCCGGCCTTCTCCCATCGCAGGGGACGGACTGAGTTGAGCCGGGCAGGCGCCTGGTCAGCACGCTGCCTTCATCTGCCCAGCTGGCGCTCAGATCACCCCATCGCTGCTTGTCTCATCCAGAACGGCCAACAGCTGGGCCAGGACATCTCTCACCTCGGGTCCTTTGGTGGGATCCATCACCGCAGCAAATGTGCGTGCGGTCACCCGACTCTCGATCTCCTGCAGTGCATTCATGGTGTCCATCAGGAGCTGAATGGAGATGTCGGCCGTGGACAGGGTCATGGCCATTGCGATAGCGGTTGGGTTCAGGATCCCAAGCACACGGACGCAGCTCAAGAGGCCTGTCAAGACATCCTTCGGGTCCGCGGTCCTTCCCCTTCCGCTGATTAGGTCCCCCTGGGCCAGAGCAGCCCGGTGGCGGGTCGCGCCGGACCTCCACCCGTTTCCCCGCCACCCCCACCGCCGGAGCCTGAGAGCAGCGGTCCCTGCTGGGGATGCTGGCGGGCGCCCATGGCGCTCATCGCCGGAAAGTGACGGATGAAATCCGCCGTGCCGGTGATCAGCTGGATGCCTTGCGGGGGCAGGCTGCTGATGAAGTGCAGCTCGTTGCATTCGCGCCAGTGACTCAGGGCCAGGGGTGAGCTCCAGGGGCTGCCCTGGTTGTGGTTGGTGCCCGCCGGCACCCACAGCCACACATCCCGCTCGCTGGAGCGCTGGCCCAGCTGCAGCATCACCCCATCGGGCCGCGTCACCTTGCCGAAGTGGGTGCTGGCACCGCGGATCGAGGTGGAGCCGATGAAAAGTGGCGCCGGCAGCTGAATCAGCGGCGGCGGGGAATCGAACAGGCCCTGGGCCTGGAGAGTGAAGTCGTAGTGGCTCAGGGCAATGCCGCTGCGCAGCTGGTGGCCATTGGCATGGATGCTGCTGCTGATCGCCGAGGGCAGACCGCCAAAGCGATTGCCCGAAAAGCCATGCAGCACCACCTGCCCGTAGAACTGCTTGGTGGTGCGGGGGAAGACGGCGATCGAGTTCCAGCCCGTCGTGCCAGGGCTCTTGTAGAGGGCGTGGCAGCAGTCGCGGTGCAGGTCATCGTTGCCGCCATGGGTCTTGAGGGCCCAGCAGAAGAATTCCTGACCGGGGGTCGTGTCCTGGGCGATCAGCAGGATCGCGCCGATGGCGGTGGCCCCAGTGAGGGTGCTGTCGAGGTAGGCCAGGCCGGTGCCATAGGCGGTGGAGTTGCTGTAGGAGCCGTAGCCGCCGTTGCTGGTGTTGTTGGTGAAGGTGCTGGCCAGCGCGCTTCCAAAGACCGCGCTGTTGCTCGATTGGGTGTCGCCTTGGGGCACTGCCCCTTGGGGGACGGTTCCGGTGGTTTCGGTGAAGAACCAGAGGTGGGCGGGTTCAACGGGATGGCCCAGCTGCCAGGTGTAGCCCCAGCGGTTGGAGGTCGCATCGGCATGGGAACGCACCACCGAGAGAGGGGTGGTGGCATTGCCGGGGAGGGCATTCACCAGGGCGGCAAAAGCCCGGAAGGCCCCATCGAGTTGCAGGCCCACCCCAGCGGGCTCCTTGCCGGTCCACTTCCAGCTGCCGGGCGCAAAGCTCTGGCAGAACACCTGATAGGTCATGGCGTCGGCCCCGCAGTTGGGGTGGGGTCTTTGGTGCGAAGCAGGAGGCCATGGCCGCCGATCGCCAACCATTCGCTGCCATCGGGCGGCTTGAAATAGCTCATCGCCCCGCTGCTGAGGTTCAGAGCCGCGAAGTCGGGCGGCAGCAGCAGCGGCTCCCAGAACTGGGCCGGTTCGTTGGCGCTCTCGTAGTAGCTCCAGTCGGTGGTGGCGAGCACCAGCTCGGCCGGCTGGCGGATCTGGATCGGGGTGGAGGAGTTTTCGCGCAGCAGGGTCCGGGAGCCTGAGGGCTGGCCGGAGCGGGCGTTCCAGCTCACCGCCCGCAGCGCATCAAAGGTGGTGGAGGGGGGTGAGGCCGCCAGGATCCAGTGGCCAGACACCTGATCGCGGGCGATCAGCAGCGGCACCGCCTGGCGGTTGGTGAACCGGTGCTGGCTGTAGGCGAACACGAAGTATTCAGCTCCCGGTGCCAGCGACCAGCCCAGTTGAGCCGTCAGCGGCAAAGGCGTGGTGCTCCAGCTGCCGCTGCTCAGCCCCACATCGGCGGCCGGGTACACCCAGCCCTGCTGGGAATCGGCCCCCACATACGGCTCGGTGTTGCCGATGCCGGGCCGGATCTGCAGGGTGGTGCCGGTGAGAAACACCTCGAGGAGCAGCACTGCTGGGACCCCGCCGGGGGTGAGTTGGGCCAGGGTCGCCTCGATCCGCCAGCCGCACGGATCGGCAGCGGTGGCAGTGGGGTTGGGGGCCGTGGCGATGCGCAGCTGGTGCTGGCTTACCTGGGCGTTGGCCGCTGTGAGCCAGTTCTGCAGATAGCCGTTCACCTCGGTGGCGACGGAAGGCCAAGTGGTTTCCGTGCCAAGGCGGCTGATGTCGATCAGGGTGCGGCTCATGGCGCAAGCATCACGGCGGAGACAGTGAGGGCGATGGCGGCCTGGACGGTGCCGGTGTTACGCACCACCGCCCGCAGCAGCGGCGCCGCTGCTGCGGTTTCGGTTGAGAAATAGGTGCCCCCCGGCGGGGCGGTGACCGTGAGGGCGGCGGTGGTGGTGACCAGATCGAGCAGCACGCCGCTCCCGGGGGCCGGGTCCTGGGTGATCGGGCGGCTGCCATCGGCCTCGCGGGCCGCCGCCGAGCTGTAGAAGCTCACCCACCCAGGCGCATCGGTGCTAACGGCCAGGAAGTGGCCCAGCCGTCCCAGGCCCTGCAGATCGAGCAGGGCGCTGGCGCCTGGCAGCAGGGGCGTGGTGGTGGCGCTCACGACCAGCCGCTGGCCGGGAACCTGGGTGCGCGGCAGCCAGTTGGCCATCAGCTCATTCCCCTCAGCAACGAACGGTGGGGCAACGCATCAGGGCAGCACCTGGATGCGACGGATCGCTCGCACCTGGGTGGCCGTGGCGCTCGTCTTGCTCTCGGCGAACTGGGTGCCCAGGTAGGTGGTGCGCTGATAGGCGGTGCCAGCGGCGGCCTGGGTGGAGGTCCAGTGGAAGAACGGATCGTCGCCGTAGACCTCATCGAAGTGCCGGAGCGTCTCCGCTCCGCTCGCTCGGAAGGCCAGCACGGAGGTGAGGGCCGGATTGCTGTCGGTGTAGTTACCGCCTGCTGGCACCGCATAGGGGTTGGCGCCAAAGCCCGCCCCCGAATAGGTGCCGTTGGGTGTCGCCTCCGCCTTGAAAGCCCGATACAAGATGTCCCACTCCTGGGCAGCGGGCAGGTACCAGTCGTCGTAGCCGCCGATGTTGAGCGAACGGCAGAACTGGGCGGCCGGATGGCTGGCATTGTTCATCGCCTCGCTGTTCGCCCAGCCGTCGTAGACGCTCGTCGTCCCAGCGCTGGTGGTGTTGGCGCTCTTCCAGGCCACGTTCAGCAGCGAGCCGGCCGTCTTGGGCGAAATGATCAGGGCATGGGTGGCGACGCCGTTGGCGGTGTGGCTGATCAGGCCGGCGTAATACCCACCCTGGAAGGCGCTGCCGATGGCGGGCAGGTCCGCGATGCGAATCGGGCCGAGCACGTAGACGGTTCCCGTCGTCAGATCGAGGTAGAGGTCACCATCGACAGCACCCGGGATCGTCGCCGGTGGTGCCCCGGTTCCGGTGAACCAGCCGGTGCCGCGCGGGCCGATCAGCCCATCGGCGCCGGCCGGCCCCTGGATCCCCTGGGGACCTTGCGGGCCAGCCGGCCCTTGGGAGCCGGCGGCGCCGGTCGGGCCGGCCACACCGGCTGGACCCTGGGGTCCTTGGATCGAACCGCCGTTCACCCAGCTGTTGGTGCTGCTGTCCCAGACCCGTAGGGAGTCATCGGCCTGCACCAGGTAGGCATCGCCTTGGGCGGCGCCTGTGGGCAAGGCGGCGAGGGTGGCCACCTGGCCCTTGAAGTTGATACCGATCCCCGCAGGGCCCTGGATGCCCTGGGACCCAGTCGGCCCGGCCGGTCCTGAGGGTCCCGAAGGACCGACCGGCCCCTGCAAACCCGATGGTCCCTGCGGTCCCTGGGGCCCAGCTGGACCCTGGGGTCCCGGCACACCGGGCGAGCCCTGGGGTCCGGCGGGACCCTCAGGACCGCGGATCGAACCGGAGGTTTTCCAGGAACCCATGGCAGAAGCAGTGCAGGCCTGGCCTTGCAGCCGGGCAGGTCACCAGCTATTGCCAGCGGTCGAGTCCAACTGACGTGATGCCCTCTGAGCGGAAGTCCAGTGGCGGATCAGGGGTGGGCGTCAGATCACCATCTGCCGGAGGCTTACCGCTGAGCTGTTGAGCAACATGTAGATGTACACAATCTCAGTATTGCCATCGCGGAAGGACACATCAAAGGCGGTGTCGCCCACTACGGCCGCGCCCTGCGGGTAGAGCATGGTGGTCCAGCCATCCATGGCGGATTGGGCAAAGTCGTAGCGGAACCAGCGGTTGGTGGCGTCCTTTTGCAGATAGAGAAAGTCGCCGTTGTAGGCCAGCTTGGTCCCCGTCGTGAAGGTCTCCGTTGCTGGGGCATTGGGGAGGGCGTTCTCCCAGCTGTTGGCGGCGAGGTCATAGCGGTCCAGCAGCGCTGAGCCACCGCCGCGGAAGGAATAGAGGTAGCGGCCATTACGGATCGCGGCCTCGTTGTTCCAGTCACTGGCACTCACCGAGTGGATCCAGTGCCCGGAAAGACCAGCCCCAGGTGCTGCCGCGCGGGCGGTGGTGGGCGAGAGGGTGGTCCAGATGTTTGCGCTGATGCTGTAGCGGTACAGCGTGATCGTGTTGTTGCCGATGAAATAGAGGAAGTCGTCATTCCCCTCCAGGCTGTACTGGCTGGTGGCATCGGGAGCAGTGCTCCAGGCGCTGCTCAGCGTGAGGGTGGTGGCGGTGTTGCTGGCCACGGTGCGGATCTGACCGGCGCCGGTGCCGGCGGTGATGCGCAGCTGGCTGTTGGCCCACTGATTCGTGGCCCAGCTCTTGGCGGTGTTGGTCAGGGTGGTGCTGCTGCCGCCAGTGGCGGTGCCTGAGGCAAAGGAGCGAAAGCCGTTGTCGATCCAGGCGGGGGTAGCCATCAGCCGACCATCGGTGCCGATCGTGGCTGGCAGGCCGGCGTGGGCCAGGGTGATCCAGCTGTTGGTCGCGAAGTCGTAGCGCCGGAACGAGCCGGCAGCGAGGGTGCCGGCCCCGAGCACAAAGAAGGTTGGGGTGAGCAGCCGGTACTGACTGGTGGCATCAAAGGCCGTCGCTTCTGCCTCCGTGAACGTGAGCACCCCATTGGCGCCGAGGGTGTTGGCGGCGATGGTCTTGAGCCGGCCGGCATTGGTGCCGCCCACGATCAAGACGCTGTAGCCCCGCAGGTCCCGCTGCAGGTTTTGATTGGTGGTGAGGCTGGTGGTGGTGCCGGCGGTGGCGGTGAGACTGGAGGCCGCAGCAGTCGCCCCGGTGGAAAAGGAGCCCGCAGTGCCGCAGGCACCAGCACCAAAGGTGCCCGCCAGGGCGGGGGAGGGAATCTGTATCCAGCCGTCCTCCGCCGGGTTGTAGAGGAAGGCAGCAGTGTTGGATTGCACCAGCAGTTGCTGCTGGCGGTAATGGCGGCTGGAGACGATGAAGTGGCCGGTGGCGGTAGCGGCGGGTGCGGGGGTGCAGAACTCCCAGCGCTTGAGATCGAGGATCTTGCGGTTGCCGTTGCTGATGGGCATCTCAGCTCACCGTGATGTTGCGCCGAAGGGAATCGGCCGAAAGGTGCATCAGGGCGGGGATCTGATCGTTGGCGCCGTAGCCGCCCACCTGGCTCTGGTTAGTGAGGGTGGAGCAGGTGGTGATGGTGCTGAGGTTCCAGGTGCCGGATTGGCTGGCCGGCACAACCGCAGGCGCCGACTCCAGCGACACCCGCATGCGGCCGGCCGCATCGGGCGTCATCAATCCGATGGTGCGGGTCAGAGCAGCAACTGCCAGCCGCAGGGCCTGGTGGGTGGACTCCAGGGCGAGGTCCTCAAAGGCATTGCGCAGGGCCATCAGTTCACCCCGTCCTCGATGTAGAGGGTGAGGGCCCCGCCACTGGTGTCCCACCACTGGTAACGGGAGGCGCCAGCGAGTTGTTGCTGGGTCGGTGGGCTCCCCTGAATGAAGAGGGGATCAGCAGCCGGGGTCGTGGCCCATTCGCTGTCGTAATCCGCGGCGCTGCGTTTGCGCAGGGTCTGGCCGGCGCTCCCCCCAGCCGGCACTCCCGCGCCCTGGGGTCCCGGCGGTCCGTCCTGGCCTTGGGGGCCGAGCAGGGAGGCCAGTTGGGTCCAGAACAGGGCCACGGCAGCGAGAAGCGGCGATCACTGACTCTTGCCATGGCCAGCAGCAGCGGCGCCGGCTGGGCCGCCATCGGCCAGCAGCTCACCGAGACGGCGGGCGATCAGCAGCAGCTCCTCCTGGCGCCGCCACTGCTCCTTCTCACTCGCACCGGATTGGCCGGCTCTCTGCGCTGGACTCTGCCGCTCGTCGTAGAGGCTCAGCAGCAGGGCCCGCTGGCCGCTGCGGTTGCCGCAACCCACCGGACACAGCAGCGCGACCGTTGCTTTCCCACTGGTGGAAGCACCTGGGTCGGGGTTGAGGGGCAGGGCCTCCGGCTGTTCGCTGGCGCAGAGGCCCAGGGCGAGGTGGCCCAGGGCGCTGGCCATCTCCACCCCCAGCAACAGTTCCTGCTCGGCGGCCAGCCCTTGCTGGCTGAGCCGGCCCGCCGCCGCCAGCACGGTCGCGCTGCCGCCGCCGTCCCACTGGAGCAGCGCCAGGGTGTGGAGGCCATCGCCGCTGGTTTCGATCGCAGTGCGCAGCAGCGATTGCACCTGGCTTTGATGGGCCGCCACCTGCTCCTGAAGGGTCTGGAGATGGGTGGTGCTGATCCGCTTGGCCAGGTCAGGCTGCAGGGTGATCAGCAACCAGGCGGTGTAGAGCACCAGCCCCAGCAGCACGATGCGCGACAGGCGGTAGAGCAGCTGCCAGGGATTGCGGGCATCGAGCACGTCGCCCACCGCTTTCTGGAGGGCATCACTGGTGGCGCGGGTGAACACCTCCACCCGCTCGGCCAGCCCTTTGTTGAGGTCAGCCATGGTGGTGATCAGGCGGAGAGTTCGTAGACCTGGCCGGTGAGCCGGTCCAGGTAGAAGTCGCCCACCGCTGGTGGTGGCTGGAGGGGGGCCGCTGTCCCGGTCGGTGGGGCACCATTGCCCGAGTACCAACGGGTGGCGCGGCTGCCGACACCCGATTCCTGCACCACCGCCAGGGCCGGTTCGCCGCTGCTGGGGTCCGGCAGAAAACCCAGGCCGCCGTTGGGATGGAGCCTCAGGCGCCAGACCACCGCATGGCGGCCGTCATAGGGCTCGCCGGTGATGCCGCCGCTGGGGATCAAGGGCTGGATGGTGCCGCTGCTGCTGGCACCGCCTCCATCGCGGTTGTTCAGCAGCTGTTGGGGCGGCACGGGGCAACCCACCAGGGCGACGGGCAAGGTGGCGATCAGCATCCCCAGCTGCACCTGGACCGAGACATCGGCCCGGTGGGCGTAGACGTGCCGCAGCCGCGGGGCGGTGCGGGAGGTGGCGGGCCAAGGCACCTCGTCGCTGCTGCCATCCCCCCAGATCACGGAGATCGGGGCGGTGATGCTCTGGCGGGGGTTGATCAGCAGCTCGATGGCGGCTGAGGCGATCGGTTCATTCCAGCGGCGATCGGCCGGCAGCCAGAACAGCTCCAGGTCGTTCGCCGGCACTGATCCCTTGCGGTAGCCCAGTTCTTCCCAGCGGCCAAACTCCATCGGCAGCACCCATTGCTCGGTGCCAGGGCAGCCCACAGGCGGGAGCAACCGCACCCGTGCCCCACCCACCGTGGCTGGTTGCTCGGGCAGGGGATAGGGCATGGCAGAGGGATCAGATCAAGGGGTCAGAGAAGAGGTCATCGGGCAGGGCGCTCAGGGCTAATGCCCCTTCTGCGGTGGAGTCGCCAGAAGGCTCAGCGGCTATCTCCGCTGCCAGGTCTGTGGCGGCGTGGGAATCGGATTCGATGACACTCGACTCAGCAGTGGTCCCGGTTTCTTCCTGCGTGGCCTCAATGGCAGCAGGGGGCTGGTCCTCCTTGCGGCGGCGCCCGCGCTTTCCTCGGGCGGCCGTGGGTTCCGGTTCCGAGTCGAGAGGATCAGCTGGAGCTGGCACGGCCTGAGACAGCGGCTCCGCCGCCGTGGAGCTGGGGCTGGCGACCCGCCAGCCGAGAGCGAGCCAGCCCGGCAGGTGAACGGGCCAGACGTAGCGCTCCTGGTTGCCCTGTTGGATGCGCAGCATCCCGGCGGGGAGGGGCCCCTGGGCCACGAGCCCCATGTGTGGCTGGCTCATGGTCAGGCCGGCAGGGTGGCGGTCAAGCCCACGACCATTCCCGCAGGTGTCGAGGGGGTCACGACGGCCTTGGCAAAGCAGAGCGCCGGCAGGTCGGCGTTGGCGACATCGGCGGCATTGAGGAGGATGTCGTGGCCGCTGATGTACGCCTCCACCCGGCCGCCCTCAGCGGGCACGGCGACAGTGGCCACCGGGATGAAGGTGCCGCGGGTGCCATCGCGCAGCTCGGGTGCCAGGTGCAGCACCACCGTCACCGCAGCGCTGTGCCCCGGATGGGAGACGAGCAGGGAGAAGCGGGAGGCGGCGTCGAGCTTGGTGTTCAGTTTCACCACCTCACCGCTGGTGAACACCTTCTCGGTGTCACGGGTGGCGGTGCGGTTGGTCCAGCCCACCAGCACCGTGGCGGCATCGAGGAGGGCGTTGGCCTTGAGCGGAGTCATCGGTCGTTCTCCAGAACGGAAGGAGCAGAAACAGCAGTGGTCGAGGTCGGAGCAGGGCCAGCCAACGCAGCCCCAGCCCAGTCACAAAGGGGCCCTGGCCCCTCAGGTAATGGGGGCGATGCTGTGCAGCCGGCCCGCGGCGCGGGGGTGCATGACGCCAAAGCCCACGTACCAATCGATCCGGGTACGGAACACAGGCGCATCGGGCACCTCGCCGAGATCGCGGACCGAAATCCCATAGCGGCCCTGGAACGGCCCCTGCAGGCCGGTCACCGCCTGATCCCCGAAGGTGCAGCAGTAGATCGAGCTGGTGCCGCCCGCCTCGCCATAACCCAGTACTTCCAGGCCCTGGGCATCGCGGTCAACGGTGAGGATCTGGCACTCCTGGTAGTGATGCACCATCACCCCCAGGTTGTTGGTGCTCACGTTGTAAACGCCCTGGCCAACGGTCTGGCGCGCGAGGGCATTGAGCTGGCGGCGCATCGCCTTGCTCATCACCAGATACTTCTTGCCGCCGTAGGAATTGACCGAGTCGATCAGCTCATCGAGCTTGTCGAAATCGAGCGCCCCGCCACCGTTGTTCAGCGCCATCTCGCTGCCGGGCATCAGGCGCTTGGCCAGGCCATCAAAGCCCCGGCCCTGACTGGCGGTGGCGTCGCCGTTGATCAAGGCGGCCTCCAGCGTCAGCCGCATCGAGCGGACCTTCATCTCGGTCTGAGCAGCACGGGCCTCCGGGCCCTGCAGGTCAACGATCGAGCGGTCCACATCCACGTCGCCACCGAACAGGTGGACGGCTTCTGACTGGGGATCGACGACGCCGTAGCTCTGCTTGTAGCCCTCGTTCACCGCCCGGAAGCCCACCGAGGGGAGTTCCTTCTCGACGGAATAGAAGAGGCCGCCGCCGGCGATGTTCATGAATGGCAGCCAGCTGAGCAGTTCGCCCTCAGCGAAGGTTTTGATCACCGCCAGGTGCTCCAGGCGGGTCTCGTACTTGGCTGCCTCGATAAGGGTGAGGCCCATCGGTGCTGCACTCCCGGGGTCCGGCCCCAGATCACGTCACCGCCTATTGCCATGGACCGCTGAGAGGTCAGGCAAGTGGGCTCAGGGCTGCTCCGGTTCCAGTCGCAGCACCTCGATCGGCGCCTGGGCGAGCTGGAAGGCGCGGTCATTGGTCAGCAGCGCATCACAGCCCCAGTGCATGGCGGCAGCCAGATGGATGGCATCCGCTGTCTGCAGGCGGGTGGAGGCCCGTAGCTCCGCCGCCTGATCCATCACCTCCGGATGCAGGGGCACCACGGTGCAATCGGAGAAGAAGCTGCGGAAGGCGAGGAGACGGATTTGATCGGCAGTGCGCAGCGGACCGACCAGGCATTCCATGCGCACCAGATCGCTGATCACCCAGTCGGCATCGCCATAGCGCTCCAGCTGCTGCAGGGTGTGGCGCCGCAGCTGCTCAGCGCCATCAAGGGCGTAGATCAGCACGCATGAATCGAGGTAAAGCCGCATGCCTCACCGCCAGCCGGCCCGTTCGTGCTCCAGGGCGGTGTCGATCTGCTCCTGGCTGAGGCCCTGAGCTGCGGGGATAGCGGCCTGCAGGTCCAGCAGCTTGGCCAGCAGCTTGCGGCCTGTCGGTGCGGCCTCCTCAGCCGGTGTGATCGCCACGGTCACACGACCGGTGGGAGTTCCAGCCGGCAGATGCAGGGTCCGGTCCTCCTTGATTTCCGTGGTGAAGGAGAAGGATCCCATCGCTGCTGATTGGGTCCATTCACGTTAGGAGCAGAAGCAGTGTCCGGTCGGCTCTTGGCCCCATGGGAAGTGAGCAGCGCGGCGGCGATGCAGCCAGCAGCTCCTGAACGGGCTCCGCTCCGGCCCGACCCATGGTCGGGGGGCGCCTCAAGGGTTGAAACAAGCCCGCCGGTGCTGACGCTGGCTGCGCTGCGCTCCGCATTTCAGTTGTGGATGGGCCCTTGACCCGCCCCCCGCCGGCAGAGGGGTCCTACGCGGAACCCTCCCATGGTTTCTCTGTCCCGCAAAGCCCGCCTGCAGCAGTGCTGCTGGGAGCCGCTTGATGATCTGGCGTTCTCCAGCGAGCGCTATCCCCGGCTGAGTGAGCTGGCGGCTCAGGTGCTGTTCGAGCGGCAGGCGGCCGCGCCAGCCGTGCCGGTTGATCCGGCGCTGGAGGCTCTCATTCCCTTCTGAGGGCTGGCGGCTTCAGCCGGCGGGGCTCGCCAGGGGCCCTGCCTTTCTGCTGGTCGCGGTGCTGAACCCGCTCAACGCAGACGACCTACGGAGAAGCCTCCGCCACCAGCAGCTCCACGCCTTCACAGCTGGAGAAGCGTTGATCGAAGCTCAAGACCGGAAGGGCACCGATTCGTGCGGCACGGGCAAGGATGAGCTGATCGGCCAGGTCGCCTCCCTGGCGGAACTGTTCGAGGGCATCGATCACCGCGTCAATGTCATCGACCACGACACCGCGGGTACGCACCAGGCGCTCCAACAGCGCGTAGCGGCTCTGGCGGTCGAGGTCGTAGCCGCGCAGCACCCAGGCCACCTCCGCCAACACCACATCCGGGAGGTAGACGCCGCCAGAAGCGATCGCATCGAGGAAAGCCCGCTCCGCGATGGGCGTTTGTAGAGGGTCGTCGCCGATCAGCAGCCGCACGACGACGTTGGTATCAAGCGTCCTCACGATCGCCTGGCTTGCCTGCGGCAGCGGCGATGGCCTCCTCCATCTGCTCGAGGCTCAGACAACGGTTGACCTTGGGGCGGTGGAGGAAGATGTCCTCCGGCTCGTACTTCGAGGGCACCAGCACCAGCCGTCCCTGTCGGTCGATGCTGGCCTGCAGCCGGGCTCCGGGCGCCAGTCCGAGGGCATCGCGCAGAGGCCTGGGCAGGGTGAGCTGGCCTTTGGAGGTGAGCGTGACAGTGGTCATGAGATCATTGTAAGGCAATCCGCCTTACGCGCTAATCCCATCCTGTCGCCTGGTTCTCGACACCGCTGGCGGGAGGGCAGCACTGGCGGGGGCGGAAGCCATCACAGTCGGCGAGGGGAAGAACTGCACCGCTGCCCCGGCTGTCTCGCCCCGGTGGGTCGCTACAGCCGAGGCCTGACGCGGGTGTTCCTCGCCTCTCTCGTGATGGCTTCTTCCTTCCCCTGCTGCGAAATCCGCCAGCTGTTGGTGCACATCTATCCCGGCGGCAGCAAGGCGGGCGCTGCCGAGCGCATCACGGTCTTCTATGGCCGCCGCGGTCGCCCGGTCAAAAAGCCCCGCTTCATTCCGGCGCAGCTGGCCCATCAGCTGGCCCGCAAGCTGCAGGCCCGGCGCCTCGGCACCGTCTCGGTGCTCTGAGGGGCCAGCTGGTCCTGCATGGCCGGCTGCGGGTTCGCCCGTGGCCGGCCTTTCGGCTTGCCGACGGGCCAGGCCGGGAAGGTGGTGCTACTGACGGATCACCCTCTCGGCCGGGTTGATGGGAAAGGAGGAGCTGATCAGCGCCTGGATGATTTCGGGGATCGAGCGGCCGCTGCGGATCGACATCTCCTCGATGCGCTCATAGAGATCGGGCTCGATCTCCAGCTCCAACCGCTGGGGGAACCGCATGGGATCGAGCGAAAAGCGCTCCCTTTCGGGGGGGGGGGGGGGGGGGCAA
>CALRQT020000006.1:0-229881 GCA_943370385.1 Pseudanabaena sp. UWO311
GTTATTGGCGAGCTTGTAGGTATAACCCTTATCTTTGCCGATTTCCGATTGGAAGAGCAGGCGGATGGTGTTGGCGTCCTTGAGGTAGGCGCCCATGCCATCGGGGGTGCCGGTGGGGAAGTAGGTGCCAACGGCCTCGCCGATGGTGAATACTTCTGATGTCTTTAGGCCTTTGGCTATGGGCTTCAGCAAAGGTGAACGTTGGCCTATGGTGAAGATCTCGAGGTCTTTGCTTACTTCATTGCTTGTCACTAGCAGGGCTTTGCCGTTTGTGCTTTGCGAAGCGGGGATGACAAAGAGGCCCTCTGGGGAAATAATCCCTGTAGCGGATTTACGAAAATCAACCAGAGAGGCGTCGTAGGGATTGGTGATATCGAATACTGCGATCGCACTCGATTTAGCCCGCTCTAAGCCGACAAATGCGTAGGTTCTACCGTCAATCGTTGTGATTGCAATGTTTTCTGGTTCAGACCCTTTGTCATCGGAACGGTCGTCGTCGTAGCTGCCTGCGGAAATCGAGGCTCGATCAATTGCATCGCCGCTATCCCAGATCACATTGCCGAGCGAATCGAGAATTGAGATTGATCGGCCGCCAAAGGCAAACTTTTGTTCGTAGGTTGGTGTCGTGCTGTCGTAGTTGCCAAGATCTGTGATGATCTTGAGGCGGTTGTCAGGACTGGTGCCAGTCACGCCTGAGCGAAGCTCGTCTGAATATATGCTTTTATCAGCTACAACTACAGTGCCATTGCCGTCCTTGATGTCCCCATCGGGTCTAACCCGAGTATCGCCCTCGTTGGCGATCACTGTGAATGTTTGGGTGCTGCCGTTTTTGCCGATGGCCTGGAAGGCAGCGATGCCGTCAGGCATGCGTAAGCCGTAAACATTTTGCTTGTTGAGCAGGGCGATTGTGGATGTATTTGGTTTGTCGGAAACATCAATACCAGTTGGTGTAAAGGTGACTATTCCCAGTTGCACCTTGGCATCGGCCCCATTGGCATAGACGTAGGTTTTCGAGCCACCAATGTCTGACGCCAGGCTGTATTTGGCTTTCTCTGCCGTGCTCAGGGCGTTGTAGGCGGCAGCGTCTAGGCTGGTAACACCAAAATCGTTGTCGTTAATCACAGCTAGGCGCCCATCGGCCAGGAGGGCTAGACCCTCTGGTTTGTCGTTCGGCACGTAGCCTTCGCTGGAGAGATTGGTGATCAGCACTTTGTTGGCCAAGGAGATACCATGGGCCTTGAGGGCATCAATGCTCAAATTTTCTTCATTGGCTACGGCGTTGCCCAGGATGTTGGTGGCCCCCTTGAGGCTCATCTCAAACACCTGCTTGTAGCTCAGGGCGCCAGCGGTGGAATCCCGTTCAAGCACATAGAACACTTGGCGGGATGCGTCGTAGGCCACATCGCCGATCTTGTCGACCTTGCTTTCGTAAAAGGGGCTATCGGCAGCGGCTGTGGCCGATCCCTTGCCGGCCATGGCGTAGAGATATTCAGCGGTGGGTTGCCCTGTGGCGGCAGCTACTTCCAGAATCCGCACCAGGGAACCCTTGGTGCCATCGTTGGCGCCCACATCATCGAGGGGGCTTTGCACAAAGGCGAAGAGCTTGCCGTTGGCCGCGTCGTAGGCCAGGCCTTCGAAACCGCGGTTGGTCTGGCGTTTGGCGTATTCGGCGGGAAGGGTTTCCGCTCCTAAGGCGCCAGCCGTCAGGCCCGCCGCCACGCCAGCACCCACGGGCACATAGCGTTCGATCAGTTTGCCGGTGGCATCAAACTTATAGATGGCTGGGCGATATTCATCGCTCATCCAAATGTTGCCATCCTTGTCTTGAACGATCGATTCCAGGTCAGCGCCGTAGGTGTCGTAGGCCAGCAGGTTGCCATTGGCATCCACGGGGATCTGGTCCCCCTTGCCATTGGAGCGGCCCGTGATCGGCGTGGTGCCGTCCTTGCGGGTGAGTTTCACTTCGCCGGTCACGCTCACCACGCCGGTGGCTTCGTTGAGGGCGAGCTTGTAGAAGCGGGCTTGGTAATCCGGCAACAGGAAGGGTTGAACCGAATCGGCGGTGCCGTCGGTGCCGGCGCTGCCATCGGCTTTCACCACATCCTTGGTGGTGCCGGCGCCATTGGGTCCCCGATCCGCCGGGGCCAGGAAGGTCAGGCGGCCGTTTTCTGTGCCGGTGGCAAAGAGGCCAGAAAGGCCGCCGCCGGGCACCACGCCCCCAGCTGCCGTTGTGCCGGGGCTGGCAATGGTCACGTCATAGGTTTTGATTGAGGCTTGGCCGCGCACGTAGTCCTGCACGCCGACACTGCGCAGGCTTTCCAGGCTGGGGCTGGCCCCCTCGAGATTGATCACGCCAACGGCGTTGTTTTCCTGGAAGGTGACGTAGGCCTTTTTGCCATCGGCACTGATGGCCACATATTCTGGCTCCAGGTTCTGGGCCACCGTGTTCCCGTCTTTGCCGGACACACGAATGCCGAGGGCCGCCAGTTCGGCGGCGCGGCCATTGAGGCCGCTGAAGGACACCGTTTGGACCGTGGAATTAGCCGGCGTGGTGCCATCCACGCTGATCACCGAGATGGTGCCCTCGGGATCCACTGTGTAGAGCTCGTTGGGCTCCCCCTCGTTGGCTACGACCAGTTTTGTTCCATCGGGGGTGAAGGCGATGGAATCGGGCACGATCCCTACGGCCACTGAGCCTGCGGCAGTCACGGTGGCGGCACTGCCGACCCCAGTTACCTTGAAAAAGGCGACCTTGCCTTCGGTGTAGCGGGCCGTGCTCGCCCCTTCCACAGCCACAGCCACAAGGCCGCTGCTAGAGACGGCCACGCTGTTTCCCACCCCGGCCAGGGTGAGAGTCGTCAGCAGGACGGGCTTGTTCGGATAGGAGAGGTCAACAACCGAGAGGGTGCTGGTGCCCCCAATCGTGAACAGGAGTTTGGCCCCGGGGTGAAAGGCACTGATCTCGGCCCCGCCTTCTAGCCGGAGGGTGCTCAGGCTGGTGAAATTGCCGAGAGAGGAGCTAGACACAGCGGGGTTAATACTGGTTTGCGCAATTTCTAGGGGACCGAGATTTGCCGTTGTTTAAGGGAGGTTTATGGGGTGCTCTGGCACACCTCTTGTTGGCACGGGGTGTGCTCGTGGGTGTATGCAGGAACACATTGCTTTGGCACTTGTTTTCGCTAAGGATTCAATTGGTATCTATTTAATAGGACCGCTTTGATAAATCAGCGTCCGGCTCTCCCTAGGTTTATTTGACTTTCTTGCAAGGTTTTATCGGGTTGTCTCTGCTCCAGGCTGCTCGGTAGTTATTGGAAGCGTAGGGAAGCCTCCGACTGCTGCCACGTAGGCAGGGCTTGGGCAAGGTGGCACTTCACTAGGCCTTTGGGGCTTCGCTGAGCTGCCGACATTGCCTCAACGCTTGAATCCCAAGCATGACGATTCCAGGACCGACCTATGGATCGCTATCGATCGCGCCGTTCCCCTCCCCCAGCTGTTGGGTCCATGGCAAGGCTGATCGGTTTGATAGGCCGCCGAAGGAGGGTTAATGCGGTTCCGTATTGGGATGAAGTATAAGTTGGATTTGTAAGCAGTTTTCTTTCTACGGAAGATCGTTATTCTGCTGGTTCTAATGGCTATCTTATTGCATTGTCATTCAGTTGCTTAATAGCAAATCGTGCCACTATTGCGCTGCTCACGCATGCGTTCATGCTGCTGGGAGATCAGCATCACCGCCATGGTGGGGTGGTTGTGGAGCAGGTTGAGAAAGCGGAGCCGGCTGAGTTTCACGAGCTCCACGGGCGTGCGGGCTACGGCGTCATTGCGGTAGCGGCCTTCGCGCCAGGCAATGTCCTGATAGCTGAATACCTCACCGGGGCGATAACAAAGGCGGTTCCCGCCCGTATCGATTAGCTCGACCAGACCCTGCAGCACACCAAAGATGGCAGCGGCCCGCTCACCGCTGGTAAAGATTTCGGCCCCGGTGGGATAGGCGAGCCGTTCACACTCCACCTGGGCGGAAATTAGATCAACCGGCGATGCCAGGCTCAGCGTTGCGGACAACCACCCACCCTCACGTATCGATTTATTGAAACCAGTATCACACCCGGGTGGGCCTGGCGGTGGCAGCTGGGATACAGGTGACCCGGCCAACCCGGCCTTTGGTATGGATTGTTACGGAAGCTTGGGGGCCTAGGGCGTCGCAAGGCTGGGGTTGCCGGTGGTTAGGGCCGCTTTGCCGCTCAGTTGAGTAATTCGCTCAGGGCGAGCTGGCGATCTTGGCGGACTGGCTGGGGCAGCACCCCCTCGGTGAGCACGGGCAGTGGCTTGGTCGGCGCCATCCAGTGGTGACACCAGACCTCCGAGGCCAGGTCCGGGTGGATCGCCAGGCGGCGCAGCTGGCACCAGCCCATCTCCACCCCGTTGCCAGGGGTGCAATGGCGGCAACTGCGGCAGCTGGGGCGATAACCCATGCAGGGCTTGATCCTGGCCGCTCAAGCTAGGCATGGATCGCTAGGAAACCAACCTGCCCCCTCCAGGGTTAGCGATCGCTTCGCCATCTCTTGGTGATCTCTTTGCGATGGCGACGCTGGTGTCCGTTGGCCCCGGGCTTGCGGCCGGCCAGGTTTGAACTGGGCTCCATAGGATCCGCTCGATCTGAGCGGCAGTGCTGCCATGGCCGACGTCCCGCTGGCTGACCCGTCCCCGGGAGCCTCCCCAGGCCTTTCGGGCCCGGACCACGGCGCTGCTCCTGGTCTGCGGCGCACGCCCCTGTTCGAGGCCGCCCGGGCGGCGGGCGGACGCCTGGTGCCCTTCGCCGGCTGGGAGATGGTGGTGCAGTTTGGCGGTCTGGTGGCGGAGCACCAGGCGGTACGTAGCGGCTGCGGCCTGTTCGATATCTCCCACATGGGGGTGCTGCGCCTGCGCGGCGATGGCGCTAAGGATGCCCTCCAGGCCCTGGTGCCCACCGACCTGTTTCGCATCGGCCCCGGTGAGGCCTGCTACACGGTCTTGCTGAACGAAGCGGGCGGCATCCGCGATGACCTGATCGTCTACGACCAGGGCCGGGTGGCTGTAGAGGAGCCTGCCGGCGCCGAAACCGACGGGCTGCTGTTGGTGATCAATGCGGCCTGCGCTGAGGCCGACACGGCCTGGATCCGGGCCCAGCTGGAGCCCAAGGGCATCGAAGTCAGCGATCACAAGGGTGAGGGCGTGCTGCTGGCCCTGCAGGGCCCTGACGCGGCAAGCCGCCTGGAAGCCCTGAGCGGCGTGTCCCTGGCCGGTTTGCCCCGCTTTGGCCATCGCCCGTTGCGCCTAGCCGGCACGGCCCAGGGGGCCGCCGCCGGCGCCGACCTGTTTGTGGGACGCACCGGCTACACCGGCGAGGACGGTTTCGAGCTGTTGTTGGGCCTAGAGGCCGGCCTGGCCCTCTGGCAGCAACTGCTCGATGAAGGCGTGGTGCCCTGCGGCCTGGGCGCCCGCGACAGCTTGCGGCTGGAGGCGGCCATGCACCTCTATGGCAGCGAGATGGACGCCAGCACCACCCCCCTGGAGGCGGGCCTGGGCTGGCTGGTGCACCTGGAGATGCCCAAACCCTTCATCGGCCGCGAGGTGCTCGAGCGCCAGAGCGCCGAGGGGGTCACCAGGAGGCTGGTGGGCCTGAAGCTCCAGGGCCGGGCCATCGCCCGCCATGGCTATCCGGTGTTGCGGGATGGCCAGCCGGTTGGGGTGATTACCAGCGGCACCTGGTCCCCCAGCTTGGGGGAGGCGATCGCCCTGGCCTATGTGCCCAGCGATGCCGCCAAGCTGGGCACCGAACTGGCGGTGGAGATCCGCGGCAAGGCCGCCCCGGCCACTGTGGTGAAACGGCCCTTCTACCGGCGCCCTTGAGGCGTGCTGCCCCCTGCCCCGGCCAGGGGCAAACCCCCTGGGGCCTGGCAGCTCCCGCTCGCCATGGGAAACTCGCCAATTGATTTCGGGTTCCACCATGCGCAGCCACGGGTGCGGCGATCTGCGCAGTGATCTGGCTCAGGACGTCATCGGACAGGACGTGAGCGTGTGCGGCTGGGTGGACCGGCGCCGGGACCATGGCGGCGTGATCTTCATCGACCTGCGCGACCGCAGCGGCACCGTGCAGATCACGGTGGATCCGGATCTGGGCGCCGAAGCCTTCGCCGTGGCCGAACACCTGCGCAGTGAAACGGTGCTGCAGGTGAACGGTCGGGTGCGGGCCCGTCCGGCTGAATCGATCAACGAGCGCCTGGCTACCGGCCAGATCGAGGTGCTGGCCAGCACCATCACCGTGCTCAACGCGGTGAAGGGCACCTTGCCGTTCCCGGTGTCGGTGCACGACGAGGAGAACACCCGCGAAGAGCTGCGCCTGCGCCACCGCTACCTCGACCTGCGCCGCGAGCGCATGAACGGCAACCTGCGCCTGCGCCACCTCACGATCCAAACCGCCCGCCGCTTCCTCGAAGACCAGGGCTTCATCGAGGTGGAAACGCCGGTGCTGACCCGCTCCACCCCCGAAGGCGCCCGCGACTATCTGGTGCCGTCACGGGTTTGTGGTGGCGAATGGTTCGCCCTGCCCCAGTCGCCCCAGCTGTTCAAGCAGCTGCTGATGGTGGGCGGCCTGGAGCGCTATTACCAGGTGGCCCGCTGCTTCCGCGACGAAGACCTGCGCGCCGATCGCCAGCCGGAGTTCACCCAGCTGGACATGGAGATGAGCTTCATGGACCAGGAGCAGATCCTGGCCCTCAACGAACAGCTGATCTGTGCGATCTGGAAGGCCGTGAAGGGCATCGAGCTGCCCCAGCCCTTCCCGCGCCTCACCTGGCACGAGGCCATGGACCGCTACGGCACCGACCGGCCCGACACCCGCTACGGCATGGAGCTGGTGAACGTCAGCGACCTGGTGGCCGGCATGGGCTTCAAGGTGTTCTCCGGCGCCGTGGCGGCCGGGGGCTCGGTGAAGTGCATCGCCGTGCCCGGCGGCAATGAGGCCCTCAGCAACGTGCGCATCAAGCCCGGCGGCGATGTGTTCAGTGAGGCCCAAAAGGCCGGAGCCGGCGGCCTGGCCTTCATCCGCGTGCGCGAGGGCGGCGAGATCGACACGATTGGCGCCATCAAGGACAACCTCTCGGCCGAGGCCAAGGCCGAGCTGCTCGAGCGCACCGGCGCCGTGCCCGGCACCCTGCTGCTCTTTGGGGCCGGTGACACGGCCACGGTGAATAAGGCCCTCGACCGGGTGCGCCAGTTCCTGGCCAAGGAGTTGGGCCTGGTGGCCGCTGATCAGGCCAATGCCGCCTGGAACTTCCTGTGGGTGGTCGATTTCCCGATGTTTGAGTTCAACGCCGGCGAAAACCGCTTCGAAGCGTTGCACCACCCCTTCTGCGCTCCGAACGTTGCCGACCTCGGCAGCGATCCGGCCCAGTGGGCCGCCACCCTGCCCACGGCCCGGGCCCAGGCCTACGACCTGGTGCTCAATGGCCTGGAGCTGGGCGGCGGCTCCCTGCGCATCCACGATTCGGCC
Source organism: Pseudanabaena sp. UWO311 (assembly GCA_943370385.1). Taxonomy (GTDB): domain Bacteria; phylum Cyanobacteriota; class Cyanobacteriia; order PCC-6307; family Cyanobiaceae; genus BAIKAL-G1. The sequence goes on from CALRQT020000006.1 coordinate 7,529, forward strand.
CTGCAGCGCCAGGTGCTGGAAACGATCGGCCTGCCCCTGGAGGAGGCCAACCGCCAGTTCGGCTTCCTGATGGAGGCCCTCGACATGGGCGCCCCGCCCCACGGCGGCCTGGCCTTCGGCCTCGATCGCATGGTGATGCTGCTGGCGGGCGAGGAGTCGATTCGCGACACGATCGCCTTCCCCAAAACCCAGCAAGCCCGCTGCCTGATGACCCAGGCGCCGGCGGATGTGAGCCCGAAGCAGCTCGAGGAGCTGCATGTGGCTAGCACCTGGACCGAAGGCGATTGAGGCGTTGGGACCCTTAGCAGGCCCCTTTCGGGGCTGCGGCCACTGACGGGCAGCGTTGCCTTGGGCTAGAACGTTGCTGTTGCCCCTGGTGGGGCCGTCCATTGCGCTCTCTCGTCTATGACCGCCGCCGCTCCGCTCTCCAGCAGCGCCCAACCGATTGATATTGGCCTGGCCGAGGAGCAGCGCCTCAAGATTGCAGAAGGGTTGGGGGGCCTGCTATCTGACACCTTCGTGCTCTACGGCAAGACCCACGGCTTCCATTGGAACGTGACGGGGCCAATGTTCAACACCCTGCACCTGATGTTTGAGGGGCAGTACAACGAACTCTGGGATGCCCTCGATGGGATTGCTGAGCGAATCCGCTCGCTTGGCTGTCCCGCCCCCTTTGGCGGAGCCAACTTTGCCAACTTGGCCTCGATCAGCGAAACCCAGGGCATCCCCGCTGCCACCGCCATGGTTCGCGAACTGGTGCTCGGCCATGAGGCCGTGGCTCGCACCGCCCGGGCTGTCTTCGCCCTAGCCGATGAGTACGGCGACCAGCCCAGCGCCGACCTGCTCACCCAGCGGCTGCAGGTCCATGAAAAGACCGCCTGGATGCTGCGCAGCCTCCTGGAGGGCTGAAACCCGGTTTGGTGCGGCCTGGCCCCTCACCCAGGGGCCCCAGGTCTTGGCTGGCCCGGGCTACCGGGTCTTTGTCATCAACCGATAAATTGGGGCTTCGCCCGAGGTGCCATGGCCAAATTCGTCTTCGTGACCGGCGGCGTGGTGTCCAGCATCGGCAAGGGGATCGTGGCGGCAAGCCTGGGGCGGTTGCTCAAGTCCCGGGGCTACAGCGTGTCGATCCTCAAGCTCGACCCCTACCTCAACGTTGATCCGGGCACGATGAGCCCCTATCAGCACGGCGAGGTGTTTGTTACCGAGGATGGCGCCGAAACCGACCTCGACCTCGGCCACTACGAGCGCTTCACCGACACGGCCATGTCGCGCCTGAACAGCGTGACCACGGGCTCGATCTATCAATCGGTGATCAATAAGGAACGGCGCGGTGACTACAACGGTGGCACCGTGCAGGTGATCCCCCATATCACCGGTGAGATCCGCGAACGCATCAAGCGGGTGGCCGCCAATAGCGGCGCCGATGTGGTGATTACCGAGATCGGCGGCACAGTGGGTGATATCGAATCCCTGCCGTTTCTCGAGGCGATTCGCGAATTCCGCGGCGATGTCGGCCGCAACGACCTGGCCTATGTGCACGTAACCCTGCTGCCCTTCATTGGCACCTCGGGCGAACTCAAGACCAAGCCCACCCAGCATTCTGTCAAGGAGCTGCGCTCGATCGGCATCCAGCCCGATGTGCTGGTCTGCCGCAGTGATCGGCCGATCAGCGAAGACCTCAAGGCCAAGATCGGTGGCTTCTGCGGCGTGGCCACCAAGGCGGTGATCCAGGCCCTCGATGCCGACAGCATCTATGCGGTGCCGATTGCCATGGAGAGCGAAGGCCTTAGCCGCCAGGTGCTCGAGGTGTTGGGCCTGGAGGATCGCGACAGCGACATGGCCCGCTGGGCCGAACTGGTGCACAAGCTGCGCAACCCCGGCCGGGCCGTGAAGGTGGCCCTGGTTGGCAAGTACGTGCAGCTCAATGATGCCTACCTCTCGGTGGTGGAGGCCCTGCGCCATGCCTGCATCGACCGGGATGCCTGCCTGGATCTCCATTGGGTGAGCGCCGAAAAAATCGAAAGCCAAGGGGCGGAGGCCCTGCTGCAGGGCATGGATGCGGTGGTGGTGCCGGGGGGCTTCGGCAACCGCGGCGTCGATGGCAAGGTGGCGGCGATCCGCTGGGCCCGGGAGCAGCAGGTGCCATTCCTGGGCCTGTGCCTGGGCATGCAGTGCGCCGTGATCGAGTGGGCCCGTAACCAGGCCGGCCTGGTGGGCGCCACCAGCGCCGAGCTCGATCCCCACACCCCCCACCCGGTGATCAACCTGCTGCCCGAGCAACAGGATGTGGTCGACCTGGGCGGCACCATGCGCCTGGGGGTGTATCCCTGCCGCCTGGCGGCCGGCACCCTGGGCCAGGAGCTCTACGGCGAGGAGGTGGTCTACGAACGCCACCGTCACCGCTATGAGTTCAACAACGCTTACCGCACGGCCTTTGTGGAAGCGGGCTATCAGATCAGCGGCACCTCCCCCGATGGCCGGCTGGTGGAACTGATTGAGCTCAAGGGCCATCCCTTCTTCACCGCCTGCCAGTTCCACCCCGAATTCCTCTCGCGCCCCGGCCGGCCCCACCCCCTGTTCCGGGGCCTGATCGAGGCGGCCCAGCAGCGGCTGCCGGCCCGGTCCGAGGAGCAGCTGTTGGCGGCCTGAGCCGTGGTGATCGACCCATCCGGCCCCTGCCTGCCGGTGGTGGAAACCTTCCACTCCCTCCAGGGGGAGGGGGCCCATGTCGGCCGCAGTGCCTTCTTCATCCGTCTAGCCGGCTGCTCGGTGGGCTGCCCCTGGTGTGACACCAAGCACTCCTGGCCTGCCCAGAGCCATCCCCAGCGCCTGCTCAGCGAGCTTGTGGCTGAGGTTCGCCGGGCAGCCACCGCCGGAGCCGGCTTTGTGGTGATCACCGGTGGGGAACCGCTCGAACACGACCTGGGGCCCCTCTGCGCCGCCCTGGACGCCGCCGGCCTGCCCCTGCACCTGGAAACCAGCGGCGTCAACGCCCTGGGCGGTCGTTTCGACTGGATCACCCTCTCCCCCAAGCCCCATCGGCCGCCCACAGTTGAGCTGTTGGCCCGCTGCGATGAGCTCAAGGTGGTGGTGCACGGCCCTGCCGATCTGGACTTCGCCCTGGCCATGGCTGCCGTTGCCACCGCCCGGCCTGTGAGGGCCCCGTCTGCCGGCATGTCGGGCCCATCCCCTGGCCCCCTGTTACTGCTGCAACCCGGCTACGACTGCCCCGAGGGCCAGCAGCTTGCGGTCGCCTTTGTGCAGGCCCGGCCCGATTGGCGCCTCAGCTTGCAGACCCATAAATGGCTGGGCGTGCGCTGAGCGGGCTTGGGGGCGGGCCAGCCGCCCTACCTAGCCCGGTGCAAGCGGGTGCTGGGGCCCTGGTTGCGGCGCTTTGCGGCGCCATCATGGGGAAGGCCAGCCCTGGCTCCGGCTTCCCTGTTATGTCCTGTCCTTGAGCACCCCCACCACCATCGCCCTGCTCTCCGGCGGGCTTGATTCGGCCACGGCGGCGGCCCTGGCGGTGGAGGCGGGCCATCGGGTCATCGGCCTCTCCTTCGACTACGGCCAGCGCCATCGCCGCGAACTGGTGGCAGCCGATCGGTTGGCTGGGGAGCTGGGTCTGGCCGAACACCACACAATTGCCGTCAACCTGGCGGCCTGGGGCGGCTCGTCGCTTACCGATGCCGCCATCGCCCTGCCCAGCGAGGGGGTGGAGGCCGGGGTGATTCCGTCCACCTACGTGCCGGGCCGCAACACCGTGTTCATCGCCCTGGGCCTGAGCCTGGCTGAGGCCCGCGGCGCCGAGCGGTTGGTGCTGGGGGTGAATGCGGTGGATTACTCCGGCTACCCCGATTGCCGGCCCGATTATCTGGAGGCCTTCCAGACCCTGGCCGCTCTGGCCAGCAAGGCCGGCCGGGAAGGCCGGGGCGCCCAGCTCTGGGCCCCCCTGGTGGAGTGGCAGAAGACCCGCATCGTGGCCGAGGCCCTGCGGCTGGGGGTGCCGATCGCCGAAACCTGGAGTTGCTACAGCGGCGGCAGCGAGCCCTGCGGTGTTTGCGACAGCTGCCGCATTCGCGATGCCGCCCTGATTGAGGCGGGCCATCCGGAGCTGGCCACCCCCTTGGGCCGCCAGGGCCGCCACCAGGGCTGATGGGGCGCCTGGAGCTGCCCTGGCGGGATCCCTGGCCGCTGGCCTGGGCCCTGGCCGAATGCTTCGGCCGGGAAGGGTTGGTGTGGCTCGATGGGGACGGCACGGACCTGGGCCGCTGGAGTGTGCTCGGGGTGGCGCCGCGGGAGCTGGTGGAGTGCCGCGATCAGGACCCCTTTGGGGCCTTGGCGGCCCTGGCGGCGGGCGGCGGCCACTGGATGGGCTGGTTGGCCTACGGGGCCGGTGCCTGGGTGGAACCGGGCGACCATTGGCGCCAGAGCGACATGGCCGTGCTCTGGGCGGCCCGCCATGACCCGGTGCTGCGGTTCGATCAGCAAGAGCAACGGCTCTGGCTGGAGGGCAGTGACAGCACCCTGTTCAACGAGCTTGCGGCCGTGATCGAAGCCCTACCGAGCCAGGCACCCCCCGAACCCGCCGGTATCGCCGTGGCGGCCTGGCACTGGCACACCAGCCCCGCCCGCTTCGCCGAGCAGGTGGACCTGGTGCGCGCGTTGATCGCCAGGGGCGACCTGTTTCAGGCCAACCTCAGTGCTTGCTGTGAGCAGGTTTTGGCGGCCCCCGCCGATCCCCTGGCCCTCTATGGCCAGTTGCGCCGCCACTGCCCGGCCCCTTTCTCCGGCCTGGCGATTGGCGGCCGCAGTGCCGCCAGCGTTGACGCCCTCGGCAGCCTGGAGGCGGTGCTGTCGGCCTCGCCGGAACGGTTTCTTCAGGTTTCGGCCAGCGGCGCCGTCGAGACCCGGCCGATCAAGGGCACCCGCCCCCGCAGCAGCGATCCCCTGGCCGATGCCGATGCCGCTGCCGATTTGGTTACCCACCCCAAGGACCGGGCCGAGAACGTGATGATCGTCGACCTGATGCGCAATGACCTGGGCCGGGTCTGCCAGCCGGGCTCGATCCGGGTCGACCAGCTGGTGGGGCTGGAGAGTTACCGCCAGGTGCACCACCTCACCTCGGTGGTGCGCGGCCAGTTGCGGCCTGGCCTGGGCCTGGTGGACCTGCTGCGGGCCAGCTGGCCGGGGGGCTCGATCACGGGCGCCCCCAAGGTGCGCGCCTGCCAACGCTTGAGTGGGCTGGAGCCGGTGCCGCGGGGCCCCTACTGCGGGTCCCTGTTCCGCCTCGGCGCCGATGGCAGCTTCGATAGCAACATCCTGATCCGCAGCGTCATGGTCAAGGGCCAGCGGCTGCGGGTTCACGCCGGCTGCGGCATCGTGGCCGATTCCGATCCGGCCAGCGAAGCGGAGGAACTGGGCTGGAAACTGCAACCCCTGCTGGAGGCCCTGGCATGAAGGGCGGTTCAGGAAGCCCAGACGGCCAGGACCTGCCAAAGGGCCCAGCGATGCCAGCAGGTGCAGCCACCTCGGGGGACCTTGACCCCAGCCCTGCTTCGGTTGGCGCGCCCCTGGCCCAGCCGATCGCCTGGATTGGCGATCCCAGCCAGCCGGCGGAGCGGGGCCAGTGGGGCCGGCCGAACCAGTTGGGCCTGCCCCTTGATGATCGCGGCCTGACCCTGGCCGATGGCCTGTTTGAAACGGTGCTCGTGGAGCAGGGGCAACCCCGGCTGCTGGACGCCCATCTCGAGCGTTGGCGCCGCTCAGCCGCCCTCCTGGGCATGGAACCTCCCCCCAACCGCCAAGGTCTCGAGCCCCTGATTGCGGCGGCCTTGGCGCGTTCCCAGGCTGGGGGCAGGCCCTTGGACGGTGCCTTGCGCCTGAACTGGAGCCGGGGTTCTGCCCCAGGCCGGGGCATTGATCTGCCCGCCGAGGGCGAGCCGCCCCTGCCGCACCGCTTCTGGTTGCAGTTCACGCCGCTGCAGCCCAGCTTCCGGCCAGTCACGGTGTGGATCAGCCAGCTGGAACGGCGCCAGGGCACCAGCCTCTTGAGCCAGTGCAAAACCTTTGCCTATGGCCAGGCGATCCAGGCCCGGCGCGAGGCCCGCAGCGCCGGAGCCGAGGAGGCCCTGCTGCTGGGCACGGGTGGGGAACTCTGCTGTGGCGCCACGGCCAACCTCTTGGTGTGCACGGGAGGCACCTGGCTGACACCGCCCTTGGCCAGTGGCTGCCTGCCGGGGGTGATGCGGGGCCGGGCCCTGGAGCTCGGTCTGGTGCGGGAAGCAACGCTCGATCCTGGGCTCCTGCTCCGGCCAATCAACGACCCCATCAAGGACCCAACCAACGACTCCATTAACGATCCAACCAAGACTTCAGTCAGCGCGGCCCTGTTGCTCAACAGCCTGGGCTGTCGGCCGATTCGGGCTGTGAATGGCCAGGCCGTGGGAGCAGCCGGCCAGCCGGCTGGCGACCCTGGCTGGGCCAGCGCCCTTGCGGAATCGTTCTGGCGCAGCCTGCTGGCCTAGGCCTGGGCTCGCCTAGCCCCCTCGCCTAGCCCCGGCGCTAAGTGGGCATCAGCCTTGCCGCCCGCTCGATAGGTTGGATTGTCTCTGGGAAGAACTGGGATGGGGAGCCAAGTCAGCGGCAAGCGAGGCCTCCCCCGCCTTCCCATCGGGATGGGGCGCGGCCTGGGCCTAGTGGGCCTGATGGCCCTCACGGGCTGTGGCTGGTTCACAAGGGAGCAGCCCCAGTCCAGCGCCAAGCCCGGCGATCTGCTGGTTCAAGTGGGTGAGCAGCGGGTGGTGCTGGTCGAGCCCTTCCGCGGCGGAGAACCCAATGGCCTGTTTGATGGCGTTGTCAAGATCAGCGGCGGCGGCCAGCCGGAGCAATTGCTTGAGGTGAACGCGATTTGCAGCATTCCCGATGAGCCGAAGTGGCCCAAGTACGACAACCTTTACGGCACTTCAGTTCGTAATGCAGCTTCTGCAGAAGGGCGCAAGGGCGATACGAGCTGGCAGGTTCTCTTTTATTTCGACGGACGTAAAGAGGTGAAAATGGGCAAAGATCCAGGCGCCTGGCTTGGACGTTTGCATGACAACCTATGCCGGCATGGCGATTTTGATGATCGCAAGATCGCCAAAAAATCTTAATGCTTTTCTGGCTTCATTTGTGCCTGGTCCAAGCCAGCCCAGTAACCTGGGCCAGCCTGAATCTCAGCGCTCCTTAAACACTCAAGAAGCGATCCACAACCTCCTTGCTGAGCTCACCGGTGGGGCCGCTGGCCACCACGCCTCCCTTTTGCATCGCGTAGTACCAGTCGGCCTGGCGCACGAAGTGGAGGTGTTGCTCCACCAGCAGCACGCTGATGCCCGTGGTTTCGATGATGCGGCGCACGGCCCGCTCGATGTCCAACACCACCGAGGGCTGGATGCCTTCTGTGGGTTCATCCAGCAGCAAGAGCCTGGGTTTACCGAGCAGGGCCCGGGCGATCGCCAGTTGCTGTTGCTGGCCGCCGGAGAGGTCGCCGCCGCGGCGGTTGAGAAACTTCTCCAGGATCGGAAACAGGTCGAACACCAGCGGATCGATGTGGCGGGTCTTGCCTAGGCCGCCGGGCAGGGCTTCGAGACCGAGCAGCAGGTTTTCGCGCACCGTCAGTTGGGGAATGATTTCCCGGCCCTGGGGCACGTAGCCGATGCCACTGCGGGCCCGCTGGTGGGGCGCCAGGGGCGAGAGCTCCCGCTCGTCTAATTGCACCGAGCCGCTGCGCTGGCGCAGCAGGCCGATCACGGTTTTGAGCAGGGTGGTTTTACCAACGCCATTGCGGCCGATCAGGCACACCATCTGGCCCGGGGCCACGCTCAGATCCACATCGCGCAGGATGTGACTCTCGCCGTAATAGACATTCAGCCCGCGCAATTGCAGCAGGTTGGACCCTGGGGTGGAGCCCGGGCCGCCCGCCTGGTTGTTGGTCTGTACCAGGTTCTGACTGGTCATGGGGCCTCCTGGGTTTCGCTGCCGAGATACACCTCAATCACCCGTGGGTCGATCTGCACCTGCTCCATCGAGCCTTCACAGAGCACGTGGCCCTCATGCAGCACCGTGACCGGCGCCTGCAGATCGCGGATGAAGTCCATGTCGTGCTCAATCACCAGCACGGTGTGGTCGCCGGCCAGTTGGCGCAACAATTCGCCGGTGCGCTCGGTTTCCTCATCGGTGAGGCCGGCTACCGGTTCATCCACTAGGAGCAACTCGGGATCCTGGGCCACCAACATGGCGATCTCCAGCCACTGCTTTTGGCCGTGGGAGAGGCCGCCGGATTGTTGGGCTGCATGGGATTCCAGGCCGACAACTCCGAGCAGGTGTTGGACCCGATCCCGTTGCTCGCTGCTCAGGGGACTGAACAGCAGATCCAAGGGGCTATGGGGACCGCGCACGGCCAGCTCCAGGTTGCGCCGGGGCGAGAGGTTTTGGTACACCCGCGGGGTCTGAAATTTGCGGCCGATGCCCAAGCGCGAGATGCGGTGTTCGCTCTGGCCCACCAACGACTTGCCCCGGAAAAACACATCCCCTTTGGTGGGTTTCACCTTGCCGGTGATCACATCGAGGAAGGTGGTCTTGCCGGCGCCGTTAGGACCGATCACGGCCCGCAATTCCCCGGGGGCGAGCTGGAGATTGAGGTCATTGAGGGCCAGAAAGCCATCAAAACTGACGCTCACGCCCCGCAGTTCGAGCAGATTCATTGCGCACCTCCTTGGGAGCCTTGGGACTCAGAGCCTTGGGCCTCGAACTGGCTCTGTTCCGCCTGGACCTCGGGGTCGAGATCCAGGGCCGGATAGGTGAGCGAGCGCTGCGGTAAGCCCACCATGGCGATTAGGCGGCCCGGGCCCCCTTGGCGCCACCAGCCCACCAGGCCATCGGGCAGGGCGGTCACCACCAGCAGGAACAGGCCCCCCTGGATGAACAGCCAGGTTTCTGGCAGCTGTTCGCTGATCAAGCTCTTGGCGAAATTGATCAGCAAGGCCCCCAGAATCGCCCCGATCAAGGTGCCTCGGCCGCCGACGGCGACCCAGATCACCATCTCGATCGAAAAGGGCACCGCCATGAACTGGGGCGAGACAATGCCCGATTGCACCGTGTAAAGGGCGCCGCTAATGCCGGCCAGGCCGCCGGCCACGGCAAACACCACGGTTTTGTAGGCCGTGGGGTTGTAACCGGTGAAGCGCAGGCGCGGTTCATCGTCGCGGATCGCCACCAGGGCATCGCCGAAGCGACCGGTGGTGAGCCAGCGGCAGAGGAACCAGGCGCCGATCACCAGCACCAGCGTGATCCAGAACAGGGTGCGCTGCATGCCATCGCTACCAACCAGGACCCCAAAAATTTGGGCCGTGTCGGTCTTGAGGCCATTGGTGCCGTTGATCAACTTCTGCTGGCCATTGAAGAAGTTAAAAAACACCAGCAGGGCCGCCTGGGTGAGGATCGAGAAGTAGACCCCCTTGATGCGGTTGCGGAACACCAGGTAGCCGAGCAGGCCTGCCACCAGGGCCGGAATCACCCAGATGGCGAAAAAGGTGAACACCGGTGAATTGAAAGGTTGCCAGAAGGCCGGCAGGCTCTTGACCCCATACAGGCCAAAGAACTCCGGCAACTGGCCCGGTTCCAGGCTGTCGAGCTGCAGATACATGCCAAGGGCATAGCCGCCGAGGGCAAAAAAGATGCCCTGGCCCAGGCTGAGCATGCCCGTGTAGCCCCAGATCAGATCAATGCCAAGGGCCACGATGCCCAGGGACAGGAAGCGGCCCAGCAGGTTGAGCCGGAAGGGGGGCAGCACCGCCGGTAGCACCAGGGCGGCCACCACGATCACCAGCCAGGGCAGGCTGCGGCGCAGGTTGCGGGAGGAGAAGACATCCGCCATCGATTAGGCCTCCACCATGCGACCCTTCTGCGGGAACAGACCGGCTGGTCTGACCTGCAGGAACACCACAATCAGGGCGAAGACCAAGACCTTGGCCATCGAGGTGGTGGCAAAGAAGGTGATCAGCTCATTCAGTCCAGCGGGCATGGCCGGCCAGACCAAGAGCAGGGAGCCGGAGCCGATCAGATAGCTGAGCACGCCGATGCCGAGGGCGGCCAGCACCGTGCCGGCCAATTTGCCGACGCCGCCGAGCACCACCACCATGAAGCAGTCGACGATGTAATTGCCGCCCAGGTTGGGTCCGACGGAACCGAGCAGGGTGACGGCCACGCCGGCCACACCCGCTAGGCCGGAGCCGATCAGGAAGGTGAGGGCGTCCACCTTTTCGGTGGGGATGCCCAGGCAGCTACTCATCGAGCGGTTCTGGGTGACGGCCCGGATGCGAATGCCCCAGACACTCTTTTGCAGGAACCAGGTCACCCCAATCAGGGCAATGGCCGTGAGGGCAATGATGAAGAGGCGGGCCGTCGGCATGTTCACCGCGCCCACATCAATCGAGCCGCGCAGCCAGGTGGGCGCGGTCACATCGATGTTGCGGGCGCTGAACCAGGGCTGGTCAAACACCCGTTGCTGGCCGAGAACCGAGGCCAGCACAATGCCCACCAGGCCGGAGCCGATCCAGCTGCCTGAGCCAAGCAGGGGTGTCCAACGCTGTTGCCACCAGGATTTGGGCGTGAGCCGCGGGATCAGCAACCCGCCGACCACGGTTACCAGCAGGCCGAGGGCAAAGGCGCTGCTGACCGAACGCACGAATTGTTGCAGGATCAAACTCACACCCCAGGTGGCCAGCAGGGTTTCTAGGGGCCGTCCGTAAAGACGGCGAATCACCGTTTTCTCCAGGAGCAAACCAACCAGGCCGCTGACCACAAAGGCCAGGGGAATGGCCACCAGGATGTAAATCGGGAAGAGGGCTTCAGGCACCACGGCCTTGAAGATGTTCTGCACCACAAAGGTGGTGTAAGCACCGAGCATCATCAACTCGCCATGGGCCATGTTGATGACACCCATCAGACCAAAAACCACGGCCAGTCCCAGGGCTGCTAGCACCAGAACAGAACCAATGGCCAGGCCATTGAAGAGTGTTTCGTAAAGAAGATCCATTGCGACCTGCAGGGATCAGGCAAAGGTGGACGAAGCAGTGCCACCAACCCTCTCAAGCAAGACAGGGGCAGTGACCACTGGATTCAGAGGTTGATTTGAATTGAAAAAGGGGGGAGATTGCTCTCCCCCCCAAGCTGTTGAGTGTTTCGATTGGGGACTAGGGCCCGAGGGCTTGGTCCCCAGGCGAAATCACATCTTGAACTTGCCGGCGTCAGGACGCTTCTGGGTCCAATCGCAGGTGTAACCCTTGGTTTCAGGAACGAACTGGTTCCAGGCCAGGGGCTTCACCACACCCTTGTTCTCGAGGATCTTGAACATGCCGTCCTTCTGAACTTCGCCGATCAGCACCAGCTTGGAGATGTGGTGGTTGGGCTGCACTTCGACCGGGCCCTCAGGAGCATCGAACTTGACGCCGATCAGGGCTTCGCGCACCTTGGCGTTGTCGACGCTATTGGCCTTCTCAGCACCCTTGGCCCACAGGTAGACCATGGCGTAGGCAGCTTCAGCAGGGTCACTGGTGACCCGCTTCTCGCCGTACTTGGCCTTGAAGTCGGCGGTGAACTTCTTGGAGGCGGGGGTGTCGAGGCTCTGGAAGAAGTTCCAGGCGGCGTAGGTGCCTTCGAGGTACTCAGGACCAATGGCGGCGATCTCCTCTTCGGCGATCGAGAAGCTCATGATCGAGTAGCCGTTGGCGGGGGTGATGCCCGCGGCCTTCATCTGCTTGAAGAAGGCAACGTTGCTATCGCCGTTGAGGGTGTTGACGATCACGCCACCCTTGGGCAGGGCCTGCTTGATCTTGGCGATGATCGGAGCCACTTCGGTGTTGCCGAGGGGCAGGTAGTCCTCACCCACCAGCTTGCCGCCCTGGACCTTGAGCTGCTCCTTCATGATCGTGTTGGCGGTACGTGGGTACACGTAGTCCGAACCAACCAGGAAGAAGTCCTTGCCCTTGTTCTTCAGCAGCCACTCAACAGCGGGCTCGGCCTGCTGGTTGGGGGTAGCGCCGGTGTAGAAGATGTTCTTCGAGCACTCCTGACCTTCGTACTGGATCGGGTAGTAGAGGAAGGCGTCCTTGGCCTCATACACCGGCAGCATGGCCTTGCGGCTGGCGGAGGTCCAGCCACCGAAGACAACGGCAACCTTGTCTTGGTCGATCAGCTTCTTCGACTTCTCGGCGAAGGTGGGCCAATCGGAGGCACCATCTTCTTCAACGGGAACGATCTTCAGCTTCTTGCCGTCGATCGTGACACCACCGGCGGCGTTGATCTCTTCGATCGCCATCAACTCGGCTTCGGCCACCGTGTTCTCGGAGATGGCCATGGTGCCGGAGCGGGAGTGAAGGATGCCGACCTTCACTTCGCCGTCGAACTTGCCACCCTCGGCGGTCTGCTCACCGCCGCCACAGGCGACGAGGGACACGGACGTGGCCAGCAGGGCCGCGCCGCCGAAAAGCACGCGGGACGCTTGGCGCATCGACAAGGTCTTCATCAGAAAGAACTCCTCTTGGAAATCCGCGAAACAGCGGTTTTCCGAAGGTAGGGAGTGTGCCTCCAGGCACTTTGTATCCATTCATACAATTTGCCCATCCACGCACAATCCGGCGGCGGCGAGCCGGCCTTTGGCCTCAATTTGGTAGCTGTTGCAACAAAAACGCCTCCACCTGGTCGAGGCCTTCGCCGCTGCGCAGGTTGGTGAAGCACCAGGGCCGGCCGCCCCGCATCCGTTCGGTGTCCTGCTCCATCACGGCCAGGCTGGCGCCCACCATCGGGGCCAGGTCCACCTTGTTGATCACCAGCAGGTCGGAGCGGGTGATGCCGGGCCCGCCCTTGCGGGGGATCTTGTCGCCGGCCGCCACATCGATCACGTAGATGCAGAGGTCCACCAGTTCGGGGCTGAAGCTCGCGGCCAGGTTGTCGCCGCCGCTTTCGACCAACACCAGGTCCAGGCCTGGGAAGGCCCGCTCCAGCTCCTCCACCGCAGCCCGGTTAATCGAGCAGTCTTCCCGGATTGCCGTGTGGGGGCAGCCGCCCGTTTCCACCCCGCGGATCCGCTCCGGTTCCAGGGCCCCGGCCCGGGTGAGGAACTGGGCATCCTCCTGGGTATAGATGTCGTTGGTGACCACCGCCAGCTGCAGCCTGTCGCGCAGCCGCCGGCAGAGGGCTTCCACCAGGGCCGTTTTGCCCGACCCCACCGGTCCGGCCACCCCCACCCGCAGCCGGCTGCTCATGGCTTCACCAGGGTGTCGGCCTGCTGGACCAGGGCCTCGGGCAGGCTCACGCCGATCGCCTTGGCGGTGGCGCCATTGAGCAACAGGGTGGTTTTGGTGAGGGGTTCAAAGGGCATGGTGGCGGGGGATTCGCCCTTGAGGATGCGCACCGCCAGCCGGCCGGCCGCCTCACCGTCATCGACGTAGGTCCAGCCGATCACCCCCAGGCAGCCCGCCAGCTCGATGTCCGGCGGATCCACCGAGTACACAGGAATGTTGTTGGCCAGGCCCACCTTGCAGATTGAGCTGAAGGCCTGAATCGTGGCGTAATCGCCGATTTTCACAAAGGCCTCCACCTTCTTGGCGGCCAGGGCCTGGGCCGCCTGCAGCACCTCGCCGGAATTGGCCACCGGCTGATCCTCCACGCTGATGCCGCGGCTGGCGGCCTCCTTTTGGAGCAGCTTGGCTTCGTAGCTGGAATTGGGTTCACCCGGATTAAAGATCAGCCCCACCGTTTTGAGGGCTGGGTTGATCTGGCGGGCCAGGTCGAGCTCCTTGCCCACCGGGTTGGTGCCCACCGTGCCGACCACGTTGGCCTTGTGTTGACCGACGCCGCCGGGGGGCGTGCCGGCGCCGGCGCCCCAGGGGTTCGAGCAGTAGCAGAACACCACCGGCAGGCTGCTGGGAGCTTCTTTCATGGCTGCCTGCAGGGGCGGGGTGCCGATCGCCAGGATCAGGTCCACCCCCTCGCGCAGGAATTGCTTCACCACCAGGCTGGTGTTGGGCAGTTCGCCCGCCGCATCCTTTTGGATGTAGGTGACGGTTTTGCCGGAGTCGTAGCCGGCCTTGGCTAGGGCCGCAACGAACCCCTGGCGCACCGCATTCGGCGGCGCCGCATCAACAAATTGCAGCAGGCCAATGGTTGGGCCCACCCGCTTGCGTCCCCCCAAAGGGCCACAGGCCGCCAGTAGCAGGCTGCTGCCCGCTCCAGCCGCCACCAGGCCTAGAAACTCGCGACGGGCAAGGGTCATGGGGCATCAAGCGGCAGGCCGCCCACTCTGTCGGAGCCATAGAGGGCCCGCAATCGCTCCGGGCTGAGGCCGCGGCGGGCCTCGGCGCTCCAGTCGCCGGCGATCTGGCCGGCAGCCAGCATCACCAGCCGGTCGCCGTAGCCCAGGGCCTGCTCCAGGCTGTGGGTCACCATCAAGGCGGTGATGCCCAGCTGGCGCACGAGTCGGTCGGTGAGGGCGATCACGGCCGCCGCGGCCTGGGGGTCGAGGGCGGCGGTGTGTTCATCGAGCAGGAGCAGCCGCGGCTGCCCCAGGGTGGCCATCACCAGGCTGATCGTTTGGCGTTGGCCGCCCGAAAGCTGGCCCACGGGCGTGTCGAGCCGATCGGCCAGGGGCAGGCCCAACTGGTTGAGCAGCTCGCCATAGCGGCGGCGATCGGCCCGGCTCGGGTGCAGTCCGGCCAGGCCGCGCCAGCTAATCGGCGAGTGGCGGCGGCCCTCAGCTAGGCGCAGGTTTTCGGCGATGGTCAGGCCAGGGGCCGTGCCTTCGAGGGGGTTTTGCATCACCCGGCCGATCCGGCGGGCGCGGCGGTGGTCGGCCAGGCCCTGGAGGGGCTGGCCATCGAGGCTGATCGTGCCGGCTTGGGTCCGCAGGCTGCCGGCGATCAGGTTGAGCAGGGTGGATTTGCCGGAGCCGTTGCTGCCGATCACCACCAGAAATTGACCCCCAGGGCAGTGGAGGTGGAAGCCGTCAAACAACTGGCGCCAGCCGCCGCCGGGCAGGCCATGGCCCCAGCCCAGCCCCTCGATCTCCAGGCTCATCGTCCCGACTCCGGACCGGGGCCCGAGGCCAGACCCGTCCCAGGTCCTGCCGCCGCCATGCCCGGCAGGCGCAGGCGCCCCAGGGCCAGGGCCAGCAGGAGTAATAGGGCCGTGGCCAGCTTGAGATCCACGGGTTCCAGGCCCAGTTGCAGGGCAACCGCGATCAGCAGGCGGAACAGGATCGCCCCCACCACCACCGCCAGCAACGACCAGGGCACGGATCGGGGCCGCAGCACCGCCTCGCCCACGATCACCATGCCCAGCCCCAGGATCAACGAGCCGATGCCCATGGAGACATCGGCGAAGCCCTGATAGAGGGCCACCAGGGCCCCGGCCAGGGCCACCAGGCCATTGCCGGCCGCCAGGCCGACGCTCAGGCCCCGCCCCTGGTTCACGCCATTGGTTCTAGCCATCACCGGGTTGTTGCCGATCGCCCGCAGGGCCAGGCCCAGGTCGGTGGCCAGCACCAGGGCGATTAGGCCCACCAGGCCGGCGGCCACCAGGGTGAGGGCGATCGCCCAGCGGCCGTCGTTGCCCTGGCCCAGGTCCGGCAAACCGGCCAGGGCCGCCGGTAGGTCGGTGAGGGGGATGTTGGAGCGGCCCATCAGCCGCAGGGTGATCGAATACAGGCCGGTGGTGGTGAGGATCCCGGCGAACAGGTCGTTCACCCCCAGGCGCGTGTGGATCAGGGCCGTGACCAGGCCGGCCAGGCCGCCGCAGGCCACCGCCGCCAGCAGGGCCAAGGGGATCGGCACCCCCTGGCTGATCAGCACCGCCGCCGCCCCGCCGCCGAGGGCAAAGGAGCCATCCACGGTGAGGTCGGCGAAATTGAGGATCCGCAGCGTTAAGAGGGTGCCTAAGGCCAGGCCGGCGTAGGCCAGGCCCTGGTCGTAGGCCCCAAACCAGAGGGAAAGCATGGCGAATTATGGCCCGGTTCCCTGCCGCCCCCAGGGGGGATCCCTGGGGTCAAGCGGTGCCGGACGAGGGGCCTGGGCCCCCTGGCCCGGCTGCCCTGGCCAGACCCTTGCACTCAACTGCGGAACAGGCGCGAATACAGCTCCCGGTGGTTGAGCTGGGCCAGGCCCGCTCCCACCCCACCGCTCCAGAGACGGCGGGGATCGCTGGCCGCCAGGGCGTTGGCCCGCTCGGCCAGCAGGGGCGCCAGGGCCAGTTGCAGCCGCTGGCCCTGGGTGGGCCCTAAGGGCACCAGGCGCACGGCGGCGCTGATCTGGTTGGCGACCCAGCTGTAGAGGTAGGCCTCCACCAGGTCGGCCGGGGGCAGGTCCAGGCACACCCCGGCCCAGGCCCAGGCCGCCGGCCAGGCGAGTCCCCCTGGCCCGATCGGGGGGGGTGACTCCGAAGGGGTTGCTGTCAGCTCCCCAGCGGGCAGGGGCCAGCCCAGGTCGGCGAGCAGGCGCAGCAACGACTGGCCCATCTGGCGCTGCTGCGCCCGCAGCTCCGCCGATTCGCGGGCGGCCAACAGCCAGCCATCCAGCTCCTGGAGCTCGGCTAGGGCCGCGGCCCCGTCCTCTGGCTGGCCTGCCTCCACCGCCGAGCGGGCCCGGCCCAGGGCTGCCGCCAGGGGGACCAGGGCCGCAGCTTCCACGCCAAGGGCGCCCCGCTCCAGCTCGGCCCGCAGCCAGACCTCCAGGGCTTCAGGCGTGGTGATCCGGCCGGCCTGCACCAGTACCTCCAGGCCCTCCGAATAGCTGAAGGCCCCCACCGGCAGGGCCGGGCTGACCAGCTGGAACAGGCGCAACTGGGCCGCGCTCATGGTTGGTGGGGGTTCGGGTGGGGATCGGAGCTGGGGCTCGCTCCATGGCTATGCCCATGGCCTGGGTTGGGCCTATGGCCATGCCCATCTCCATGGCCATGGCTGTGGGCGTGACCGGAGCTGTGGCCGGGATCATGGCTGTGGCCGCCCGCATAGGCCCCGGCCTCCGGTTCAAAGGGCGCCAGCACGGTGTCTAGCGCCAGCCCCCGCTGCCGCAACAGGTCGGCCAGCACCGAATCCTCCAGGATCCGCAGCTCGCCGGGATGCAATTCCATCGCCACATGGCGGTTGCCGAGGTGATAGGCCGCCTGCAGCAGGGCTAGGGGGTCGGGGCTGCGCACCAGCAAAAGCGTTTCCGGCGCCGCTTCCACCCGCACCAGCCCATCTCCTGACGCCGTGGAGAGCCATTCGCCGGGTTGCAGCGCCGCCCCCCGGGGCAGCTGCAGCACCAGATCCCGGCCACAGGCGCTGACACGGTGGCCGCGCAGGCTGGTGCGTTGGTCGGCCGTGAGCAGCAGCCGCAGGGGCTCCACCCCACCGCCCCGCTCTCCGCCCCGCTCGCCAGGGGCCAGCCGGTGGACCAGGACCAGGGACGCCAGGGAGTGTTCCATGGCCCAAGCCTGCAGGGGAGGGGCAGCCTGGTGGGCCAAGGGGTCGGCAAACTGTGTGGATTGCAACGGGACGCCGCCGCGGCCGCCGTCAAAGTCCGCCGTCACCCTCCGCCGATGACCGACTCCTGGCAGGCCGAAGCCCGGCTGCAGTTCCGCCTGCAGGGGGCTGGTCCCGATGCCCCGCCCCGCACGATCTACCAGGGCGGTGCCAGCGCGCCCTTGAAGATCCAGCGGGCCTTCCAGCAGGCCGATGGTCGCTGTGAATTGCCCCTGCTCCACACCGCCGGTGGCCTCGTGGGCGGCGATCGGATCGGCGTGCAGGCGACCCTGGAGCCCGGCAGCCGGGTGCTGCTGACCAGCGTGGCGGCCCAGAAGGTGTACGGCACCGTGGGCCGCAGCCGCCAGGCCCCCCAAGGGCGCTGGGTCCAACAAGAGCTGCTGTTTCAGCTGGCCGCCGGCGCCGATCTCGAGTGGCTGCCCCAGGAGCTGGTGCTGTTTGCCGATGGCCTGTTTGAGCAGACCTGCCGGGTGGAGCTGGCGCCAGGGGCCAGCTGGCTCGGCGCCGAGGTGGTGCGGCTGGGCCGCAGTGCCGCCGGCGAAGCCCTGGGCCAGGGCCGTTGGCGCTCCCAGCTGGAGATTCGGCGCCTGCAGGGGCCGGCCAGTCGCTGGGAGCTGGTCGACCGGCTGGAACTCGGCGGCGCCAGCCTGGAGGGCGACCACGGCCTGGCTGGCCAACCGGTGTTCGGCAGCCTGGTCTGGGTGGCGCCCGAGCCCCTGGCCGCGGCTGAGCTCGAGGCCCTGGCCAGCCTCTGCCGCGACGACCGCGCCGGCCTGGAGGGGGAGATGGCCTGCGGCCCCCTCGACCAGGGCCTGGTGGCCCGCTACCGGGGCCCCTCCAGCCAGGCGGCCCGCTACTGGTTCACCCGCATCTGGGCGCGGATCCGCCAGCAGCGGGGGCTGGTATCGCCCCAGCTGCCGCGGGTCTGGCCCTTCCAGGAGTCGCCCCTGGCCCTTGTCTAGTTGGGTCGTCCCCTTGGGCAAGGCAACCCCCTTGGGCTGGCGAGCAGCGCCATCCCAAGGCGTTGCAATTATTGAATCTCCTTCATCCAGTCCCTTAGTTGGCCATCAAGGACGGGAATGTCTTGGCTCACGATTGCCCAGATGATGGCCAGGCTGAGGCCGAAGTATTCATGGACAATGCGGTTGCGTAAGCCTTTGATTGCGGCCCAGTCAATCGCCGGCTTTAGCTGTTTGATTTCAATGGGAATCGACTGGGCTGCTTCGCCGATGATTTCTAGATTGCGAACCACGGCATCGACAGTGCGGCTATCCGCTTGGAAGCCCTCGAAGTTCATTCCAGTCTCGAAGTTCATTCCAGTGATGTAGCGATTGATCTTGCCGGAGGCTTCCAGCATGTCAGCCAGAAACAGCTTCCATTCACGGCGCGACATGAATAGGACTGCTAAGGATGAAGGGGCGACGGTTTTCCTTAATGCCATCGGCCGCCACGAGGTCGACACGACGACCGAGAAGGGTTTCTAGGTGGTCGGCCAGGTGGATGAAGGCAAAACCCACCGGTTCAGAGAAGCTCACCAGCAGGTCCACATCACTGCTGAGCGTTTGCTCCTCTCGAGCGAAGGATCCAAAGAGGGAAAGGTTGCTCACCTTGAATTGGGAGGCCAGATCCGGGTAGTGCTGACGCAGCCTCGCGAGCACCTCTGTGCGGCTGAAGCAAGGCGTGACAGCTGGGCCGGACATGGACTCGCTGAGCTGGCCAGACCAATCTAGGAGGGGCCATCCAGGGCTCCTGGTGGCTGGCAAGTCAGTACTCGCCGTTACTGCGCTGCTGCTCCCGATCCTGTCCTGACATCGCCAGTTGGCATGCATCGTTGAACGCCTGATCCCCCAGCGGAGCCAGCACTGGCTCTGGCCCATCAGCCCGAGGCGCCATGGGGGGCTGAAGCTGTTGCTGACCAGGGCGGCGAGACGTTCCACCTGAAGACGTTCCACCTGAACCTGTTGGTCCAGCCCGCCGCTGTCAGACTCCCAACGGAACACTCCCTTTCCATGCATCTCACACCCCAGGAGAAGGACAAGCTCCTGATCGTCACGGCGGCCCTGCTGGCGGAACGGCGTCTCAACCGGGGCCTGAAGCTCAATTACCCCGAGGCGGTGGCCTGGCTGAGCTTTCTGGTGATCGAGGGCGCCCGCGATGGCAAGAGCGTGGCCGAGCTGATGGCCGAGGGCACCACCTGGCTGGGCCGGGACCAGGTGATGGAGGGCATCGCCGAGCTGGTGCATGAGGTGCAGATCGAGGCGGTGTTCCCCGATGGCACCAAGCTCGTCACCCTGCACGACCCGATCCGCTGAGCCGGACCCCCTTCCGCCCTTTACCAACCCAGCCCTTCCCGCCATGGCTCCCCTGATTCCCGGCGAACTGTTCAGCGAACCCGGCACGCTCGAACTCAATGCCGGTCGCCCGGTCACCACCCTCAGCGTGGCCAACAGCGGTGACCGCCCCGTGCAGGTGGGCTCCCACTTCCACTTTTTTGAGGCCAACGCCGCCCTGCTGTTCGATCGCGACGCCGCCCGGGGGCTGCGTCTCGACATCCCCGCCGGCACGGCGATCCGCTTTGAACCGGGCGACAGCCGCGAGGTGAACCTGGTGCCCTTCGCCGGGGCCCGCCGGGTGTTCGGCTTTAACGGTCGCATCAACGGGCCCCTGGATTAGGTCCCCTAGCCCCCAGCTGGAGCCGTCCCGACGACGCCTAGCCCGGGCCATCCCCTCCCTGTCTCCGCCTTTCGGTCCCTTTCCCCTTCCTGCACCCCAGGCCATGCCCTACCGGATTGACCGCCGCGCCTACGCCGAGACCTACGGCCCCACCACCGGCGACCGGCTGCGCCTGGCGGACACCGAGTTGATCCTCGAGGTGGAGAAGGACTACACCAGCTACGGCGATGAGGTGAAGTTCGGCGGCGGCAAGGTGATCCGCGATGGCATGGGCCAGGCCCAGACCAGCCGCGCCGATGGGGCCGTGGACACGGTGATCACCAACGCCCTGATCCTCGATTGGTGGGGGATCGTGAAGGCCGACATCGGCCTGCGCGACGGCCGCATCTGTGCGATCGGTAAGGCGGGCAACCCCGACATCACCGATGGGGTCGACATCATCGTGGGTCCGGGCACCGAGGCAATTGCCGGCGAGGGCCACATCGTCACCGCCGGCGCCATCGACACCCACATCCATTTCATCTGCCCCCAGCAGATCGAAACGGCCCTGGCCAGTGGCGTTACCACCCTGCTGGGCGGCGGCACCGGCCCGGCCACCGGTACCAACGCCACCACCTGCACCCCCGGCGCCTTCCACCTGGCCCGCATGCTCCAGGCCGCCGAGGGGCTGCCGGTGAACCTGGGCTTCTTCGGCAAGGGCAACGCCAGCACCCCGGCGTCCCTGGAGGAACAGATCCGCGCCGGGGCCTGCGGCCTCAAGTTGCACGAGGACTGGGGCACCACCCCGGCGGCGATCGATTGCTGCCTCACGGTGGCCGATCAGTTCGACGTGCAGGTGTGCATCCACTCCGACACCCTCAATGAGGCGGGCTTCGTGGAGGACACGATCCGCGCCATCGCTGGCCGCACCATCCACACCTTCCATACCGAGGGGGCCGGCGGCGGCCATGCCCCCGACATCATTCGCATCTGTGGCGAAGCCAACGTGCTGCCTAGCTCCACCAACCCAACGCGCCCCTACACGCGCAACACGTTGGAGGAGCACCTCGACATGTTGATGGTGTGCCACCACCTTGATCCGCGCATTCCCGAGGACGTGGCCTTCGCCGAATCGCGCATCCGCCGCGAAACGATTGCCGCCGAGGACATCCTCCACGACATCGGCGCCTTCAGCATCATCGCCAGCGATTCCCAGGCCATGGGCCGGGTGGGTGAAGTGATCATCCGCACCTTCCAGACCGCCCACAAGATGAAGGTGCAACGGGGCGTCCTGCCCGAGGATGCCGCCGGTCCGGGGGGCGGCCGCAACGACAACACCCGCCTCAAGCGCTACATCGCCAAGGTGACGATCAACCCGGCCATCGCCCATGGGGTGGATAGCCAGGTGGGCTCGGTGGAGGTGGGCAAGCTGGCCGATCTGGTGCTTTGGAAACCGGGCTTCTTTGGCGTCAAGCCGGAGCTGGTGATTAAGGGCGGTTCGATCGTCTGGGCCCAGATGGGCGACGCCAATGCCTCGATCCCCACCCCGGGACCGGTCCATGGCCGGCCGATGTTCGCCAGCTTCGGTAAGGCCCTGGCCCCCAGCTGCCTCACCTTTGTGAGCCAGGCCTCCCTTGAGGCCGACCTGCCCCGCAAGCTGGGCTTGAGCCGCCTGTGTGTGCCGGTGCAGAACACCCGCGGCATCGGCAAGGCCGCCATGCGCAACAACAGCGCCCTGCCCAAGGTGGAGGTGGACCCCCAGACCTACGAGGTGTTCGCCGACGGCGAGCTGCTCACCTGTGAGCCGGCGGAGGTGCTGCCGATGGCCCAGCGCTATTTCTTGCTCTGATCTGGCGGCCCGGGGGCCCGGGCCGAGGGGGCCGGGGGTTCCGTAGCAATGATGACCGGGATCGGCCCGATCGCTGAGCATGATCGGGGCCACGCCGGGGCAGCCATGTTCACCGCCTATAAGCCCAGCAAGGGCTACGACGAATACTTCAGTGGTAGCGCCGAACCCAGGGAGGCTCTCCAGCCCCTGATCTCCTCCCTGGGCACCCTCGGGATCGAGGAACTAAACCGCAACCATGCCGCCGCCGGCATGTTGCTCAAACGCCTCGGCGCCACCTTCCGGCTCAACGATTCGGGTGACAAGGGCACCGAGCGGATCCTGCCCTTTGATCCCCTGCCCCGGCTAATCCGCACCGGCGAATGGCAAACCCTGGAACGGGGCCTGATCCAGCGTCTGGAGGCGATCGACCTGTTCCTCGCCGATGTCTACGGCGACCAGCGCATCCTCAATGACGGGGTGATTCCCCGGGAGGATGTGGAGAGTTCCCAGGGCTGGCGGCCCCAGCTCCAGGGCTTCAAGCCACCCCTGGGCAAGTGGTGCCACATCTCCGGCCTGGATTTGATCCGCGATGGGGCCGGCACCTGGCGGGTGCTCGAGGACAACCTGCGCTGCCCGTCGGGGGTGGCCTATTTCCTCGAGAACCGGCGCGTGATGAAGCGCATGTTCCCGAGCCTGTTCGCCGGTCGCACCGTCCAGCCGATCGACGACTATCCCTCCCATTTGCTCCAGACCCTGCGGGAGCTGGCCCCCTGGACCAACCAGCCCAAGGTGGTGCTGTTGACGCCTGGGGTGTTCAACAGCGCCTACTTCGAGCACAGCTACCTGGCCCAGCAGATGGGCATCCAGCTGGTGGAAGGGCGTGATCTGGTCTGCGAGGGCGACCGGGTTTGGATGCGCAGTACCGCCGGCCTTGAAGCGGTGGATGTGATCTACCGGCGCATCGACGACGACTTCCTCGATCCGGCCGTGTTCCGCAGTGATTCGATGCTGGGGGTGCGGGGCCTGATGGCGGCCTATGCGGCCGGCCGGGTGGCGATCGCCAACGCCCCGGGCAGCGGCGTGGCCGATGACAAGCTCATCTACGCCTATGTGCCCGAGATGATCCGCTACTACCTGGGGGAGGAGCCGATCATCGAAAATGTGCCCACCTATTTGTGCTCCCGGGCCGACGATCGCGCCTATGTGCTCGCCCACCTCAAGGACCTGGTGGTGAAGTCGGTGGCGGAGGCGGGCGGCTACGGCATGTTGATTGGGCCCCACGCCGACCAGGCCGAGATTTTGGAATTTGCCGCCAAGATCGAAGCCGATCCCCGTAATTTCATCGCCCAGCCCACCCTGGATCTCTCCACCGTGCCCTCCTTGAGCCAGGGGGAGCTCTACCCCTGCCATGTGGACCTGCGGCCCTACGTGCTGCGCGGTAAGGGGGCCTGGGTGAGCCCCGGCGGCCTCACCCGGGTGGCCCTGCGCCGGGGTTCCCTGGTGGTGAACTCCTCCCAGGGCGGCGGCTGCAAGGACACCTGGATCGTGGAGGACTCCCCATGCTGAGCCGCGTCGCCGATTCGCTCTACTGGATCAATCGCAACGTCGAACGGGCCGAGAACATCTCCCGCTTTGTGGAGGTGAGCGAGGCCATGGCCCTCGATTGCCCGCCCGGCAGCGCCGAACCCTGGCTGCCCCTGATCGATGCCTGCGGCGATCGGGAACTGTTTGACACCCTCTATCCCCAGGGCACCCCTGGGGATGTGGTGCGTTTTTTGGTGCAGGAGCCGAAAAACCCCAGCTGCATCGTCAATTGCATCGCCATCGCCCGGGAGAACGCCCGCCAGATCCGCGAGGTGATCACCACGGAAATGTGGGAGCAGATCAATGACCTGCACTGGACCCTGCAGGAAAGTGACGCCTTCTGGCAGCTCCAGCCCCAGGAGCAACTGCGCGAAATCCGTCGCGCCTGCCAGCTCTTCTATGGCGTCACCGATGCCACCTTGAGCCGCGATCTCTCCTGGCAATTCAGCCGCCTGGGTCGCCTGATCGAGCGGGCCGACAAGACGACCCGCATCCTCGATGTGAAGTATTTCCTGCTGTTGCCCAGCCCCGAGGAGGTGGGCGGCGTGCTGGATGAGCTGCAGTGGATCTCGCTGCTGCGCACGGCCGGCGCCTACCAGATGTTCCGCCAGGCCCAGCAGCAGGGCATCACCCCGCGGGCGGTGGCAGCGTTTCTGCTGCTTGATCCGATCTTCCCGCGTTCGGTGCGCTACTGCCTCGAAGGCATCAGCAAGGCCCTGGGCGTGATCCGCAGCAGTGCGGTGCCCGGGCCTCCCGATGACCTGGAATGCCTGAGCGGTTTGATGCTCGCCAGCTGGAGTTTTGTGAGAATTGACGACCTCATTGGCCAGGGCCTGCATGAGGCCATTGACCATTTCCAGAGCGATCTGAACCGGCTCCATGGGCTGATCCATGACCGTTACTTTGTGATGCCCACCCCGTCCCCCTCCGAGTCGAGCTCTGATCCGGCATGCGTGCCCGCCTAACCCACAGCTTCTATTACCGCTACAGCGATCCGGTGCTGCTCGGCCCCCATCGCTTCTGCCTGCGGCCGCGGCCCCACGGCTTCCAGCGCCTCCTGGACTACAGCCTGACGATCAGCCCGGATCCCAGCCAGCTCTACGACCTGCTGGCCGCCGGCGGCGACACGATCACCCGGGCCCGTTTCCTCAAGGAAACGCGGATCTTCCGGGTCCAGGCCTCTTCAGAAGTGGAAACCTGGCAGCCCCCCCTGATCGAGGCCTGCCTCGACGAGGAGATGGCGCGCCTGCCGGTGCCGATCGGCCGGCTCAACCCCGACCTGCTCTCCTGCCTCCAGGGCTGGCTGCCCAACGGCCAACACGACCCAGCGGCGGTGGACCTGGCCCAGGAAGCCCTGATTGGCAGCGACCAGCGCAGCCTCACCTTCCTCCAACAATTAATTGAAATCATCCAGGACCGGGTCAAATACACCCAGCGCCACGTGGGACCGGCCTGGCCCGCCGGCCGCACCCTCAAGGAACGGGTGGGCTCCTGCCGGGATCTGGCCATGCTGATGATCGAGTGCTGTCGCTGCGTTGGTTTGCCGGCCCGTTTCGTGAGCGGTTACCACCTGGTGGAGCCCAAACCAAAGCGCTACGACCTGCACGCCTGGGCCGAGGTCTACCTGCAGGGGGCCGGCTGGCGCGGGTTTGATCCCAGCGGCAAGGGGGCCGTGGATGAGCGCTACATCCCCCTGGCCACCTCCTCCCAATCCGACCTCACCGCCGCGATCTCAGGTACCTTCTCCGGCCCGCCGGGGGTGAAGAGCATCCTCAAGTGGGACATCCAGGCCGAGGTGCTGGTGCCGCCCCAGGAGCCCGAGCCCGAGGCCGACGCCAAGGGGCCCACCCAGGTGCACTTGCTGCCCCAGGCCCCCTCGGGAGTTCCCCAGTGACCCGTCCAGCCTTGGACGCTCCAGCCCCCCAGCTCCCCAGCCCCATGGATCCTGCCCAGGTGAGTGCGTTGATCGAGCAGCGCCTGGCCGCCGCCGGAGTGCAGCTCACCCTGGGCGGTGAACCCACCTACGTGCCGGACGAACCGGAGGGGGCGGAATGGGCGTTTGCGGCCGATGGCCCCACCAAGCTGGGCTATGCCCGGGCCCTGGCGGCCCAGCTGCAGCAACGGGCCTGGCCCGGCAGCACCCTGATGTACTGCCCCGGCAAGCGCTACGACGGCGAGGTCAATCCCCGTTGGGCCCTGCGCCTGTTCACCGGGCCGACCGGCGACCCCGTGGTGGCCTGGCCCCAGAGCGATGGGGCCCCCCGGCCCGTGCTGCCGGCTGGGGCGGCCGCAGGCTTCCTGGCGGCGATCGGCCTCGGCCTCGGCTGCCAGCTCCAGCCCCTGGAACTGCGCGATCCCCTCGACGGGGAGCGCAGCGTCTGGGCGGCCCCCCTGAGTTTCAACGATGGTCTCGATGAGACCGTGTTTGGCCCCCTGGGCTGGCAGCCGGCGGCCTGGCCCCTGGATACGGAGCTGCGCGAGCTGCTGGGCGCCCCCGGCCCGGCGGGCCTGCGCCTGCCCCTGCAGCACTTCCCCGAGGGGGTGCTGCGCCAGGTGCTCACCCTCGAGGTGGGACCCGAGGAGTGGAGCCTGTTCCTGCCGCCCTTGGCCCGCCAGCCCCTGGAGCAGCTGCTGGGCGTGATCGCCAGCGCCAGTGGCGCCTGGAGCCAGCCCGACCTCAGCGGCGTGCTGCCCCTGGACATCGATGGCGCCTGGCAGGTGCTCGGCCTAACGGCGGATCCGGGCGTGCTCGAGGTGAATCTGCCCGTCTGCCCGAATTGGGATGCCTATGCGTATTGGATGCGGGTGTTGGAGGAAGGCGGTGCCGCCGTGGGTCTGCGCTCCTGGAAGCAGCGGCCGCCCGCCGCGGAGCTGCCCAAGCCTGGGGAGCCCAGCCCGGAGCGCCCAAGCCAGGAGGCCCTAAACCTGGCTGGCCCCAATCGTGCAGGCCTCAGCCAGGAAGGCAGCGGCGGCGGCAACCATCTGCTTTGGGGCGGCCCCAGCCTGGAGCAGAACCCCTTCTTCAGCCGACCCGCCTGGCTGGTGGGCCTGCTGCGCTTCTGGCAGCAGCACCCCAGCCTGGCCTACCTGTTTAGCGGCAATTCGGTGGGGCCCGCCTCCCAGGCGCCCCGCCCCGATGAGGGCAGCGCCGCCTGGCTCGACCTGCAGCTGGCCCACCAGGTGCTGGCCGGTTTGCCCGAGGGCGACCAGCGGGTGGCGATCAGCGAAACCCTGCGCCACCTCCATGCCGACAAGAGCGGCAACACCCACCGCAGCGAAATCAGCCTCGACAAGTTCTGGAACCCGGCCTGGGCCGCTGGCTGCCAGGGGCTGCTCGAGTTCCGGGCCATGGAAACCCTGCCCCAGCACCAGTGGAGCGCGGCGATTGCCCTGCTCTGGAGTGCCCTGGCCGCCCACCTGCTGGAGCCCGCCCATCGGCCCGCGCAGATGCGGAGCTGGGGCGAGGCCCTGCACGATCGTTGCCTGCTGCCCAGCGAGCTCTGGGCCGATCTGGAGCAGGTGCTGGCCTTGCTGGCGGCCGATGGCCTGGTGCTCGATTCCGGCCTGTTCCGCCAGATCTGGCAGTGGCGCTTCCCCCAGCTGCTGCACTGGCGCCAGGGCGAGGCGGAGCTGGAGATCCGCCGCAGCCTCGAACCCTGGCCCCTGCTCTGCGACACCCCGGTGGAAGGCGGCAGCACCAGCCGCTTCGTTGACAGCTCCCTGCGCCGCTTTGAGGTGATCACCTCGGCGGCGTTCCGCCAGCGCTACGGCTTAATGCTCCAGGGACGTCCCCTGGCCCTGCCCGCCGCCGAGGCGTGCCAGCCCGTGGCCGTGCGCTATCGACTGGAGCGGCTCTATCCCTGCCTGCACCCCACGCTTGCGCCCCACCTGCCCCTGGAGCTGGCCCTGGTGGCCCGCCCCGAGGCAGGTTCAAGCCAGGGCGGTAGCTTCGGTGCCAGCCCAGCGGGCGGTGAGACCCTGCAGCGCTGGACCCTGCTCAGCGAAGACGGGGGATTCTTGCCCCAGGAGCCCACGGGTGGTGACGCTCCGGTGGATCCAGCGGCTGCCCCCTGGCGCGGAGCCAGCCCCGATGCTGTGACCGTGGACCTGCGGCTGTCCTGATGGCTCCGCCAATCGGCTGACTCGTGCACCCCATCCCCAAAAGGGCAGCCGGTGATGTCCTGATCGGGGCTGCGGCTCAGTCCCAGGCCCCGATCAGCGTGGTCGTTACCAGCTGACGCCGTGCAGCTTGGGCAGGGGAGCGGTGCGGGAGGTGGTGGCGAACAGGCGCGGGATGCGGGCGCTGTTGTAGACGCGGAATTCGCGCAGCACGCTGGCGCCTTGGTCGCGCACGGCCTGGTTGAGCACCACCGAGCCATCGGGATCGGACACGGAACGGTGGAAGGTGCCCGGCGGAATGCGCAGGATGTCGCCACCGCTTTCCAGGCGCACGATGTGGAAGGGATAGTTCCAGCCCAGGTTCACCAGAAAGAAGGTGCGGCCGCCATGGAGGGCCAGCAGGTTGTCTTCCTGGTGGGGATGGAGATAGAACTGCCAGGCGCCGGTTTCGCTGTCATCGGGGGGGCTGATCGCCGGACCGCTGTGCACCACCAGATCGCGGGCATTGGAGGTGGGCACGGTGATGTCGTAGAAGCGCACCGCGGGGGTATCGCGGAACTTCTCGTAGGGAATCAGCTCGAACATGGGCGCCGGCCGCGGTGCCGATGGCGATTGGCCCGATTGGTTGGCCTCCAGCAGGGTGGTGAACATGGCGGTTGCCACCGGAGGTGGACGAACTAGTTGTCCCAATCAACCCAAGCGCCAGCCGGGCCTGTCGTTCGAACGGCTACCAAACCCCTGATGGGGCCCGGATCGGGGACGGATACCCGACTGGCGCCCCCAAGCCAGGCCGCCCGCTCCAGGCCAGCATGGGTCTATGGATCGTCCCTTTCATCGCGCCGCAATGACCCCAAACCGCACCAGTGCCTGCCTGTTCGCCTGCCTGCTGGTGGGGGCCGCCAACCTGCCCGTGGGCGCCCAGCAGCAACCCCAGCCCCTGCCCCAGCAGCCCTACCAGCAGCCCTATCAACAGGCTCCCTATCGCCAGCCTTACCAGCCGCCCCGGCCGGCGCGCCCCTGGACCAAGCCCACCGTGTCGGTGCCGGAGTTCAAGAACACGGTGACCCAGCCCACCTGGTGGTGGCAGGGATCGGTGGCCCAGGACCTGGCCGCAGCCCTGGCCAATGAGCTCCAGGCCACCGGTGACATCCAGGTGGTGGAGCGCAGCAACCTCAAGCAGGTGTTGTCGGAGCAGGAGCTGGCCGACCTGGGCATCGTCAAAAAGGGCAGCAACGCCGCCAAAAAGGGTCAGATGACCGGCGCCCGCTACATCGTGCTTGGCACCCTCACGGCCTACGACAACAACGTTGAAAACAAGCAATCTGGTAGCAACTTCGGCCTGCTCGGCTTTGGCACCGCCAAGCAACAATTGGAAAGCAGGGATTACGTCGCCCTCGATATCCGCATTGTGGACAGCAGCACCGGCGAGATCATCGGTTCGCGCACCGTGGAAGGGCGGGCTAGCAACACGGCTGAAGCCCGTTCCAATGGCGGCAGCCTGGCGCCAGCCGCCGGCCTCGCCCTCTGGCTCGCTCCCACCATGGGCACCACCGGCCAGGCCCTCACCGCCGCTGCCGGCACCCTGCAATTTGGCTCGAACAACAGCCAGAGCCAGCGCACGCCTGCGGCCAAGGCGATTCGCGCCGCCCTGATTGATGCCTCCAACTATGTGAGCTGCGTGCTGTCGCCCCGGGATGGCTGCCAGGAGGCCTACCGGGCCCAGGACCAGCAGCGCCGGGAGCGCACCCAGGGGGTGTTGCGGCTGGAGTAGGGCTCTTGCTTTAGAAGGGAATCGGCATCTCCACCAGGGCCGGTTCCGGGGCGCACTGGGGAATGCGCTCCGCCACCACGGCGCCAATCACCACGATCGCGGGGGAGCCGAAGCTTTCGGCTTCTACCCGCTCAGCCAGGTCGGCGAGGGCGGTGATCAGCTGGCGTTGGCCCGTCACGGTGCCCTGCTGCACCACCGCCGCCGGGGTGCTGCCGGCCAAACCGCCGGCCATCAGTTCAGCGCAGATCTGGGGCAGGTTATGCAGGCCCATGTAGATCACTAGCCCATCGCTGCTGCGGGCTAGGCCGCGCCAATCGACGCCGGGGCGCCCTTTATCAATCTCCTCATGGCCGGTCACGAAGGTGACGCTTGAGCCAGCGCGGCGGTGGGTTACGGGGATGCCCGCGTAGGCCGGCGCGGCGATGCCCGCCGTCACCCCAGGCACCACCTGCACGGCCACCCCCTGTTTGACCAGGTGGGCCGCCTCTTCGCCGCCGCGGCCGAACAGGAAGGGGTCGCCCCCCTTGAGTCGCACGATGCAGCGGTGGCGTTGGGCCAGCTCCACCAGCACCGCATTGGTGGTGCGTTGCGGCACGGAATGGTGGCCGCGGCGCTTGCCGACGAAATGGCACTCGCAGCCCTCCGGCACCAGGTCGAGTAGGGCCCGGGGCACCAAGGAGTCGTAGACGAGGGCATCGCAGCGGCTGAGCAGCCGATGGGCCTTGAGGGTGAGCAGGTCGGGATCGCCCGGACCCGCCCCCACGAGATACACCGTGCCCGGCAAGGCGTTGCCTAATCCATCGGGCCCACTGACACCTTCGACCACGGGTTCGGGGCCGCTGGCGTTAGGGCTGCTCGCGTCGCTGCTCATGGCAAGGCCTCAAGCGCCGT
Source organism: Pseudanabaena sp. UWO311 (assembly GCA_943370385.1). Lineage (GTDB taxonomy): Bacteria > Cyanobacteriota > Cyanobacteriia > PCC-6307 > Cyanobiaceae > BAIKAL-G1. Next base: position 37,928 of record CALRQT020000006.1, read on the forward strand.
GAGCAGGAACTGGCGGATGGCGGGCTGCTGCAACAGGGGAGGAAGGGGCTGGGGGGGACGGGCTTGGCCTGGGGGGAGAGCCACCCGTTGGCCGGCTTCCAGTGTGTCGGTGAGCCGGTTGCTGGCCAGGGTCAGGGGCAGCACAGCCACGCTTCCCGGGTCGGGGCGGTCCACAGGCAACACCAGATCCGCCAGGTCTGCAGTGTATGGAGTGGCCAGTCCAGCACTGCCCAACACCGCGCCCAGGTGGGTCAGATAGCGCTGGGCCAGGGGGCCCTCCAGGGGGTGGTGAAGCCAGTGGATGGCCGCAAACGCCTGGCGATCCGCCAGCTGGGCAGCCAGCAGGTGTTGCCAGGCCGGCCAGGCCCCGATGAAGGGATAGCGCTGGAGCGCGATGGCCGGGCTCGGGCCCAGGCGGTTGCGCCAAGCGCGGGCGATCGCCGGCAGGTCCTTGCGCACGTGGCCCCCAGGTAGGAGCAGCAAGGGCACCAGGCCGATCGCCCCAGCCCGGTGGGCCCCGGCCCAGAAGGTCGGGCTGGGGTCGGGGGCGTCGCGAGTGAGGGCCTGCAGGAGCACCGGGGCGCCGCGCCGCTGCTCCAGGTCCCGGGCCCAATCCCGCAGCTCCTCAGGAATCAGGCCACCACTGCGGCCATGCACCACCAGCACCAGGGGGGAGCGCCGCAGGCGCCGCTGCAGCCGACCTTGCACTGGCGCCGCCAGGGGGCGTTGGGCCAGGCGCCGTAACTGGCGTTGGCCCTGGGGTAAGCGCGCCAGCAAATCCACCGCCTTGGCGGCCAGGTCGGGATCCAGGTCTTCCGCCAGGGTCGCCAGGCCGGATTGCAGGGGCTCCAGGGGCCAGGCCGATAGGCCCAAGGCCAGCCCTTCCAAGGCCCCATGGCGGAGGGTCCGGGGGCCGGGCGCCAGGCTGATTGTTAGGAGCAGGGCGCCATCCTCGCCCTGCCGTTGATGGCCGAGTCGCTCCAGGAGTGGGGCGTCTAGGCAGCGGGCCAGGGCCCGCCGCAACCGTTCGGCCACGCGGGGGTCTTGGAACGCCCCAAGCAGGGCCAGCCAGCCAGGCTCGTCCGGGGCCAGGGCCAGAAGGGGCTCCAGCCACACCGTTCGGCTGGCGGCGGGAAGGGCCGGCAGGGCCTGCTCCAGGGCCGGCAGCAGTTGCGGCAGGCCAAAGTCCGCCGCCAGCACCAGCAGGCGTTCGGCGCCCCCCCGATCGACCCGGCCGGCCAGGGTGACGAGCAGATCCAGCTCGGGGGCCAGGCTGCCCGAGGCCAGGCCAGCCAGCCAGGGGCCGAGGTCGCTGGTGCTGCGTGCCAACTCCTGGAGCAGCTGCCAGCGCTCCAGGCTGCCCTCGGGCGGCAGGGGCGGCGGGTCGGATGGTTCAGATCCCAGGCGGAGCACGTTCAGCCACCGGGCAGCTGGATCCACCCTGGCAGTTGCGGCGACTCGACCGCGCTTTGAACCGGTCGGTGCCGGCGGCAGGTGCGGCTTGGACACGGACGACTCAGCAACGGAGCGGGGGGAATCGGGGGCCAGGCCCCCCTGGATCGGGGGATGGGGGTAGGCCTCTGGGGTTGGCAGCCCGCCCGCCCCGGCCTCGGCACCGGCCTGAAGCGGTTGGGGCTTTAGGGGGTCTGGCTGCGTCGCCGGGCTCCGAAACGCTCCACCAGCAGGGTTTCCAGCACATCAGGCAGGGCGGTGAGGGGAACGGCCGTGCCGTGCAGGGCCGCCAACTGGGGCTCGGCCCCCATCGATCCCCCCAGGAAAATCTTGGCGGCTTCCACCATCTGGCCGTCCAGGCGGGCTTTCGCGCCCATCAGGCCGATTTCGCCCATGTAGGGCTGGCCGCAGGCATTCGGACAGCCTGTCCAGTGGCTGCGCACCGCCTGGGGTAACTCCAGCCGCCGCTCCAGCTCCTCGACCACCGCCTGGGCGGTGGTCTTGGTGGGAATCAGGGCAAAACTGCAGTAGCGGTTGCCGGTGCAACTCACGGCTTCGGCCTCGAGCGGGCCGGGGTCGGGCCGCAGGCGCTGCAGCAGCGGTTCGGCCAGCAACGCCCCCACCTGGTCCGTGGCCACCCCCGGGATCAGGACGTTTTGGGCCTCGGTGAAGCGCAGCTCCCCCTGGCCATAGGTTTTGGCTAGGCGGGCCAGCTCGACCATGGCGTCCGCATCGAGCCGGCCCATGGGCACGCTGAGGCCGACCCAGTGCAGGCCGGGCTGCTTTTGGGCCTGCACCCCCAGCCCGGAGCGGGGCGCCCGGGTCACCAGGTGGCTGCCATCGTGGGGCAGGGCTTCGGCGCTAAAGGCTGCCAATTCAGCCACCAGCTCCCCCCGGTAGGTCTCCAGGCCCAGTTGCTCGATTAGATAAAACAGCCGGCTTTTGGTGCGGGCGGCGCGATTGCCGTGGCGTTCGAAATGGCGCAACACCACCAGGCTGAAATCGGCCAGGTGCTCGGGTCGCAGCCATAGGCCCAGGGGCACGGCCAGTTCATTGCGTTGGGCCGAAAAGAAGCCCCCCACCATCACCGTGAAGCCCAGCTCCCCCTCGTGGTGGCAGGGCAGAAAGGCGAGGTCGTTATGGAGCAGGAAGCTGTCGGCAGCTCCGCCCACGGCCACATTGAACTTGCGGGGTAAGTTGCGGGGGCCGTCTGGTCCCAGCAGCCTGGTTTGGATGGCGGCCACCAGGGGCCGGGTGTCGATCACTTCCTCCGGATCGATGCCGGCGAGCGGATTGCCAGTGATGTTGCGGGGATTGTCGTGGCCGGATTGGCGGCTGGTTAGACCCACCCCCTCCATGGCCATGAGTAAGGGCGCCATGTCCTCCAAGAGCAACCCACGCATCTGCAGGTTTTGCCGGGTGGTGATATCGGCGGAGCCCTCATCGCCGCAGCGATCGAGGGCATCGGCCAGCACCTCTAGCTGGTCGGCCAGGATCACCCCATTGGGCAGCCGCAGGCGCAGCATGAAACGCCCGGGGGTCACGGGCCGAAAAAAGATGCCCAGCCATTTGAGATGGATGGTGAGGGTTTCTTCATCCAGGGACTGCCAACCTTGACTGGCGAGTTCGCCCAGGCGGGGTTCTAGATCGAGGCCGCAGAAACCGGCTTTCGCCTGCTCAATTTTGCTCAGCTTGGTTCCAGACTGGGTTCCAATTTGGCCTGGTTCCGCCCCATCGGCCTCAAATTCCTTCGATGCAGCGGATACCATCAACCAACCAGAACGCCAAGCGGATGCACAATTTGGCCAGCGGGCTGGGGCGCTCCTGTCTCAACCACTACAACTAATGGGTGCGGCGGCTACAGCGATCCCGGAGCCCCAGCCCGGACCCCTGTCCCCAGGGCGGGGTGGCGGCCTCAGTTCGGAGGCCCTGCGCTTTCGCGACTTGCTGGGCAAGGTTGGCAGCGGCGAACACACCAGCACCGGGCTGTCGCGCCAGGAAGCCCGGGAGGCGATGGACCTGATGCTGGCGGGCCAGGCCAGTGAGGCCCAGCTCGGGGCCTTCCTGATTGCCCACCGCATCCGCCGTCCCTTGCCGATCGAGCTCACCGGCATGCTCGAGAGCTATCGCCAGCACGGCCCAACCCTGGCGACCCCGGGGCGGCGGGCCCTCTGTTTCGGCGTGCCCTACGACGGCCGCAGCCGCACCGCACCCCTGTTGCCCCTGGTGGCCCTGGTGCTGGCCGCGGCGGGCCTGCCGGTGGTGCTCCATGGCGGTGGGCCGATGCCGGTGAAATACGGCGTGACCCTGGCAGAACTGTTCGCGTCCCTGGGGATCGACTGGGTTGGCCTGCCCCTGGCCCAGGTGCAGGACCGGCTTGATCGCCATGGCCTGGCCCTCACCCACCAACCGGACCACTTCCCGGCGGCGGAACGGTTGCTGCCGGTGCGCGATGCGATTGGCAAGCGGCCGCCGGTCGCCAGCCTGGAGTTGCTTTGGACGCCCCACCAGGGGGACCACCTGCTGGTCAGCGGCTTCGTCCATCCCCCCACCGAAGCCCGGGCCTGGGAGGCGCTCACGGCCGCGGCCGAAACCGATGTGCTCACGGTCAAGGGGCTGGAGGGCTCCACCGACCTGCCCACCACCCGGGCCGGCATTACCGCCCGCCTGCGCCAGGGCGTTAGCGAGCGGATCCTGCTCCATCCCCGCGACCACGGCATCCAGTCCGAGGAGGTGCGCTGGAGCGATCTGGATGGCTGGCGGCGCCAGGCCGGTGAGGCCCTGGCCGGCGCCGGCCCGTTGGCCGATGCCCTGCGTTGGAATGTGGCCGCCTATCTCTGGTTCGCCGGCGCCCACGACACGTTGGTCGCCGCCCTCGACCAAAGCGAAGCCCTGCTCAAGGCCCGCGCCGGCCTGGCCCTCCTGGCCGCCATGCCATGACCACCCAGGGCGTTTCAGGTTCCGAGAACGCTGGCCCAAGCCCTTCTGTGGGCGCGGCGAAGGGCGCAGGCGCCGCCATCGCCCAGACCTGCTTTGGCTTCGAGGCCGAGTTCACGGCGGAGCTGCGCTGCATCCCGATGGCGGTGCGGCGCAAGCTTGATCTCGCCGGGGTCAAGCTCAAGTTGGTGCACTGGAACGGGCTGACGGTGGCCGAACGCCAGCGGCTGCTGGCTTGGCCGGATGGAACCGCTGCGGTGGCGGAGCTGCGCTTGTGGTTATTGGAGCGGACCGCCCAGCAAGCCGCTGGGGTTGCCCGCACCCTGCCGATCGCCTGCCAGGAGAGTTGGCAGCAGCAGCAACAAACCCCGCCGGCGGTCCACCAGGCCTGCAGCGATCAGGGCGTCTTGCTCGGCGACGCAGCCTGGGCCGGCCTGAACGAATTGCAGCGGTTCGCGCTGGTGAAGTTGAGCCAGAGCGGCCACGAACATCGCAATTTGCCCCTGGCCCTGGCCGAATTTGGAGTGATCTCTGGGGTGACGTCTCTCTAGAACGGGCTCGCTGAGGGAGTTGCCCAAGCTGCGCCATCCCCAGCGCCTGGAACGGCTTTTGACGGGGTATGGATCCGGGTCTGCCCCAGCTCAGATCGACGTCCAGGGGCGGCCGATCGAAAATCTGTAGCAATTGCGACGCACAACCAAGTCGTCCATGTGGTCTTATCACTTTGTCGGTCAGCTTGTGCGCCGCCATCTCCTCGCCAATCCAGCCAAGTCTGAGCTGGATGGGGCCAAGGGATCCAGGCACTTGCCACCAGACCGTTTGGTCTTTGCCCACACCCCGCCAGGTGGATGGCGGTTTCAGGGGCCTAACCCTGGAGCCTGATTTTGCTGGCCCAACAAACCCCGCTCGCGGCGATTACGCGCCGCATTTTGTTGCATGTCGACTTTCAAGCGCCGCTCCTTTTTGCTTTCTTCCTGCGCCGCCGGTGTGGGGGTTGCCCTGCAATTGGGCACACTCTCAACCCTGCTGGGCGGCCTGCCGGCCCAGGCGGCCAAGGCCGGCCCCGGCAAGCCGGAAACCACTTCCGCCACCTTGGGTTTCATCGCCCTGACCGATGCGGCGCCCCTGATTGTGGCCAAGGAAAAGGGGTTCTTTGCCAAGCAAGGCATGACGGGTGTGGAGCTGAAGAAGCAAACGTCCTGGGCCGTCACCCGTGACAACCTCGAGCTGGGCAGTGGCGGCGGCGGCATTGATGGTGCCCACCTGCTATCGCCGATGGCCTACCTGCTCACCACAGGGGCGATCAGCAAGAGCAAAAAGCCCGTGCCGATGAACCTCTTGGCCCGGCTTAATGTGAATGGTCAGGCGATCTCGCTCTCCAAGCAATTTCTGGATGAGCAGTTCTCGCTGAAGGATCTCTCCCTCGCGAAAGACATCGCCAAAGGCGGTGCCTCCGGCCGTAAGTTCAAAGCAGCCGTCACCTTCCCTGGCGGCACCCACGACCTCTGGATGCGCTACTGGCTGGCCGCCAACGGCGTCGATCCAAACAAGGACACCAGCCTGGTGGTGATTCCGCCCCCCCAGATGGTGGCCAACATGCAATCCGGCACCATGGATGCCTTCTGCGTGGGTGAGCCCTGGAATGAGCGCCTGGTGAATAAGAAGCTGGGCTACACCGCCTTGACCACCGGTGAGCTATGGAACGACCACCCCGAAAAAGCCTTTGCGATGCGGGCTGACTGGGTCAAGAAGAACCCCAATGCGGCCCTGCGGCTGCTGATGGCCGTTCAACAGGCGCAGAAGTGGGCCGATGACCCGGCTAACACCCCGGAGCTCGCCAAACTGCTCTCCGAAGATAAGTATGTGAAGGCCTCGGTCGAGGACCTGCTGCCCCGCCTGCAGGGCACGATCGATTACGGCACCGGCAAGGTGGTGAAGAATAGCCGTTTCAAGATGAAGTTCTGGAACAGCAATGCTTCCTTCCCCTACAAGAGCCATGACATCTGGTTCGTGACCGAAGACATGCGCTGGGGTTACCTGCCCAAGGGCACCAATGCCAAGGCTCTCGTTGACAAAGTGAACCGTTCGGATCTGTGGCGGGCGGCTGCTAAAGCCAATGGCTATAAAAATATTCCCGCTAGCGATAGCCGTGGTGTTGAGAAGTTCTTTGATGGCGTCAAGTTTGATCCCACCAATCCCACGGCCTATCTCAACAGCCTCAAGATCAAGGCGATGAAGTAAGGGCTATTGCCCTAGTCCCTGGGGGAGATCCGCAAGGCTCTCCCCTCTTTTGATTGATCCCTCCCCCTTCATGACCACCACCCTTGACCCGAGCCGCAGGTCGCGGCGATCCCGTGCTTCCTGGTTGCGATCGCCCCTGGCACGCCAGATCAAGGCGCCGGTGGTCTGCATTGGGTTGACCCTGGCCCTTTGGCAATTGCTTTGCCTGCCCAATTCTGATGGTTTCCCTGGTCCGATTCAGGTGATTCAGCAAACCTGGAATCCCTACATCAGCCAACCCTTCTATGACGACGGTGGCACGGCTAAAGGCCTGATGCTGCAGATTTTGATTTCGCTGCAACGGGTCGCCATTGGCTACAGCCTGGCGGCGGTGGTGGGTGTGGCGGTTGGCTTGGTCATTGGTCTCAATGATTTCCTGAGGCGGGGCTTTGATCCCCTGATTCAGGTGCTGCGCACCGTGCCTCCCCTGGCCTGGTTGCCGATCTCCCTGCTGCTGATGCAGCAAGCGGACCCGGCGGCCATCTTCGTGATCTTCATCACGGCCATCTGGCCAATCATTATTAATACAGCGGTGGGTATCCGCGAAGTTCCCCAGGACTACATCAATGTTGCCCGGGTGCTGCGGCTCGGCAAGATCAGCTATCTCCGCGATATCTTAATGCCGGCCACGGCTCCCTATGTGTTCACAGGCCTGCGCATTTCCGTCGGTCTGGCCTGGCTGGCAATTGTGGCTGCTGAGATGCTCAAGGCCGATGGCGGCATTGGTTTCTTTATCTGGGATGCCTACAACGCCGGCGGCGATACCAGCACCAGCCAAATCATCCTGGCGATTTTTTATGTTGGCATTGTGGGCTTGATTCTCGACCGGCTCGTGGGCATGGTTGGCGATCGCGTTAGTGGGCGGAGGCGTTGAGATGGCAACGCTTTTAACCGTTGATAATGTTACCCAGAGTTTTTCCTTGCCCAATGGCAGCAATTATATTGCCATTAAGGATATTGATCTCGAGATCAAAGACGGTGAATTTGTTTCGCTGATTGGCCACTCCGGCTGTGGTAAGTCCACCCTGCTCAACCTGATGGCGGGCCTGGCCCAGGCCAGCCAGGGCGGCATCTTGATGAACGGTCGCCAGATCACCGATCCGGGTCCTGATCGCATGGTGGTGTTCCAGAACTACTCCTTGCTGCCCTGGCAAAGCGTTCGCCAGAACATTGCCCTGGCTGTGGATGCCGTCATGGCGGATGCCAGCGGGGAGGAACGCTCCGCGGTTGTAGAGGCCAATATCAAGCTGGTGGGACTCAGCCAGGCGGCGGATAAACGCCCGGCCGAACTCTCCGGTGGTATGAAGCAGCGGGTTGCCATTGCCCGGGCCCTCGCGATCCGGCCCAAGCTGCTGCTGCTGGATGAACCTTTTGGCGCTTTGGATGCCCTGACCCGGGGCAATCTCCAGCAGCAATTGATGCAGATCTGCCAGGAGGCTGGGGTCACCACGGTGATGGTGACCCATGATGTGGATGAGGCCCTGCTGCTCTCCGATCGGGTCGTGATGCTCACCAACGGCCCCGAGGCCGGCATCGGCCAGATTCTCAAGGTGCCCCTGGCCCGGCCGCGCCAACGCCTGGAGGTGATGGAGCACCCCGACTATTACGCCCTGCGCGGCGAACTGATTGGCTTTCTGCAACAACAACGCCGGCTCCGGCAGCACCGCAGCGAAGCCAAGGTGCCCAGTCTTCAAGCGGTTGGCAGTGGCGCTCGCCCAAGCAACGGGGCCCCGGTGTCTGCCGCGCCGACCACAATCCGCTTGGGCTATCTGCCGGGGCTCGATATTGCCCCCTTGGCCTTGGCCCTGGATCGCGGCTTTTTCCGCGAGCAGAATCTCAACGTGGTGCCGATTGTCTTCAGCCGTTGGCAACAGCTGGAGGAGAAACTGAAGGCGGGTGATCTCGATGGGGCGATTACGTCAGCGACCTCGCCCCTCGCCCTGACCTTGGGCCTCCATGGCAAGCCCGGTTGGCCGGCGATCACGCCCATGACCGTCACCCGCAATGGCAATGCCCTTTGCATGGCGCGCCGCTACCTCGATGCGGGGGTGCGCAGCGGCCGGGAGTTGGCAGCCTTGCTCAACGCCCAACCGGCTCCGCTGCGGCTGGCCATTGGCCAGAAGGGCAGCATGCAGGAGCTGTTGCTGCGCCATTGGCTAGCCAGCGCTGGCATCGATCCCGATCGCCAGGTGACCTGGATCACCCTCTCGCCCCTGGCGATGCAGGCGGCCCTGGTCAACGGGGAGATCGATGGTTTCATTGCCGGCCGTTACCGGGTGGCCCAGGCCGTCGAGGCGGGGCTGGCCTACGGGCTGGCCACCGACCTCGAGATCTGGAGTGGCCACCCTGAAAAGGTGTTCACTTGCCACGAAGGCTGGGCCGATAGCCACCAGGAGAGCCTGCTGGCCTTCTGTGCCGCCTTGATGCGGGCCGGCCAGCTCTGCGACGACGGGGCTCAACGGGAGGCGCTGGTGGGTTTGTTGAGCCGGCCCCAGTGGCTGGGGGTGTCTTCGGCCGTGGCCCTGCAGCGCCAGATCGATCTCGGCACGGGCGAACCGGCTGGGGAACGCTTGCCCCTGAACCGCTACCACTCCGATCGGGCCCATAGCGCCAATCCCGCCGAGGGCTGCTGGATTCTCAGCCAATTCAGCCGCTGGGGGTGGAGCCCCTTCCCGAGCAACCGGGTGGAGCTGCTCAGCCGCGTCTATCGCAGCGACCTCTGCGCCAGTGCCCTGGAGCGGGCCGGCTTCCCCGCCCTCCCCACCGATCGCAAACCGTTTGCCCTCGCCGACGGCCTCAGTTTTGACCAGGACGACCCGCTCGCCTACCTGAAGGCCCTTCCCTTCACGGGCCAGACCGTGGTGGCGAGTCTCCCGTTGCCCGAGAGCGCCTCGGCCGACCGTTCCCTGCCCTCCCCCTGAGATGTCCACCCAGATCAGCCCAGATGTCGCCCCGGTCCCTGGCGCCGATGGTCGAGCAGGGATGCAGCCCTTCCTTGAATTCAGGGAGGTGGGCCAGGTTTTTGCAACCCAACGCGGCCCTTTTGAAGCCCTTAGCCAGATCAATCTGCAGGTCAAACAGTCGGAGTTTGTCTGTGTGATCGGCCATTCCGGTTGCGGCAAATCGACCTTGCTCAATATGGTTTCGGGCTTCCTCAAGCCTTCTAGCGGTGAGGTGTTGTTGCGGGGTGAGCCGATTGGCCGGCCAGGCCCCGACCGGATGGTGGTGTTTCAGAACTACTCCCTGTTGCCCTGGCAGACCGTTGAGCAGAACGTCGATCTAGCCGTGCGCTCGGCCCGGCCGGAGCTGGCGGTGCAGGCGCGGGTCGCGGTGGTGGAGCACCACCTGGAGATGGTGGGTTTGATCGAGGCCCGTTCGAAGCGACCCGACGAGATTTCCGGTGGCATGCGTCAGCGGGTTGCCATCGCCCGCGCCTTTGCCGTGAGTCCCCAGGTGCTGGTGCTTGATGAACCCTTCGGGGCCCTCGATGCGATCACCAAAGAAGAGCTGCAGGAAGAACTGCTGACCATCTGGCGGGAACAGAAGCCCACCGTCTTGATGATCACCCACGACATCGATGAAGCCCTCTTCCTGGCCGATCGGGTGGTGATGATGACCAATGGCCCTTCGGCAACCATTGGTGAAATTGTGCCGGTTCCCTTTGAGCGCCCCCGCCGTTTTGAGGCGATTCAGGCCGATCCCCGCTATGGCGAGCTGCGCAACCACGCCCTTGATTTTCTATACCGGCGCCATGCCCATGATGATGCTTGAGACAGAAGCCCTATCCCTAGCGCCATCCCTCACCCCGGCCCTGACCTTGCAGATTGCCGTGGGCCATACGATGGTCCTCGATGCTGCGTTGCTGCAACGCAGTTCCTGTCTCAATGTGGCCCAGGGCCTGCTGCGGGTTGCCATTTCCGGGCTAGAGCTTGAGCCCCTCGATGCCCCTGCCATCACCTTGGGCTTCCTCCAGGCTGGTGATCAGCTGAATCTCGATTTACTGCGCCGTTCGCGCCTGCACCTGGAAGCCATTTTCCCCGTGGAGCTTAAGGATGACGAGGAACGCTTGCCCTCGGAAGGGTCGAATAGTCTCAATGATTGGACTGTGGCCCTATTAATGATTCGCCATCTCGGAGAGGCGGAACAGCGCATTGCCGCCCTGATGCAGCTGCTGGTGGAGCGGCTGGGGCGCCGTTGCGGTGAATGGTATGAACTGCCCATGCTGCTCACCCATGCCCAGCTGGCCGAACTCAGCGGCCACACCCGGGTGACCGTGACCCGTCAACTCTCTAAATGGCGCAAGGCTGGCCTGATTAGTACCCAGACTTGTCCTGGTGGGGGTCTGCGGCTGGCGCCCCAGCTGATGCAGGCCTGAAGGCCCGTTTAGGCCAGGGCTTCCAGGGTTGGAGTCACCTGGATGACGGATTCCGGGGTCACGGGCTCCAGGGTCACCGCAGCAGCCTTGAGTTCCGGTTGTTTGGAGATTGGACAGCCGAGTTCATGCATGAGCCGGTTGGCCTCGCAGGCCTGCTCCTGGCTGGCGCCCCAATGCATCGGCAAAAACACCGTGCCAGGCCGAATCCGTTCGGTCACCAGCACCTGGGCCGATACGGCCCCGCGCCTGGAGCGCACCTGGCCAAGGGCGCCATCGACCAGACCATGGCGTGCTGCGTCGGCGGGATTCACCTCCAGCAGGGGCACCGGGTGGCGCTGCAGGATCCGTTCGACATGGGCCGTGCGGGTCATCGTGTGCCAGTGGCCCAGGTAGCGGCCCACCGTGAGCACCAGGGGGAACTGGTCGCAGGGTGGTTCGGCCAGGCCCAGGGGTTGCTCGGCGACCAGTTGGGCCCGGCCCGTGGGGGTCGGAAAGCGGCGATCGCCATAGAGACGGGCTTGGCCGGCGCCTGGGGCGCAGCCCCGGGGGAAGGGCCACTGCTGGGGTCCGTGCTCGGCCAGGAGGCCATGGCTGAGGCCGCTGAGATCGCAGACCCTGCCTGCCGTGAGGGCGCTGAACTCCTGCCAGACCGCCGCCGCCGAGTCGAAACGGAACTGGCTGACAAAGCCCAACCGCCGGCCCAGCTCGGCGAAGATCTCCCAGTCGCCGCGGGCTTCCCCGGGGGGCTGACGAAAGGCGGGGCAGAGGGTGATGCGTCGCTCCGAATTGGTCATCACTCCCGCCTTTTCACTCCACTGGGCCGCCGGCAGCAGCAGGTGGGCCACCGCTGCCGTTTCGGTGCCGGCGTAGGCCTCGCTGAGCACCACCAGGGGGCAGTTTTGGGCGGCGGCCCGCACCCGATCCAGCCAGGGCAGGCTCACCAGCGGGTTGGTGGCCGCCACCCACCACAGGCCAATCTCGCCCCGCTCCATCGCCTCCACCTGCTGCCACACCGCCAGCCCCGGCTCGGCCGCGATCGCCCCGGGGGCCAAGCCCCAGTGGCGCTCCACTTCGGCCCGGTGCGCCGGGTTGGCGATGGCGCGATAGCCCGGAAGCAGCTGGGCCAGGCCCCCCGCTTCGCGGCCGCCCATGGCATTGGGCTGGCCCGTCAGGGAAAAGGGCCCGGCCCCCGGTCGGGCGATCTGGCCGCTGACCAGGTGCAGGTTGATGATGCCGCCCACGGTGGCGGTGCCTTCGCGGCTCTGGTTCACCCCCATCGACCAGAGGCTGAGCACGGCCGTGCTGTGCGCCCAGAGTTGGGCCAGCTGCTCGAGTTGGGGGATCGCAATGCCACAGAGGGCGCTCACCCGCTCCGGGGTCCAGGCCTGCCAGAGCGTGTCCAGGGCCGCAAATCCTTCCGTGTGCTGATCAACGAAGGCGCGATCGATGGCCCCCTGGCGCAGCAGCAGATGGCCGATGCCATGCAGTAACGCTAAATCGGTGCCGGGACGAATCGCCAGGTGCAGGTCGGCGGCGTCGCTGGTGGCGGTGGCGCGGGGATCGACCACGACGATCTGCAGGGCTTCTTTGGCCTTGCGCTTGCGTTTGAGCAGGCGTTGAAACAGCACCGGATGGCAGTCGGCCGTGTTGGTGCCAATCAGCACCACCAGATCGGCCAGATCGAGATCGTCGTAACAGCAGGGAGGACCATCGGAGCCCAGGCTGCGGGCGTATCCCGACACCGCCGAACTCATGCAGAGCCGGGAATTGGCATCAAAGTTGTTACTGCCCAGGGCCCCTTTAAACAGCTTGTTGGCGACGTAGTAATCCTCGGTGAGGAACTGGCCCGAGCCATACATGGCCAGCCCCGAGGGGCCCTGGCGGGCGAGGGTCTGCTGAATTTGATGAATCAGAATCGTGAAGGCCTGCTCCCAGTCGATCGGGCGAAAGGGTTGGTCGAGCCGCTCGCGCCATTGGGGTTGGACCAGGCGGTTGTGGTCGAGGGTTTCGGCCACCGTGGCCCCCTTGATGCACACCTGGCCCAGGGAGGAGGGGTGCTGGCGATCGCCCCGAACCATCCAGCTTGGGGGGCTGGCCTCGGGCTTTGGGCCCGGTTCGCCAGGTTTGAGCTCCAGGCCGCAACCCACGCCGCAGTAAGGACATTGGGCCCGGGCGGCCCCGGGAAGGACTCCGGGGGCGGAGGCAGCGTCGGAGTCGGCAACCGGCGGCATCGGGGCGGCGGCCGGGGGCCGGGGTAGGCCCCCCATTCGATCAAGGGCAGCGGGGCCCGATTGGTAGCGGTTGCCACCAAGGCCCGGGCCCCCGGCAACCGAGGGTTCGGCCACGGGCCCCATCAAGCTTGGGTGCCAGGTCCGCCCCTTCCAGACGCCCTGATGCCGACCCTGCCCAGGCCCCTGAGGCCCTGCCTGCTCAGTGGCGGTGACAGCCGGCGCATGGGCCAGGACAAGGCCCTGTTGCCCCATCCCGAGGGGGGCAGCTGGCTGGAGCGCCAATTGCGTCTGCTGGGCACCCTGGGGGAACCGGTCACCCTCCTGACCCGGCACAGCAGCCACCTAGAGCTGGCGGCAGAGTTGAACAGCCAGGGTCAGCTAAGGATTCACCCAGTTCCTGAGCAGGCTCCCCAGCAGGGGCCCTTGCTAGCCCTGCATCGCTTGTTTGAACGCAACCCAGGCTGCCAGCTGCTGCTTTGCCCCGTGGATATGCCTTGGCTAGGGGAAGCGTCGCTGCGATTCCTGCTGCAGGCAGGTGCCCAGCAGCCGCACATCGTGCTGGCCCACGATGGCGCCCGTGCCCAGCCCTTACTCGGGATCTATCCCGCCACGGCCCAGCGCCGCAGCGATCTGCGGCGTTTTCTGGACTCTGGTGAACGGCGGCTGCAAACCTGGCTTGCGCAGGAGCGGCCCCATCAGATTGAACTGCCGGCCGATCAACTTAGGAATTGCAACGATCCAGCGGACTGGGCTGGGCTGGGAGTGGGAATGCCGCGATGAATTCTAGGTAAAGGGTTTGACCTCGATGGATCGATTGCCTCGGTCGTTCTTTCTGGAATGCGAGCGTTTGGGGCTATGGATTGCCTGCTTGGTAAGGCTTTGACGAAGACTTTGCAGGCGAGTGAATCACTCCCGCAATCGATTAGATTTCCCGGCAGAATGAGTTCCTTTCTGCAACCCGATCGCCCCCTGGATCAACACCAACGGCCCCTGGGGGTTCTGCGGCTGTCCCTGACAGCCCGCTGCAACTTTGCCTGTCCCTATTGCCTTCCCGATGGCCAGGAGCCCGATGGCGTGTTGACCCTGAAGGAGCGGCTTGCGGTGGTTGGGGCCGCCGTGGGCCAGGGGGTGACCAGCCTGCGCCTCACGGGCGGGGAGCCCCTGCTCAACCGCGAGTTGGAGGACCTGATTGAGGCCGTGCAGCCCCTGCGCGACCAGGGGCTTCGCGAGATCGCCCTCACCAGTAATGGCAGCCTGCTGGACCGGGCCCGGGCCCAGGCCCTCAGACGAGCCGGGCTCGATCGGCTCACCCTCAGCCTCGACGGCACCACCGCAGAAAGCGTGGCCCAGATGGCCGGGCTTGGGGATCGAGCCAGGGGTGAGCAGGCCCTCAAGCGGATTCTGGCCGCGATCGACCATGCCAAGGCAGCCGGTTTCGATCCGGCTGGCGCTGCCCTCAAGCTCAACGCCGTGATTGTGAGCGGACGCAATGACGACCAGCTGCTGCCCCTGGCCCAGCTGGCCCGCCAGCAGGGGGTGGAACTGCGCCTGATTGAGGCCATGGACGTGGGCACGCGCAATGGTTGGAGTCCGGCTGATGTGATGCCGGCCGCCGAGATGGTTCATCAGGTTGGCCAACGCTGGCCCCTAGAGCCCCTGGGCAGGACGCCCCATGGCACGGCCCAGCGTTGGCGCTATGGCGACGGCCAGGGTGTGTTGGCGGTGGTGGCCTCGATCAGTGCCCCGTTCTGTGGGGATTGCAATCGCCTGCGGATCACGGCCGATGGCCAGGCTTATACCTGCCTGTTTGCCTCCCAAGGAACGGACCTACGCCCCTGGTTGCGGCCTGTCCCCAATCCAAGCGGCCTCAGCTTTGCCCTGGGTCGGCTCTGGAGCCAGCGGCAGGATCGATATAGTGAAGAACGGCAGATTGAAATTCCATCCGTCGCAAGATCGGCTGCCGAAATGGCCTATTTGGGCGGTTAAAGGTGGCTGGCTTAGATCTATTTAGGACAGTGAGCTCTACCGGGTCTTCCCTGAACTGCAATGCAGCATCATCAGCTGCTTCACTGGTAACTGCAGCACCCAGGGTTGGCGACGATCGCAAAGCTGCTGCCATTCAGTGCGGCGCACTTCCACCTGGATGGGCTGCTGGTTGGGTCCCGGGCGGTCGGATGGCACCACATAGGCACTCACCTGGAAGGGCCCCTCACTCACCTTGACCAATTGGCACAGCCATTGATTGCTGGCTAAGGGCTGGTGGATCTGCTCGGCAGCAACCAGTTTCAAATGGTTGGCGCGGATGCCCACATGGCTGATTGCGGCATCAACCGGCTCCTGGCGCTGGATCTCGAGCTGCCAATCCAGGGCCCAGAGCCGGGTGGGCGAGAGCTGGCGAATCCGGGAAAAGTTCTTGCAGCCGCTCAGGCGCGCCACCACTAGGTCCCGGGGTTGGTCAAACACCTCATGGTTGGGCCCATGGGCTAGCAGTTTTCCCTGGTCAATCACCAGCAGGTCGTCGCTGAGCCGGTAGGCCTCCTCCAGGTCGTGGGTCACCAGCAAGGCCGGCACCTGGCAATCCTGCAGCAGGTCGGCCAGTTGTTGCTGCAATTGGCGGCGCAGGTAGGTGTCCTGGGCGGAGAAGGGTTCATCGAGCAGGAGTAAATCGGGTTCGCTGGCCAGGGCCCGGGCCAGGGCGATGCGTTGTTGCTGGCCGCCGGAGAGTTGGCTGGGATAGCGATGGCCAAGTTCGCGAAGCCCTACCCGCTCGAGTTGGTGTCTGACCCGCTCCTGTCGCTGTTCGGGGGGCAACGTTGACAAAGAAAATCCCACGTTCTCCGCCACATTGAGGTGGGGAAACAGAGCGTAGTGCTGCACGACCAGGCCGATGCGCCGCCTTTGCAACGGCAGGTTGACCTTGCTTTCGCTGTCAAATAGCACCCGGCCGTTGAGTTCAATCCGACCCCGTTCCGGTGTTTCTAGCCCGGCCAGGTAGCGCAGCAGCTGACTTTTGCCGGCCCCGGAAGCCCCGAGGATGCCGAGCCTGCGGCTGGAGCTGCTGAAAGCCAATTGCAGGGCAAAGGGACCCAGCTGGTGATCCAGGTCCACCTTGAGCAAAAAGGGGCTCATCGGGCCCCTTTGGTGGTTCCTGCAGCTGCTGTCCTGGCTGCCAAGGGGGCTGGCTTGGCGCCGCAACGTCCAGGCCAGGCGGCCCAGGCGCCGGCCCACCCCCCTGAGCCGTTTTCGGCCGGGCTGACGCCGATTCGCCCGAGTTTCAACCAGCTGCATCACCAGCAGGCAACAGCCATTGAGCAGCAGCACCAGCAGGGTCCAAAACCAGGCCGGGCCCGTCTCACCGGCATCCACCGCGGCGAAGATTGCCAGGGGCAAGGTTTGGGTTTGGCCGGGGATGTTGCCCGCCAGCATCAAGGTGGTGCCGAATTCCCCTAGGGCCCGGGCAAAACTGAGGCTCACCCCGGCTACCAGGCCCGGCATGGCCAGGGGCAGGATGATCTGGCGCAGAATTCGCCCCTCACTGGCCCCCAGGCTGCGGGCCACCTGGGGCAGGGATTCATCGATCTGCTCAAGAGACGCCAGTGCGGAGCGCACCATCAGCGGGAAGGCCGCCACCACCGAGCTCAACACCGTGGCCTGCCAGCTGAAGACGATCTCAAAGCCAAAGCGGTTGAGTAGGCCGCCAATCGGCCCGTAGCGGCCCAACAGTTGCAACAGGATGAAGCCCACCACCGTGGGCGGCAGCACTAGGGGCGAGAGCACAGCGAGTTCGGCCAGGCCCCGCTGCCAGCCCCGCAACTGACGCAAACACCTGGCACTGGCAAAGCCCAGGGGCGCCACCAGCAGCACCGCCAGGCTGGCGCTGCGCAGGGACAGCCACAGGGGAGAGAGCTCGGGGCTGGCCCCGTTCATCGCTTCGCCGCCGCGGGTAGGGGCAGCAGGCCATGGCGGCGGAACACCTGGCTCGCCTGGGCCGTGGTGAGGCTGCCCAGGTAGGCGCTGGCCAATTTCGCTTGGCGGCTAGCGGTGATCACGGCGGCGCTATAGCGAATCGGTGCGTGGCTGGCTTCGGGGGCGCCAGCGACAATGCGCAGATTGGGCACATTGTGGGCATCGCTTTTGTAAACAATGCCAGCATCCACATGGCCTGCGGCTACGGCATTGGCCACGGCCCGAGCCGAGCCCAGGGGCACTAATTTAGCCTTCACCGCTTCACTGAGGCCGTAGTAGGCCAGGGTCTGGCGGCCATAGTCGCCGGCGGGCACGCTGTCATCGCCGATGGCGATGCGACGGATGGCCATGCTGTCCAGTCCCTGGAACCGCAGGGCGTGCAGGGGCGAGCGGGAGGGCACCACCAGCACCAGCTGGTTGCCCGCGATCACCCGGCGACTGCCGGCCACCAGCAGGCCAGCTTTCTCGAGCCGGTCCATCTGCTTGTCGCCTGCCGACACGAAGACATCGATCGGGGCCCCTTTTTGGATCTGCTGTTGCAACACGCCTGAAGCGGCGAAGTGAAAGGTGGGCGCTATCTTTTGGGCGGCCGCGAAACTAGGGGCCAGGGTGTTGAGTTGTTCTCTCAGGCTGATGGCCGCCCCCACTAGCAGGGGCTTGTTGGCTTCGGCGGCCTGGACCGGGCGGCTCCCCATGGTTCCCAGGCTGGCTAGCAGAGAGCCGCAAGTGAGCACCTGCAAGCAGATGGAGGAGACTCCCTGAGAGCTGTGCGGCAAAAACGCAACCCTAGCCGTCATTGTGAGTTAGATGGGTAGGCAAACGGGCCGCTTGTTTTCTGAGATCTTAAAACCCTTTGCCTGAATCGTGGGCCGTTTGCTGTGAATAGCAAGTCTGGTTTAGATTCACGGAAATCTTGATGGGTTGGTTTCTGTGAAGTAGGGTGCTCCTGGGACAAGATCGATGCTGGATCCATGTCAAGAGGTGTGCTGAATTTAGGCAATTATTGGCTGCGAAGAAGTGTCTGTTGTGATCACAGTTAATGCCTGAAATTTGTCCCTGATTGGCTTGAGAGGGTCTTCGGAAAATCGTTAGGGGACAGATCGCTTCGTGCCCGAGGAGATTATTCTAATGACCCTGCTGATAAGCTTCCTAGGGATGTTCGGGCTTTTCTAGGGCGGTAGTTGCTGCTCGGGCTGTAAATATATTTCTGGAAGCTGTTCAAATACAACACAAATCTTTTGGTTGGGGCCAAGCTGTTTTTTGGCTCATACTTCTAGAAGCCTGGGAAGTAATTGCACCAGATTGCAGGGTTTGGTTGTGGCGTCGAGCTGGGCGGCGATCAAGCGATCCCAGGCGGTTTGCACCGCATCGAGGGAGCCGGGCAACACGAAAATCACCGTTCCATTGGCAACGCCGGCCAGGCAGCGGCTTTGCAAGCTGCTGGTGCCGATCGTTTCAAAGGAGAGCACCCGAAACAGCTCCCCAAAGCCGTCGATTGTTTTGTCGAGCAGGGGGGCCACCGCCTCCGGGGTGCCGTCGCGGCCGGTGAGGCCCGTGCCTCCTGAGCTGATCACCACCTGGACGGCGGGATCGGCAATCCATTGGCTCACGACCGCCCGAATGCGGTAGCGGTCGTCAGGCACTAGGGCCCGGTCGATCAGCCGATGGCCGGCTGTGCTGAGTCGTCCTGCGAGGGCCTCGCCGCTGCGATCCTCCGCCAAGGTGCGGGTATCGGACACGGTCAGCAGGGCAATCGCAAGACTCATGAACCGACGGGCCTTGGCTCAATTTTTTAGAGTAAACGGCTTGCACACCAGGTCCCATGGCTGACCCAGACCCGGGCCTGGAACCCAGGGGCCTTGAGATCACGCTGTCGGTGAAATTGTTTGCAGGCCTGCGCGAGCAAGCCGGCTGGGGTGAGCGCCTGGTCACCCTGGCGACCGGCTCTGGTGCGACCCCCCGACGGCTTTGGCAGATCCTGCAGATCGGCAAGGGCCTTGATCAGCAGGCGGCTTTGCGGGCTGGCCCCATGCCCCTACCCGAATCCGTGCGGGTGGCGGTGAACCAATGTTTTGCCGTGGACGATCAGCCCCTTAGCGACGGCGATGAGGTGGCCTTTCTCCCTGCGATCAGCGGAGGCTGAGGGCCATGACCCACCTGCAGGTGCGGCTGCACCCGGCCCGCTTTGATCCCCTCGCCAGCCTGGTTGCCTGGGAGCGCCAAGGCCCGGGACAGGCTGCGGCGGCCACCCACTTCATCGGTCGGGTGCGGGTTAGCAGCGCCAATGGCCAACCCCTGGAAGCCCTCGAGCTGGAGCACTATCCCGGCATGACCGAGCGCCAGCTGGAGCGGCTGGCGACCGACCTTGGTGCGCGCCACGGGGTGGAGGCCGTGCTGGTGGAGCACCGCATCGGCCGGGTGTTGCCGGGGGAGGCGATCGTGCTGGTGGCCGTGGCCGCCGATCGGCGCGGCCCCGCCCAACGCTGCTGCCAGGAGTTGCTGGAAGCGCTCAAGCACGACGCCCCTTTTTGGAAGCGGGAATGGAGTGGCGGCGAGGGCACCTGGATCACGGGGAATACGCCCCTCTGAGCTCAGGGTCAGTCCACGGCCAGGCCCGCACCAGGGCTGGACTGCCCTTCAGAAGATTGGCAGGCGCAGCAGTTGGGCCCAGAGCTCCTGGCCCGCCTCCAGGGAGTCCAGCTCGGCTGGGATTTCCAGCAGCAGGTCGGCCCCCTGCAAGGAGCCGATGCGGGAGGAGGCCTGGGAGCCGCTCACCCGGGCGACCAACTCACCTTGGGGGCCAATCACCAGTTCGGCCCGGGCTAGTTCGGGTCGGCCGCCCCCCCGCCGCAGGGGCTCCTCCAGCCGCACCCGCAGCCTGGGCAGTAGCTGCACCTGGCCACCTTCGAGCTGTTGCAGGGCGGGCCAGAGCAGTTGCAGGGCGGTGATCGCCGCCGCCACGGGATTGCCTGGCAGCCCGAAGAAGGGTTTGTTCGCCAGCTGGCCCCAGGCAAAGGGCCGGCCTGGCTTGAGATGGAGTTTCCAGAAGTTCACCGATCCCAGGTCAGCCACTAGGGGCCGGATCCAGTCCTTGTCTCCCACCGAAACGCCGCCGGTGCTGATCACCACATCACAGCCCTGGGCCAGCTCCTCCAGGGCATGGCGCAACAGATCGGGCTGGTCCGCCACCACCTGTTGCCGCGCCACCGGGTAGCCCAACCGCTGCAGTAATCCCTCCAGCAAGGTGCCATTGCTTTCCCAGATCTGGCCGGGTCCCCGGGGGACGCGGGGCGGCAGTAGTTCATCGCCGCTGATGAGTAGGCCCAGGCGCGGCCGCTGCGTCACGGCGAGGGAGTGAAAGCCACAACTGGCCAATCGGCCCAGGTCGGCCGCTCCCAGGCGGGTGCCGGCGGCAACCAGCTGCTCGCCAGGGGCGGCTTCCTCATCGGGTAGGCGAATCCAGGGGTTGGCGCCGCTTTGGCGCTGAAGCACCAAGCTGCCGTCGCCGGCGATCTCCACCAGCTCCTGGGGCAGCACCTTGCCACTGCCCTCAGGGACGGGCGCCCCCGTAAGGATGCGAATCGCCTGGCCCGGGCTAAGGCTGCCGCCATAGGGGGCCCCTGGGGCGGAGCCACCCACCAGGGCCCAGCGGCTACCGGGGGCTGGGAGGGCCTCTCCGGCAATGGCGTAGCCATCCATCATCGAGGCGCGGAAGCCTGGCACCGCCTCCTTCGCCAGCACCGCCTCGGCGCTGACGCGGCCGAGGCAGCCCGCCAGGGCCAGGGTTTCGCTCCCGCCAAGGGGTTGGAGGACCGCCAGAATCCGGGCCCGGGCCTGCTCCAGGGGCAAGCCCTCCGGGCCAAAGGGTTCAGCCATCCCGCCGCCAGTCCCCATTGCGGCCCCCGCTCTTGCTGAGCAGTCTCACCGGACCGATCGTCATGGCCGGATCAGCGGATTTCACCATGTCGTAGAGGGTGAGCAGGCCCACCTGCACGGCGGTGAGGGCCTCCATCTCCACCCCGGTGGCGCCGGTGGTGCGGGCCGAGGCCTGCAGACGCAGCCCGGAGCCATCCGCAGCGGCCTCGATCACCACGCCCACGCCACTGAGGGCAATCGGATGGCAGAGCGGAATCAACTCCCAGGTGCGTTTGGCCGCCTGGATGGCCGCCACCCGGGCCACAGCCAGCACATCGCCCTTGGCGGCCCTGCCCTCCAGCACTAGGGCCAACACGGACGGGTCCATGCGGATGAAGCCTTCAGCCACCGCTTCCCGCTGGGTTAGGGGCCGATCGGCCACATCCACCATGTGCACCTCGCCAGAGCTGCTGAGGTGGCTGAGGCGTGGAGCCTCCACGGGCTTGGGGTCGTTCATCCGGCAGCGAAGCGTGGGACCCATCATCCCCAGCCCAAGCCCCAGCTGGGCCCGCTCCCATGGGAGCCTGAAGGCACCTTGGGCCTGCCTGCTTGCGTTCGATCCGCCCATCGACGAGCTTCTGCGCCTTCCTCACCCTGCTCAACGACCGGCTGGGGGAGAGCATCGTGTTTCCCTTGCTGCCCTTCCTGCTGGCGAGCTTCACCCAGGACGCGCGCACCCTGGGGCTATTGGCGGGCAGTTATGCCGTGGCCCAGTTCACGGTCACGCCCCTGATCGGTGCCCTCAGTGATCGCTATGGGCGCAAGCCGGTGATCACGGTTTGCGTGGCCGGATCGGTGCTGGGGCTGGGCCTGTTTGCGATCACGATCAGCCTCAATTGGGCGGCGATTCCCTGGGCCGCCGGCACCTCCATCCCCCTGGCGTTGCTGTTTGCCGCCCGGCTGCTGGATGGGGCCAGCGGTGGTACCGCCGCCACGGCCGGCGCCGTGTTGGCCGATATCTCCACCCCGGAGAACCGGGCCAAGGCCTTTGGCCTGATCGGTGTGGCCTTTGGCCTGGGTTTCATTCTTGGCCCCGCCTGCGGCGGACTGCTGGCCCGCTATGGCGTCACCCTGCCGGTGTGGGCGGCCATGGGCTTTGCGGTTGTGAACCTGGCCTTGGTGATTGGCCTGTTGCCGGAAACCCACCCGGAGGAGGCCCGGCTGACCCTGCCGCGCAAGCGCGATCTCAATCCCTTTAGCCAGCTGCATCGGGTCTTCACCAATCCGGAAGTGCGGCGGCTGTGTTTGGCCTTTTTTCTCTTCTTTCTGGCCTTCAACGGCTTCACGGCCGTGCTGGTGCTTTATTTCAAACAGAGCTTTGGTTGGGGGCCGGGCCTAGCCGCCACCGCCTTCCTGGTGGTGGGCGTGGTGGCCACGGTGGTGCAGGGGGGGCTGATCGGCCCGCTGGTGAAGCGCTTCGGCGAATGGCGCCTCACCCTGGCGGGCCTGGGCTTCGTGATCGTGGGCTGCAGCCTGATTCCCCTGGCCAGCCGCGCCAATGCCCAACCGGTGGTGTTCGGTGCCGTAGCCGTGCTGGCCCTCGGCACCGGCCTGGTCACCCCTTGCCTGCGCAGCCTGGTATCGCGGCGGCTGGATTCCTCCGGCCAGGGGGCTGCCCTGGGTAGCCTGCAGGGACTGCAAAGCCTGGGCAGTTTCCTGGGTCCACCCCTTGCTGGGGCGGCCTACGAACTGGTTGGCCAACGCAGTCCCTTCTGGCTGGGGATCCTGCTGTTGATCGGCGTGGCGATCCTGGTGGCCGGTGGCTTGCCCGGTGTCAAGCCAGGCGAACACAGAACCACCTAAATAGAGTTGCTTTCTGCAATGGCTGGCCCCCATCAACCTGACCTTGATCAATCCGATCCAGATCAGCTTGATCCAGATCAGCTTGATCCAGATCAGCCTGGTCCTGATCAGTCAGGCTCCTGTTGAACCAGCTGACTGCATTTGGCCAGCCCATCCTTTTCCTGTCTCCCCAAGCAAGGCTGAATAGCAATGAGCCACCCCGTTCTGCCCCCCGAGCTCTATATCAATCGGGAGCTGGCTTGGATTGCTTTCAACCAGCGGGTGCTGGCCCTGGCCCTGAATGAACACACGCCCCTGTTGGAGCAGGCCAAGTTCAGCGCCATTTTCAGCAATAACCTCGATGAGTTCTTCATGGTGAGGGTCGCCTCCCTGAAGTCCCAGGTGGAGCATGGCATTACCACCCTCAGCGATGACGGGCTGACGCCCCAGGAGCAACTCGACCGCATCCAGGCGGCGCTGCAACCTTTGTTGGACCAACAGCAGGCCCATTACCGCCTCTATCTCAAACACCAACTGTTTGACCATGGCGTGCAACTGCTCGACTACGAACGGTTGAATAGCAATCAAAAAGATTGGGTCAATACCTATTTCAACGAGGCGATCTTCCCCGTCCTAACGCCCCTGGCGGTGGATCCGGCCCATCCCTTTCCCTTCATCAGCAACCTCAGCCTCAACATTGCCGCCCAAATCCGCGATCCCGACACGGGCCATCTTCAGTTTGCCCGGATCAAGGTGCCCCAGAAGAACCTGCCCCGCTTCGTGCAGATTCCCACCGACCTCTGTGAACGCCGGCCGGCGCCGGTGTTCACCGCGGTGCCCCTGGAGCAGGTGGTGTCCTTCAACCTGCAGCGCCTGTTCCCGGGCATGGTGGTGGAGGGCCACTACTTCTTCCGCGTCACCCGCGACGCCGACCTGGAACTGCGGGATCTCGAAGCCGACGACCTAATGCTGGCCCTGCAGGAGGGCCTGCGCAAACGGCGCCTGGGCGGTGAGGTGGTGCGCCTGGAGGTGGCCAACGAGATGCCCCAGGAGGTGGTGGACCTGCTGATTGAAGGCACGGCGGTGGAGCCCCAGGACCTCTATCGGATCAATGGTCCCCTCGGCCTCGACGACCTGATGAGCCTGCAGGCGGTTCCCCTGCCCCAGCTCAAGGACAGGCCCTTCATGGGCCGCACGGCCCCGGCCCTGGCCCGGGCCCAGCGGAGCCAGTTGGAGGATGGCTCGATCAAGCCGGAGGAGTTCACAAGCATTTTCTCGGTGCTGCGCCGCGGCGATGTGTTGCTCTGCCATCCCTTCGATTTGTTTTCCACTTCGGTGGAGGAGTTCATCAACCAGGCCGCCGATGACCCCTCGGTGTTGGCGATCAAGATGACCCTCTACCGCACCTCCAAGAACTCGCCGATCATCGCCGCCCTGATCCGGGCCGCCGAAAACGGCAAGCAGGTGATGACCCTGGTGGAACTCAAGGCCCGCTTCGACGAGGACAACAACATCCAGTGGGCGCGCCAGTTGGAGCGCTCCGGTGTCCATGTGGTGTACGGGGTGCTGGGCCTCAAGACCCACACCAAGGTGACCCTGGTGGTGCGCAAGGAAAAGGACCGGCTGCGCAGCTACGCCCACATCGGTACGGGCAACTACAACTCAAAAACCTCCAACCTCTACACCGACCTCGGCCTGCTCACCGCCAGGCCGGAACTGGGCCAGGACCTGGCCGAGCTGTTCAATTACCTCACGGGGTTTTCCAAGCAGCAGAGCTTCCGCAAGCTGCTGGTGGCGCCCGTGACCCTGCGCAACGGCATGGAGGCCCTGATCGAACGGGAAACGGCCCATGCCCTGGCCGGTCGGCCGGCCCAGATCAAGGCCAAGATGAATTCCCTGGTCGACTCCCGCATCATCCAGCGGCTCTATGCCGCCTCCCAGGCCGGCGTGTCGATCGACCTGCTGGTGCGGGGCATGTGCAGCCTGCGGCCGGGCTTGGCGGGCATCAGCGACAACATCCGCGTCTCTAGCGTGATTGGCCGCTTTCTCGAACATTCACGGGTGTTCTGGTTTACCAACGGCGGCGATGACGAGCTGTACCTGGGTAGTGCCGACTGGATGCCGCGCAACCTAGATCGACGGGTCGAAGCCGTTACCCCAATCGAGGACCCAGTTCTGCGTCAACAACTACAAAATCTCATGAACGCCTACCTGGCGGACAACTGCAGCGCCTGGGATATGGCCGCTGACGGGCAGTTCAGCCAACGTCAGTCCGATTCTGAGATCCATGCGATTCAGGCTGAGTTGATGCAGGGCTGGCGCAGTCTTGCGGTGCCGCAGTCCTGACCTCGATCGGGCCCAGGGGCTGCGCGAACTGGCCCAGTCCCTGGCGTTAGATCGCTAAATGATGGGCAAATCGGCAAAAACCTGGACCGCATCCATAAACCCTTCCGATTTGAGAGCTTGCTTATTGAGCCCAAGTGCTACATTCCGGCAAAATCAACTAAGGAGGCAGAGGGTCATGGGGACACCTCAGCATTCCGCGGGGTCTTCCCCCCCTCAGGAGTTATCTCCTGGGCTGCTGCATTCAGACTCTCAGGAATCGGCGCCCCGGGTAATGGCGCCAGCCCGTAAAGGGGGCCAGGCCAAGGCTGCAGCCAGTCGCCAGGGTGGCCGACTTGGGGCTGATTCGATTGGCTGGTATTTGAGCACGATCGGCCGGGTTCCCCTGCTCACGGCCGCCGAAGAAATCGAGCTGGCCCACCACGTGCAGGCGATGAAGCGGCTGCGGGAATTGCCGGTCGACCAGATCACGCCCCGCCAGCGCCACCAGATCCGCATGGGCACCCGGGCCCGCGACCGCATGATGGCCGCCAACCTGCGGCTGGTGGTCAGCGTCGCCAAGAAGTATCAGAACCAGGGCCTGGAGCTGCTCGATTTGGTGCAGGAAGGGGCGATCGGCCTGGAGCGGGCCGTCGACAAGTTCGACCCGGCCATGGGCTACAAATTTTCCACCTATGCCTATTGGTGGATCCGCCAGGGCATGACCCGGGCCATCGACAACAGCGCCCGCACGATCCGCCTGCCCATCCACGTGAGCGAGAAGCTCTCAAAGATGCGCCGCATCAGCCGGGAGCTCTCCCATCGCCTCGGCCGCCAGCCCTACCGGCTGGAACTGGCCCATGCCATGGGCATGCCCCCCCAGGAGCTGGAGGAGCTGATTTCCCAGAGCGCTCCCTGCGCCTCCCTCGATGCCCATGCCCGTGGCGAAGAGGACCGCAGCACCCTCGGCGAATTGATCGCCGATCCGGCCAGCGGTGAATCGATGGATTCGATGGACCGCACGCTCCAGAAGGAGCACCTTGGCAATTGGCTGTCCCAGCTCAACGAACGGGAACAAAAAATCATCAAAATGCGATTCGGGCTGGAGGGCAGTGAGCCCCTCACCCTGGCCGAAATTGGCCGTCAGATCAATGTGTCCCGCGAGCGGGTGCGCCAGCTGGAAGCCAAGGCGATCTTGAAGCTGCGGATGATGACCAACTTTGAGCGGGCGGCATGATCAACACTGGCTGAAGCGCAGACGGTTGGCAATTCCTGAGCTGGTCACCGCGGCTGGATCCGGCCCCCAGGGCCAGACCCTCGCGATTGCCGTTGTGGGCCTCTGGATGGCTGCGGTGCTGGCCCTGGCCCTGCTGGTGCGCCGCCGCTGGCCCGAGCAGCGGGAGTGGAGCCGCAAGATGGTTCACATGGGTACGGGCCCAGTGGTGTTGCTCGCCTGGGCCCTGCAGATCGAGCGCGGCATTGCCGTGCCGGTGGCGGCAGCCGTCACCGTGCTCACGGCCCTGAACCATCGCTTCCGCCTGCTGCCAGCGGTGGAGGACGTGGGCCGCCCCAGCTACGGCACGGTCGCCTACGGCGCCTCGATCACCCTGCTGTTGGCCCTGTTTTGGCCCGCCCAACCCGCGGCCGTGGCCGCCGGGGTGCTGGTGATGGCCTTTGGTGATGGCCTGGCCGGCCTGTTGGGGCCCCTGGTGCGATCCCCCAGCTGGAGCCTGTGGGGCCAGCGCAAATCCCTGGTGGGCACCGGCGCGATGGCGATCGCCAGTGCCGCTGTGTTGAGCTTGCTCTGGTTTCTGCAGGGGCCTGCGGGTGCCGGATCGGGCTTGGCTGGCTGGGCGGCGGCCGGTCCGCCCCAGGCGGCGGCCGCGATCTTGGTGCTCACGGCGCTGGCCGTTGGCCTGGAGCAGCTCAGCGCCTATGGCCTCGACAACTTGAGCGTGCCCCTGGTGGTGGGCCTGCTCTGGAGCCTGCTCAGGCCCTGACCAGACCCCGTTGGGCCGTGGCCACTGCTGCCGCCAGGTTTGCCAACACCTCCCGGGTGGAGGCCAGGTCGATGCAGGCGTCGGTGATGCTTTGGCCGTAGGTGAGCTGGGAGAGGTCGGAAGGGATCTTCTGGTTACCGGCCACCAGGTGGCTTTCGATCATCACGCCCATGATGTGGCGGGAGCCGGCCACCAGCTGCTCACCCACCTGGGCGGCCACCTCGCCCTGGCGCCGGTAGTCCTTGTTGGAATTGCCATGGCTGCAATCCACCATCAGCCGGGGCGGCAGGCCGTCCTTGGCCAGGGCGTCGGCTGCTTCCTGCACCGCTTCGGCGTGGTAGTTGGTGCCGCGCTTGCCGCCGCGCAGCACCAAATGGCCATCGGGATTGCCCGTGGTGGTCACGATCGCGGCATGGCCTTCGTGGTTGATGCCAAGGAAATGGTGGGGCCGGGCGGCGGCCTCCATGGCGTTGATCGCCGTGATCGCACTGCCATCGGTGCCGTTCTTGAAGCCGATCGGCATCGACAGGCCTGAGGCCATTTCCCGGTGGGTCTGGCTTTCGGTGGTGCGGGCGCCGATTGCGGTCCAGCTGATCAGGTCGGCGATGTATTGGGGCACCACCGGATCGAGCAGTTCGGTGGCCGCCGGCAGGCCCAGTTCGGCCAGGTGCAGCAGCAATTCCCGGGCCAGGCGCAGGCCGGTGTTGATGTCGTAGCTGCCGTTGAGGTGGGGATCGTTAATCAGCCCTTTCCAGCCCACGGTGGTGCGCGGCTTTTCGAAATACACCCGCATCACCACTTCGAGCTGGTCCTTGTGGCGCTCGTGCTCGGCGGCGATGGCGCTGGCGTATTCCTTGGCGGCGGCCACGTCGTGGACCGAACAGGGGCCGACGATCACCAGCAGCCGCGGGTCGTCGCCGCGCAGGATCGCCTTGATCCGCTCGCGGGCCCCCTGCACCGTGGCCACGGAGCGCTCGCTTAAGGGGAGATCCCGGTGCAGCAGGGCGGGGGGAACCAACGGCCGGGTTTCCACCACGTGCAAATCAGAGGTGGGGATCATGGCCGTCGGCAGGCGCTGAAACAGCAGAGACAGTGCTTCCACCCTACGAAACGGGACTGGTCTAGGGAGGGGTTTTGGCAGCGATCGCCACCAAACGTCGGCCCCGCGGCCAAGAAGAATGGATGGATCTGTGAATCGCGCCCCATGGAGGCCTCCGGCATGCTCAGCGCCTATCGCCAGGCCGCCCTGGAACGGGAAGCCCAGGGCGTGCCGCCCCTGCCCCTCACGGCGGAGCAGGCCCAGGCCCTCACCGAGCTGCTGCAGGCGCCGCCCGCCGGCGAGGAAGGGGTGCTGCTGCACCTGCTGGGAGAACGCATCCCGCCGGGGGTGGATGAGGCGGCCTATGTGAAGGCCACCTGGCTGAGCGCCGTGGCCCAGGGCGCTACCACCAGCCCCCTGGTGAGCCCCCTGGAGGCGGTGCGCCTGCTCGCCACCATGATCGGCGGCTACAACGTCAGCGCCCTGATCGCCCTGCTCTCCCATGGCGATCCGGCGATCGCCAGCGCCGCCGCCACGGGCCTGAGCCGCACCTTGCTTGTGTACGACGCCTTCCACGACGTGCTGGAGCTGGCCGAAACCAACGCCTACGCCAAGCAGGTGGTGGACAGCTGGGCCGCCGCTGAATGGTTCACCGCCAAGCCGGAGCTGCCCGCCGAGATCACCGTCACCGTGTTCAAGGTGGAGGGCGAAACCAACACCGACGACCTCTCGCCGGCCACCCACGCCACGACCCGCCCGGACATCCCCCTGCACGCCATGGCGATGCTGGAAACCCGCATGCCCGGCGGCCTGGAGCTGATCACCCAGCTCAAGCGCCAGGGCCATCCCGTCGCCTACGTGGGCGATGTGGTGGGCACGGGCAGCTCGCGCAAGTCGGCGATCAATTCCGTGCTCTGGCACACCGGCACCGACATCCCCCACGTGCCGAACAAGCGCAGTGGCGGCGTGGTGCTGGGCGGCAAGATTGCGCCGATCTTTTTCAACACCGCCGAAGACTCCGGCGCCCTGCCGATCGAATGTGATGTGTCGGCCCTCCATTCGGGCGATGTGATCACGATTCGCCCCTACGCCGGCACGATCGAGCGGGCGGCTGGCCAGGCTGGCGCCGGCGAGATTGTGGCCCGCTTCGAGCTCAAGCCCAGCACGATCGCCGATGAGGTGCGCGCCGGCGGCCGCATTCCCCTGCTGATTGGCCGCTCCCTCACCGACAAGGTGCGCAGCCAGCTGGGCCTGGGTCCGAGTGATCTGTTCATCCGCCCCAGCGCCCCGGCCGACACCGGTAAGGGCTTCACCCTGGCCCAGAAGATGGTCGGCAAGGCCTGCGGCCTGGCGGGCGTGCGGCCCGGCACCAGCTGCGAACCGCTGATGACCACCGTGGGCTCCCAGGACACCACCGGGCCCATGACCCGCGATGAGATGAAGGAGCTGGCCTGCCTGGGCTTCTCGGCCGATCTGGTGATGCAGAGCTTTTGCCACACCGCCGCCTATCCCAAGCCGGTGGACCTCAAGACCCACGCCGAACTGCCCGATTTCATCAGCTCCCGCGGCGGCGTCGCCCTGCGCCCGGGCGACGGCATCATCCACAGCTGGCTCAACCGCATGCTGCTGCCCGACACCGTCGGCACCGGCGGAGACAGCCACACCCGCTTCCCCTTGGGCATCTCCTTCCCGGCCGGCTCGGGCTTGGTGGCCTTCGCCGCCGCCATCGGCGCCATGCCCCTGGACATGCCGGAATCGGTGTTGGTGCGCTTTTCCGGCTCCTTGCAACCGGGCGTGACCCTGCGCGATGTGGTGAATGCCATTCCCTATGTGGCGATCCAGCAGGGGCTGCTCACCGTGGCCAAGGCCGGCAAGATCAACATCTTCAGCGGCCGCATCATGGAAATCGAGGGGCTGCCCGACCTCAAACTCGAGCAGGCCTTTGAACTCACCGATGCCACGGCGGAGCGCTCCTGCGCCGGCAGCACGATCAAGCTGTCGGTGGAAACAGTTAGCGAGTACCTGCGTAGCAATGTGGCCCTGCTCAAGAACATGATTGCCCGCGGCTATAGCGACGCCCGCACCATGGCCCGCCGCATCAAGGCGATGGAGGCCTGGCTGGCCAATCCGGTGCTGCTCGAGGCCGATGCCGACGCCGAGTATGCCGCCGTGATCGAGATCAACCTCGATGCCATCACCGAGCCGATCCTGGCCTGCCCCAATGATCCCGATAACGTCAAACTTCTTTCAGATGAGGCCGGCACGCCCGTGGATGAGGTGTTCATCGGCTCCTGCATGACCAACATCGGCCACTACCGGGCCGCCGCCAAGGTGCTCGAGGGTCAAGGAACGAATGAGGCCCAGCTCTGGGTCTGCCCGCCCACCCGCATGGACGAGGAGATGCTCAAAACGGAGGGCTATTACGCCATCTTTGAAAAGGCAGGCTCCCGCATGGAGATGCCCGGCTGCTCCCTCTGCATGGGCAACCAGGCCCGGGTCGAGGACAACACCACCGTGTTCTCCACCAGCACCCGCAACTTCAACAACCGCCTCGGCAATGGCGCCCAGGTGTATCTGGGCAGCGCCGAACTGGCGGCCGTCTGCGCCCAGCTGGGCCGCATCCCCACCAAGGACCAATACCTGGCGATCGCCGCCGCCAAGATCAACCCCCAACAGGCCGAGATCTACCGCTACCTCAACTTCGACCAACTCGCTGGCTTCGAAGACCAGGGCCGGGTGGTGAGTAGTGAAGAGGAGGCGAAGGTGTTGGCGGGGGTTTGAGTGTTGGGGAAGGGCTCGAGATCGATCTTTACAATTCTGGGTAGTTATAGGCAAGGACCCCGCCCATGCCGGACTGGTACGGCTTACCCTCTGGGCTGCTGAACTTGTCGTTAAAAGCTCTCTTATCGATAGACATCCTTTCTGTGTCCAATTTTAATAACGTCAACCATGCGTGCTTGATCATCCACTGAGTAGATCACGCGATAGTTACCCTGTCGGACCCGAAGGAGGTTCGATCTGCCCGCAAGTTTTTCGGCCCCTTGGGGCCGGGGTTCAGTTGCCAGTGCTTGTATCTTCTCGATCAGGCGAGTCAGAGTCTCTTGGTCTGATCAGGCCTGCAGTTCCTTGGCGGCTGATCGTTTTATGGTATGACTATTGGCGGCCACTATCTCTTGGGTTGGCGAGAAAATCTTCGAAGTTTGTGCTCAGTTCATCTTGTCTTAGGGAGGCTCTGGGCAACAGCGCTGTTGCCCAGAGCCTCCCTAAGAATGGCGTCATGTGTGAAACATGGCGAGCTTGTGGATGCCGGCTGTTTGCGCTTCATAGGCTGCCGAGCGCTTCGGCCAGCCTGATAAAAATCACCGCAGGGAAGACCCCCGTTGCTGCTTAAGATCCTTTGTCCTGCCTAGTTTCTCGCGGACGAGAGACTCCCGGCCGCCGCATCAGCCACTGCGCCCGTTCCCGCCCTCACCAGCACCGGCACCCGTTTGAAGGCGGGTGTGCCGCTGCGGGCATCGATCACGGCCTTGAAGATGGCGTTCACCTCCGGGTAGAACATCAGCGCCGCCCCAGCGCGGATCTCGCCGGGAATGATCTCCACGTTCTGCAGCTCGCCGGCTTCTCCCTGCACCGTCACCCGCTGGTGGGGCGTGAAGCCAGCGCGGGCGATATCGGCCCGGTTCATCAGAATCGTATTGCGATGCGGCATACCGCGGTACATGTCTCCCTCCTTGTAGACAACGGTGTTGTGCTGGCTGTAGCTGCGGGCCGTGATCAGGGCCAGCACCAGTGCGGCTTCAGCCGGCACCAGGCTGCCGAAATGGTCTGGCTGCGGCAGCTCCAGCGCCGGCAGGGGGGTGATTTCCATCCGCGCCCGGCCGTTGGGGGTGGCAAAGGTGGGTTCGTTGAACAGCCTGCCTTCGACGCTGAACTCCTTGCGGCTGGCATCGATCTGGGCGATTGGGCCGTAGCCCGGCACGGTGCGGCCAATCAGCTCGCGCACGTAGCTGGCGTCCTGCAGGCGGCCCCAGTCGATCGGGTCCGTGCCCAGCAATCGCCGCGCCAGCTCGGCCAGGAAGGCCACCTCGCTGATCAGGTTGGCGCCTTTGAGGTGGGTGCTGCCGGGTTCGTTGAGCCGCACAAAGTTGTTGCCCGATTCGGTGGTGGTGCGGTGGGGCGTCTCGAAGCGGTTGAACACCGGCAGCACCAGGGTGTTGCTTGCCGCCAGCCCGTGGAAATGGCCCTGGTTGGGCTTGGTGGCCAGGTAGATGATCGTGTCGATGCGGGAGAGGGCCCGTTTCGCCTCAGCCGAATTCGGGTTGGCGCCCCAGAGGTTGCCACCCAGGCAGAGCAGGGTGTCCACCGCCCCGGCGTCTGCGGCCGCGATCAAGGCGCGGGTGTCGTAGCCGGGCACGGGGCTAAGGGGCCGGCCCAGCAACTCCTCCAAGGCCTGCTGCAGCTCCGCCCGCAGTTTCACGGTGACCCCCATCGAGCCAAAGCCCTGCACGTTGGAGTGGCCGCGGATCGGCATCGTGCCCGCCCCGGGCTTGCCCACGTTGCCGCTCAGCAGGGCGGTGTTGGCGATTGCATGCACGTTGCTGGTGCCGTTGGCCTGGTGGGTGATGCCCATCGCCCAGGCGAACACCACCCCCCGGGCCCTGGCAATGGCGGCGGCGGCGTGGCCCAGCTCCTCCCGGCTGAGGCCGCAGCAGGCCGTGATCGCCTCCCAAGGGGTGGCACGGGCCTGCTCCAGAACGGCCTCCCAGCCTTCAGCGTGGGCCGCCAGAAACTCCCGGCGGACCTGGTCGGCCTCCAGCAGCGCCTTCTGGATCCCCACAAACACGGCGACGTCGCTGCCGGGGATCGGCTGCAGGAAGATTGAGGCGATGGAAGAGCCCTTCAGCAGCGAGCGGATCGGGAAGGCGGGTGAGCCGAACTTGAGCAGGCCCACCTCCAGCACCGGGTTGATCACAATCACCGTGCCGCCCCGCTGCCGCAGCTGGATTAGCTCGTTCATCAGGCGCGGGTGGTTGGCGGGGGCATTGGAGCCCACCAGCACGACGCAATCGGCCTGCTTGAGGCTTTCCAGGCTCACCATCGAGGTGCCGGAACCGAACACTTCGCCCAGCCCCACGGTGGAGGGGGCGTGGCAGAGGTCGGAGCAATCGG
Source organism: Pseudanabaena sp. UWO311 (assembly GCA_943370385.1). Classification (GTDB taxonomy): domain Bacteria; phylum Cyanobacteriota; class Cyanobacteriia; order PCC-6307; family Cyanobiaceae; genus BAIKAL-G1. The sequence continues at coordinate 71,396 of CALRQT020000006.1, forward strand.
CCAGGTTGTTGGAGCCCAGGGCCCGCAGCAGTAGCTGCAGCAGGTAGGCGGCCTCGTTGGAGGAGCGGCCAGAGCTGTAGGAGGCCAGCCGCTGCGGCGGCCCTTTGAAGGCCTTCTCGGTGAGCTCAAAGACGTCGTCCCAGCCGATCGGCTCGTAGTGGCTGCGGCCCTGCCGCAGGATCAGCGGCTGGCTCAATCGCCCCAGCCGGTCGGCCTCCAGGGAGCTGAGCTCCTGCAGCTGGGCGATGCTGCGCTGGCCGAACAGCCCCTTGGGCACGGCGGCTTGCAGTTCGGCCGAGATCGCTTCCACACTTTTGAGGCAGCGCTGCAGGGGCTCCCCCAACTCATCACTGAAGCCACCGTTCTGGCCGCCCGTGCCCCAGGCACAGGAGAGGCAGGCGCTTTTGTGCAGCAGCGTGCTCCAGAGCAGGGGCCCTTGCAGCGACAGGCTGGCCTTGGCCCAACCATCAATCACCGGCCAGCCGCCACCCACCGTGGGCGTGCCGGGTTCGGCGGCGGAGTCGGCAGGGATGGGCTCGTCCGGGCTCTTCATGGCCATCTTTGCGACCCGCAAGGGTGGCAACCTAACCAGATAACGGTGTATGGGTCGCCTTGCGCACTATGGCTATCGATCTGGGCCCTGAAGGGGATGAGAGGAATTCAGGCTGTGCCTTATTGGCCTTAGGCTTGAATCCTGCCAATTCCATGTTCACGGGATCTGCATGGTTTCGCCACTGTGGGGCTAACGCTGCCCCTGAGTGGCAGGCAAGGAGCATCTGGTGCCTGAAGTGAATTCATGGTGGCCTGTCCACTCCAGGGGCTGGTTGGCCGGCCATCTTCGCTCAAGAAAGCAGCTCCTCTAGTTCATCTCTGGTTTGCTCAGAATCACGCAGGATTTTGGAAAGCAACCCAGGACCCAGCGTTTCACCAGAATGAACAGGGACTACAGTAGTGCGGCCATCGGGATGTCTCAAAAATGATGACGTCCCTTTATTCGAAGAACTTCGAAGCCAATCTTTCGAAGTGCCAGGATGAGCGCCTTGCCTGTGACAGCGGAATATGTTGACACGTCTAGACTGTGACTCTCTGAACGCCAACGAAATCCAGTTGTTCGACCATTCCGTCCTGAACCTCTAGACAGAGTTCAATAGCTTCTCTGATCCGGCTCATCAACTCATCCAGAGACCGTGCCTGTGTGTGGCATCCGACTAGAGAGGGCACGCTCGCAACATAAAAGCCCTCTGAGTCTCTCTCAACCACCACATCGAACTGCTTTGCCATGGGAGTCACCTGCGTCCACTCACGATAGCTCCGCCACAGCCTGTCGGCAGATCTTCACTGGGACCGGCCAACGCTCAAGATCAGCGGCGGGCGTGAGCCTGAGATGATGCAAGAAACCATTACTCCCGTCCGCTGAATCTTGGTGTTAGGACTCAAACACCGACTCAAAGAGTACGTTTCCACTCTGCAAGCGCAATAGCAATTGAAGCCTCAAGCCACTCTCCAAAGCGTCGTTGGATCGTGTCCAGTGATTCTGCATAGTTGAATTGGAATAGCTCTGTTGCTGCTGGCCGCAGAGCAACTGGCTCTATACCTCCTTCCTCTCTGGGGGCTTTAATATAGGTAAACGCAGATACAGCTAGTATTCCGCTGTCCCCGGATCCATAGCCATGGATGCTGATGACATAATCAAAATCCTGCTCTGTAGCAAATGTAATCCGAATCCAGCTGCGGTACGTTTCCAGATTGGCGAAGTACTCATGCTGTCTTGCGATATCAATGATTTGCCTCTGAAAATAGTGGCTATGATTTGAGGATTTATTCGATGAATTTGATCGTACCTGATAGGCGCGCTTTCCGGGAGGCGTCAAAGCCCGCAGCTGGGGATCTAGGTTTGTTACAAGTTTGCCAAAGTCTAAACTTACCTTACCCAGCAATGCATCTGCAAACTCATATACCACAGTCGCTTTCTGTTGTTCTTGACTATAGCGACTACGAAGCAGCTGAAGTGCAGACTCAACAATTTGATCAGAGTATTTGCTCTGCTGAACTTGCTGTTCAAGCCCTAGCGCCTTTAAAATTGCATCTCTCTGGCGACGTGCAAACAAGGTGATGGTCGGCCCAAGGTCGCCTGCATCAGCAGCTTCCAGGGCACTTATATAATGCTCACGGTCAGATTCTCGTATGACCAAAGGGAAAAGGCCCTCTCGAAGAAACACAAGTGACGCAAGTGCTCTTGCTACGCGCCCGTTTCCATCTTGGAATGGATGGATTTGAGTGAAGCGATGATGAAGCCATGCAGATTTAATTTCTGGGGGATGGGTGACATCTGCTTCTCGGTACATACGAATGAGCGCTTCCATCTCCTCTTTGGTCCTCTCTGGTGGGCAATAAATGTGAACTTCACCATCGGGGCGCCTTGGGTTGTTTGGTAAACTCTTATACTCTCCTCTTTTAAGGGTCACACGGATAACTTCACCGGTCGCTGTCACGGCTTCAGTGTATTCTTGGTGAGCTGTAAACTGCGCTTGAAGTCCGCGAACAAAGTGTTCAGTAAGCGGTTCTTCGCCTTTGATATACCCAAACAATCCCTCAACGATATCAAGGTGATCATTTATCAGTGATTGGATGTGATCAGCATCCCGCTGCGAGACTCCTCCACGATGGGCGATGATTGATGACTCAATGCCTTGCTCGATTAGAACCTCTGTGACGCCGCGATCCCATGAGTAAAGACGTTCGATAATTCCAGTTTCGATAGCCCATTCTCGCTGGAGCTTTTTGATAAATTCTTTGTATGCACCATCTTCCTCAAGCGCCATTTTTCTCTCTCGCCATACTGAGGAGAGAGCGCGGAGCTCTGGGAACTCAAAGGCATTGAGTTCTGGGAATGGCTGGATGCTTTGGTAGCTCATAGTTTGGAATTGTAGCGCCTTGCTTTTGGAGGCCTAACGCCCCAGATCAGAAGCGGGCAGATAATTGAGGCTTGATCAAGCAACCTCTAGGCCCGTCTTCTGCATCTGGATGTTGGACGGTAAATATATAACTACGTCGAATAGCCTGGAAACCTCTGCCCTGAGATAAACAATGCGCAGAATAAGTGACGGCGTTACTTACTTTTTTGCGAAGTGCTCCCTTTTGTCCCCTGCCCCTTGGGCGTGATCTCAGGCTTGGGTGTTCTAGGCCCTTGACCTGCGGCCCCACGCTGAACGTGGCCTTCATCAAGCCTGATCTGCTTTCCAGGGTTGTTCGTCATGGGTGGAGTGGGGAGCAACTATCTCGATCTTACTGGGAATCACTCTGGATTACTGCGGGTTCTTGGTCATCTTCTGGAGCTGATGCCAAAGTTGGTGTTTCGATCGAAAGCACACCCTTGGGTCGCTCTAGATACAAATAATCAGTTTGATAAAGAAAGGACCCATCAATATTAGAATATACAGATACATCAAGCAGGATTAGTTCACGCTGTTCATCATTAGCATCAGACCAAGCATGAACGTAGCCATAGTAGAATACATTAGTTGAATGATCCCTCACGACTAACCACTCACCCTTGTTATGTAGTTGTTCCGATGACAAGAACGCGGCCATTATCCCATCATCACCGTATCTATCGGATGCTTTGAGGAAGCGTGCAAGTTTTGTGAGCAATTTGTAGTACCATGCATATGACCAGCCAAATGCGACGACAATGCTCGCAGTCGTTGCCGCCACAATCTCCCAAAACAGAATCGAGTTAGTTTTGCTGCTGATGGAGCCAATGAGTCTTTCAAGTGGGCTAACTATTGATATTCTCCCTCCAGATATGTTTGCTAGTATCAGGTAGAAGCCGCTCAGCAATGAATAAGAGAGGATCGAAAGCAGGAAAATCTGAAGCAGCGAGTCAAGCTGTGTTCCTTTTCTCTTTGTAGTAATTTTGCAAATGATTAGATATGCCACGATTCCGGGCATTCCTAATAGCATGAGGCGAAGCGTCACCTCTGTGACTTCCATCTCCCTCCAGGGTGCCGATGCCAGTCAAGTATAGCCGAGTTTTCTTGGCTATACATCTTGTGATTGAGTAAAAGCCGCTAGCCCGGCAGGAATCGCAGGAACATCTATATTCAGGCCTTGATCCGCCCAACGCTGGCCATCACCTGCTCGCAGAAAGCTGCTGGTTCGGGATCTCATTGGGCTACGGGAAGTTGGAGGGGGCGGGTCAGGTCCATGGCCGTGTTAGCCAGGCCTCTATGCAGCGAACATCGCCTGAAGAACACCCAGCAGCTCATTGAGCGTAGTCTCCGGCAGTCTCCCCAATTGCTTGACGAGACGTTCCCTATCTACAGCTCTCAGCTGATCAGCCACAACATGACCGTCTTTACCATCAAACGTGCAACGCACTCGAAAAGGGTATGGATGACCGCCAGTTGTGAGCTGCGCAACGATGAAAGTGCGTAGGTGAGAATTCAGCTCGTCCGGCGAAACGATGACACAAGGCCTCGTCTTTCTGATTTCAGATCCGCGAGTTGGATTCAACGCGACAAGGAAGATATCGCCTCTTGAGACGTGTTCTTCAGTCACCAGGACCACTCTTCATCATCAAACCGAGTAGCGGTCATCTCATCGATAAGGCCCTCCGGCTGGAACGCCGCCCCCGCCTCTGCCCAGCCAGCCCTCGGTTGAGCTAACGGCCTGATGGTCAAAACCCCTGGAGCCACCTCGATCTCGACTTCGTCAGCCAGCCCCGCAACCTCAAGCAGCGGCTTGGCGAGGCGGATCCCCTTCGAGTTGCCGATTTTGACCAGCTTCGCTCGAACCACGACCAACCCCCGAAGACGTGCTCACATTGTAGTCACGTTGGCAGCCTCCGCGTATCCCTGCTCTGGCTAACTTGATGTTAGGCGTTGCATTTACTCGCTGACTTGCGAACAGAGTTCAATGAGACATCCATCAGGGGCACGAACATACGAGACTATCTGTCACCATGATTTCGTGACAGGTGCACTTAATTCAATGGGACCTTCCCTCAATGCATGAGCATGGGCAGAAGCCACGTCAGCGGTCACCAGGCCGATTTCCATCCCCAGTGGTGCTTTTGATTCATCGGCGCGGACATGGCCACCTGGGAAATTGCCATCGGCCAGTTCATGTACAGCAAATGAAAGCGTTGTTTCTCCAGTCTCAAGTTCTCCATAGGTTCCTGATTCATGGAGGAAGCGCCGCTTAAACCCAAATGCACGCTCGTAGAAGCTCAGGGATGAAGCGACATCTACGACGTACAGAATCGTGTATCCGAGCTTCATTGTCAAAATCGAAGTATGGAATTCTTCAGATTACCCCAAATGGCACTCGGAGGCCAAAACCTCGGGTTGGTCATACGCCTAACGCTCAAGATCAGCGGCGGGCGGAAGTTCCATGCGATTGGGAAAGCATCACTGCTCCCGCCCGCTGGATCTTGATTTTAGCAACTCCCTAAGTATCTAATGGATCATCTTGTCCGAGCAAAGCGGGAGGTGTAGGAGGAGGCAAACGCACAGGTTGATCGACAAGATAGGAACGCTCAAACTCCATACGCTTTGCTTCACTGAGTCGGTACTGCTTTGCTTCGGCGACCAGTGTGAGACGTAGCTCTGCTTGAACACCTTCTTCTTGGCAGATCTTGTGCAATTCATCTTGGATCTCTTCGATTGAGACTCGGAAGAACTCCTTTTTCATGTTCTCAAAGTTAACTCTTCGTAAATTGAATCGCTTATGAAGGGTGTTCTCTAGAGAAGGTGCATCCTCTGTGAAGATAAGCGCATGAACGTCAAACGGGAATGGAACCGAAGCATCTCCAAGTTCACGGACACGATCTAACGGCTCAATCCTTCGAGTCATCCCGATCTTGTAGACATCCTCGCCAAAGCTACCGACATTGCTAATCACATAGACATGACCTGATCTTGTCATCTGCGCTCTACTAAGGGCGCGTTGCCGATTGGCCTCTGCTTCGGCTAGCAAGGCTTCAAGCTTGATGATCTTCTCATTTAGCTTATCCTTGTCTTGGTCAGTCGCTCGTTGCGCTTCTGATTTGGCCTTTTCAAGCATATCTGCAAACTTTGCTTCGTCTTTTTCGGCTTGCTCTCGAGCCTTTTCAATTTCTCGAATGGCCCTTTCTTCTTCTCTCATCTGTTCGCGAATCTGGGCTTGTTCCTCCTTTTCTTTTTGCTTTGCCTCTTCATAGGCATAACTAAGCCTGAGTTCTTCGATCCGGTTCTCAAGATACTTATTGCTAATGCTGCAGAACCACGTCTCTCCAAGTCGGTTTATCTGCTCATGGCTGGTCTCAATGCGTTTTTCCATTGCTGATATGTTTTTATAGCTAACTCTGGCTATGTACGAATCGCACTCCCCGTTGAAGGCTCGTAGCATTAGTTTTAATATCTTCTTGATCATTGATCGCCCTTGAGAAACCGATTCGTTGAATCGAATTGTCTCAGTACAGAATGCTGCAGCACTTCTGCCTCCCTCGCTGCCATCCATGCGAAGCATTTGTTTCTGATCCTCACGAATACTTCGTAGAGCCGCCTCATAGGCTGGAAGATCTTCAAAGTCATAACCAGCCTCAAAGTATCCCACCTCCAGCAAATGGATATCGTCATTTTTCAGGGCGATGGCCTGATTGATAAAGTCCAGCTCATTCTGTGTCGCCTCGCGCTTTATTTCGAGCGAGGATACGGACTCCCTAATGCTCTCGGCCTCCTGTTCGAGATGTTTTAGCTTGGCTTGTCCTTTCGCTACAATTGAATCTGCCGTCTTCTTGCTCTGTTTCTGAAGTACGGAAGATCGCTTTCTGATTCGCTCAGCTTTCTCTTCAGCATTGGTGATGGGTGCGTACTTGCTACGGAGCTTGGATACTTTTCGCTGGGCTAAAACTGCCCAAACTAATAGACCACCTGCGCTGCCTAATAACAATGCAATAACGCCTTGCATGAGACCCTTGGAGTAATTGCCATCATTGTGCCTTATTTCGGCGCCAGCTGGGTGAAATTAGGTGACTTTCAACGCGTGGATGAAACTCTTGTCTCGCTCTGGGATGCTGCTAACTCTTTATTGGACAGTTCCGAGAACCAGAGCCTTCCGCCCGTTCCCTTCCGAGAACCACTGAGGCATCCAGTGGGCCATGCCCTGCAACTCTTTGTCCTGCAACGGGCCACCCTGAGCGTTATTCCAATCTAGCCGTGGTTCACGGATCCGAGAACCAACTGGTCGGCCGGTTACAGAATGTCGGCAGGGCTTTGTATCCCGAGCGGACCGCGGTTAAGCACAGGCGTGTCGAGCATGGTGGTGCTCCAATCAGGGTGGCCGTGTAGCCCCTGGATGGTGCGGATGTCCTGGCCCCGCTCCAGCCGGTGTGTCGCGAACGACTGGCGGAAGGTGTGGCAGTTGGTCGCCTTCGTTACACCAGCCTCGAGCACAGCCGGCTTCACCGCCTTCTGCACCACGCCCGGATCGAGATGGTGCTGCCTGCGCCCACCCAGCCGATGCTCCTGCAGGGCTGGCACCAGGTTCTGCGGCAGCACAGTCAGCCGATCGTTGCTGCCCTTGCCGACGCGCACGGTCAATTCACGCCGCTCAAGATCCCGATCTTTCACCCTCAGCCGCTGGGCCTCCATCAACCGCAGGCCGCTGCCATCCAACAGCCCCACCACCAAGGCAGGCTCCCCCTCCAGCCGCCCCCTCAGCCTTCAGACTGAACTGCTCCGGCAGAGCCACCCCACCCCTGAACCAGGAAACCCTGCTGTTTGACCCCGCCCAGCCGGAGGCAGGAGCCCTGCGCACGGTGCTGGCCTTTCCCAGTACCTATTCGGTGGGGATCACCAGCCTGGGCTACCAGGTGGTGTGGGCGACCCTGGCCCAGCGGGCCGATGTGGACGTTCGGCGCCTGTTCACCGACCAGGCGGACCCGCCCCATCGCCAGGGGGATCGGCGCAGCGATCGCCAGCTCGGCGGCGGCGGTTCGGGCCTGGATTTGTTTGGCCTCTCCCTGAGCTGGGAGCTGGATGGGCCGGTGTTGCTTGATCTGCTGGAGCAGCAGCGCATCCCGATCTGGGCGGAGCAGCGGGGTGAGGCCGATCCGATCGTGTTTGGCGGCGGGCCCGTGCTCACGGCCAATCCCGAGCCCTTGGCGCCCTTTTTTGATGTGCTCCTGCTCGGCGATGGCGAGTTGCTGTTGCCGGCCTTTATCGACGCCATCGCCGCCCACCGGGACGCCCCGCGCCAGCAGCGCCTGCGGGCGTTGGCCCAGGTGCCGGGGGTGTATGTGCCCTCGCTCTATGCGCCCCGCTACGGCAGCGAGGGCGAGCTGCTGGCGATTGAGCCGATCGAGGCGGGCATCCCCGCCACGGTGGCCAAGCAAACCTGGCGCGGCAACACCCTCAGCCATTCCACCGTGATCACGCCGGAGGCGGCCTGGCCCTCGATTCACATGGTGGAGGTGGTGCGCAGCTGCCCGGAGCTCTGCCGCTTCTGCCTGGCCAGCTACCTCACCCTGCCCTTTCGCACCTCGTCCCTCGACGACGGCCTGATTCCGGCGGTGGAGAAGGGCCTGGCCGCCACCCAGCGCCTCGGCCTGCTCGGCGCCTCCGTCACCCAGCATCCCCAATTCGCCGATTTACTCAGCTGGCTCGACCAGGACCGCTTCGACGGCACCCGCGTCAGCGTCAGTTCTGTGCGGGCCGCCACGGTGACTCCCCAGCTGGGCCAGATCCTGGCCAAGCGCGGCAGCAAGTCGCTCACGATCGCGATTGAAAGTGGCAGTGAGCGCATGCGTGAGGTGGTGAATAAAAAGCTATCCACCGAGGAGATCTTTGCGGCGGCCCGTTATGCCAAGGAAGGCGGCCTGAGCGGCCTGAAGCTCTATGGCATGGCCGGCCTGCCCACCGAAACGGAGGCCGATGTCGAGGCCACGGCCGAGCTGATGCTGGCCCTCAAAAAAGCCACCCCGGGCCTTCGCCTGTCCTTAGGAGTGAGCACCTTTGTGCCCAAGGCCCACACCCCCTTCCAGTGGCAGGGGGTGCGCCCCGAGGCTGAAAAACGGTTGAAACTGCTCTCCAAACGGCTCCAACCCAAGGGCATCGAGCTGCGGCCGGAGAGCTACGGCTGGAGCGTGATCCAGGCCCTGCTCTCGCGCAGCGACCGGCGCCTGGCCCCGGTGATCGCCGCCGCCCGCGGCGACCATGCCAGCCTGGGCGGTTGGAAAAAGGCCTACCGGGCTGTGGTGGAGGGGGACACCGGCGGCACCCCGGCGGGCGTCAGCCCCTTGCCCGTGCCGCCCCCCTGGCAGGAGGTGGTCCATGGAGAGTGGTCCTCCGATCGCGTGCTGCCCTGGGAGCACCTCGATGGGCCCTTGCCTAAGGCCACCTTGGTGGGCCATCGCCAGCAGGCGCTGGGGGGGTAGCTCAATCCCTGGGCGCTTCAGGTTTGGCACCTGGAATGGGTCAGGGAGTTGGGGCCAGGCCCCTCAAGGGGCTGCTGGATCGGCGATTTCGCTGGCGCGTTCCGCCGGCCGTTGGCCTGCCCCAGTCCCCACACAGCGCAGGCCCGCCAGCAATATCCAGCCGGCGATGTTGATGCGGCTGTCGTAGAGGGGCATGTCGGTGGCATGCAGGGCTACGAGCACCAGGGCCGCCGCCCACCAGGCCCGTTCAAACACCGGCGCCTGCAGCATGCCCAGGCGCCCGGCCCGCAGCAGCAGCCAGCCCACCAGGCCGATCACCATCACCGCCACCGGCAGGCCGAAGCTGATCGCCAGGTCGATCGGCAGGTTGTGGGTGTGGCCATGCCAATGGCCCGTGCGCAGGGGGTAGATCAGGCTGAAGGCCGCCGCCCCCCAGCCCAGCCAGGGCCGCTCGCCAATCAGGCCCACGGCCACGGCCCACTGGCCCAGGCGGGTGATCGCCAGGGGCCGGTGGCCGGCGAAGTGCAGATCGCTGAGGCGTACCCAGATCGGTTCGGGCACCACAACCCGGGCCCAATGTTGGAGATCTGCCGGCACCATCGGCAGGCTGGCCAGGGCCACGGCCCCGATCGCTACGAGCAGCAAGGGCAACAGCCAGAGCCAGGTGGCCGGACCGACCACGATCGGAAGGGCTAGCACCAAGGCCCCCCAGCCGTTGCGCGAATCGGTGAGATAGAGGCTGGCCACCAGGGAGGCGGCCAGCAGCAGGGCCAGGGCCCGCCGTTGCCAGGGCAGGGGGCGCTGCAGCAGGGCCGCCAGGCCGAAGGGCCACACCAGGGCCAGCCAGGCGCCCGTGATGTTGGCGTAGTCGAACAGGCCCGAGAGCCGGCCGGGGGGATTGCCCCCCGGGGTGATCCACCAGGGGATGAGGCCACCGAGCAGTTGCCAGGGGCCGGCCCAGCCCAGGGTGAGCTGGCCCAGCCCCGTCACGATCACCGGCACCGTGCCGGCCAAAAACCACAGCCCCGCCCGGCGCCGGGCCCGGGCCGTGGCCACGTAGGGCTGGAAGCCCCAGAAGCCCCAGAAAAAGGGCAGCCAGTTGCCCAGGCCCACCCAGGCCAGCCAGCCGCTGGTGGCCCCGAAGCAGCCCACCAGCATCAACACCGAGATCGCCAGCAACCAGCGGTTGCAGCCATCGCCCCACCAGGGTGCCCGCCGGCGACTGCCCTGCACCAGGCAGGCGAACAACAGCACGGCGCCCAGGAAGGCACTGGCGGGCAGCAGGAACACCCCCAACTGGAACCAGCGCCAGCCAAGGCGATCGGCCCCCTCTGGGCGCTCGGTCTGCAGTTGACGCTCGAGCTGCTGGCCGAAGGCCGTCAGGCGGCTGGGCAGGGAGGGGAACGCCATCAGCTCAATCAAACACCGCCGTACGGCCCCGGTACACCATCACCTGGCGTTTGAGGTGCAGGCGCACGGCCCGGGCCAGGGCCAGCCGTTCGGTGTCGCGGCCCTTGCGGATCAGGTCGTTCACCTCATCGCGGTGGCCCACCGGCACGGTCGATTGGGCAATGATCGGCCCGCCATCGAGCTCCTCGGTCACGTAGTGGGCCGTGGCGCCGATCAATTTCACGCCCCGCTCCCAGGCCCGGTGGTAGGGCTGGGCCCCTTGGAAGGCCGGCAGGAAGGAGTGGTGGATGTTGATCACCTGGTGGAAGGCATCGGGGGGATCGAAGGCCGCCAAAAACGTCGGGGTGAGCACCTGCATGTACTTGGCGAGCACCACCAGTTCGATGCCGTGCTCGGCGAGCAGCTCCAGGTGGCGGGCTTCGGCGGCCTCCCGGTTGCTGGCCTCAATCGGCACCCACTCGAACCGGGCGCCGAATTCTTCGGCCAGCGGGCCCAGGTTGGGGTGGTTGCTAATCACCAGCGGCACCCGCATGGGCAGCTCGCCAGTGCGGGTGCGCCAGAGCAGATCCAGCAGGCCGTGGTCCTGCTTGCTCACAAAGATGGCGACAGGCGGCCGGTCATCGGAAAAGGTCACCTGGAACTGGCCATCCAGCCGTTCTGCCAGGGCCTGGGCCGTGGGGCCAATCGCTTCCCGCGGCAGGCCGAAACCGGCCAGTTGCCATTCGATCCGGCTCAGGAACAGGCCGGCCCCCTGGTCGCTGTGGTGGTCGGCGTGCACGATGTTGCCGCCATTGGCCGCCACCCAGCCGGACAACTCCCGCACCAGGCCGGGCCGATCCGGGCAGATCATCTGCAGGATGGCGGTTACACCCGGGTTGCCAGCGCTCGTCACCAGTCCAGCCCATACAGGGACTCCAGGCATTGTGCCCACCGGCGTCGCCCCTGGCCTGGGCCTGGGGATGGCGTTTGTTCGATCGGTTGCAGTGCATCACCAGGCGGCGAGGGCGGGCAACCGCCCTGGGTAAAGTCCAATGACTTGACTTGTTTTCCATGGTTGCCCAGACACTGGTTGCCCAGACACTGGTTGCCCAGAGGCTGGTTGCCCAGACGCTGTCTGCGCTGTTCTCCAGGGTCACCGCTGGCCTGAAGCAACTGGCCCTGCTGGCCCTGGTAGCCGTGCTCAGCATCGGCCTGGTGGCCTGCGATGGCGGCGGCTCGGCCAAGGCGGCCGTGCTCAGCCCCGACGCCCTGGCGGCGATCCAGCGCCAGGCCGATGGCTTCTACGCCGCCAAGGAGCGGCTGCCCGAGCTGGCCACCCTGGTCAACGAGCGCAACTGGGTGTTCACCCGCAACCTGATCCACGGCCCGATGCAGGAAGTGGGCCGCGAGATGCTCTACATCAACAAACTGCTGCTGCCGGCCGACCAGGCTGGGGCCAACCAGCGCGCCACCCAGCTCAAAACCGCCCTGGCCGACCTCGATGAGGCCGCCCGCCTCCAGGACGGCGATGGCCTGCGCAAGGCTTATATCAAGGTGGCCAGCGGCTTCGGCTCCTACGCCGAGGTGATCCCGGCGGCCGCCCAGGGCTGATCCCTGGCCGTCACGCCGCACTCGCTTCCCCTCGCCAGCCCCGATCGCGACCACGCCCAATCGGTGGTTGTGGTCGGGGCTGGCCTTGTGGGCGTGGCCACGGCCTGGCTGCTGCTCAACCGGGGCCATGGGGTTTGCCTGATCGATCCGGTTGGCGCTGGCAAGCAAACGGCCGATGCCGGCACTGGCGCCGCCCTCGGGGTTTTGATGGCCCAGGTGTATCGGCGCAGCAGCGGTCGGGGCTGGCGCCTGCGCCAGCGCTCCTTGCAGCTCTGGCAGGACTGGAGCCACCAACTTGCTGAGCGGGGTTCGCCGCTTCCCCTGCGGCCCGGCCTGCTGCAATTGGCAGCCGATCCCCAGGAGCTGGAGCTCCAACAGCGGCTGGTGCAGGAGCGCAACGCCAAGGGCTTTCCCCTGCGCCAGCTCAGCCCTGGGGAGCTGGCCCAGCTCCAGCCCCAGTTGCCCGATGGGGCCCTGGGCGGGCTGTTCTCGCCCCTAGACGGCCAACTCGATCCGATCGTCACCCGCCAGCGCCTGCTTCAGGACGCCCTGAGCCGGGGCCTGGAGCTGATCAGCGATCGCGCCGAAGCGATTGGGGCCACCTCCGGCGCCGATCGCTGGCGGCTCCATCTGGCCAGTGGAACCCAGCTGGATACGCCCTGGCTGCTGGTTTGCGCCGGCCTGGCCAGTGCCGCCCTGCTGGAGCCCCTCGGCCACCCGCGGCCAATGGCGCCGGTGCTCGGCCAGGCCCTGGAGCTCCAATTGCCCTCCGGCTGCGACGCGGAGCTGTGGCCTGGGTCGCTGGTGTGGCAGGGCATCAACCTGGTGCCCCGGCCCGGCGGCCGCCTCTGGCTTGGGGCCACCCTGGAGCCGGAGCTGGCAGCAGGGGCCCTGGGGGATCCCGCCACCCTCGAGGCCCTGCGCCAGCTCAATGGCCATGCCCCCGACTGGCTCCGGGCCGCCACGCCCCTGCGCCAGTGGCAGGGCCTGCGGGCCCGGCCCGTGGGCCGCCCGGCCCCCCTGCTCGAGCAGCTGGAACCGGGCCTGCTCTTGCTCTCTGGCCACTACCGCAATGGCGTGCTGCTGGCCCCCGCCAGCGCCGAATGGGCCGCCGACCAGATTGCCGCTGGCCCATAAAAAAGCCCCCCAGTGGGGGGCTGAAGCCGGCGTGAGTGAGGGGCAGCGGCTGCTGCCCGCCATCCCATTTGCGCTCAAGTCACTTGGTCAAGGTTTCACTTGGTCTCAGTGAATTCGGCGTCGATCACGTCATCAGCGCCATCGCTGCTGGCACCGGCCGCGGCTTCGCTGCTGGCGCCATCGGCACCGGCCTGCTGATACACCGAGGCACCCAGGGCATAGAGCTCCTGCTGGAGTTCGTCGAAGAGGGGCTTGAGGCTGTCGAAGTCCTCGTTTTGCAGCGCCTCGTTGAGTTTGGTGCGCTTCTCTTCCACCTTGGCCTTGGCCTCGGCGGACACCTTGTCGCCCAGCTCGCCGAGTTGCTTCTCGGCCTGATACGCCAGGGTTTCGGCCTGGTTCTTCAGGTCGATGCGCTCGCGCTTCTCCTTATCGACCGAGGCATTGGCCTCGGCGTCCTTCACCATCTTCTCCACCTCGTTGTCACTGAGGGTGGAGGCGCCGGTGATCGAGATGCTCTGCTCCTTGCCGCTGCCCTTGTCCTTGGCGGTCACGCTCAAGATGCCGTTGGCGTCGATGTCGAAGGTCACTTCGATCTGGGGCACGCCCCGGGGGGCCGGGGGGATGCCATCGAGGCGGAAGGTTCCGAGCGACTTGTTGTCGCTGGCCATCTCGCGCTCGCCCTGGAGCACGTGGATTTCCACGTTGGTCTGGCCATCCACCGCGGTGGAATACACCTCCGATTTCTTGGTGGGGATCGTGGTGTTGCGGGTGATCATCTTGGTCATCACACCGCCCAGGGTTTCCACGCCTAGGGAGAGGGGGGTCACATCCAGCAGCAGGATGTCCTTCACCTCACCGGCCAGCACACCGCCCTGGATGGCGGCACCCACGGCCACCACTTCGTCGGGGTTGACGGTTTGGTTGGGGTCCTTGCCGGTGACGCGCTTGACCAGCTCCAGCACGGCGGGGATGCGGGTCGAGCCGCCCACCATCACCACCTCGTCCAGTTCGCTGGAGGAGAGCTTGGCGTCCTTGAGGGCCTGCTCCACCGGCACGCGGCAGCGGTCGATCAGCTTGGAGGCGAGCTCCTCGAACTTGGCCCGGGTGAGGGTGAGGTCGAGGTGCTTGGGGCCTTCGGGCGTGGCCGTGATGAACGGCAGGTTGATTTCGCTCTGGCCGGCGCTGGAGAGCTCGATCTTGGCCTTTTCAGCGGCCTCGGTGAGGCGCTGCAGGGCCTGCTTGTCCTGGCGCAGGTCGATGCCTTCGTTGCTCTTGAAGCTGGCGGCCAGGTAATCAACGATCACCTTGTCGAAGTCGTCGCCGCCCAAGTGGGTGTCGCCGGAGGTGGAGAGCACCTCGAACACGCCATCGCCCACTTCGAGCACGGACACGTCGAAGGTGCCGCCGCCCAGGTCGAAGACCAGGATGCGCTCGTTGCTCTTGCGATCGAGGCCGTAGGCCAGGGCGGCGGCGGTGGGCTCGTTGATGATGCGCAGCACCTCAAGGCCGGCGATCTTGCCGGCGTCCTTGGTGGCCTGGCGCTGGGAGTCGTTGAAGTAGGCGGGCACCGTGATTACCGCCTGGGTGACGGTTTCACCGAGGTACTTGCCGGCGTCTTCGGCCAGCTTGCGCAGCACCTGGGCGCTCACCTCTTCCGGGGCGAACTGCTTGCTCAGCACCGGGCACTTCACCTTCACATTGGCGCCGACTTTCTCGACGCCATAGCTCACTTCCTTCGATTCTTCGGTGACCTCATCGACGCGGCGGCCGATGAAACGCTTCACCGAATAGAAAGTGTTTTCCGGGTTCATCACCGCCTGGCGTTTGGCGATCTGACCCACCAGTTGGTCCTGGTTCTTGGTGTAGGCCACGACGGAGGGCGTGGTGCGGAAGCCCTCGGCATTGGCGATCACGGTGGGCTTGCCGCCCTCCATCACCGCAACGCAGCTGTTCGTGGTGCCAAGGTCAATTCCGACAACCTTGCCCATGGATAGCAACCTCCTGAATGAGGGTTTTGAACTGAAGGCATCCTCATCAGTGGCCCCCACGGGGGGCTAGGGGTGGTTGCCGAACCCGGCCGTACGGTGCCGCCAACCGCCGCGCCCCAGACCCCACCGCCAGCGCCGCCCCCTTCTCCAATGTCAGCAGCCATTACCGGAGCCACAGCCCTGGTGGGCGTTCTCGGCAATCCGGTGCGCCATAGCCTCTCGCCGGCCATGCATAACTCCGCCCTGGCCGAGCTGGGCCTGAACTGGGTGTACCTGGCCCTGCCGGCGCCGCCGGAGCGCCTCGAGCAGGTGCTCGACGGCCTGGAGGCGGTGGGTTGCCGCGGCCTCAACGTCACCATTCCCCACAAGCAGGCGGTGGTGTCCCTGGTGGCGGAGCTCAGCCCCCTGGCCCGCCGGCTCGGGGCGGTGAACACCCTGGTGCCCCGAGCCGAAGGCGGCTGGTTGGGCACCAACACCGATGTTGAAGGCTTCCTGGCCCCCCTGCGCAGCGGCGCCTTCGGCCCCTGGAGGGGCAAGCGGGCGCTGGTGTTGGGCTGCGGCGGCAGTGCCCTGGCCGTGGTGGCGGGCCTGGTGGAACTGGGCCTGGACGCGATCCAGGTGGCCGGCCGCCAACCCGCGACCCTGGAGGCCTTTCTGGCCACCTGCGCCGGCTGGAGCGAGGCCACCCGGCTGGAGGGCCTGGCCTGGGTTGAAGCCCCGGGCTCCGGGCCAGAAGGGCCTGGATCGCCGTTGGTGACGAGCCCTGGGTCTGGGCCCAGCCCCCTGGCGGAGGCCCTGGCCGGCGCCGACCTGGTCGTGAACACCACACCCGTGGGGATGGCCTCTGCCACCGATCCCGACGCCGCCCAGCGCTGCCCCCTGGGGGCCCTGGAGCTGGCGGCCCTCCAGCCCCGCACCCTTGTGTACGACCTGATCTACACGCCCCGGCCCAGCCAGCTGCTGCGCCAGGCGGCCGCCCGGGGCTGCCCCAGCCTCGATGGGCTGGAGATGCTGGTGCACCAGGGGGCGGCCGCCCTGCGCCACTGGAGTGGCCTCACCGAGATCCCCGTGGACGCCATGCGCCAGGCCGCCCTGGCGGAATTGGGCCACGGCTGAAGCCGACTGAGGGTGCAGGGTGGGGGTGCAGGCGCTGGTGCCCAGTCCCGAGCCAAGTCCCCAGCCCGGCGGGCCTAGCCTGGGACCAGCTTCCCTTCCCCATGGCGTCGATTCCGATCTGGCAACGGCTGTTGGCCGTGTTGGCCTACTTGCTGCCCTGGAGCGATGGGGTGCCCTTCGGCCGCTATTTGTTTCCCCTGTTTCCGCCTCTGCAGTGGCTGACCTTGCCGGCCCTGCCAGTGCTGATGGTTCAGCAGATGGTGCCCTTTGGCGGCTTCCTGCTGTTCCTAGTGCTGTATTTGGCCGTGGTGCGCAACCAGAAGGTGCCCTATTACCTGCGGTTCCAAGTGCTGCAGGCGATCTTGATCGACATCGTGCTGGTGGTGGTGAGCCTGGCCTTCTCCGTGCTGCTGGCGCCCCTGGGCGCCGGGTTTGCCGTGCGCACCCTCAGCAACACCGTGTTTTTGGCGGTGTTGCTGCTGGTGGCGTTCGCGGTCGTCGAGTGCCTGCGGGGCCGCCAGGCGGAGATCCCCAGCCTTTCCGAGGCCGTGCGCATGCAGCTCTATTGACGGGCCCCGGTTGACGGGCCATCCAAGCCGCCAGCCCTGACCTGGGGGGGCAGGCCCCCTGCCGCGATACATTGGGCAATCCGCCGTTGGCAGCCCGCACCCAGGCCGCCAGCCCTCGTCCAAGTCGGATCGTCCCGGTCATGTCCCAGAAGCCCTACTACGAAACCATGTACATCCTTCGTCCGGACATCCCGGAGGAAGAGGTGGAAACCCATGTCAGCAAGTACCGCGACCTGGTGACCGAGGCCGGCGCCGAGGTGCTCGACACCCAGATGCGTGGTAAGCGCCGCCTGGCCTACACGATCGCTGGCCACAAGGAAGGCATCTACGTGCAGCTCACCCACAACGGCGATGGCCAGCAGGTGGCCACCCTGGAGCGGGCCATGCGCCTCAGCGAAGACGTGATCCGCTATCTCACCGTCAAGCAGGAGGGTCCCCTGCCCGCCCCCCGCACTGGCCCGATTCCCACGGTCACCACCGAAGCGGCTGCCCTGGAAACCGTCGAAGCCTGAGGCTTTCCCGGTTCTTACCGCCTTAGTCTGCCCCTGGGCCGCTTACTGCGGTTCAGGGGTTTTGATTTGGCTTGCCTTGGGGCCCGTTGCTGAAGCTGGGCCGCCCTAACGCCTAGGCACTGCCAGCCCGAACGCCGGCGCGGCTGGTGGTCGGCCCTGGGCCTGCCGAGCCGCTGCCCGCTTAGCCACCAAAGGGTCCCGGTCCTGGCGAAGATTGGAAGCGTTCCTGTCCCCCGGTCCCCTGGAGCAGCCATCCCCCACGGACCAGCCTTCCCCTGCGGCACAGCCTTCCCCTGCGGAACAACCCTCCCCTGCGGAACAGCCATCGCCAGGGATCCCGAGCACCCCGAGGCTTGCCCAAGCCCCATCCCCGGAGCTGGCCGCGGCCCTGGCGGCTGCCCGCCAGGAGTTGGAGCAGAGCGTGGGCCAGCTGGCGGAGCTGGAACAGCTGATCGTCGATCTGCCGGGCATTTTTGAGCGCAAGTTCGCCCAGCGGCTCCAGCCCTTACTGGAACGCCAGCGGCTGCTCAGCGAGGACAACCACGCCCTGCGGGAGCACCTGCAGCTCGTGCTGCCGCCGGCCCGGGAGGGGCAAGCCCGCCTTGGGCCCCGGCCAGCGGATCCAGCGGGATCGGACCAGGCTCCAGCCAGCCCAAGCCCAGCCCAGGGCACGCCTGCCTGGCGGCGGCGTCTGCACCAGGCCACCCGGCGCCTGCTGCGTCGGGAGCCTTGACCAGGCCCTGGTCAGGGGCCCAGGCCCCGATCAGCGGCGGCGGGCGGCGGCCCAGAGACGGGTCGGCAGGCCCCACACGTAGATGAAGCCTTCGGCGGCGCGGTGGTCGAACTGGTCTTCGGCGCCGTAGGTGGCCATGTCGGGCACATAGAGGCTGTCGCTGGTGCTGCTGCGGCCGATCACGGTGGCGTTGCCCTTGTGCAGCTTCAGGCGCACGCTGCCATTAACGGTGCGCTGGGTGCGCTCGATGAAGCCATCGAGGGCATCCTTGAGCGGGCCATACCAAAGGCCCTGGTACACCAGGTCAGCCCAGCTCATTTCCAGCTGGCGCTTGGTGCGCAGCACGTCGGCGGCCAGGGTGAGGCTTTCCAATTCCTGGTGGGCCTTGATCAGCAGCAGCAGGCCCGGGGTTTCGTAGATCTCCCGGCTCTTGATGCCCACCACCCGGTTTTCGATCATGTCGAGCCGGCCAACGCCATGGCCGCCGGCCAGGGCGTTGGCGCGGCGAATCAGGCTGACCGGATCGAGGCGCACGCCATCGATCGCCACCGGATTGCCCTGCTCAAAGGCGATCTCCACCACCTGGGCCGTGTCGGGGGCCGCCTCGATCGAGCAGGTCATCGCATAGACCTCCTCGGGCGGTTCCACCATCGGATCTTCTAGGGGACCCGCTTCGATGCTGCGGCCCAGCAGGTTGAGGTCGATCGAATAGGGCGATTTCTTACTCACCGGCGAGGGGATGCCGCAGCGCTCGCCGTAGGCAATCGTTTCCTCACGGCTCATGCCCCATTCGCGCGCGGGGGTGAGCACCTTCAGCTCCGGTGCCAGGGCGCCGATCGCCACGTCAAAACGCACCTGGTCGTTGCCCTTACCGGTGCAGCCGTGGGCTACGGCATCGGCGCCCACCTCCCGGGCGATTTCCACCAGGCGCCGGGCGATCAGGGGCCGGGCCAGGGCGGTGGAGAGGGGGTAGCGGCCCTCGTAGAGGGCATTGGCCCGAATCGCCGGGAAGGCGAACTCGTTAATGAAGGGCTCGATCAGGTCGCCCACGATCGACTGGCTGGCGCCGGAATCGAGGGCCTTCTGGCGGATCGGCTCGAGCTCGTCGCCCTGGCCCAGGTCGGCGGCGAAGGTGATCACCTCCTCCACACCCCACTCCTGCTTCAGGTAGGGAATGCAGACACTGGTATCGACGCCACCGGAATAGGCCAGGACCACCTTCTTGGCCCGGGGTTGGTTCGCCTGGCTGCTGGCCGTCATTCCTGTTGCTCCTGACCGGAATGCAGCGATTCTCCCCCGTCGCCGGTTGGCCCCGGCTCGCCAGTCCCTGAAGTCCAGCCGAGCAGCAGCCAAAGGCCCATCAGGGCCGGCGGTCCCAGCACCAGGAGCATCACCCAGCCCAGGTCGATGGGGAGCGGTTCGGGCCAGCGTTGCCCCGCCCAAGCCAGGCCGCCGCTGAGCAGCAGGGCTGCCAGCCAGACCGCCAGCAGTTTGGTTCGGGAATTGCTGCGCAGGTGGAGCACCGGGGCCTCGGTTAGGATTGTGGATCGGGTTCAGTTCAGCCCATTGCCGGGTGCCCTGGAGCAGATAATGAGCAACCTCAGCCTCAGCAACCTTGACAGCATCAACCCCTCGCTGACCCGCTACGGCCGCAGCGAGATGGCTCCGGTGCTGCCCCTACGCGAAGAGCCCGACCTGCTGAGCTGGCTGGAGTCCAGTGGCCGCCTGGTGGCCGACGAGGAAACCGCTTCGGCCGATGTGAGCACGGTGGAAGAGGAGGAGCTCTCCGCCCTGATGGGTGAGAAGGAGGATTACAACCCCGCCGACGAGCAGTCCGAAGAAGATTGGGAAGATTGAGCTTCGGTAACGCCGGGCCAGGCTTGGTGCCCACCTGGGGCCCTGGAAGCCAGCCCTGCAGGGGCTGTTGATTTACCGGCCCCCATTGGCCTAGGCCATTGCCAATGGCCTAGTGCACTGAAATGGCCCCTGTTTGGCGGCCAAGGCTTGAGGAAGACTGGGCTGAGTCATCCCAGTCCCCTTGGCGTTCACCCAACTCCTGGTCCGTCTGCCGGGGAATAGCCGCAGGATCGCGGGCCTCCTGGCCCTGATCCTCCTGGTGTTTTGCGGGCTCAGCGACTGGCTGGGCCAGGCCCTCCAGCTCAGCCTGCCCCTGCTGATGGGTGCCCTGGTCAGTGGGGCCCTGGTGAGCTGGGGGGTGCCGCGCCTGCGGGCGCTCAAATTGGGCCAGGTGATCCGCGAGGAGGGACCCCAATCCCACCAAGGCAAGGCCGGCACGCCCACCATGGGGGGGCTGCTGGTGGTTCCGGCGGGTCTGATCGTCGGCAGCCTGGTGGCGCCCGGCGATGGCCGCCTGCTAGCGGTGGCGGCGATCAGCCTCAGCTATCTGGCGATCGGCGGCATCGACGACTGGCGTAGCCTCACCCGTCGCACCAACAAGGGCCTCTCGCCCCGGGGCAAGCTGCTGCTCCAGGCCCTCACGGCGGCCGCCTTCCTGGCCTGGGCCTACTGGCAGCAGCAGCTTGGCGGCGACCTGGCCCTGCCCCTGGGCTGGGTGTTGCCCCTGGGCCTGCTGATCTGGCCCCTTGGCCTGTTTGTGTTCCTGGCCGAAAGTAACGCCACCAACCTCACCGATGGCCTCGATGGCCTGGCGGCCGGCTGTGGCGCCGTGGTGTTCACGGGCCTGGGGCTGCAATTGATGCTGCGCGGCCATGACGGCGATCCGGCCCTGGCCGGCTTCTGTGCTGCCATGGCGGGGGCCTGGCTGGGCTTCCTGGTGCAGAACCGCCACCCCGCCAAGGTGTTCATGGGTGATACCGGCTCCCTGGCCATGGGGGCCTGCCTGGCGGCGGTGGCCCTGCTCAGCAACAGCCTCTGGCCCCTGCTGGTGATGGGCGGTGTGTTTTTGGCCGAATCCCTCTCGGTGATCCTGCAGGTGTGGGTGTTTAAGGCCACCAAGGGGGCCGATGGCCAGGGCCGGCGCCTGTTCCGCATGGCGCCCCTGCACCACCACTTCGAGCTGGGTGGCGCCAGCGAACAGCAGGTGGTGGTGGGCCTATGGGCCTGCAGTTTGCTACTGGTACTGGTGGGGCTTGTGCTGGTGCCCTGAGGCCAACCACCCAGGTCAACCCTGCTTAGACCAGGCCTGCCGGCGTGCTTCCGCCCCCCCGCTTTCGCCACCCCCGATCCCTGCCATGGCCTATTTCACCTGGAAGGAAACCGGCCTCACCGCCGACTGCGCCAGCCTTGAAGCGATGGCCGCCCGGTTGGAGGAAGCCGCGGGCCTGATGCGACGCATGGCCGCCGAAGGCTTTGTGGTGGAACGCCATGCCGATGGCCAGCACATCACCCATGCCGATGCGGCGGTATTTGAGGCCTACGGCTTCATCAGCGAAGAGCCACCCGTGCGCCAGCTCACCCTCATGCCGGAATTGACGGAGTGAGCCTGGGCGGGGCCGGCGCCTGGCGGCTGTTGCCCATCCGTTCAGTTCTTCGGCCGCCGCACATAACCCCACACCCAAACCACCACAAAGGCCAGGGACGACAGGGCCAGGTAAACGATCGCGCCTTTCTGCAGATCGGCGATGTCCCAACCAAACAGCAGCCCTGAGGCGGCATCGCCCGCCGTGGAGAAGCCGAGTAGGGGGAACAGCAACACGGGGCATGGCGGGGCAGGATCAGGTCAGTATCCCCTCTGCTGCAGACGATGGCCGCCCTTCCCTTCCCCCGCCGGGTGATGCTGCTGGGC
Organism: Pseudanabaena sp. UWO311; assembly: GCA_943370385.1. GTDB lineage: Bacteria > Cyanobacteriota > Cyanobacteriia > PCC-6307 > Cyanobiaceae > BAIKAL-G1. The sequence goes on from CALRQT020000006.1 coordinate 93,635, forward strand.
AGCGGTGAATTGGGTAAGGAGGTGGCGATCGCCGCCCAGCGCCTCGGCTGCCAGGTGATCGCCGTAGACCGCTACGCCGGAGCGCCGGCCATGGCCGTGGCCCAGGTGGCCGAGGTGGTCGCCATGACCGATCCCGAGGCGCTCAAGCAGGTGGTGCGGCGCCACCGGCCCGATGTGGTGATCCCCGAGATCGAGGCCCTAGCGGTGGATGCCCTGGCCGAGCTGGAAGCGGAAGGCCACCGCATCATTCCCACCGCCCGGGCCACGGCGGTGACGATGAATCGGGACCGGATCCGCGACCTGGCCGCCGGCGAGCTGGGCCTGCGCACGGCCCGCTACGCCTATGCGGCCAGCGCCGCCGAATTGGCCGAGGCGGCGGAGCCCCTGGGCTGGCCCGTGGTGGTCAAGCCGGTGATGAGCTCTTCAGGCAAGGGCCAGAGCGTGGTCGAGGGGCCCGAGGGCCTGGAGGCGGCCTGGGAGGCGGCCCTGGCCGGGGCCCGGGGCAGCGGCGCCCGGGTGATCGTCGAGGAGTTTTTGCGCTTTGAGCAGGAGATCACCCTGCTTACGGTGCGCCAGGCCCAGGGGCCCACGCTCTTTTGTCCGCCGATCGGCCACCTTCAGGAGCGGGGCGATTACCAGTGCAGCTGGCAGCCGGCCCACCTGGATTGGCCCCAGCTGGCGGCCGCCCAGGCCATGGCCCGCACGATCACCGACAACCTTGGTGGCACGGGCCTGTTTGGCGTTGAATTCTTCCTGTGCCAGGGCGAAGACGGGCCGGAGGTGGTGTTCTCCGAGCTTTCACCCCGCCCCCATGACACGGGGTTGGTCACCCTGGTGGGCCAAAACTTGAGTGAATTCGAACTGCATTTGCGGGCCGTGCTGGAGCTGCCGATCCCGGAGATCCGCCTGGCCACCGCCGCCGCCAGCCGCGTGATTCTCGCCGAGTTGGCCTGCGAGCCCGTGGCCTACCTGGGCCTGGAGGAGGCCCTCGCCGAGGACGACACCCAGGTGCTGCTGTTCGGCAAGGCGGAGGCCAGGCCCCAGCGCCGCATGGGCGTGGTGCTCGCTGGCGGCACCAGCCCGGAGCAGGCCCGGGAGCGGGCCGATCGGGCCGCCGCCCGGATTGCGGTTGTCAAAGGGGCCTGAACCCCCTGGTTGCAAGGGGACTTGGGCTTTATGGTGCGGCGATCGACAGTCCCCATGGCCCAGGCCCAACCCAGTCGCGGCCGTGACCGCAAGCAACGCCCGGCGGGCCGCTCGCCTGGGCAGGCCTCGGAGCGCCAGGACGCCGGCGGTGGACGCCGCCAGGCTCGGGACCCCATGGGCGAGCAACGCAGCGCACGCCAGGCCGGCCAGCGCCCTGCCCAGGCCACGCCTGCAGCCTTCAGTGAGGGGCTGTTGTTGCCCCTGGAACGACCGGCTCGCTCCGCACCCCTTCGCCCCAGCCCCGAGGCGATCCCTGGCCAACCCAAGCCCCGGCAGCGGCGGCCTCCGGGTCCCCCGGGCCCCCCGGGTCAGCGCCAGGCCAAGGGACCGAAACGCGCCCTAGCGCTCACCTTCCTCCTAGGCATCGGTGTCGGCTATGGGCTGGTGGGTCCCTTCGGCGCCCTTGTCGGGGCCGGCCTCGCCAAGCTCTGGCATCCAGGTTCCGTGCTCGCCTCCATGGCGCCGCCGGTGGCCACGGGCAACCATCGCGTCCTGGTCATCGGCACGGACCAGGTGTCAGGCAACACCGATTCCCTCTTCACCCTGCACCTGGATGGGGGCAAAACCGAACTCACCCAGGTGCCCCGCGACACCTACATCGAATCCGATCAGTACGGGCCGATGAAGGCGAATGCCCTCTATGCCACCGGCGGCATCCCCCTGGTTAAGCAGGAGCTCTCCAAGCTGCTATCAGCGCCCGTTGACCACTACATCTTCGTCAATCTCAACGCCGTTCAACATCTCGGCGATGCCCTCGGTGGCGTGGAAGTGGATGTGCCCAAGCGCATGCTCTACACCGACCAAACCCAGGGCTTGACCATCGATCTCTATCCCGGCAGGCAACTGCTCAAGGGCAAGGATCTCGAAGGCTTCCTACGCTTCCGCCACGATGGCCTCGGCGATCTCGGCCGCATGCAACGGCAACAGTTGGTGCTCAACGAAGTTTTCCGCAAATTGGCCAATCCGGCCTTCGTGACCCAGTTGCCGGCGCTACTCAAGATCGCTGGCACCGATATCAAGACGGACCTCTCCCCGCTTCAGATTGGCGGCCTGCTCAGTGCCATGGGCACCACCAAGTTGAACATCCAGCAACTGTCGGGCAAGTCCTATTGGCATGCCGATATTGATTACTGGATGCCCGACATCAACCCCCACCACGCCGAGTACCAGAGCCAGTATCCCGATGGCTGATCCCCATCGCTTTCGCTCCTGGGTCCTGAGCCTTGAATCCAACGGAACGGGCCCGGGTTGAGGGGGCCTCGCTCAGGTGCTTCCAAGCCAATGGGCTTCGTCTCAGTTGCCGGTAGGCCCCACCAGGCCGGTGACGTTCACCAGCGGCAGGGTGGCGCTGCCCCAGCCCGTGGCGGGCAGCAGGGGCGCGAGTCCCTTGGCCGGTTTGAGCGTGGCGCCAGGGCTGAAGGCGGCCTGCACCCAGGCCAGCAGCAGGCCCCGCAGGGGTGAACCCTCGCCGGTGGCCGGTGCGCGCAGGTTGAAGTGGTCGCCACCGCTGGCTAGGACCAGGGCATGGCCGAAGTGGCCATTGGGGCCAAAGGGGGTGATCGCTTCGGGATCGGGGGGCACGACCCAGTCGCGGCTGCCGCTGATCATCAAGCCCCGCGCGGTCATGCCGGCGGCCGAACCGGGGGAAAACAACAGGCGGGTGGGCGGACTCACCGCGGCGATCGCCACGACTCGCCCATCGGGCTCGGCGGCCCGGTCCGCCGAGCTCAGGAAACTGCACTGCAACACCCAGCTGAGGTTGCGCTCGGGATCGTCGAGGTTCTGGCAGCGGCTGCGCAACCCTGCCGCGCTCGGGATCGCGCCGGCAAGTTGCAGGGCCGTGGTCGCGCCCCAGGAGTGGCCAATCACCACCACCTGGGCAGCGCTGATGGCTTCGAGCCCCTTGAGGCTGCGGGCCGTGACGGCATCCAGGCTGGCGGACACATCCAAGGGCCTCAGGCGCAGTTCTGCCGGTCCGGGCGGGGGCACCTGGCCGGAGAGCATGGCCTGCTGTTGGCTGCTGTCACTGCCGGGGTGCCGGGGCAAGACCACGGTGTAGCCATGGCTGGCCAGGTGCTTGGCCCAACCCTCAAAACTCTCGGGGCCATCCCAGAGGCCGTGGGAGATCACCACCAACTTGCCGTTGGCGCCCTGGTTCGGCTGCAGAACCACCAGCTGCAAGGGTTCGGGACGGTGGCTGACCGCCAGGACCAGCTCCTGGCGCCGGACGGCCAGGGGACCCGGTTTGTCCAGGCTGGGATCAACGCTGGCGGCGGGCTGACTGCCCACCAGTTGTTGGGCTCGCCGCTGCTGATCGGCCAACCGTTTGGCCACCTTCAGGGCCTGGTCGGCATCGAGGGTCACGCTCTTGCCCGGCAACGCCTGGAGCAGGGCCAGCAGGCTGGGCTGACCCTTAGCGAAGAGCTGGTGCAGGGTTTCAGCCAGCACCTTGCCCGATTGGCTCGGCTTGAGCTGCTCGGCATCGACGCCGTCGATCGTGCCGAAGGAGGACACCATCAAGAGCACCTGCTGCACCAGGGGTTGGGCCACGGATTGGTCCACCACGGCCGTGCTCTGCAGGGGCAAGGGCGTTTGGAACAGCCCCACCAGGGAGCGGCCCAGGGCCCCGCCACTGGCCCGATCCAGCTCGGCTAGATCACTGTGACCCGCCAGCAGTGCCGCCGGACTGGCCAGTTCGCTCAGGCGCAGGGTGAAGTTCGTTTGCAGCATCGGCAGCCGCAACTTCACGGTTTCCAGGGCCGCGGCGGGTTGGACCAGACCAGTAGAGAGGAGTCCCGCCCCCAGGGCCAGGGCACGCAACCGGCCCCCAAAACGCGGGGCTTTCGGCAGGCAGGGGGGCAACACCATGGGATTGAAAAGGGAGGCGGAGTGCGGTGGTCCAATCAACGCTTGCAGGCTAAGCGGTTGTTCCGGACGGCTAAACCTTGCTGCCGATTCGTTTCCCCTCTAGCTCTTTCTTCCAGCTAAGACCTGAGATCCAAGTTTTGGAAAGAATCTAATGATGGGACCGATCAGTCGCAGGGGTGCGACAGGGGTGGCCGGGGTTGTCTAGTCAGGCTCAGAGGCTGGGTCGGTGGAGGTCAAAACGGTCCAGCTCCATCACCTTCACCCAGGCCTTCACAAAGTCGTGAATAAAGCGCTCAGCGCCATCCGCCTGGGCATAGACCTCCACAATCGCCCGCAGTTGGCTATTGGATCCAAAGACAAGGTCAGCGCGGGTTGCCGTCCAGCGCAGGGTGCCATCAGCCCGACTCCGGCCCTCGTAGAGAGTCCCGTTAGGGCCCAATCCCCATGCCGTGTCCATATCGAGCAGATTGACGAAGAAATCCGTACTCAACACGCCAACTCGATCGCTGAAGACGCCATGGCGGCTGCCCCCGCTGTTGGCTCCCAGCACGCGCAAGCCCCCCACCAGAACCGTGCATTCGGGTGCGCTCAATCCCAATTGCTGGGCCCTATCTAGGAGGAGTTCCTCGGCGCGAATCGGCAGATCGGCCCTCTGCCAGTTGCGGAAGCCATCGCCCAGGGGTTTGAGCCAATTGAACCCCGCGCTGTCCGTCTGCTCAGCGCTGGCATCGGTGCGACCAGGCCGGAAGGGAACGGTCACGCTGAAACCAGCGGCTGCGGCCGCCTGTTCCACGGCCGCACAACCGGCCAGCACGATCAGATCGGCCAAGGAGATGACCTTGCCGTCAGGGCGGTTGTTGTTGAATGCAGTCTGAATAGCCTCCAACTGGGTCAGCACCCGTGAGAGTTGCTCAGGGTCATTCACCTCCCAGCTGCGTTGGGGCTGAAGCCTCACTCGGGCACCATTGGCTCCGCCGCGTTTGTCTGAGCCGCGGAACGTGGAGGCTGATGCCCAGGCGGTTGCAATCAGCTCAGGCACCGTTAAGCCCGTGGCCAGGATTTGTTGCTTCAATACCGAAAAATCGCTGGTATCCACCAGGGGATGGACAACGGCTGGTAGGGGGTCCTGCCAGATCAACTCTTCGGCAGGGATATCCGGCCCGAGGTAGAGCGAGCGGGGGCCCAGATCGCGGTGGGTCAGCTTGAACCATGCCCGGGCGAAGGTGTCGGCGAAAGCCTGCTGATCTTGATGGAAACGCCTCGCGATTGGCTCCATGATTGGGTCATGACGCAGGGATAGATCCGCGGTGGTCATGATCGGTGCCGAACGCAATCCCGGCACGTGCGCATCGGGAATCAGATGCTCAGGACGCACGTCCTTGGCGACCCACTGCCAAGCACCGGCAGGGCTCTTGGTGAGCTCCCACTCATAGGTAAACATCATCTCGAAATAGCCTTGGTCCCATTGGGTGGGGTTGGGTTTCCAGGCCCCTTCAATGCCGCTGGTGATCGTGTGCTCCGCCTTGCCACTCCCGTAGTTGTTCGCCCAGCCCAATCCCTGGGCATCCAGCGTTGCCCCCTCAGGTTCCGCCCCCAGGTTGCTGGCGGGCGCAGCGCCGTGGCATTTGCCGAAGGTGTGGCCCCCTGCGACCAGGGCCACCGTTTCCTCCACGGTCATGCCCATGCGGGCGAAGGTGTCACGCACATCTCGGCCCGAGGCCAACGGGTCGGGGTTGCCATGGGGCCCCTCGGGATTGACATAAATAAGGCCCATCTCAACCGCCGCCAGAGGTTGGTCAAGTCCCCCATCAGCGGCGTGGCGCTCATCGCCGTTCCAGGTGGTTTCCCGCCCCCAGAACACATCCTCTTCTGGTTGCCAGATGTCGGTGCGACCAGCGGCAAAGCCCAGCGTGGCGAAGCCCATGGATTCCAGCGCCACGGTGCCAGCTAGAACAATGAGGTCGGCCCAGGAGATCTGATTGCCATAACGGCGCTTAATGGGCCAGAGCAGTCGACGGGCCTTGTCCAGGTTGGTGTTATCTGGCCAGCTATTGAGGGGGGCAAAGCGTTGATTCCCATGGCCGGAGCCTCCCCGGCCATCCGAGATCCGGTACGTGCCGGCGCTGTGCCAGGCCAGGCGGATGAACAGCGCTCCGTAATGCCCCCAGTCGGCTGGCCACCACTCCTGGGAATCGGTCATCAGCGCCCGCAGATCGGACTTCAGGCCGTCGTAGTTCAGCCCTGCAAAGGCTTCGGAGTACACGAAGCCAGCCCCGAGGGGATTGGATGCGGGGTGGTGCTGATGGAGAAGGCCAATTTTAATCTGATCAGGCCACCACTGTTCGTTTGAGGTGCCGCCAGCAGGGGTTACCGCTCCCACGTGACCACTGAACGGACATTTCAACTCAGACATTGTTTGGGAAACCGCTTTAACGGTCACTATTACTTTTCACCCATGATCGCTTTCTAAGCGGACGAGTAAGCCTATCCATACCGGAATCCTGACCGACCGAAACATTTCAGGTCGGACTGGCCAGTGCTTGCCCCGCAGTGGTCGCAGCAGAGCCCCAAGCCTATGGCCTCCAGATTGGCGTTTGAGGCGCTGCGCCGGGCCCTGGGCCAAGGGCCTACCGGCACTTGCTGGAGAACTAAAGATCCCCTGCAGCGGGCCGGCCGTGGGCTGCTGTTTGGATAGCGCGGTGGACGAGAGCGCCTTCGCCACACTCCAGCCGTTGCATCACAAGTTGGCCTTCTGGATCGACCGTTAAAGCAGCGGAGAGCGTCGTTGCTGAGCATTCGTTAATTCGGCGCGCTCGACAACGAGCGGCAATACCCCTCTGCGCCTGGTCTTTCCTTGGCGGAGTCTTAAGTTCTGGCCCCCAAATCGGGCTACTCCGATCATTTGACTTTAGGGTTGGCCTATCCCAAGGTGCCAGGGGCTCGAGTGTAGAAGGGCTGTTAGCTCTTCTCTTGCCGGCCATAGGGTCGGCCATATCATTGAGGGCGTTTAGATTGAAGCTGAAAGTTTGTGGCGACTTGCATGGTGCCCGACCCTAAAACTAAAGTCCAAGCTCATCCTGCCGAAAGATGATGGCTGACCGCTTGCTAATCTGCTAGTTAGGTTCAGCCTGCTGGCTTCGATACATCTTTAGGCAGTACTTGCAGCCCCCCGTGGTTTCCAGGTGTTTTTCGGGCGTGATTGCAATCAGCTTCACGGGGTGGATGCTGCACCGGATTTTTATCGGGGTTTTGTAGCTTTTGTAGAGCATGGTCGAGTAGTCATATTTGTCGCCGAATCTCGCCTTGGCCCTGGCAATGAAAACCTCCTGACGGATCGGACTCCCCATCGACAAGGGTCTATGAAGCCCTCAGATTAGGTGGTACGGGTCGGCCCTTGCCGCGACCTAGGGCTTGAGTGGTCCCCTCGGCCGGCTTGAACTGCAGGCAAGTCTCTGAGTTGCTGGCAGCCCAATGGCTAGGTTCCAGGCTATGGCGGCTTGATCCCAGAGCCTTGCAGGCCGTTGTCAGGTGTTATTTCGCCCTTGGGTGGCTAGAGCCTGCAGCCTTCTGGGCTGCCAGTTCGTCCCTAATCTCGGCCTTGGCCTGGCGCCAGAGAGCTTCCAGTTCTCCAATACCTTTGCCCTGGAGATCGCCACCAAGGGCCGCTTCCACCCGTGAAAAGCGATCTAGAAAGCGTCGGTTGGTGCCGGCCAGGCCGGCTTCTGGATCCAGGCCGCACCAGCGGGCCACATTCACCAGGGTGAAGATCACATCGCCCAGTTCCTCCTGGGCATGGGCCTGGTTGCCGCTGGCCACGGCCTCCTTGAGCTCGCCTAGCTCTTCAACCACTTTCTCCCAGACCCCTTCGATCCCGTCCCATTCGAAGCCCGCTGCCGCTGCCTTGCGCGAGATCGTCATCGCCCCTGCCAGGGAGGGCTGGCCCCGCACCTTGCTCGCCAGCTGGTCGCTCAGGGAGCCCGGGGGGAGGGCTCCCGCTTGGCCAGACCCCAGCGCTTCGGCGCGCTCCATTGCCTTGATCGCCTCCCAGCTCCGCTTCACCTCGGCGCTGTCCCTGGCCCGGTTGGCTCCGTTCGGCTCGTCCCCTTGCCCACCGGGCTGGTCGTCTTTGGAGCCATCCGCACCGGCAAACACATGGGGATGGCGGCGCAGCAACTTGGCGCTGAGTCCGCGGGTGATCGAAGCCAGATCGAAACGCCCCGCTTCGCTGGCGATCTGGGCGTGCAGCACCACCTGCAACAGCAGGTCGCCCAGTTCTTCGGCCAGGTGGCGATCATCGCCATGGCGGATCGCATCGGCCACCTCATGGGCCTCCTCCAGCACGTAGGGCACCAGGGAGGCATGGGTCTGCTCCAGGTCCCATGGGCAGCCCGCCTCGGGATCCCGTAGCCGCGCCACTACTGCCATGAGGTCGGCCAGCGCCTGTTGGGGGGCCCCATCCTTCGAGGGCAAGACACTTTCGGCCTGGCTTGGTTCGTCCATGGCAGGGGGCTTGTAAGGGTCCCACCCTGTCATTTCCAGGCGTCCGGCGCAGCACCGCGGCTGATGAAGGTTCAGCGGCGCCCACCCTGGCTCCTTGGCCGTCGTCGGCTACTCCGACGGCGAGACCGCCGAGGTAGGAAGCGCAACAGCCGGGGAGTTTTTGCAACCGGATCACCGTCCTGGATCAGGTGTAGCCAGGCGCTGGCCTCAAGGCCCGTTAGGGCCAAGAGCACCAAGCTGGGATGCTGGCGCCAGAGCTGAGCGGCATTGAGCAGCAGGGCCGATGGGGGCGGTGCGCCCCAGGGAGCGAGCAGCCACGCCAGCAGCATTGCCAATCCGCCCCCATAGGCCAGGCGCCCCAGGGTTCCAAGGAATGGCCCATGGGAGACCAGGGAGCGATGCCGCAACACCCTGCGGTAGGGCCACCACAGCAGCTGCAGAGGCCCCCAACGCCCAGTGGGCCTGGAGCGGGTGTCGAGATCCGGTGAGAGCAGTAGGCCGCCGATGAGAAAGGCAAGGGCGGCCGTGGCGCTGCCACTCCAGCCCAGAACGGGCCAGCAAAGCAGGCCAAAGGGCAATGCCAGCACCCAGGTGCCCCGATCATGACTGGATCCGCTGGCCATGACCTCTGCGTAGGGCTGGGGGGCGTGTGGAGGCAGAATGGCGCAACCGCCCGATTAGCTCAGCGGTAGAGCGCCTGCCTTACAAGCAGGATGTCGCTGGTTCGAAACCGGCATCGGGCATCGGAAAAGCAAAGCTGGAGCTGAGATCTAAGGCCCTCAGGGCTTGGTTTCTCCCTCAACTGTGCCAGCGCTTGAGATTCGCCAGATGCCTTGTCAATGCCCAGGGGCCGGCCTGGAGTTCATCCAGTTTTCAACAACGCTGGCAATGGCCAAGGATCTCTAGCAGGGGCGGGCGGACCACAAGAGAGGCTTCAAACGTCCCGGTCAGGTCTGCCCAGGCTCGTTGGTGGAGCGCTCCCCCAAGGCCCTTGCCCTGAGGCTGAAACCCGGAAAGACTGGTCGGCGTTCCGTCCCGTCCCACCCCAGCTGGAGGAAAGTTCCGGAGATTTAACCTCCTGAAGAGCTTGAATGAGGCGGTTAACAACCGCAACCATGCAATCGCCATTTAAGCCAACAATTCTTCGTATGGCCTCCGCTCAATTAATCACGAAACAGCGACATAACGACATGGCATGAATGGGGCCGCCCGTCATGGGGTGCACCCCAGTCCATGGCAAGCGGACAAATAATTTAACCATTAGGCAGATACTGCTCCGCCAGAGAGTGTGTTGAAGACTTCAGGGTTTTGTCCATCATTAGGATGAATATTATTCGGACCGGCCACCCACAATTGAACCGTTGATTTAGATGGCCACTAAAGTATTTTCATTCGCTATGGGGGAGAGATCGGCAGTTCAGTATTACCGTCCCCTGCCGACCTCCCCTTGGGCAAGCCCTTAAGAGAACAAAGGCTTGCAATGCCCTAGCCCCCCGAAGGACTCGCCCAGCGACGACTGTCAACCGCCGCGCAGTTGCGGCAGCAGTACGATCAGATTTTCGTTGATATAGGTGCTGCGTACGGCCCCGTAGCGGTCGAGCATGCAGATGGTGACACCCTGGTGATGAATGCGTTTGTTGCTGGCAGGGATGCCAAAGAAGGACCCGACATGGTCGGCCTCAAAGGTCCAGCGATAGGCGATCACTTCATGGGAGCGCTTCGCCTGGGTGATCGTGGTTGTTACGTTAGCAAACGCACTCCAGTAGGTGGCCAGGAACGACTGCACCTGGTTTGGCGACTTGGCACTCTCGAGCAACAACGGATGGTTGAACTCTGTGATGGCATCAAGCAACATGGGCAGCGGTTGGGATGAGCCTCCAACAGGAAACTGCAGACCGCTCACCAAAGCTGCGGCAGCATGCCGATAGAGATCGCCGCAATCGAGCACGCCAAGATCATGGATGATCTTGAGGGTGTCTTCATTGGCAAGATTTTCGCGTAGCAAAACCCCATCAGCCCTTATCCAGCTGACACCCTGAATCACAAAAGGGCGCCCGGTCGCCGGCAGGGGACCATTGGGAGTGCTAAGCGGTTTATCGCCAGTGTTGGTACCTGTTCCGGTCCAAAGACCGAGGATCAGATCGTCAAAACACCACAGATGGTGCACATCGAGATGCACGTCCGGGAACGCCCCATGCAGACCTGTCACTTCTTCCGTGAATCCCTCAACACCGCGGTAAACCTCCGGGTGTGTTGGAATTGTGAATGTGAAATCTTCGTTAAGAATTTGCGGAATCGCCGAGATGTCTGCACGGTTCATCACGCGCCCGTAATAGGTGCGCGCAAGCTGTCGATTCTTCTTGGCAATAGACATGGTTTCAGGAATTCAAATTAGTAATCATCGTGAATCCTATCGAAAAGCCAGGGCGTCTTAACCTTTTCTTTTACTGAGGGCGGGCCCAAAGGCAATCCCAGCAAGTTTAAGATCTGGTTAAGAAACAGATCTCGGTGGCAGTTCCAGGCCCCCTTGCTAAGAGGCCTCGCTGCCGACCATATCCTGAACGCCCCATGGGATTCGTCGGCCAAGCCCCCATCGACAGCCATGGTAAGGGCTGACTAAGTCGTGTACAGTGTTGAAAACAATTTTGGCGCTGGGATCCGTCATCCACCTGTTTGAAAACGTGGCGACAGTCCGCCTCCTGCTTGCCTTGCGAGCTTGGTAGGCCATGGCTACCGTCCCCATCACTGCAGGCCACTTGCCTCCCGCACCCTCAAATAGTCATGAGCATCCCCCACAAAACCTTTGATATTGTCATCGTCGGCGCGGGTGCGGCCGGCTGTGTTCTCGCCAGACGTCTGGTGGACGGAGGGAAGCGAGTCTGCCTTGTGGAAGCCGGAGCTCTGAAACGCCGCCAATCCAATGTTGATGAACTGGGTGGTTTCACCAACCTGTGGTTTAGCCAATTCGATTGGGCGCTGCAAACAAAGCCACAACCTGGCTTGAATGGAAGAGCCATTACCATCAACCAGGGTCGAATCGTAGGCGGTAGTTCCGCCCTAAACGCCATGATGTATGTGCGTTGTCACCCTGGTGACTATGCACTGCTGGAGCAGCACGGGGGGGGCAATTGGAACAAGCAGGCCATTGAATCGGCCTTGGCAGGTCTTGAAAACTATCTCGACGGTCCGGCCCCCGGACGCCATCAAACGGGCCTAATGAAGGTCCGCAATTGTCCGGATACCAGTTCCTATTCCCCTGAATTCCAGGGAGCAGCCTTGGAACTTGGCTACAAAGCTAACGATTGGGACTACAACGGAGTTCAGCAGGAAGGGGGGGCGGGCCCTCTGCAGTTCAACGTCGACAGTGAGGGTCACCGTCACAGTGCCTTCAAGGCCTATCTGGAGCCGATCCTCCAATCAGACAAGTTGACAGTCCTCTCCGAGCAGACAGCTGATACCTTGCTTTGGCATAACAACAAAACTGTCCGCGGCATCCGGGTGACTGGAGCCGATGGGGTGACCAGCGAATTGCTGGCAACGGACAATGTGGTTCTTAGCTGTGGCGCCCTGCAGACACCAGGAGTGTTGCTGCGCTCGGGAATCGGTCCAGCGAACGACCTGCATGCGGCAGGTTTGCCGGTTCACGCTGACCTGCCGGCCGTTGGTAGCAATTTGATGGATCATCTTCAGTTGCCAGTAATCTTCAGGCTGCAGAAACCCATTCCAGAGCCCACCCTACTTACGGGCAACGTGATGTTCTTGAATCTGAACGACAACAGCCCCTACGGCGCCCCTGATCTCCAACTTAATTTTACGCCAGCGGCACCAAAACCTCTGCAGCGTTTCTTACCTCCCTTGGGGGGACCCGTGATGATTTTCCTGCCGATCCTGGTCCAGCCCAAAAGCCGTGGCACGATTCGGGTCAACGCTGACCGTTCCATCGAAATTGATCCGGCCTATCTTTCAGATTCCGCAGATGTGGAAGTGCTGAAGCGATCCATTGATGTTGTTCGCAATATGGCAGGAAGTAATTCCATGGCAGGTTTGGCTGGAGATGAACTGGCTCCAGGAGCACTCGACACCGAGCAATACATCCGCGATAACGCCAGCACCCTCTGGCATCCAGTTGGCACCTGCGCCATGGGATCGTCAATGACTGATTCTGTAGTGGATGGTAATCTCAATGTTCATGGCATCAAAGGCCTTAAAGTTTGTGATGCTTCCGTGACACCCCATGCCACCGCTGGCAACAATCATGTGCCGACAATGGTGACAGCAGAAATTGGCGCTAGACTGATCTTGCAGGGTCATTGACCCTTGTAATCCAGGTAACAACAACATAGCCCAACAACTGCTAACCTGACCTATGACTTTCATTTTGGTTGTTAAAGCGATGGCAAGTCGCTGATCACCGCCTTGAATACCTAGGATCAGGCCTGGCAGTGCTCAAAAGCCCTGGCCAACATTCCCAGCGTCAGGCCCGAGTCGTCAGCCAGGTTCGCCTCTCCAGGCATGCCCAGCAGCGGCACCATTTCACCCCACAAAACTGACTCCCAACATTATGGCTAGCGCAAACGTTGACACTGCGATGCAGTTCTACACCGTCTACAACGAAAAAAAGCTTGATCTGATTGACACGATTTTCACTGATAGCTATGTCGGCCATGTCAATGCGCACGACATCGTTGGAGCAGAGAATGCCAAAGGATTTATCGGCGGTTTTGTCAAAGGTATTCCTGATGCCTTCTACGCCGTTAACGATGTCTTTGAAAGTGGCGATCGTGTGATCTGCCGTTGGACCTGTACCGGTACCCAGACCGATGATTTCTACGGAATGCCCGCCACCAACAACAAAGTGGATGTCAATGGCATTACAATCTTCCGGATTGAAGGCGACAAAATTGCTGAACTCTGGAATGTTTGGGATCAATATACTCTAGTTGAGCAATTGAAGGGCTGATTGCCAGGCGTCTAGCAATTAAGATTGTCTTGATTGACTGCTTTTGGCAGAATAATTTTCAAGTCTAGGTTGCTCCTGTGATTACAGTTCAATTTTAATTTTCCAGCCCGCTAATGTAGTGGGCTTTTTAATGGCTTTTGCAGGGCAAAGCAGGGCTTGAGTTGGTTAACTTTTCCATAGGGCCAATTCCGCGCGCCCGCAACAAATTTGCCCTACCTCGATAAGTATTCATCGAAGCGTGGCCATGATGCCAACTTTCAACTCCAGAACCCATGGCTTGGACCGACTCTCGAAGGTGCCATCAAAGAAAACTCTCCAGCTGCCGCAAGCGCGCAACCGGAGAGTCGGAGTTTATCAAGCAAGGATGATTGCTCTTCGAGATACAATCAGGCCTGCTTTCACATCGAAAGGGTCGAATAGAGTGCCTTTATAGTAAAGATTAGCCGACGAGTTTGGCAGCCAACTTCGCTACACGAGCACCAAGCAGCGATCCGGTCTTTAGATCGCCAGGGGTGGGCTTGTACTCAGGGCCAAAATTCACCTGACTCATTACACCAAGGTTGCTGCTCAGGCGGTTTGTGGCCTCTTCCATCGATTCACCGGAAAACAGCCCATTGGCGGCATCGCTACCAACCCAGAGCATGCCGTGCTGGCAGGCAAAGGTTGCTAAATAGCTCAGTGTCGACTGCTTGTCACCACTGAAGCCGAGACTGGTTGTGAAACCGGCGGAGAGCTTGCCATTCCAAGTGCCAGCCATCCAGCGGCCACTGCTGGCATCAAGAAGACACTTGAGCTGCCCACTCACCATGCCCATGTAGGTGGGTGAACCAAAGATGATCGCATCAGCGCCGTCGAGCTTGGCCAGAAATTCCTCATTCTTGAAGCGTCCAGCTTCAATGTCGGCACCGTGAATTTCCAAGAGCTCAGCATCTGCAAACTCAGCAGCTCCCGCATGGACTGCTTCGGCAAGGGCCTTGGTGTTGCCGGAAGCGGAATGGAATACAATTTTTACTGAGGCCACGGAAAGGAGGATTAAACTTCTCACAGCCTAGCCGAAATAAGCTGTCTTGCCAAGCTCTGGCACGGTCTTGTTCAGGTGGGGAAACGTAACTCAACCTTTAACGGTTTCAGCACAGTCTGCGACAGCATAATTGGGGAGTGTTGTGCAGCAGCTGGCATGCTCTCTGTTGCGTAAGCATGTCTGTGGTGATTCCCATGTGGAGATGCCCCCAAGCGAGAACGTTGTTGTCTCGGGCCAGATTTCCTGCATGGGCTAGGCCTAGTGTCGGTTCCTTTGTGAGGATTTCGTTTTCATTCGATTGGCCATATTTGCTTTCAGGAAGCAAGTAAGGCAATGGTTTTGACTCCTCGGCTACTGATGATGTAAAGCGTGAGTCATGTCATGCTACTGACCTTTGCTAGCATAAACTTGTTTTGATTGGCCAACGAAATTGATAGTATTTCAAAGGAGAGAGTCAGGGTTGTTCAATTCATGGCATCTCTAGGGAGCTTTGGATGCCAATTCGCGTAGGGCACATCTTTCGCTGTAGGGCGGATCCAGCCAGTAGTCGGAAAGTCGATGCCCCTACGTTTAGGTGTCACCCCTGGATTGTGACCTATCAGTAGGGTTGAGAGGATTTTCTCAGCAATAGGCAAGTCCCTGATTAATGTTCAGTTGACATTCTTGTCGGCTCGCCTTTCCTGCGAGCTGTGATCAACTGGGATGATGGATAATCGCCGACGATGTCCGTGGGATCGTTGAGATTGCTACATCAATCAATGTCGATTACGCTCTCTTGTAGCCTTTGCTTTTCTCTGAAGTCCAACAGCTGATTTCGATTTACTGGAGAATTTTAGTTTGGTCAATGTTGCATTGAAGTCGGGTGCTTGTCAGCCTCTTTGCTCAGATGCCCCCGGTATCATGAATGCTGTCACCCCTCTCAGCACTATACCCGTGGGCTTGAGGAGATCACCAAGGCGTCGATACACTGAGGCGTTGCAGCCAAAGGCTTCAGTAGAGCAGTGGGCTGATGGTAGGAGGAGGATGAGTTCGCCACGCCATCAGAGAGTGGCCCAGTTCTCAGCAGAACTGGGCATTTATAAGGTCACCCTACACAACTGGAGGAAGACCTGACCTTTGCAGAGAGAGATTGTGCCGCCATCAGAAAAAGAACCTGAGGGCTGGCGGCTTCCGACAAGTACTCGGTGGTGCCCGAACCGCTGTACTAAATGTCAGCGAACTCAGTATCTACTGTCGGTGCTCAAGCCTATACCCACACTAGGTGGACCGCTGGAGGTAGTCAGCCCATTCCTAAGCAGCATCGCCAACGGGCCGTAGGTCCATGATGCCATGGAGGCTCTTCCCCGGCTGATCGAGGTCGGTTCATTGCCTCACGGGGCAGGTTCTCCCAGCTTCCCCACGCCCCAATACAGGCCCAGCCCGTTGTCTTGAGGCTTTCACCAAGGACCATACTAGTTCCACGCCAGGTGGCATCAGGGCCGGATGAAGTGTGGAACGGGGACATCACCTATCTGCCGATTGCTGTCTGGATTAGGACGGTGGTGGCCCCGGATCGGACCGAGCGGAAGACCTCGTCTATTGCAGCCAGTCCCGCCAGACGCCCTTGATTCTCCATGTCGATAAGGGCAATTCCCTAGCCGCAGGCTTCTAGATGCTTTGGGTGCTGCCCCGCCTGAAATGTGCCTGGAGGCTAAGGGTGTGCATCGGTCGTTTTCGCGGCCGAGGGTGTTAAACGACAACCTGATTCGGAATCGCCGTTCCGTAGCGCCTCAAATTGGCCTGATTATCCAAGCTAATACCATTCTCCAGTGTGGAATAGGCCTTATAGTTTCATGCTTCGTTGCTCACAATTAACGTATTGCTGAAGATTGGAAGACGTTATTTGTCGCAGTTGAGAATGCTTCTGAGCTAACGGGAGCTTGAGTTTTTAGGGAGCCTTGGTATTCAATTAACTATTTTTCATACCTTCACCTTGAGACTTCGCATTGCTTGATCTTTGTACTGTAAGAACTGGCTGGCGTGCGTTATGGTGTTGTTATTTAGGGGGGGCTTCAGGGCCCATGAAGGCACTATTAATACTGCAAAGACTTTTATTTCTGATTATTGAATATACTTTCTATGCTTTGATCTATTTAATAGTTTTAGTCGGACTATGGCCTTCTTCACCTAGGCGCGCTGGGGAGAATTCTCCAAAATCTGATTATTTGACGGGATCATGTGTTCTACTCTTGCCATCAATTGACTTAAGTTTTGATTGGATTGCCTGAAACTGACTTCAATATTTAGAGCTATGATCAAAATCACAAAGATTTCACATCTGGAGCATTTGTTAATGCATTTAGCCGATCTTCGTAAGTCTGTTTGTTTCTTGCCAAGCAAAGAGTTTAGTCGTTGATTGAATGGGTCAAGTCAAGTCGCTTAGTCACCCTAAGGTCATTGATATTCAACGGGCAGATCCGCGTAATTTCCTCAGTGAAAAATCCGCACAATTAGCATTGCTAGTGCTAATTATGCGGATTATGGGGTTGAGCCATCTTTCACGGGATAGCTAAATGTGGCTAATTAATAGCTAACTATTAATATTGATCTGTAAAGCCTTGGCTGATTTCAATGATGCGACCATCGGGATCAATGATCCATACGGTTCGCCAGCCTGGGATAAAGGCATCAAAATCAAGGGGGCCTAGGCTGATCTTCGCTTCGCCACCAATCTCGGCCAGTTTCTTGTCAACGTTCTCAACTTTAAAAGCTAGATGGCGGAAACCTGGGAATGTGTAGCCATCATTGCTTGCCGCAGGTAGAGGGGAAGCTGAATCGGCTTCAAACAATTCGAGATAGAAGGCAGAGTCTGCCATCTTGATAAACACAATTTTCTTGCCATCAGGTAGTTCGGCTACCCGGGCACGCTTAAAGCCAAAGTGTTTAACGTACCAGGCTTCGGTAGTAGCCTGATCTTGGCAAGTAATTGCCAATTGAGAAATGATTTGCATGGTTGTGATCAGGCGACAGTTCCGTCGGGATACTGGGTCATACCAGCAAAGTGTATTTTGATAAGGCCGTTTTCATCAAATACCCAGCTATCAGCAAAGCGCATTTTCGCTTCACCACCGCCGGCCTGCATTGTGATCGCCTCAACAATCATCAGGGTCGTTGGGTTTTCGGTTTCTGCCCAGAAAGCAATTTCGGTATCGAGACCATCGATTCCTAAAATACCTTCGAAGTGGACGCGTAATTCATCGCGGCCCCGAAAGTATTTGGGTGTTTTCTCGAAGCTCGAGATCAGCAAGCCATCAGGCGCATACTGAGCCAGCAGAGCATCAATGTCCTTCTTGAGAATCAGTTCGATGTGGGTGCGGTATAGCTGGCCAAGTTTGGAATCGGGAATGTTTTTCATAATGGGTGTAGTGAAAGATTTGAATTGAGTTGGCTCTTGCAGCCAATATCAAAGTTTGCAGGATAGGGGTTCGTAAGACATGAAGTTGACTGTGTAACGAGACACTTTAAGTCCCGTTTCAGTTTTGACAACTTCCCAGGTTTGATCAGCATCCATCATCAAACGATTGCTGCTGGCATTGGGAGCATTCCAGGTACTGGCATGCCAATTCACAACAACGTGGACGGTAGCCTTGTCATCGGATTGCTTTTCGATATCGGCAATCTTAAGCGTATGTTGCTCATCAAAGAAAATGCCAATAACGGCATTGTACCAGCCGGTATAGCCTTCAAAGCCTTTGACAGTGGCTTCAGGGAAGACAAATTCAACGTCTTCTGTTACTAGGTCACGGAAGCTTTCAAGTGGTGCGTGAACATCTAGGTAGCGATACCAAGTTGTAGCAAATGACCAGAGCTCAGGATGGGAAATCATTGGAAGTTACTTGGGTGAGTTTGTCAATTGAAGGTCAAGTACCCACTGACACTTATTGGCCACAATGGACCCCGACTAGTTCAGGTTTGACATCACCCTCGAGAACGAGGTTGATGATATAGGGACCAGAGGAGTTAAGCATGCGGTCGATGGCGCCTGGCACCTGGTTAGGATTCCAGACCCTTTCTCCATCTACGCCAAAACTTTTACCAATGATATCGTAACTAATCTCCGGATAGGAGAGATCAAATGAAAGGGGGAAATCCCTTCCTTCAATACCTCTTTCTTTCCAGAACTGTTTGATATTTGCTTGTAAAAGTCTGTAGGATCTGTTTTGGCAAACCACGAATTTAGCGTTGACGCCATGACGCATGGCTGTCCAAAGACATTGAATAGTGTACATACTGCCACCATCCCCTGAGAAGCCGATTACAGTTTTATCAGGATGGGCTAACTTGGCTCCAATAGCTCCTGGGAATCCGGTACCAAGAGATCCTCCCCTAGTTAGCATTTTATCGCCCGTCTTTTTGCCGGGCAGATAACGAGTAACGGGAGGGGAATTGGTTAGGGCTTCATCAAATATAATTGAATTTGCGGGGAGCTTATCGCCTAATACTTTGAAGAAGTAGCCAGACGACATGTAATTGGTTTTGTCGTCGTAGGCTTCAAAGGGAAGGCTTGGGGTCTCCTGATAAATTGTATCGATATTGTTGTTAGTTACTGGTGAATTGGATTCGTGCTTCAGTCTACGTGCGTTAGCCTGCTCTTTCTCATCTGGTGACATTGATCCATGTAAAAGCGGCAGTAACTCTCGTAGGAATGTTCCCGGTGCGCTGATATAGGAAATATCGACCCGATGGTTTTTGGCGATGTTTGCTGGATCCGTATCAATATGCACAACAGTAGCATCGGGAGAAAAAATTTCTCCGAGATGTGGGAATACTTCCGGAAGTAGGTAGCACCCCAATGCCAAGCAGAAATCGCAATCCTGTAGCTTTGGCAAGCTCTGGCTGCCAAACATATGCCCGGTACTGCCGTAATTTAGAAGATGATCGTCGGGAACGTTGACTTCACCCCCATCGGCAGAGTAAACACGGGCGCCAATGGTTTCGGCTAGGGAAACTAGGGGCTCTAGCCCATTTGACCATGCAACTCCATCACCAACTAGAATAATTGGATTTATTGCTTTTTTGATCTCCTTTACACACTCAAGCAAATTAGCTTGGGTGGGATGAATGTCAAAGCTTGGAATATGGGCAGGGAAAATATCCTCGGTGATCTCTGCATCGAGGATGTCCTCAGGAAGGCAAAGATAGACAGGACCACAGGGTGGCGTGGATGCCACCTTGATGGCCCTGCGAACCATGCGCAGCAGGCTGCTGGGATGTTGAACCATTGCCGACCATTTGGTGACCGGCTCAGCCATGGCAACAAGGTCTGCCGCCATTTGGGCATCCATGGCTTGGTATTTGATGCCAGAGTCACCACCAATCACTACCAAGGGCGAATTGCCGCGCATGGCTTGGTACAGGTTGCCGATCGCATTGCCTAGGCCTGGCGACGAGTGAATCTGTACCAGCGCAGGCTTGAACCGACTACGTGCATACCCGTCCGCACAGAGAACTGCAATTGACTCTTGGAGAGTAAGAATATACTTCATTTCTGGAACATTGCCTAGAGCGTCAAGAAAACCTTGCTCTACAGTTCCAGGATTGCCAAACATATGATCAATACCATTTGCCAAAAACTGGCGAATAATGGCTTCATGGCCTCTCATCGTATACCTCTGTTGTTGTGCGGATGGATTTGAATTCTCATGTATAGATTACCAACCATAACGTGTAAGGCCTTCTTCGAGAACCTTAAGCATCAGTTCTCCAACTAATGTTGAATCTTGGGTGGAACGACCCGTCAGGAATGGGTAATCTAGGACGGTTGAAAGTGTGTGGCCAACACCACCATGGTATTCGCCGTCAGGTCCAACAGCGTCCCGAAGAATATATTCCAGGGGGTAGAATGGAGGGCCAAAATTGGCGGAAGTATTCATTGGTTCTCCATCATATCCATACATTTGTGCAAAGCCGGTGCCTTCTTTGTAATCGTATTCACGGGCATGTCCGGTCACATGCTTACCATAAATGATGCTCTTACGCTCTGTCCAATCACGGGCGAATGCAAGGCAAGTTACACAGTAGCATTCAGCAGCAATCAATTTACCACGGTTTAAGAAACCTAGGATCAAGGCATGCAACCGCTCGTTATTAACCATGTCAACCATTGGGCCGCTGCCACCGGGTAACAGAAGGGCTTCATAGGGGTCAACATACTTTTTCCAAAATTCTTCGCGAAGGTTATTGTATTTTTCAAGCTCTAAGCCAAAACTGGGCCCGTTAAAGTAGGGCATCAATGGCAATTGCTCAGCCAGATTTATTGGATTTGCAAGAAGATCGGAATCATTGACTTCCGTCGTCCGCTTGGCAAAATGTGCGCTGGTGACACCCTTGGCCAAGGGGGGGTCCATATAGCTTTCGTCCATGCTCGGAGGCAATGCCGGAGGCTTGCGTCCATAAGCTGTCATGAAGTCAAACTGATACCCGGCGTTGAGCAAAACATCATATGGACCAACAAACTCTTCGCCCCAGTAGCCCCATTCCGAAATAACAGTCAGGATCTTTTTGGCCATGGATAGGAAATTAAGAGTGACTTTTAATGCGCAGTAGGCCCGCGCACCATCAGTCTCATCATACCTGATTTTGGCCTGTATGTCCTTTTTTCTTGAGCCGATGATAATTCCATGACCCCTTCCCTGAGCTAGGCACCTACCTGGCCTCGAGCACTCCCTTGGCCTTTCAGTGCCACCAGCCACGACCTTTTAATTGATGCCATCTAGTCTGTATTTTTTACCAACACTTGCTTACTGGCCCGCTTATCAAGATGAACACAATCTTCATTTGACCTTGATCAAGTTGACAGCAAGGCAAACCCGATTTTGCTTTGACTTAAAGGGAATTGTTTCATGTGGCATGTAGGATGGAAACATAACTAGTTTGCCCGTGGTCGCCTTTACATACATTGATTTCTCTTCTTCTTTTCCTGCTCCGCTTGAAAAATATAGAGTCCCTTGCTTGTCACTTTCACCCAAATTCATATCCGCAGGTATTGATAAATAGAGTACCCCACTTGCAATTGCTTCTGGGTGGCTATGGCGTAGTTGATGTCCGCCTGACTCTAGGCTGACAGCCCATCCGCTAATTCTGAATGTGGAATAGGCTGGAGGCCTGATTGATGTTGGCATATTGTTTACATAGTTAATGAGCTCGTTTTCAAGTTCTTGTTTTAGGAGCTTCAACTCATTGTTGCTTGTCTCCATGATTTCATGGCTTTGTTTGCCGCCTCGAGTTGGTTTGCCCGGCCGATCTCTTATTAGGCTTTTTTGCGATAATACTTGTTCTTTGATTTTTTCTAAATACCCTAAATCATTTATGAAGTTTTTGCACACAACTAAATTGATTGGATCGTACAGGTTGGTTCCATCGCCATATTCATTTTGAAGCTCTTCTGGTAGGTCATAAATAATTGTTTTTAAGCGAAAATCAGATCGGATCTCATTTGAAATCCTTCCCAGATACTCTCTACAGGTTTCCATATCGGCTTGTTCAATGGCAACGGCGAGAATAGGTTTCACAATCTCGATCGTTTGTTCTTTGTTTAATGTGTTTCTTTCCATTGCTTTGATATAGAGTTCAACCGATTCTTTTGCTAGGCCTTTACTTCTCAATGCCTCTGCTTTGGCGATTATTGCTTCGACAGCACTTGGTACGATCTCTAAGCAGGTGTTAAATTCCGCTATGGCCTCATCCAAGTCGCCATGCATTTGTAAGTATTTTCCTAAATTGTAATGGACTACAAATGTTTGGGGCGCTAAGCTGTTGGCCTTGCGGTAATGTTCTTCCGCATCGCTTAAATTCCCCTTTTCCAATGCAATCATAGCCAAATTAGTTTCGATTTCTGCATCTGCTCCGTTTATTTGAGCGTAATTTAGAAGTATCCTGTCAGCTTCATCTAGTTCTCCAAGTAGTATTATTGCTTGACTAAAGCCAAGCACGACCACCTTTTCTTGTGGGTATAAGGCATATAGGCTGCTGTATAGGCTTGCGCTTACTCTATGTTCACTGATTTTAAGGGCCGACTCTGCCGCCATGAGAATACAGATTTGAGGCAACATGAGCATTTGTTCCGTACCTAGTTCTTCAGTTATCGCCACTACTTCTTGGCTCTTGTTTTGCTGATGTAGTAGGCGAATCAAGTTTGCCGCGCCGATGTTGAACTTACTTGTTTCTTTTTTCGACAATAAAAAGGCCTGACGAAAGCAGTTCTCTGCTTCCGTCAGGTTCCCTTGCGTTACCGCACTAACTCCTTGTTGAATGAGTGAAGATGCGGTCAAGCTATTGATGGCGAGGTTGCACCATCATAGCTGATTGTGATTCAACTTACTGAATTGTAAACTCTTCATCCAGCTCGGCTTCAAGAAGAGACTTCTTCACGCCATCGGAAAGGTTTGTAAGTGTTATCGTAAAGTCTGCGCCTGCCCGTTGCTTGGTGAACAGAAGATAGTTCCAACCCGTATCGCCAATCGACTTTAGGTTCGTCATGTCAAGGACAAGTCCTTTCAAGTTAGAAAGTTTTTCAACTTCTTCCTTGATGTAACGAAGACGTGAAGTGATTAGTTCTCCGGCCAAGGCGAATTTCGCAATTCCACCTTCATAGGAAAGCAGATCGGCATCAAATCCCAGGCCAGCCGGGGTGACGCGACAGCGAACCTTCATGGTGCTATCTGATTCTGGCAAGGTTACAAAGAGCTTCTCACGGTTGAAGTTCTCATAGTTTTTGCCGTTAATCCACACCTCTGTTAGTTCCACACTGCCAGCTGGCAGGAGGTCTGGTGCTACTCTGAGGATGTTACCTTCCCAGGCACCAGGTTCTGGGCTGAAGAAGAAGTCCATGGGATGGCGGTTCACCAGTAGGTTGGTATAAACCGCAGCCAGGAAACAGAGTTCAAACGAGTGGTAGCCAGCCATGGAGTGGCTGCCCTTGCCTCGCTCACTCCCTAGTGCATAGGGTTGGCCATTGGCGAGCACGTTGAAGTAAATACCGCCTTGCTCGTAATCAAGGAACCAACCGTTGTAGAAGCCTGAACCTTCACGTGCAAAGCGAAGATAGTCCTCATTATCGTTATACACACCGGCCATGATGTAGTAGGCCAGAATGCCTTGTTCTTGCTGCCACCATGCCTTGCGGTCATGCCAAACTAGGCGGTTGAACTCTTCACCTTCTTTGCGGGTGCGCTCCATCATGTCGTACCAGCCGCCCCGTTGGTTATCGCAACCGGCAGCAGGTATGGCATCAGCAATTTGATGGGCAAAGGTTTTGTAGCTTTCCTTCGGCTTCAGGCTCTGCATCCTGGTGAGGTTCCATGCAACCTTGAGGTTGTGTCCCACAACACAACGGGCCTGATGAATACCCCAGCTAAGGTCATGGGTCCAATCATCGTAGAACTTCTCGTTCATGAAGGGGCTATAGCCGTAATCAGGGAAGTATTCGCAGATGGTGTCAAAGGTGTATTCCAGGAAGTCTGAGTATTCTTGCTTCTCAGTAGCCAGGTAAAGGTTAATTAGGTATGCAGGAGCGTGGTCACCCACAGAGTTCCAGTTTTTCTTGGCTTTGTTAACACCAAGAGATTCTGCTTTGGGATCAAACGTTACGGGATCGATGTGAGAGTAGTAGCCACCATAAGGGCCATGATCTTTGTAGTACCGGTTAAGGAATGAAATCGTGTCTTCGATATCTACAAGGATATTTTTATTACCCGTTAGACGATAGGTTTGGGTTGGACCTGCCAACGCATAGATCTGTTCGTAGCAGGGGATCGCGTTACCGCCTTCATCACCACCTGCTGTTGAACCCATGTACTTACGCAGACTTCCATCCTTTTGAATGTCAATCTGGCTATACCAGTAGCAAATACCTTCAGAGCTATCGCGGTGCCGGAAATGCCTCTGCATGTATTCGGTACCCTTTGTTGCCGCTTCTAGGGCACGCTCATCGCCTGTCATCATGTAGGCGGTAGCGAAGCCGTAGATCAAACGAGATACCGTGTCTAGGTTCTGGACACCATCTTGCTTGTCACCCTCCGAACTCAAATCGGTTCGGAAGTTGCGGAAGTCAATGGTTTCGCCCTCTTCAACCTTAAACTGTTTTTCCAGATAGAAGTTCAGCAGTTGCTGAATTTGCCGCACCCACCAATCTTGCTCTTCAAAACGCAGGTTACTTGCATCTCTACCAAACAGAAGAATATGTTTGGCTTCGAATTTCAGACCACTGGCTTCGGGGTAGAAGATACCATAGGCGTGGATGAACCTTCCTACAGACAGTGTTTCTTTCAGTCCAGGAGCAACTTGGAATCCTTCCCCTAGGTTCCTAACTAGCTCTGCGTAGCAGGCATAGGTTACTTTAACCGTAAACGTGCGACCGTCTGAAGTTTCGAGTTCAATAAATCCTTGGGAATCAAATACTTCCGGAAAATCAACTTTCCGAATGTAACCTGCAATCAGATCGGAGAAGGTGAAGTCGAGTGTGCCAGTCATTGTCGTGATAAGTTGATGATTTGAGTTAGGGCTCGATTTGGCTCTTTTTGGAGCAACTCTCTAATGTTAGTTCATTTCATTGCTTCATACCGAACCTCCGTCGTCCGCTGCTCTTGTCGTCAATACGACGATGCTTCGATCATTGACGATATAGCCTGTATCCGTAATCACTGGAGAGTTTTCAAGTGTGGATATGTCTTGAGGCGACGGCAGAGATGTATCTACGGTGCGATGCCATGTCAAGCCTTCATATTGAGGGATGTCGAATTTCAATGGCTCCCAGTGCATGTTCATCATGATATGAATGTTATCGAGGCCATCCGTATCGTCAGCCGTATCACCAAAGGTCATCGCTAGGCAGCGTTCGCCTGGATTATCCCAATTCGGTTGGTTCAGTTGGGTTCCGTGCCATCCAATTTCAGGAACACCAAACCTACTTACCTTGCCGCTAAAATATTTGCCTTTAAAGTGATTTATGAAATTACTGCGTTTGCGGTTAAGCAACGACCAAAATCGAATCATCTCCTGTGATTCGCTTGATTTAATGGCATCCCAATCGTACCAGTTTAGGGGGTTGTCTTGACAGTACGTGTTGTTGTTGCCGTATTGGGTGCGAGCATGTTCATCCCCGCCAACAATCATAGGTACGCCTAGGGAGCACATTAAAAGAACACCAAAATTTTTCACTTGTTTTTTTCTTAAGGTATTAATGTATTCGTCTTGTGTTTCGCCCTCTGTGCCGCAGTTCCAGCTGTCGTTATCGTTTACTCCGTCATTATTCCCTTCGCCGTTAGCCCAGTTGTGCTTTTCATTGTAAGCGCATAAGTCATAGAGCGTAAAGCCATCATGTGCCGTGATGAAATTAACACTATTGACGGGCTCATGGTGGCGCCATTGGTAAAGATCCGCACTGCCCGTAAGTCTTGCTGCTACTTGACTAATCACACCTGGATCTCCTTTCACAAACTGGCGGATTGAATCCCGGTACTTACCATTCCACTCCGCCCAACGAGCGCCTGGGAAGTAACCAATTTGATAAAGACCAGCGGCATCCCATGCTTCCGCTATCACTTTGCTTGACCCAAGAACGTCGTCTAGTTCAATGGACCAAATGACAGGAGGATGCTCTAGGGGAGATCCATCTTCACCACGTGTTAGCACGGATCCTTCATCGAAGCGGAATCCGTCCACATGCATTTCTTCTACCCAAAAGCGTAAGCAGTCTAGAATTAGTTTTTCGCCAATCGGATGATTACAGTTAAAAGTGTTGCCACAACCTGTGTAATCATAATAGAATTCCTTGGATCCATTTTCGCCGGTTAAATAGTAATAGGTGCTGTTATCCAGCCCTTTGAAGGAGAACATTGGACCTTGATGATTTCCCTCGTCCGTGTGGTTAAAGACAACATCAAGAATGACTTCAATGCCCGCTTTGTGCAGGGCCTTAACCATATCCCTGAATTCTTCTACGTGGAGGCCTGATTCTGGATCCGTGCAATATCCCTGGTGGGGTGCAAAGTACCCCATTGTGCTGTAGCCCCAATAGTTGACCAGAGGGTTTCCTTCGTGGACGCGCAGTACGTCCGTATGGTCAAAACTAAAGACAGGTAGAAGCTCTACAGCTGTAATACCAAGTTCCTTCAAATAAGGAATTTTCTCAATCAGTCCTTTGAATGTCCCCGGGTGTTGAACACCACTTGTAGGACTTTTTGTAAATCCGGCTACATGCATTTCATAGATAATTGTCTCAGCCATTGGCTTTCTAAGGGGCATATCACCTTCCCAGTCGTATCCCCTTGTATCAATTACTACGCTGCGCATGCTTTTGTGGAGGTTATCTTCTGTTCCACAAGCCGCACCCCTCTCCCACAGGGCAAGCGAGTTTCCTTTGGAATAGGGGTCAACTAGAACTTTCGCTGGGTTGAACCTGTGACCATTCCACGGCTCGTTGGGCCCATCCACACGATAAGCATAGCCAGTACCCGGTTTTAAGCCTTGGATGTAAACATGCCAAATATAAAAGCTCTTGTTTGTGATAGGACTTAAATCGATTACTTGCGAGGGTTCTAGATCTGTTGGATTGTTAAAAAGCAACAATTGAATTGCTGTTGCGTTTGCACTATAGATTGCAAAATTTACCCCTTCGTCATCAACAGTGGCACCAAAGGGGTGGGGCGAACCTGTGAAGATTCTTGTTGCCGCGCCTTCAGATGTGAGTGGGCGTCCTTTCGACGTGATCACAAAACTGCTGATTGTTGAAGTCATTTCGTTTAATCGTTTGAGATTGTTTTGACTTTGACCCTTAATATTTTGTAACTTTGGTTTTGCTTGCCCATTTTCCCCATACTGAATTTCTCCACTTTTCGTGGGTGATTCCTTTTTACCCTAAACGAGCTTCAGCAAATTTGCAACGTATTTGTTCAGACCCCCCTGCTTTTGGAGGGTTTTCTGATTTTCTCCTTATTTCGTTGCCGCTATTGAAGGCTTTGGTGCTAAACTCCCGCGTCCTTGTTTTGTCAGGATTTCAGCATATTTCGCGTTTCCTCTTGGAGATTTGTGTTTTACGGTACCTTTCTCTCGGATTCATTGCCAGTCGGTGCGTTAAGGCGCTAAAGATATTTCGATCAGTCTTTTTGGAACTATGGTTCAGCCACTCCCCTCCCACCTGAGCAGTCATGTTGGATCTAGTGTCATTGAGTCGATATCAATGATTGGTAATCTAACGCCGCGTCGTTGGCGTTGGAATCCTTTTATCACTGATCAAGACTTCAAACTTGTTGGCGATTGTATCTGGGAGCGAAGCGTCTTTGTGGAGGGCCCCAAGGGCTCCGAGCATACCGCTAATTTTTCTTTTCGATTAATCATCAATCATAATTCTCAGCGGCATCTCAAATGCAAAGATGTAGACCCTGAAACGCTTACATGGACTCTTGCGGAAGATAGCTTTGGCGTGAATCATGCGAATATTAATTTCAATCTTAAAATGGATGCGGAATTATTGCTCCGTTTCAACAGCTCCACTATGGAGCTCCAGATTGTTCCTATGGGCATTGTTTCCAATCCTGCCGCTATTGTCCAACCAATTGTTGACTTTAATGGCTATGAACTTAATGGCTTTATTTGGGACGACTTGTCTATGTTTGACAAGTTTTTGTGTAGGCGACCTGGGCGTTCCTTCGTCAGCATATCGCCTGGCAAGTGGTCGTTAGATGTTCCATTAAGGTCCAATGGTGGTATTGATTTTCGTGCTGACGGAGTTTATCAGTTTTTGATTTCAGCAGATGGAGATGAAGATTTTGGTTTTTCGGCCTTGAATGACGGTACTGGGCGATTAGTACGTGGTACCGGATTTGGTAGTAGCCATGGATCTTCCATGCATTCCGGTTGTACCATCAAGGTTAAGGAGAATGGTGTCTATCGTTTTGTGCTTGATTCAAGTCCTGAATCTCCCCATATTGCCGTTACAGGAATCGATACATGTGATCCCGAGTATTTGAATCTCCGTTCCTCGATACAGCTGCTCGGAACTGTTCATCCTGATAATCAATTTGATCCAACGTTGCCTGGGCGTACGCTCCTGCCAGGAGCTTCCGATGATAATCTCGTACTGGATATTGATGTCAAGGCTGGTAAGCACTGTATAAATTTTGGCATTGGCTCTGAACTATTTCTTGATACGATGGGATTTGGCTGCTGGCTTGATATTGATCCAACTCATCCAGCCACATCGTTGAAAGGTGTCGCTTGGCATGGCAAACCCCAGGAATGGAATATCCTTTTTGAGTTGGATGTTGATAGTAAACTCCGTTTTCACTATGGTTTAAAGGATGATAGTTTTGGTATTGAAGTGCTAGCTGGTGGTGGCATCTTGAAGCCTACGACCGAATTAAGTGAGCTTTCACTTGTCGGTAATTTCCCTGAACCCCTCAAAGCCTGGGATCCAGAGTCGCCCGCGAACCTCATGGAAGTGATCGGTGGTGGCCGTTTTCAACGTACTATCCTGCTTCAGGCAGGCGAAACTTATACCTATAAGTACGTTGCTAATCGCACACCTTGGCAGATGGTATTTGCTGATTATGAACTTGATAGCTACGGTACTGATTTTACGGGCTCCCATCCAAGCCCAGGCGACGTAACGGTTAGCTCTTTAAAGCGATTTGGCCAGTTAACCTCCCACGGTAACCCTCCTCCCCTTAGCTTTACGGCAATTCATACGGGTCCCTATCGCTTCTATGCGGATGTGATTACCGGCGGTTACAGTGTAAAACCTGTTTGAATGATCATGCGCAGCCTGCCTGAGCGGATGGTTTTGGAATTGCTAGGCAGCTTTTGTCTTGCCTACGCAGTTGTGACTTCATTTGCCCTACGAGCTGCGCCCGATTTTATTGTTTTTCTATCGATTGGGATGGCTCTCGTTGTCCTTATCCATTTGTTTGGCAGAAGCAGTGGGGCCCATTTCAATCCTTCTGTCAGTTTGATGTTCTTCGGCCAGAATACCCTTCTTAATCCCCATGCGTTTTGGAGCAATCTGGTTGCGTTTTTGGGGTATGCGACTGCTCAAGTATGCGGCATTTGGCTGGGTTTCCATTCGCGTTCCTTTTCACCCCCTTCGGGTCCGTTCAGCCTGCGTTCGACGCTGGTCGAAATTGTCATGAGTTTTGTTTTGTTTTGGTTGATCCATGCTTGGAGTGATGAAGGGCGCATCTGTCCTGAGGCACGTCCCTTTTCTGGTTTTGTTGTTGGTTCTGGTTTAACGTCTTTGTTGTTCTTGGGATGTGCTGATTCTGTTGGTATCTTCAATCCAGCTTTCACCTTTGCTTTTATGGGGTTGGGAACACGCGGACTAGAGCAAATCCTAGTGTTGCAATTGCTGGCTGGCCTCGCCATGATTTTTGTACCTAGACCCTTGGCCTCCCAAGCTGTTGATTAGTTTTCTCTTTTTTGTGCAATCATTGATTGTTTAGGTACGTCGTTTGCCGTAGGCTACTTTCTAGATGATCCATCAATAGACTCGCATCATTAATTTCGAGTTGACCACTACGGATGGCTGACTCGCTGGCGATGCGTAGCCTTTCTAACAATTCATCCGGATTGTGTTCCATTATTTCGAGGACTTGGGCATTGGTGTCCCCTTTTACGACATGGTCTAGGCGGTAGTCCCCGTTTTCGTTGAGGCTTATATTCACGGCATTTGTGCTGCCAAAAAGGTTGTGCAGATTGCCCATCACTTCTTGATAGGCTCCGGCTAGAAACATGCCGATCCAGTAGGGCTCATCTTCCTTAAAGGCATGCAACTCCAGCAACGACTTGGATTTGCCGTTGTCAATAAAGCGCTCCAGCTTCCCATCGGAATCGCAGGTTAGATCAGCGAAGCTGCCAAGCTCATCGGGCTTTTCGTTGAGTCGATGGATTGGCATGACCGGAAAGAGTTGATCAATCGCCCAGGTGTCAGGAGCGGACCTAAATATTGACAGGTTGGCGTAGTAGGTCTTCGCAAGAGCAGAACGTAGGGCTTTCAATTCTTCTGGAATACTGCTCTCGGGTAATTGCTTCGCGATTCGTTCGGCACAGGCCCATGTGAGTTGTTCTGCCACGGCCCTTTCGGTGAGATTGAGGTATCCCAGTCGGAAGGCGGCCAGGGCGTCTTCCTTGAACTTGATAGCATCGTTCCAGGCTTCTTGCAGTTTTTCAAGTTTTCGTTGTGTTGTGAGGGATGGCTCTGATGGCTCTTTGCTTTGCTTTTCTAAGCTGATCAAGGTGTTCAACGTTTCACGCAGATTGCGCACCGTTAATGGTTCTGCATCTGACATCGTTGGGATGCTCCTGGGTACCGTTCCTGTCCCCAGCACATCAAAGATTAGGACGCTGAAATGGCTGGCGATGGCACGACCACTTTCGCTCACTAGCGTCGGTACGGGTATGCCCCAGGGTTCACAGCACTCCTTGATCGTTGCGACCACATCATTCGCATAATTTTGCAGCGAGTAGTTCTTGGAAGCCGCAGTCGCCGTTCTGCTGCCGTCATAGTCCACGCCGAGCCCGCCACCGACGTCGAGATACCCCATGGGTGCCCCAAGCTGACTGAGGGAGGCGTAGATCTGGCCAGCTTCCTGCAGGGCGTCTTTCAGCACACCGATATCATTGATTTGGCTGCCGACATGGAAGTGTAGAAGCTTTAACTCTGGTAGTAGGTTTGCTTCGCGCAGGGCTTCTACCGTAGCCA
This sequence comes from Pseudanabaena sp. UWO311, assembly GCA_943370385.1. GTDB lineage: Bacteria > Cyanobacteriota > Cyanobacteriia > PCC-6307 > Cyanobiaceae > BAIKAL-G1. Next base: position 124,922 of record CALRQT020000006.1, read on the forward strand.
GGACATCCGGGATGGCTAATCCAAATTTCGCCTTATCACCGACTGAGCTACCCCAGCGGCCCGTACTGCGGGCTGAAAGTTTGGCTCGGATGCCAATTAATGGAGCCGCTCCCAATTCCTGGCTGGCCGCTATGATCCGAGCTACCTCATCGGGTTGTTCAATCACGACAACGGGTTGTCTACCAAGCCGCCGGGCCAGGATTGCGGTCTCGATATAACGTTGGTCTTTGTAACCATTGCAGATCAGCAAGGCCTTGGGGTCATCGAGCAGGGATAGGGCAATTAATAGCTCCGCTTTGCTGCCAGCTTCTAGTCCAAAATGCCATCGCCTGCCGCTTTCCATCAGCTGCTCCACCACATGGCGCTGTTGGTTGCACTTGACGGGAAAAACTCCTTGATAGTGGCCTGGGTAGTTGTAAGTGCGTATCGCCTGTTCAAAGGCCTGGTTCAGGTGCTTGAGCCGGTCTTCGAGAATGTTGTCGAAGCGGATTAATAGGGGTAGGGATAAATTGCGCCCCTGCAGGCCCTTAACGAGTTCCACCAAGTCCAAGACAGGGCCCTGGCCCCCTTGGGGCCTGACCTGAACGTGGCCCTGTTCGTTGACTGAGAAATAGGGGTCGCCCCATTGGTCCACCCCGTAAAGGGCGGCACTGTCGGCCACGGTCCAGCCAGCCCCCATTCCGCCCTGGCCGAGCGATGTTGAAGCAGCATCGGTGGTGGCCATGGAGGGGTAGCTCGATGGCTTGGAATCTAGGGACTTGCCCCGTCCGGTCCCCCTTGCATCCGGTTTTCCAGTTCGAGCCGATGGGGGCCTTGGCAGTTGGCTGGTTCCCCTTGCTTGCCAAGGGGCAGGGCCGCCACTGACGATGGGCCCACCTTGATGCCTTTTCCATGGCCGTCGAACGCAGCTTTATTGCCATCAAGCCCGATGGGGTCCAGCGCGGCCTGGTGGGCGAGATCCTCGGCCGATTCGAGCGCAAGGGCTTCAAGCTGGTAGGGCTTAAGCAGCTCACCCCCAGCCGGGCCCTGGCGGAAAGCCACTACGGAGTCCACAAGGAGCGCCCCTTTTTCGCGGGTCTGGTCGACTTCATCACCAGTGGGCCTGTGGTGGCCATGGTGTGGGAAGGTGAAGGCGTGATTGCCAGTGCCCGCAAGCTGATCGGCGCCACCAAACCCCTGGAAGCCGAGCCCGGAACGATCCGCGGCGATTTGGCGGTCAACATCGGCCGCAACGTGATTCACGGCTCGGATGCCCCCGAGACGGCGGCCTTCGAAATCGGTTTGTGGTTCCAAGCCTCCGAACTGAGTGACTGGCAGCCCGCCGACCAGGTCTGGCGCGTCGAAGCCTGAGTTGTCGGGCTAGGTCCCTCGGTAAGGCCTGGGCCAGCCGAGGGGCTTAGCCCTGCTGGAACCGGGTCCAATGGAACTGGTCCAGCAGACTTGTCTCAGCTTGGTTTGGCCCGGGATCGTCCGACCGATCCGCCAGGATTTGTTGGCTGAGCAGCTCGGCCGTGATCGCGGCCAGGAGAACCCCGTTGCGGTGGTGGCCCGTTGCCAGCCAGAGTCCGGGAATGGCGCTGGTTCCAAGCAAAGGAGCCTCATCGGGGGTGCAGGGCCTGAAGCCCCACCAGCGTTCCATGGGTGGCCATTGATTGGCGGCCGGTAGGAGGTCGTGAATGCCCTGTTGCAGGGTCCGTTGCCCGTCTGGGTTGAGGCCCCCCTCAAAGCCCGCCTCCGGCTCACTGGTGGCTCCCACGACCAACAGGCCGTCTTCCCGGGGGACCAGGTAGGTACCTGGCCCGAACACCACCCGCTCCAGGGCCCCCTTAGGGGCCTGGAGGGAGAGCATCTGCCCCTTGACCGGGAAGACCGGCAGCTCCGGCAGCAGCTGGGCACTCCAGGCCCCACCCGCGAGCACCGCCTGGCGGCAGGGCAGCGTTAGGTCGTCTCCTTCGGCGGTGACCAGCTTGACGGCCTGGAGGTCGCCCTTGGGGCCCTTGAGCAGCTCCTGCACCTCGCTGCCTTCCTGGATCTGCACGCCCAGGCGAGCGCAGGCCCGCTCCAGCGCCCGCATCAGTTGGCGGCGGTTGTCGATCTGGCCGTCCTGGCTGAACAGCAGGCCGGCCCGCCAGTTGGGGCCGATTCCGGGCACGTCCCGCTCCAGGCCCTGGCGATCCAGGTTTGTGCCCCAGGCGGCCGTCGGATAGCGGTCCCGTTCCTCTGGTGTGAGGAAGGGCACGACGATGCCGCAGTTCCGCAGTCCGCAGCTCAAGCCGCTGTCTGCTTCGATCTGGGCCACCCAGGCGGGGACGCGGCCCAGGCTGGCCTGGCCCAGCTGCAGGAGGGCGCCTGAGAGTCCCTCAGCATGGGGGGCGAGCATGCCGGCGGCCACAAAGCCGGCAGCTTCACTGCGGTTACGACTGATCACCAGAACGCTGAGGCCCCGACGGGCCAGCTGGTGGGCGATCGCCAGGCCGATCAGGCCGCCCCCCAGCACCAGCAGGCTGTCGGCTTCAGCCCGGCCTGAAGACATCGCTCATTCTCTGATTGAAGATGGTGGCCTGGAGCAGGACCAGGGCCAGCCCATTGGGCATGGCCACCCGGGTTGTGAGCGCTTCAGTAGGCGCCGAGAGTGGGGGCATTTCGCTGAGCCATCCCGCCACCCGAGGGCCAATCCACACAAGCCGGAAAAGCTGGTTGCTGCGGCTGCAAGAGAGGTACTCGGGACAACGTTCACCCAACGAGGTGAACTCAATGATGATGGTGAAGCTGAACAGCAGGGTCGTCAGATCGCTCACCTAGCCCTAGCCCATCGACTGCAATTCTAAGGGCCGCCGGACCATCGTTTGAGCGTCCTGAGGTCCTGATAGCTTTTGCTCAGGAGCACCACCTTGTGCCCAGGGTGGCCAAACGCCATCGTCCGCCCGCCGTGGGTATCTCCGGCGATCACCGCCAGTGCCTTAGTCAGGTTGTCGAGATGATCGACGGCGGCTCCCCCGCCAGAACAACGCTGCTCAGCAGGGGCCAGATGGAGGCCTATCCAAAGCCTTACCCAAAGCTCTATCCCTGCTCCATGGCAGCAAGCCATTGCCCTGGGCCAAAGGTCGCCAGGCCTCCCGTTCCGGCCAACTGCAGACCTAGTCGATGCACGGCAGGGGGCAAGCCAAAGACCATGTCGTCCATGGCCCTTCAGGGTTGATGTGATGGTCATGCTGGCCAGGCAGTCTTAGCCGATGGCTCCCCAGGGCGGTTGTCAGGGCTGCACAGGGGGCGATGGGGGCTTGTTTAGAAGGAGATGCGCGTGTTCAGCAACACCACGTGGCCGTTGGGGATCGCCAGGTTGGTGGCCCCCATCGAGCTGGGGGTGATCACGTACTGGTAGCTGCCGATCACCATCAGCCAGGGGGTCAGTTGGGCCAGATACACTGCCTCCAGTGAGGTTTCACCGCTGCTTGGCTGGAGGCCCATCTGGTTGGCGTAGTAGCTGGATGCGTAGGAGTTGAACTGGGAGTAGGCCACACCGATGCCGGCCATGTCGGAGTCCCGCCCTGGGAACAGGCCCGCGTAGGAGAGGCCGGCGCTGGTGACCAGATTGACCACGGTGTTGGTGCCGCTGGTGCCGCTGAATTTCATGAACCCCATCAAGCCCTGACTGCGGGCAATTCGGGTATTCGGTTCGGCATAGAGCATTTTTTCGAGGGTGACGTATCCTCCGTAACTGCCGTTTTCCGTCCTGCCAGTACGGAAATTGGTGAATTGGCCGGTGTTCCCCTGGAAGCCGATCTTGTAGTAGCCAGGCAGTTTTTTGGGATCGGGACTGTGGTCGAGATAGGCATACTCTGCTATGATTTCAACCCCATCTTCAGCATTTAAGCTGAGATCGGATAGGGCAATTTTGTAGCCACCACTGCTGTCATCTTTGCCATCAGCGATATGGAGCAAGAACTGATGGTGGCTGTTTGGGTTGTAGCTCAACTGGGCTCCCAGGGGGGCGGCGGCGTAGGGCAGGAAGTTGCCGGTAAATTGGGTGGTTCCATACATGCCTGGGTAGTCAAAGGCCAGGTTCTGGAAGATGCCGGAGCTCTGATGGGAGGCAAACTTCACCCAGGGGTAGATCTTGCCAACGCGTAGTTCAAGCTGGGGACTGAACTTTTGGCCATACCACAATTCGAAGATTCGCCAGTTGTTCAGCGGTGGTACTCCCTCTGCTTTGAAGGTTTGGTTGGCGGGGGAGTTGTAAGCGTTGCCGTTCCAGCCGGAGCCCGTGACATGGAATTGGCCGTTCTGCCAGAGGACACCGGTCTGGCCGGTAAATAGATCTAAGGATGTGACATACATGGCGCTGTAGGCCGGTGGCCCGAAGCTGCTCCAGGTCATGTCGGGGAAGTAGGTGAACTCCATGCGCAGACCTTGCTTGGCGAGCTCCTCAAACTCCTTGATTCCGCTTTGGATCATGGTGTCCTGCTTGAGAAAGCCTTTCTCTTTACACTTGACGCCGGCGATATAGGTGTACGAGTCGAGGGGGTTGTTGGTGGGTGGCCGCAGGAAGGCCTTAATCACCGGCAGGTTGACCGCATGACTTTTTTCGCAGGTGGCGGGATTGCTGTCCTTGACTTCGGCCAGCTCTGCAGGTGCTTTGGTGGGCATGGACTCCCCTGGGCTGTTGCTAGTAACGACCGAACTGGGCGCTGGCCCAGGTGAGGACGACGCTAGTTCTTCCGCTGCGCTGCGTTGGGGTCCGGCGGCGGCAATCGCCAGACAGCAGCCGACGGCAGCGAGACGGAACCAGGCCATGAAACAAATTTCAAATCACGACATCTTACCAGAACCTTTTGCGGAATTAGGGTGCTAATGGTGTCTAAAACCCAACCAATTAACCGGTTTCCTGCTGGATTGGGCGCCATTGCTGCCCCTGTCGGGACCTCCTGACAGGGGCAGCAATGGCCAGCTTTGACGGGGTCTTGCTAGTATTAGCCCACGCTGGAAGAGTTTAGGGGCATGCCTTCTGAACTTTCGAGGCTGCCGGCCAGACTGGGCTTTTGCCTTGGTTGGCACTTGGCAATTCCATCGGTTCTGACGTTTTCATTACCCACCAATCCTCAAGTAATGACCTTGTATCCAACGATACGCAAAGGCGTTTTGGCCTTCGCATGTGCCGTGTCCATGGCTGGCTTCGCCACCACTGCAGTTGAGGCCAAGCCCTCTGCAACTGTCAGCTACTCCAACGATCCCAACTACGCCTGTGGGCTTAATGGTAAGTCGCTGGCGTGGTATGCAAAAGGGGTTCCCTTCCCTTGCCCTTACCCCATTCCGGCCAGCGCCAAAAGGGAGCTCTACCACGACTTCATGCACAAGGCGTGGGTTGAAGGTGATCTGACTGTCCTGGACAAGTATGTGGATCCGAATACCTATGATTACTCCCCTCTGCATGGTCCTGAGAAGGGAACCAAGGGTTTTGCCGGCATCATCAGTGCTTTCCGGGCTTCCCTGAGCAACATCAAGCTGCAGCACTCTGACATGGTCGAGGGTGACCTGGTCACCCACTTCTGGAAGCTGAGTGGCGTGCACAACAAGGCTCCCCTATTTGGGGCGCCGGCCTCTGGCAAAACCATCGAGTTCAGCGGCATCAGCACCATTGAGGTCAAGAACGGCAAGGTGGCCGGCCGCTGGTCCCAGCTGGATATCTTCGGCCTGCTGGTGCAGCTGGGTCTGGCCAAGCCCCTTCCCTAACGGCAGCAGGGTCACTGCGGCTGGCTGCACAGGGGGGTCCTCCTATCTAGGATTAACCCTCTGTGCGGCCAGCTTGACATGCCCCCCAGCTCCACCCCGGTTGCGGCCAAGGTCGACAGTACCCCTGCTGCCTTGGCCCCTTGGGAAGCCGTGATCGGCCTCGAGACCCACGTTCAGTTAGCCACTGCCAGCAAGATCTTCACGTCGGCCTCCACGACCTTCGGTGACGATCCCAACAGTCATATCGATCCGGTGGTCTGCGGACTTCCCGGAACGCTTCCAGTACTCAATCAGAAGGTGCTCGAGTACGCGGTGAAGGCGTCGCTAGCCCTCAATTTGCAGGTCGCCGAACATAGTAAGTTTGACCGTAAGCAATATTTCTATCCCGATCTACCCAAGAATTACCAGATCTCCCAATACGACGAACCGATCGCTGAGAACGGTTGGATTGAGGTTGAGGTGGCTGAGAAGGGCAAGGACACCTACCTCAAAACCATCGGCATTGAACGGCTGCACATGGAAGAAGATGCCGGCAAGCTTGTTCATGCCGGTAGTGATCGTCTTGCGGGCAGCACCCACTCCCTAGTCGATTATAACCGCGCTGGGGTTGCTTTGGCTGAGATCGTTAGCAAGCCCGACCTGCGCACGGGCCGGGAGGCGGCGGAATACGCCGCCGAGATTCGCCGGATCATGCGCTATTTAGGCGTGAGTGATGGCAACATGCAAGAAGGCTCCCTGCGTTGTGATGTCAATATTTCGGTGCGGCGCGGCCCCGATGCCCCCTTCGGCACGAAGGTGGAGATCAAGAACATGAACTCCTTTTCGGCGATCCAGAAGGCCTGCGATTACGAAATTCAACGCCAGATCAAGGCCTATGAGGCCGGCGAAAAGGTGGTGCAGGAAACCCGGCTCTGGGACGAGGGCAAGCAGCTCACCAAGAGCATGCGCAGCAAGGAGGGGGCCAGCGATTACCGCTACTTCCCCGATCCCGATCTCGGCCCGATTGAGGTGGGCGCCGAACTGCGGGAGGGGTGGCGTTCAGAGTTGCCGGAACTTCCTGCCGCCAAACGCCATCGCTACGCCGAAGAATTGGGCCTCTCGATCTATGACGCCCGCGTGCTAACCGATGAGCGGGCCATGGCCGAATACTTCGAGGCAGCCGTTGCGACCGGTGCCGATGCCAAGGCCGTGTCCAACTGGGTGACGGGCGACATTGCCGCCTTTGTGAATGCCAATCGCCTCTCGATCGCCGAATTGCCACTCAAGCCTGAGCAGCTCGCTGAGATGGTGCAACTGATTGATGGAGGGGTGATCAGTGGCAAAATTGCCAAAGAATTGCTGCCCGAGTTGCTAGCCCAAGGCGGTTCGCCAAAGGCGATGGTGGAGGCCAAGGGCCTGGGGATGATCAGCGACCCTGCGACGATCACCGCCATTGTGGAGGAGCTATTGGCTGCCCATCCCGCCGAGGTTGAAGCCTTCCGAGACGGCAAAACAAAATTACAAGGCTTCTTCGTCGGCCAGCTGATGAAGAAAACCGGTGGTAAGGCTGATCCCAAGTTGGCTAATCAGATTCTCAATCAGAAACTGAAAGGATCGATATGAGAGGGACCGGCCGATCGCCGCTTGGTGTAGGTCTGCTGTTCACCGTGGTAGGAGGCCGCAGGCGAACTTGGGCCCATTTGGCCCCCTATGCACGATCACCGAGCGGCCGCTGATCTGATTGAGGCTCGTCAGCCAAGGGGCCGCCACCACGCTGGTGCTGATGCCGTCGGTGTTGGCGACTAGATCGGGCAGATCACCGAGGGGCAGTGCGCTGGTGTCTCCATGGGGCCCATGACTACCGTGGCCGCCATCGTGGCCGTGGCCGCTGCGCCCCATCACGCCGGTTGGGTCCCAGTGGGGGCCGGCCCCGCCACCTGGCACCAGCTGCCCTTTTTCGAGCGCTGGGCCACAGGAGCGAACTTGATGAATGTGCATGCTGTTGCGGCCGGGCGGCAGCCCCCGCATGTTGGCCTCCACCACTAGCCCGCGTTTGCTTTCACTAAATCGCAGGCTGCCCAGGCGCACGCCCGTTCCGTTGGCGGTGAGCTCGTAGAGCGGAATGTCCACGCGGGGGGGCGTTGCCTGCGCCTGGGCCAGGGGATGCAGGCTCAGGGCTGCTGCGGTTCCCACGCTTGCCACGGCGGCCAGAAAGGCCAGTGGTTTTGGAGCGGTGCTCTGGTGATCGGTTGTGGCCATGGCCTGGCTCTAAGCCCTTCAAGGCAGCAGTTCCATGTTGGCAGCAACTGCTTGAGTTGGCCCCGGGGTCCGGAGCGCTCTTGGGCTGCCTTTGGCCAGGAGGTGTTGCAGGGTTCCAATCCACTGGCCTGCTTCGCCCCGGTTGCTGATCAGGGTATCGGCCAGGGGCCGTTTGCGCGCCAGGGGCCACTGGGCGGCGATGCGGGCCTGGGCTTCAGCTTCGCTGCAGTGGTCGCGGGCAATCAGCCGTTGCAGCTGCTGGTCTTCGTCGCAGTCCACCAGCCAGACCTCGCTGCAGAGGCCCGTGAGCCCTGCCTCAAACAACAGGGGCACCACCAGCACCAGCACCGGCGCTTCGGCCAGGGCCTCCAGCTCCTGGTCGAAGCGGGCGCGCACCAGGGGATGGACCAGCTGCTCCAGCCAGCTTCGCTCGGCTGGGTTGTGGAAGACGATGCGCCCGAGGGCGGAGCGATCGAGCACCAGCGCGGCTTTGCCGGCTCCAGACGGCTCCCGCACCGCCGCGCCGTAGCGCTCCAGCACGGCCTTGGCCCCTGGCGAGCCGGGTGTCAGGGCTTCCCGGGCGTAGAGATCGGCATCCAGCACGGGGAGCCCCGCCACGGTGGCCAGCCAGTGGCCGGCGCTGCTTTTGCCCGTGGCGATGCCGCCGGTGAGGCCGATGCGCCGTTGGGAGCCCTGCCAGCGGGGCGAGTCAGCCATGGGGGGTCGCCGCTGGGGCTGGGTCTGTCCGATGCTCAGGGTCGCAGCAAAGGCGCCCCTTGACCCATCCCTGGCACCCAATCGAAGGCGGCGTCACCGCCCCCCAGGGTTTCCTGGCCGCCGGGATCACGGCCGGCCTGAAGGCGTCGGGCAACCCCGATCTCTCCTTGTTGGTGGCGCCGCCCGGGGCGGTCTGCGCCGGCACCTTCACCACCAGCGTCGTGCGGGCGGCCTGCGTTGATCTTTGCGCCGAGCGCCTAGCGGCTACTGGCGGCCGGGCCCGGGCCGTGCTCACCAACTCCGGCCAGGCCAATGCCTGTACGGGCGAGCGGGGCCTGATTGACAGCCTCGCGGCCACCGGCGCCGTGGCCGAGCGCCTGGGCCTGGCCGCCGACGAGGTGCTGATCTGCTCCACCGGCGTGATCGGCGTGCCGATCCCGATGGAGACCCTGCTGGCGGGGCTGGATCCCCTGGTGGCCGCCCTCAGCCCCGAGGGGGGCGACGCCGCCGCCCGGGCGATCCTCACCACCGACCTGATCGACAAACAACTGGCCCTTGAGGCCACCCTGGGCGGCCGGCGGGTGCGCATCGGCGGCATGGCCAAGGGCTCGGGAATGATCCACCCCAACATGGCGACGATGCTGGCCATGCTCAGCTGCGACGCGGGTCTGCCAGCAGAGATTTGGCAGGCGATGGTGAAGCGGGCAGTGGATCGCTCCTTCAATGCGATCACGGTGGACGGGGACACCAGCACCAACGACTGTTTCCTGGCCTTTGCAGCCGGCGAGCCCCTAAGCCCCGAGCACTTTGAAGCCTTAGAGGCCGGCCTCACGGCGGTGGCGAGTTGGCTGGCCCGGGCGATCGCCCGCGACGGCGAAGGCGCCACCTGCCTGATTGAGGTGCAGGTGGCGGGCACGGCCAGCGACGCCGAGGCGATCACGGTCGCCCGCACCGTCTGTGGCTCGTCCCTGGTGAAATGCGCCGTCCACGGCCGCGACCCCAACTGGGGCCGGATCCTGGCGGCGGCCGGCCGCTCCGGCGTGGCCTTCGATCCCGGCGCCGTGGCCCTCTGGCTGGGGGAGCACCAACTGATGGCCGCCGGCCAACCCTTGCCCTTCGATCGTCCTGCCGCCTCCGCCTACATCCGGGATCGGGCCGCCGCCGCCTATTTGCACGACGACACCGTGCTGATTCGCCTCCACGTCGGCCCGGGTCCAGGCCAGGGCCGCGCCTGGGGCTGTGATCTCTCCGATCAATACATCCGGATCAACGCCGATTACACGACCTAAAAAATGACTTTGGGCCTTAATAATGGCTCTTTAAGCTATGTTCGATGGTGTTACTTGCTCCTTGGGGCAGTGCCTTGCTCCAGGCTGCTTGGCCAGGGCCTACCCGGTGGATTGGGGCCGTTTAGCGAATTGTTGGGGCCGGCCGCTCTAGGGCTGGCCAACCCAAGACTCGATACCCCTGGCAGGATGCCCACACCGATCGGTAAGGAAGGGATGGCCAAGGCCGCGCCAGGGCCGCAGCGTCGCCCCCGGTCCTGGGTGGGGCCTTTGGTGGTGGGAGTCTGTTTTGGCCTGGGCTATGGGCTGAGCCAGCGCCTGTTCAACCTGCAGGTGGGTGAATTGGTGCACTTCGGACGCAACTTCGACGTGCAGCCCTTTCGGGGCTCCAGTCTGGAGAGCTTGCGGTTGCGGTTCGGCTCCGACAGCGAGTCCATCCGCGCCGATCTGGAATCCCTGGACCAGCAGCGTTTGCAGGCCGAGGAGGCTGCCAAGGCGGCGGCCGAGGCCAAGGAGGCTTCCGCTAGCCCGGATGGGGGCCTGGCTCCGCTGGAGCCGGTCCCTGGCCCAGGGGCCGACCAGGAGCCCCCCAGCGCGCCGGACCTGCCTGCGATGCCAACAGCGCCCAGCGCCCCCTCCCTGCCAGCCCCTCCTGCCGCGAGCCCCGGCAGCCGGCCCTGATCTGCCACAGTTTCACAAGCCTTTTGCTTTGGCCGGCCGGCCCCCCATGCCTGCGCCCCAGTCCCTGATTCAGGCCGCCCTCAATCGCCTGGTGGTGCGCGTCGGCAGCGGCCTGGCCGATGCGGCCGCCGAGCTGGCTCTCTTGGCCCAGGACGCCCCCGGGCGGCTGCGCCGCGAATGGCAGTTGTTTGTCGAAGAGGTGGAGCTGGAGGCCGATCGCCTCGACCATGGAGAGGTGGCCTCGCCAACGTCTGGGTCTGAACCTTGGTCAGCCGATGGTCCGGCGGCCTCGCCTGGAGCCAGCGCCAGGGACACCCAGCCCCTAGCCGATCCCCAGGACCAGATCGACCAGCTGCGGGCCCAGGTGGCCGCCTTGGCGCGCCAGCTTGAGGACCGCTCCTGATGGCGCGCCTGCTGGGGGGGCTGCGCAGCGTCCGGCGCTCCCTGCGCATCTGGCTCTCGATGCTGCGCCTGCTGGCCGGCCTCTGGGCCGATGGCGCCGATTGGACCTATCGCGGGGGCGTTACCCCCGAGCGTCGGGCCGCCCGCCAGCAACGGCGGGCCCATTGGCTCACTAGTGAGCTGCTGGGCCTGGGATCGGCCTTCATCAAGCTCGGGCAACTCCTTTCGGCCCGGCCCGATGTGTTGCCCGCCGGCTATGTGGAGGAACTGGCCCGGCTGCAGGACCAGGTGCCGGCTTTCCCCTTTGCGGTGGCCCAGCAGTTGCTGGAGCAGGAGCTGGGAGAACGCTGCGTTGAGGTGGTGGATCTCGAAGAGAGCCCCCTGGGTGCCGCCAGCTTGGCCCAGGTGCACCGGGCCAGCCTGCGCAGCGGTCGCCAGGTGGTGTTCAAGATCCAGCGGCCTGGCCTGGAGCGCCTGTTCCGGCTGGATCTCGAGGTGTTGCAGCAGATTGCCGCCGTGTTGCAGCGCCATCCCCGCTGGGGCCAGGGCCGTGACTGGGTGTCGATCGCCCAGGAATGCCGCCGGGTGTTGCTGCGGGAGCTGGATTTCCGCCTGGAGGCCGAACATGCGGCCCGCTTCCGCCAGCAATTTCTCGAGGATCGCGGCATCCGTATTCCCGGGGTGGTTTGGGAGCTCACCACCCGGCGGGTGTTGTGCCTCGATTACGTGCCCGGCATCAAGATCACCGACCGCCAAGCCCTGATTGAGGCCGGCATCGACCCGGCGGCCGTGGCGGAAAAGGGGGCGGCCAGTTACCTGCAACAGCTGGTGCGCTTCGGCTTCTTCCACGCCGATCCCCATCCCGGCAACCTGGCCGTCGCCCGCGATGGGGCCCTTATTTACTACGACTTCGGCATGATGGGCCAGATCTCCCAGCGGCTGCGTAGCCGCCTGGGACGGATGGTCACCGCCGCCGCCGCCCGCGATGCCAGCGGCCTGGTGACCGAGTTGCAAGCGGCTGGCGTGATCGCCTCGGGCATCGATCCGGGCCCGGTGCGGCGGTTGGTGCGGGTGATGCTCACCGATGCCCTCACGCCCCCGTTTGATTCCAACGTGCTGGCCAAGTTGTCGGGGGATCTCTACGACCTGGTGTATGGCCAGCCCTTTCGCCTGCCCTCGGAGCTGATCTTCGTGATGCGGGCCCTCTCCACCTTCGAGGGGGTGGGCCGCAGCCTCGATCCCGGCTTTAGCCTGGTCGCCATCGCCCGTCCCTACCTGCTTCCCCTGATGACCGCAAGCGGCAGTGGCCCCAACGATCTGATCAACCAGCTGGGTCGCCAGGCGGCCGAGGTGGGCAGCCGCGCCCTCGGCATTCCCCGCCGCCTGGAGGAAAGCCTGGCCCGCATTGAACAGGGCGACCTTCAGGTGCAGATCCGCGCCGGTGAAACCGACCGGCTGCTGCGCCGCCTCGCCGTGGCCCAACAGGTGGCCGGCCAATCCTTCCTGCTTGGCGCCCTAGCGGTAGCAGCGGCCCTGCTGGGCGCTAGCACCCGGCCAGCCTTGGCGGCTATTCCGCTGGTGGCAGGTCTTCCGGTGGGTTTGGGCTGGCTGAAGCTGCAGGGGCGGCTTAAGCGCGATCTGCGCCTAGAAAAACTGCCCGGGACCCAGCCCTCCGCCGGCCCCGATTCTGCGGCGGGCTAACAGGTCAGTCAGATCAGGCGAGGTTGGATTTGGGGTTTGGGAGCCTGGTGTCGTGCCCGGGCTCCAATGAACTGGATCCCCGGGGTAACCCGGGGGATCTCTTCGGGCCTCAGCCCTTGCCGCGGGGGCCCCGGTCTTCGGCGCCGGCATAGACGGCCTGGCTGCCCAGTTCGTCTTCGATGCGCAGCAGCTGGTTGTACTTAGCGACTCTGTCGCTGCGGCTGAGGGAGCCGGTTTTGATCTGGCCGGCCCGGGTGGCCACCGCCAGGTCGGCGATGGTGGTGTCTTCGGTTTCGCCGCTGCGGTGGCTGATCACGCTGGTGTAACCGGCCCGGCCGGCCAGGTCGATCGCCTGGAGGGTTTCGGTGAGGGAGCCGATCTGGTTGACCTTGATCAGGATCGAGTTGGCGATGCCCTGGTCGATGCCCCGCTGCAGGCGGCTGCTGTTGGTCACAAACAAATCGTCGCCCACCAGTTGCACGGTTTTGCCGAGGCGCTCGGTGAGCAGGCTCCAGCCCTCCCAGTCGTCTTCGGCCAGGCCGTCCTCGATCGAGACGATCGGGTAGCGGCTCACCAGCTGGGCCAGCTGGTCGACCATCTCGGCGCTGCTGTAGCTACCGCCGCCGAAGGCGTAGCGGCCATCCTTGTAAAACTCCGTGCTGGCCACATCCAGGGCGAGGGAGATCTGGTCGCCGGGGCGGTAGCCCGCCTTCTCGATGGCCTGGATCAGCAGGTCGCCAGCGGCGTCGTTGCCGGCCAGATCGGGCGCAAATCCGCCCTCATCGCCCACGGCGGTGGAGAGACCCTGGGCCGAGAGCAGGCCCTTGAGGGTGTGGAACACCTCGGCGCCCATGCGCAGGGCCTCGCGGAAGCTGCTGGCGCCGTGGGGCACGAGCATGAATTCCTGGAAATCCAGGTTGTTGGAGGCGTGGGCACCGCCGTTGATCACGTTCATCAACGGCACCGGCAGCAGGTTGGCCATCGGGCCGCCCAGGTAGCGGTAGAGGGGCAGGCCCACCCCGTTGGCGGCGGCCCTCGCCACGGCCATGCTCACGGCCAGCACGGCGTTGGCGCCCAGGGCCGATTTGTTGTCGCTGCCATCGAGCTCCCGCATGGCGGCATCGACCGTGCCCTGGTCGAGGGCGCTCAGGCCCAGCAGGGCCGGGGCGATCTTCTCTTCCACATTGCTGACGGCCTGGAGCACCCCCTTGCCGAAGTAGCGCTTGGCATCGCCATCGCGCAGCTCGTGGGCCTCGTGGGCGCCGGTGCTGGCGCCGCTGGGCACGATCGCCCGACCCGTGGCGCCCCCTTCCAGCAGCACCTCCGCTTCGACGGTTGGGGTGCCACGGGAATCGAGAACTTCCCGGGCCACGATGGAATCGATGACGAGGTCGAGGGAGTCGATCACAACAGGCGGAAAGGGATCTAGGCGATCCTATGGGCCGCCCCCCTCCGGTCATTTGTGCCGGTTGGCACGGAATGCACGGTGGCTGTAGGCAGCTGGCTGGAGAGAATGGGGTGATCTGAACTGGTCAGCCCCATGCGTCTGCTCCACACGATGCTGCGGATCACGGATCTGGAGCGGTCCCTCAGCTTCTATACCGAAGTGATGGGCATGGAGTTGTTGCGCCGCCGCGATTACCCCGGCGGCCGTTTCACCCTGGCCTTTGTGGGCTACGGCAAGGAAGCTGATACGGCCGTGATTGAGCTCACCCACAACTGGGATACCAGCAGCTACGAGCTCGGCAGCGCCTACGGCCACATCGCCATCGGGGTGGACGACATCTTCGGCACCTGCGAAGCGATCCGCAGCAAGGGGGGCAAGGTGGTGCGCGAACCGGGGCCGATGAGCGAGGGGGGCACGGTGATCGCCTTCGTGGAGGATCCCGATGGCTACAAGCTGGAGTTGATCCAGCTCGCCTCCCGGGCCCATGCAACCTGATCCCAGCGCGCCCCCAGGGGTGGTAGGGGCCCTGGCCCCGGTTGGGGTTAGGCCCCTGGCTACGGGACGGGCTCCAGCACGGCAAAGGCTTCAGCAATCGCAGGGCCAATGACTTCAGGACTGACTTCCAGCGGCAACCCCATGGGCAACCCCGGCGCCGATCCGGGGCGCGGCAGCCTCACCTCCGAGCCGGATCGCTTCAGTGAGGCGGCTTGGGAGCTGCTGCTCGCCAGCCAGGACCAGGCCCGGCGTTGGCGCCATGGCCAGATGGATGTGGAGCACTTGATGCAGGTGTTGTTCAGCGATCCCCGGTACAGCACCTGGATCGATCCCCTGCCGCTGCAACCCGAGCGCCTGCTCGATCGGCTCGATGCCTTTTGCGCTGACCAGCCCAGCAGCTCCGGCGCCCAGCTGGTCGTGGGTGATGCCCTCGAGGACCTGTTGGAAGCGGCCGACAGGCGCCGGGCCAGCTGGGGCTCCCGCTGGCTGGATGGGCCCCACATCTTGTTGGCCCTGCTTGATGAGCCCCGGTGCGGCGCCTCCCTGCTGGCCGCCGAGGGTCTCACCGAAGAGCTGCTGCTGCGCCAGCTGCGCAGCGCCGGTGGTTCGAACGAGCGCCGGGGTCCTGAAGCAGCGGCGCCGAGACCGATCCCCCAGCCGGCTCTTGCGCCGCGCTCGCCGGAGCCGGGGCGTCGCCCTGAGGGCGGGCCGGGCCTGGAGCGGGGTCGCCGGCCGGCCGATGACTGGATTGATGCCGTCGAGGGGGGCGGGGCGCCGCCGGCTGGCCGCCCGAATGGGGGAGCCCTGGTCCGCTCGCCAGCTGGTTCGTTTGTCGGCCCTTCGGGGGGCGCTTCCCTATCCCGGCCTGGAGCCAGCTCCCAAGCCCCTGGCCCTGGGCCGGGTCCGGAGCCAAGCGAGGGCCAGGGCGGCCTGCGCCTGGAGCGGGAACCCGGTGCCCTGGAGGCCTACGGCCGCGATCTCACCGCCGCCGCCCGCGCCGGCGAGCTCGATCCGGTGATCGGCCGCGACACCGAAATCCGCCGCCTGATCCAGGTGTTGTCGCGCCGGGGCAAGAACAATCCGGTGTTGATCGGGGAGCCCGGCGTGGGCAAAACGGCGATTGCCGAATTGCTGGCCCAGCGGATCGTGGCCGGTGAGGTGCCCGATTCGCTCAAGGGCCAGCGGTTGATCGCCCTCGACCTGGGGGCCCTGATCGCTGGTGCCAAGTTTCGCGGCCAGTTCGAGGAACGGTTGCGCAGCGTGTTGATGGAGGTGGCCGCCAGTGAGGCCACCGAAAGCGGCGCCGGCGTGATCCTGTTCATCGATGAACTGCACACGGTCGTGAGCAGTGACCGCTCCAGCGCCGATGCGGGCAGCATCCTCAAACCGGTTTTGGCCCGGGGTGATCTGCGCTGCATCGGCGCCACCACGCCGGAGGACTACCGCCGCACGGTGGAGAAGGATCCGGCCCTGAATCGCCGTTTTCAGCAGGTGCTGATCAAGGAGCCGGGCCGGGAGGAGAGCACCCAGATCCTGCGCGGCCTCAAGGAGCGCTACGAGCTCCACCACGGCGTCACGATCACCGATGGGGCCGTGGTGGCCGCCACCCAGCTAGCCGACCGCTACATCAGCGACCGCTGCCTGCCCGATTCGGCCATCGACCTGATTGATGAGGCCGCCGCCCAGCTGAAGATGGAGGCCACCTCCAAGCCACGGCTGGTGGAGGAGGCCGAAGCCGAGCTGCGCCGGGTGGAGTTGGCCCTGCTGGCGGCCGAGGCAGCGCCGATGGCGGAACGCCTGCAGTTGCAGGAGCAGCGCCAGCTCGCGATCGAAACCCTCCAGGACCTGCAGCAGCGCTGGCAGGCGGAGCGGGCCCAGCTGGCCGAATGGCGCCAGCTGCTGGCCGATGACGGCGACCTGCGCCAGGCGATCGCCGAGGCGGAGCGCGATGGCGACCTGGAGGAGGCGGCCCGGCTCGAATACGACCAGCTCCATGGGGTACAGCAACGGCGCCTGGACCTGGAGCAGGAGCTCCAGGCCGATCGGGCCAGCGGCCTATCCCTGTTGCGCGAGCAGGTGGAGGCCGATGACATTGCCGATGTGGTGGCCCGCTGGACGGGCATCCCGGTGCAGCGGTTGCTGGCGGGCGAACGCCAGAAATTGCTGGAGCTGGAGCAGCGCCTGGCCGAACGGGTGATCGGCCAGCCGGAGGCGGTGGCGGCGGCGGCGGCGGCGATCCGCCGCGCCCGGGCCGGCATGAAGGATCCGCGCCGGCCGGTGGGCTCGTTCCTGTTCCTCGGCCCCACGGGCGTGGGCAAAACGGAACTGGCCAAGGCCCTAGCCGCGGCCCTCTTCGATGAGGAGGAGGCCCTGGTGCGGCTCGACATGAGCGAATTCATGGAGCGCAATGCCGTGGCCCGCTTGCTGGGGGCCCCCCCGGGTTATGTGGGCTACGAGGAGGGCGGCCAGCTCACCGAGGCCGTGCGGCGCCGGCCCTATGCGGTGTTGCTGCTTGATGAGGTGGAGAAGGCCCACCCTGATGTGTTCAACATCCTGCTGCAGGTGCTCGATGACGGCCGTCTGAGCGATTCCCAGGGCCGCACGGTCGATTTCCGCCACACGGTGGTGGTGATGACCAGCAACCTGGCCAGCCGGGCGATCCTGGACAGCGCCCGGGCCGCCAGTGGCGCCCAGCCCACCCCCGAGGAGCAGGCCGAGCGCGATGCGGCCCTGGGCGAGGCGGTGGACCGGGCCCTGGCCCAACAGTTCCGCCCCGAGCTGCTCAACCGCATTGATGAGGTGATCCGCTTCCGGCCCCTGCGGCCCGAGGACCTGGCCCGGATCGTGCGCCTGCAGCTGGCCGAATTGGCGGCCCTGCTCCAGGAGCAGCAGCTGGTGTTGCAAGTGGATGAGGCCGTGGTTGCCCGCCTGGCCCGCCAGGGCTACGAGCCCGAATATGGGGCCCGCCCCCTGCGGCGCCTGCTGCGCCGCAGCTTGGAGAATCCCCTGGCCACGGAGCTGCTGGAGGAGCGTTACCAGGGCTACTGGGGGGTGCGGGTGAGCGGGGCCCCTGGCGACGAGCAGGGCCTGGAGCCCTTGCTGTTCACGCCCCTAGGGGGACCCCAGCCCCAGACCGGCGAGGAGCAGCCCCAGGGGCCAGGCGACTGGGCTGACCCGGGTGCCGGCGATGGGGCCGGGGCCGGGTTGGCGGGGGGTTGGGAGCCAGATCCGGTAGGGTGATTGTTTGCCGGTGTGTCAACCCTCACCGGTGTGACCCCCTGCCGTGGATCAGCGCTCCCCCTCAACCCAGGCCCCGGACGACTCCCTGCCCCAGGCAGAGGGGGTTGCCGCCGTGGCCACGGCCAGCGATGGCGACGGGGCCGAGGGGGCTGATGACGGCTTCGTCGCGTCGACCCTGGCCGAGCTGCGCAAGGTCGTGTGGCCCAGTCGCCAGCAGCTCTTCAGTGAATCGGTGGCGGTGATTTTGATGGTGACGCTCTCCGCCTTTGCCATCGCCGCCGTCAGTCGCTTTTACGGCTGGGCCTCCAGCCAGATCTTCCGCTGAATCCCCCTTCCCCCACTCCCGTGTCTGACGTCGATTTCGCCACCGCCGATCCGGCCTTCGCCGCTGCCCCCGGGCTGGGCGAGGACGACGGGCTTGCGCCTGCCACACCTCTGGTGCTGGACCTGGGCGCCGCATCGGATAGCGCCGGTGAGGAGACCCGGCCCCAGGTGGCCCGCTGGTATGCGGTGCAGGTGGCCTCCAGCTGTGAGAAGAAGGTGAAGGCCACCCTGGAGCAGCGGGCGGTCACCCTGGGCGTCGATAGCCGGATCCTGGAGATCGAGATTCCCCAGACCCCGGCGGTGAAGGTGAAGAAGGACGGCAGCCGCCAGTCCACCGAGGAAAAGGTCTTTCCGGGCTATGTGCTCGTGCGGATGATCCTCGATGAGGACACGATGATGGCGGTGCGTAGCACCCCGAACGTGATCAACTTCGTGGGCCAGGAAGAACGGCGCGCCACCGGCAAGGTGCGCGGCCACATCAAACCGCGGCCCCTCAGCCGCCAGGAAGTGGATCGCATCTTCCGCCGCGCCGCCGAGAAGAAGCCCGTGGTGAAGGTCGATCTCACCGAAGGCGATCAGATTCTGGTCACCGCCGGTCCGTTCAAGGACTTCCAGGGCGAAGTGATCGAAGTGTCGGGGGAACGCAGCAAGCTCAAGGCCCTGCTCTCAATCTTTGGCCGGGAAACCCCGGTGGAACTCGAGTTTTCCCAGATCAGCAAACAGAGCTGATCACCAGCGGCCGTCTCCCTGCGGAGGGCGGCCCTTGGCGAGTCATCCCCACCGGGTGCCTCGCCCCAGCGCCAGTCCTTCCGGGCTGGCGATCCGCAGCTCCCAGCCCTGGGAGGTCCGATCCGCACTCCCGCTGGGGAGTCCTGTCCCGTAACACTGCCGATGGCCAAGAAAGTCGTTGCCATTATCAAGCTGGCGCTCAATGCCGGCAAAGCCAACCCCGCACCACCGGTGGGCCCTGCCCTCGGTCAGCACGGGGTCAACATCATGGCCTTCTGCAAGGAGTACAACGCCCGTACCCAAGAGAAAGCTGGCTATGTGATCCCGGTTGAGATCTCCGTTTACGAAGATCGCAGCTTCACCTTCATCACCAAGACGCCCCCTGCGTCGGTGTTGATTTCCAAGGCCGCTGGGATCGAGAAGGGTGCCCCCACTTCCGCCAAGGGAGCCGTGGGTGCCATCAGCCAGGCCCAGCTCGAAGAGATCGCCAAAACCAAGCTGCCCGACCTCAACTGCACCAGCGTTGAAGCGGCCAAGCGCATCATCGCCGGCACCGCCCGCAACATGGGCGTCGCCGTCAACGACTGAAGCGCCGGCCGTGACCCTGGGGCTCCCTGAGCCGTAGGTCCGATCCCGCTCCAGTGACCCAGCCCAAAACTGCCTAGCCCAAGGCTCTCCAGCCCAAAGCTTGTTAGTCCAAGGCTCGTCAGCCCACCGCTGACCTGTTCCCCATTCACCCCATTCGGGGGAGACCCCAACCGGTCGTCCGCACCCCGTTCCTGCCATGCCAAAAGTTTCCAAACGCTATTCAGCCCTGCTGGGTTCGATCGAAGAGAGGGCCTACGCCCCCCTCGATGCCCTCGACCTGGTGAAGCAGAACGCCACTGCCAAGTTCGATGAAACGCTCGAGGCCCACGCGCGCCTCGGCATCGACCCCAAGTACACCGACCAGCAGCTGCGCACCACCGTGGCCCTGCCCCACGGCACCGGCCAGGCGATTCGCATCGCCGTGATCGCCCGGGGCGAGAAGGTGGCCGCCGCCAAGGCCGCCGGCGCCGATCTGGCCGGCGATGACGAGCTGGTCGACGCGATTGCCGCCGGTCAGATGGACTTCGACCTGCTGATCGCCACCCCGGACATGATGCCCAAGGTGGCCAAGCTGGGCCGGGTGCTCGGCCCCCGGGGCCTGATGCCCAACCCCAAGGCCGGCACCGTGACCGCCGACCTGGCGGGCGCCATCAACGAATTCAAGGCTGGCAAACTGGAGTTCCGGGCGGACCGCACCGGCATCGTGCATGTGCGCTTCGGCAAGGCCAGCTTCAGCGGCGAGAACCTGCTCGACAACCTCAAGGCCCTGCAGGAAACCATCGACCGCAACAAGCCCAGTGGCGCCAAGGGTCGTTACTGGAAGAGCCTCTACATCACCTCCACCATGGGCCCTTCGGTCCAGGTGGATGTGACCGCTCTTCAGGACATCAAGAAGGACAGCTGAGGCCCGAGGGGCCCTAGGCCCCTCCGCTCCTTTCCAGTTCCAAGCCAACCCCTGGCGATCGCGGCTTCAGCCCGATCGGCAGGGGTTTTTGCTGGCTGGCCCCCGGTGATGGGGTTGGCTTTGCTCCCTGGCCCAGGCAAGGGGTTCTGCTTAGGGTCAGGACACCCATGTTGTAAATTGGAGAACTGGCGAAAGCCAGAGGGCACGCGCCCTACCCAAGACAGCAGGTGAGCTGGGTGTCCCTGATTTCAGGGTTGCCGAGGTCATAAGTCCTGCCGAGGTGCTCGCAAGACTTTTGGACCCGATCGGGGGGTTTCCCCCGGAACGGACGGAACGATAGGCGGCCTCGACAATGGGTTCCTTGCGGAACGCTTTGTTTTCTGGGGCCGCGTTCCCGGCTTGTTCCCCCGATCCGTTCCACTTCCTATGGGCCGCACGCTGGAGAACAAGCAACAGATCGTCGAAGAGCTCAAGGGGCTCCTCGGTGAGGCCGAACTGGCGGTGGTCCTTGATTTCAAGGGTCTCTCCATCAAGGAAATGTCTGATCTGCGGGTTCGCCTGCAGGCCAGCAACGGCACATGCAAGGTGACTAAAAACACCTTGATGCGCCGGGCTATTGATGGCAACAGCGCCTGGTCAGAACTCGATTCCCTGCTCACCGGTACCAACGCGTTCGTCCTGGTTAAGGGCGATGTCGGCGGTGCGGTGAAGGCCATTCAGTCCTTCCAGAAGGACACGAAGAAGTCGGATGTGAAAGGGGGCCTTTTCGAAGGCAAACTCCTTTCCCTCAAAGACATTCAGGCCATCGGGGATCTGCCCTCCAAGGAGGTGCTCATGGCCCAGATCGCCGGTGCGATCAATGCCGTGGCCACCAAGGTTGCAGTGGGCATCAACGAAGTTCCATCCGGTCTTGCTCGGGCGCTCAAGCAGCACGCCGAAGGCGAAGGCAGCTGAGATCGCCCTCTGCGTTTACGCAGATTGTGATTCCACTGAGCTCCACCGATCCAACTGTTCACCCAACAGATCTGTTGCTGATTCCCAACCATGTCTACCAAAACTGACGAGATTCTCGAATCACTGAAAACCCTTTCGCTGCTTGAGGCTTCCGAGCTCGTCAAGCAGATCGAAGAGGCTTTCGGTGTGTCCGCCGCCGCTTCCGCCGGCGTCGTGATGGCCGCAGCTCCTGCTGCTGCTGCTGAAGCTGTTGAAGAGCAGACCGAATTCGACGCCATCCTCGATGGTTTCGATGCGGCTGCCAAGATCAAGGTCCTCAAGGCCGTCCGCGAAGTCACCGGCCTCGGCCTGGGCGAAGCCAAGGCCCTGGTGGAAGGCGCTCCTACCCCCATCAAGGAAGGCGTGTCCAAGGCCGATGCCGAGGCCATCAAGAAGGCCGTCGAAGAAGTCGGCGGCAAAGTCACGATCAAGTGAGCCTGGCCAGCTGGTGAAGGGTCCCCCGGGTCCCTCGCCAGCCCCAATCCCACCCTTGTGGCCATGGGGGCCGGTCCTACGGGGCTGGCCTTTTTTGCTGGGCGGATGTGGGCTGGCCTAGGCCGCCGCGATACGGACAAAAAAAAGCCCCGCCAAAGGCAGGGGCTTTGAGTTAGGAACGGTTTTCGGGAGTCTGTCCTCGTTTCGACCCCGAAAAGTCGTTCTGCACTCCTCACACTCCATAACCTTAAGGGCTTGGTTAGGGGAGTGGTGCTGGACTTAGGCCGCTGTGGCAACTGTCCGTGGGGCCCCGGCTTGCCTCACTCCTTGAACGGAATCACCTGCAGGGCGATCGGACCTTCGCCGACGCTGCGCCCCCCCTGGGAGCCTGGCAGGGAGCCATGGGCAGGAGATGGGATAGGTGGGGTGCCACCCGGTGCGGAACCCGCCGCCTGGGCATTGCTGGCGAGCAGGCGGGCCAGGGGGGTGGCGTTAGCGAAATACACGTGGCTTAAGGCCTGCTGGCCATAGAGGCGGCGCTGCAGTTCCCAGCCTGGTTCCAGTCGCAGGGCGACGAAACCATCGCGGTCACGCCGGCTGACGCGACCCTTGCCCACCACCAATTCCGTTGCTTCGTTCGGGTTCATGGCCAGCAGCTGCAGGCTGGTGCCCTGTTGTTGCAGCCGCAGCCGGTAGCTCCCACCCAGGTCGTGCTGGCCCACCCGCAGCGAATAGCCATTGCTATCGAGGTAACGGCTGCAGATGCCGGTGTAGTCGAAGCGGTTCAGGGCCGGGTCCACCAGCCCATCGGCGCGGCTGTCCCAGCAACGGGGCAAGGGTGCCAACTGCTCAAGCACGAGGAGGTTCCAGTCGCTGCGGCCCACAGGTTTGGCCAGCACGGCAAAGCGGCTGTTATCGAGCGGCTGGCTGGTGAACAGATCGGCGGCGAGGACCTGGGGACGCAGGCTGACACTGGCGCCGGCCGCTAGGGCCGTCAGGCCCAGCCATGGGAGGTAAGTTCGCTGCATGGGGAAGGCTCCTCAACGACGCTCTAGACCCGTTTTGTACCAGACCCTGCCGGAGGGGCCCAGTGACCCCTGACCAGTCCCCGCCCCGGGTGGTGGCAGCGGCCTGTGATGGCGCCTGCAGCGGCAACCCCGGCCCGGGGGGCTGGGGTTGCTTGCTGCGTTTTGAGGACGGCAGCGTCCAGGAATTCGGGGCGGCCGACCCGGCCACCACCAACAACCGCATGGAGCTCAAGGCGGCCCTTGTGCTGCTGGAGTGCCTCAAGGATCTGCCTTGCCACCCCAGCCTGACGATCCGCACCGACAGCCGCTATGTGATCGATGGCTTCTCGAAGTGGATGGCGGGCTGGAAACGCAAGGGTTGGCGCACCGCTTCCGGGTCACCGGTGCTGAACCGGGAGCTCTGGGAGGCCCTCGATCGGGCCCGGTTGCCCGGGGTGCCGTTCACCTATGTCAAAGGCCACAGCGGTGATCCCGACAACGATCGCTGTGATGCGATTGCGGTGGCCTTCGCCAAGGGGGGCCGGCCGGCCCTGGCCCAGGCCAGTCCCCAGGCGGGACCAGCTCAAGGAGGCTCCCCCAGCGCAGGGTCGGCGGCTGGCTTGGGGGCCAAGGTGCGGACCCGCCAAACGGTGCTTGCGGTCGAGAGCAGCGCAGGGCAAGCCATTCCGGTTGGGGCCAGGGCAGCAGCAAAGGAGCCAGCAACGCAGCCAGCAGCCAAGGCCAGGGTGAATCCCAGGGCTGGGAACGCTGGGGAGCCCGCCGTCGAGACCGGACCTGGTGCGGCTCAGCCGGTTTTGGTGGCAGATCGCCCTGGCCTTGCCGAACCCGTTGCTGAGCCAGCGCCCCTAGCCCTGGGCCAGCTGCTCAGCCGCCTGGAGCTGGCCGACCGCCTGGCGGCGGGGGGATACTCCCTCAGCCTGGTGGAACTGGCCCAACTGGTGCAAGTGCCGATGAAGCAGCTGGCCGAGAAGGCCACCGCCTGGTCCTGGCGGGATTGGCAGGTGCTGCCCCAGGCCGATGGTCGTTGGCGCCTGGAGCGTGACGCGGCAGGATCGGAACCGATACCCCCCGGGACCTGAGGCCATGGCCGCGCCAAACCCGGCAGGAGCTCCTTCAGGGCCAGGCCCTGGCCCAGGGCCAGGACCAGGGTCTCGACCAGCGGCTGCCACCAGCACCGCTGGTCTTTACAGCCAGTGGGTGGGTCCCCTGCTCAGCCGCGATGACGGCGCCGATGCCGAGCAGCTCAGCCAGCTGACCCTGGCGGCCCTGGGCCAGGCCTCCCTGCGGCGCCACTGGCCCCTCGTGTCCGGCAGCTTGGCCGGCCTGGGGGCCGAGCTGCAGCGGCGGGATCTGCGCCTGGAGCAGAACCTGTTTGGCTGCCGCTTTGCCAATCCGGTCGGCCTGGCCGCCGGCTTCGACAAGAACGGCGTGGCCGCCGGCATCTGGCACCAGTTCGGCTTTGGTTTTGCCGAACTGGGCACGATCACCTGGCAGGCCCAGGCCGGCAATCCCCGGCCGCGCCTGTTCCGGCTGGCGGCAGAGCGGGCGGCCCTCAACCGGATGGGCTTCAACAACATCGGCGCTGAGGCGGTGCTGCGCTCGCTGGAACGGCAGGCCCTGGAGCCGCCAGGCCAGCGGCCGGCGGTGTTGGGCCTGAACCTGGGTAAATCCAAGGCCACCCCCCTGGAGTTGGCCGCTGACGACTACGCCTCCTCCCTGGAGTTGCTGGCGCCCCTGGCCGATTACGCCGTGATCAATGTCAGTTCGCCGAACACACCGGGGCTGCGGGAGCTGCAGGGGGAGGCCCCGTTGCGCCGGCTGGTAGAGCGGCTGCGGCGGTTGCCGGCCTGCCCGCCCTTGCTGGTCAAGATCGCCCCCGACCTGGAGGACGAGGCCATTGATGGCATTGCCCGCCTCGCCTACGAGGAGGGCCTGGCTGGCGTGATTGCAGTGAATACCAGCCTGGATCGCTTTGGCCTGGAGGGGCGCCGTCTGGCCCTGACGGGTCGCACCCTGGCGGAGGAAGCGGGCGGTCTGAGTGGGGCGCCCCTGCGCCACCGGGCCCTGGAGGTGATGCGGCGGCTGCGGGCGACGGCGGGCCCAGCCCTGCCCCTGATCGGAGTGGGTGGCATTGATTCGCCCCAGTCGGCCTGGGAGCGGATTACGGCGGGTGCCTGCCTGATCCAGTTGTATACCGGTTGGATCTACGGCGGGCCAGCCCTGGTGCCGGCGATCCTGGAGGGGTTGCTGACCCAGCTGGATCGCCATGGGTTCCGGTCCATCGGTGAAGCGGTCGGCAGTGGCGTGACTTGGCGCTAAACAGCGGATAATCTGCGGCTACTTGCCGGTAGTTGCTCTTGGTGCTTGCGGGAGTCGTTGATCGCCTGATTCCGCTCCAAGCCTGGTTGTTTCCATCACGGGTGCTGCTTGAGCTGGATGATCACTTTGTGACCCTCCTGGCCTTGCACCATCAGGGCTCCATCCCCACAGTCAAGTGGCTGGAGAGGGTTCCTTTGCCAGCTGGCACCTGTGAGCAGGGCATTCCGGTGCGGATCGAGGCCCTCGCCGATTTCATCGGCGACTTGCTGGTGGAACGGGGCTTTGCCACAGCCCGGGTGGCGGCGGTGCTGCCCACACTGTCGTCCGAATGGCACCTGGTGCAATGGCCTGGTGCTGACTGGCCCGAGGATCCCCGTCGGCTGTTGATCGAGCGGGGCCGGCAGGCCGGTTTCCGCCTGCCGATCCAGTCGGCCGACCTGCGCGAGATACGTCTGGAGCCCGATGCCGGCGCGACCTCGCCCAGCTCCCTGGTGATTGCGGTGCGCAAGGCGTTATTGCTGGGCTGGATTGAAACCTTTGCCACCGCTGGCCTGAGCCTCGATGGCCTGGAGGCGGGCCAGGTTTGCGTGTTGCGGGCCCTGGAGCCCTTGCTGAACGAGACACCGGATGGCCAGGTGGTGGCCGTGCTCGAACTCTCGAAGGACAGTGGCCATCTCCTGTTATTGCAACGGGGGATTCCGGTCTATGAGCGGCGGCTGGCTGGCTCCTTGGCAGGAATCGGGGTGCTGGCCGACGAGCTGACGCGATCTGTTGACTTCTGGCGCCAACAGGAGCGGGGCGTGACCTCGGTTCAGCTTGTGGTGCATGGCTCCCAGGCCGCCTTGTCCGAGGAGGTGGTGGAGCCCCTGAGGCAACGGCTACCGGCTTGGCAGCTGGTGGTGGCCGATCCGATCACCCTGGGCTGGCTCCTGGGCCCAGCCCAACCCCTGCAGGCAGAGGAGGGAACCATCCCGGCCAGTGTGGAGTTGCTGCGGTTACTGGGGCTGGCCCTGGTGGAGGCCTACCGATGACCAGCCTCTTTCACGGCCCCGTCGATTTGTTGCGGCAGCGCCGCCTTGAGGTCGGCTTGCCCGGCGACCCCTCCAAAACTAAGCCGGCCTGGCAGTTGATCCTGGTGGGAGGCCTGTTGGGTGGTGCCCTGCTCTTGCCTGCCCTGGGATTGCAACTGGCCCTGGGGTATTGGGATTCCCAGGTCACGACGCAACTGGAGAAACTGAATTCTTTGCCCTCCCGGGTCCACGCCATGGAAGATCAACTCAAGGGCGCCCTGGCTGGTGCCAAGACCCTGGAGGCGAGTAACCGGGGTCTGGCTAATGGGCTGGTGAAGGTGTCATCCGGTTCCGCCCTAGTCACCAACTTGTTCCAGCTTGCCCCCGGTGGGGTGGAGTTGAAGGAGGCTTCTGTTATCGGACCTGTCCTTTCCTTGAAGGGTGCGGTCAATGATCCGGGTGCCTTTCAGCGCATCAATGCCTTACAGCTGCAGATGGCCTATTCGCCCATGTTCCAACCGGATTCCGTCAAGGTTCTGAAGGTCAGCCGCGAGGTGGCCAAGGCTGGATTGGCTCCTGGCCAGGTCAGTTTTGAACTGGCCAGTAGTTTTAAGACCCTGGACCCCGTGGCCACGCTCAGGCAACTGCAACGGCTTGGGGCCAGCGGCATGGCAAGGCGTCTGGAGATCCTTCAGGCCGCTGGGGTGCTCCAATGACTAACCTCCAGGCCCAGGAGCCCAAGACAAGGCTTCAGCTTTTTTTGACGAGGGAGCGGGTGCTCTGGGGGGTGCCTGCCTTGGTGGGTGGTTTGGCGGCCCTCAGCACGGGTGTGTTTCTGGCTTTGCCCAGTTGGAACAAGCTTCAGGAGGATCAGGCCCAAGTGACCCGGCTCACGAACCTGGCCCAGAGTGTTCCCCAGTTTCGGAGCCGGATCGAGCTTGCAGAGCGGCGCCATCGCGATGCCCAGCTTCTGCAATCCAAGGTGATGTCGTTGATTGCCGGCAGTGGCGATATCTCCACTTTTATGGCCCAGATCGGGGCGGAGGCCAGCAATAGCGGCGTGCAACTGGATAGCTATGAGCCCAACCCAACGGCCGCCCCTGCCCAAGCCACTCCTAACCAGGCCGCGCCACCGCCTGCTGGTCAAAAAGTGCCCGAGGCGCCCGACCCCCTGTTGGCTCCTGGGTTGCAAAAAACCTCCCTGCTGATCACGGCCCATGGTCCAGCTCCCAACCTGTTGGCCTTCCTGCGCCGGCTGGAAGCGCTGAGTTTGTTGGTGGTTCAGAGCGATCTCAGCCTTCAACAGGCGGTAGGGGCTGCCCCAGCCGGCTCGAGCGCTGCTGTCGACCAGAACTCGACAACCCTCAAGCTCAATTTGACCCTTTATTCCAAACAGGCTCCCGTTTCCCCCCTTCCTGCTCCGAAACCAGCCAGGTCATGAACTTGCCCTTGATGTCTAGCCGCCGCGGTTCCTTCCCCATACGCTGCATCCACGATGGTGCTGCACGCGTGATTCAACGTCGTTCCAGGCGCTGGCTGAACTGGGTCAGGACAGCTGGCCTGTTCCCCACCCAGGCGCGGGGATCCGTAGCTGGTTTGCTGGTCACTGCGGTGACCCTGCCAATCACGGTTGTTCTTTTGCAGGCGGCCGGTTTTGGGCCAGGGGCCGCTGGATCCGGGGCTGCTTCCGGGCCCCTGGCCCAGGCAGCGGCAACAAGCCTCGTAACCGCTAGCCAGCCTGGGCCAGGGGCCCAGCCGGCTCCCCAGGGTGGAGTTCCCCTCTCCCTTTCCCTGCGGCGTAGCGCGGGTGGGGTGGATGTGGTGATCGAGGGCACGGGGGCGACGCCGGTGTTGCAGCAGGGTCGCAATGGCAACAGCTGGGCTGGCCAGCTGACCACCTCTAGCCCTGCCGTGCTGCGCTACGGGGCCCAGAACATCTCCCTGCCAGAGGCTGGGATCCAGTCGATCAGCCTGCAAGGCAGCGGATCGACTTATCAGATTCAGGTGGTTCCCCTGCCGGGCCTGCCCTTGGCCCGGCCCGTGATCGGCGCCGATGGCCGCAACCTGGTGATCAGCTTCAGCACCGTGCCCCAGCTCAGCAGCCAGAGCGCCCGGCCTGATTTGCGCACCCCTGGCACGGTGCCCCAGGCCACCTATGCCCCGGCTCTGCAGCCCCGGGCGGTGGCGCCCCCCTTGGGTGACATGGCGGTGGGGAGCATGGTGTTGCGCAATCGCGGCTTCATCAATCTCAAGGGCGAGCCGGTGAGCATGACCGTGCGCAATGCGCCGGCCCGGGAAGTGTTGATGTCCCTAGCCGAGCGCGGCGGCTATGGATTTGTGTTTGTCAACGGCACCGATAAGGACGGCAAACCTCTTGATGCAGCCTCAAGCCAGGGGGCGCCAGTGTCGATCTCCTTCCATGGCGAAAAATTTTCTCGGGCCTTCAATTCCGTGTTGCTCAGTGCCGGGCTCCAGGGCAGGCTTGAAGGCAATTTGATTGTCGTGGGTCCGAATGTGCTGGGTCAGAGCTTCGGCACCCAGCTTTCAAAGGTCTATCGGCTCAACCAGGCATCAGCCACTTTCGCCGCAGATTATCTCGCCAGCCTGGGGGCCTCGATCACGAAAGTATCCGTGATCACCAATGCCACCCAGACCGGCACCGCCCAGAGCAACCAGGTGGCCGGTGGCACCACTACCACCCAGACTGAAACCCAGCGGATCTCCACCACTGAAACCTATGGGGCTGCCACAGGTCCCCTGAAGGGCCTCACCGGCACCACCGATACCCGCCTGCAGACGATCACCCTGGTGGGTGATCCGATGGTGATTGCTGTGGCAGAGAATTATCTGCGCCAGCTGGATCTGCGCCAGCGGCAGGTGGCGTTATCGGTGAGGATTCTTGATATTAACTTGCAAAATGACCTTTCTATCAGCAATAGCTTTGCGTTTAAGTATGGCAATAACTTTATTGTCAATGACAATGGAAGATTGATCGGGGCTTGGGGGAATCAACTCCCTCCCACATTGGAACAGTTCGGAACTCTTTCTGGTGGGGCTTCTGGCGCTAAGCCGGTTTACAGAACTCTTGCTCCTGGAGAGGAGCGCATTGTGGAGCCAATTCTTGCGCCAGCCCCAGTTAACCCTGGAAGTGCCTATGCCGCAAATTCCTTTTATAATCTTTTGAATGCCGCTATTACATCGTCTTCGACAAAGTTATTGGCTTCTCCCACATTGATCTTGACCGATAACCCTGATAGCATCACTGGAGGCGCTTCTGCTGGAGTCGGGGCTGTCGGGTCGGGCGGAGCTATTTTGGGTCAGGCTTCGATCGGCCGTGAACGTGCCAATGAATCGTTTGTTACTGTTGGCAGCCAGGTGATTGTTAGCTACAGCGCGTCCAGTTCAGGGGGATCTGGCTCGGGTTCTAATGTGATTACCTGTACCCCTTCTTTCGGAACTTCAGGTTTGATATTTGGGGCCAGGGTCTTAAAGATTGACGACAATGGCTATGTAACCTTTAACCTTTCCCCTGGAATTTCGGCCACCACGTCTACTCAAAATGTGGTGGGTTGTGGGCCAATTAATATCCTCAGTGTAAGGCGCCTCGATACTGGCTCGGTAAGGGTCCGCGACGGGCAAACCCTCATTCTAACTGGGGTGATTTCTGACCTCAATGCCCAAGTTTCCACCAAGTGGCCAATTCTTGGTGATCTGCCCCTGATTGGTCAGTTCTTCCGCAGTTCGGGGAATACTCGAGAAAAGCGTGAATTAGTGATCATGGTGACTCCTCGCATCATCAATGACACCGAAGGTGGCACTTATGGCTACGGCTACCAGCCTACTACCACCGAGTCAAGGCAGATGATGGGGTCCAATCAAGGCAGTCTCTGAGCCTCGTTAAGTTGCTGCCTTAAGTCTTCGGACCTGGCCTTACCGCTGGGAGCATGGGAACTGCTTGGGCCTGGGGAACTGGTGGGGCCTGGCTCAGAGTCCCACCGGCACAAGGACCTTGGCGGCCAGGGGCGCCAGGAATTGGAAGGCGGCCAATGCCCCACCCACCATTTGGGAGCCCATGCCGTTGCCTGATTGTTTCGGTGCTTTGGGATCTTCCAGCAGTAGTTGGGAGGCTTTTTTGAGTTGCTGGGCCTCAATCGGATCGCCCATGCGTTCATAAAGGACACTGGCGAAGTTGAAGTCTTGAGCCGCCAGATTTGTTTTGCCCTGTTCGCTGCGGGCGATGCCGCGGGCGATCCAGCTAATGGCCGCATCCGGTAATTGGCGGATTGCTTCGCCGAAGAACTGTTCTGCCTGGGGATAGCGGCCCTGGGTGGCTTCGGCCACTCCCGCGTTATGCAGGGCCGCGTAGCCCAGCTGGCCCAGGTCCAGGCCTCGGGCCTGCTGCCAGTGGCTTTGGGCCAGGCCATTGCGATCCAGCAGGGCCCCGGTAAGGTCAGCTTCGCGCAGGTCGGTGCCCAGCAGCAGGGCACCCCGCAGGTCGGCGCCCCGCAGGGAGGCCCCAGCCAGGCTGGTGAAGCTCAGGTCGGCGCCCGTGAGGTTGGCGCCATCCAGTTGGGCGCCGCTGAGGTTGGCCCGCTGCAGCTTGGCCTGGTGGAGGTTGGCGTCGCGTAGGTCTGCATGGACCAGATCGGCATCCTGCAGGGCGCAGCGGGGGCATCCATGCCGTTCGAACAGGCGCAGGACCTGGGCTGGATCGGCGGCCCAGGCTGGGCAAACGGGCAGCGTGGAGGCCCCGACCAGGACCCCCAGCAGGGCTACCAGGGCCAGGGGCCGTTGGCGGGGTGTCTGGGGAAGCAGGCGCGGCAGCGTCATCGGTGCTCCGGCGAATGGGGTCGTTCTACCGGTCTGCGCTTGAGTCGGGTGGTGGCAGCAGCCAGCTCGCGATCCGCTGCCCCTAGGGCCCGAGCCAGGTCGCGCATCTGGCCCTGGGGGGCGAAACGCAGGCGTTCGTAACTGCTCCGAAGCTGCTCCAGGCCCTTGGCTAGCTCCGGAAGCTGGTCCGCTGCCCGTTGGCAGAAGGCCGACAGGTTTTCTCCTGGTTGGGGCACCAGGTTGAAGCGTGCCAAGCGGTTGAGGCTGCGATCGAGCTGGCGCCGCTGCTGGTTTTGGCGGGGGGTCGCGCGCAGTAGCCCCAGAATCCCCACCGCCAGGGTCAGGGCGAAGGCCATGCCTACCACCAGCACCATCCCCTGCCAGCTGCGGAACGGGCCCAGCCAGCGCTGCATCAGTGCATCCTGGCTGGAGTGGTCGTAGTGGAGCAGTTGGCTCCAGGCCAGGTCGAGGTTGGTCCAGCTGCGGGTCAGGGGCCGCAGCCAGGGCAGGCCCTGGCGCAGCAGGCCCAGGTCGGCCGACTGGCCCGCCAGCCCTGAGAGCAGCCCGCCTCGGATCCGGGCCGGGGCCACCCAGGCGGTGGGATCGATGCGCACCCAGCCCTGATCCGCCAGCCACACCTCACTCCAGGCATGGGCGTCCTGCTGGAGCACTTCCAGGTAGCCCCGGCCCCAGAGGTTGGCGGGAACCCAGCTGCCCCCCTGGTAACCCACCACCACCCGGGCCGGCACCCCGGCCGCCCGCATCAGGTCGGTGAAGGCGCTGGCGAAGTGTTCGCAGAAGCCGGCCCGGGTGTTGAAGAGGAACTGATCCAGGGGGGCGACGTCCCCGAGGGCCGGGGGCTGGAGCGTGTAGCGGAAGGGCTGCTCCTGGAACAGGGCCTGGGCCGCGGCCAGCCGCTGCAGCGGCGGGAGCTGTTGGCGCCAGCCCTCGGCCAGGGCTTCCAGCTGGGGGTTGCTGCCGGCGGCGAAGTTCAGGTCGGAGCGCGAGGGGGGGTGTCGTTGCCAGGCGGGCGTCTGGTCGCTGGTGGTCAGCACGTAGCGGCGGCGCTCCAGGGTTTGCCAGGGGCCGAGCAGTTCGCCTTTAGGGGTTTTGGTGATTTGGGGGTTGAGGGGCACGCCACTGCCCCCCCAAGGCAGGGCGCTAATGGGGGAGGGCTCCACGAGCCAAAGTTCTTGGCCCGTTCCCGCTGGGGCTGGCGCAGGGGGCGACCAAGACTGCGAAGGGCTCGCCGGCGAGCTGGCGCTCCAGCGCTGGCCATCGAAGCGATCGAGCACCCGCACCCGCCAGTAACGCTGGTCGGCCGGGGGCAAGTCCTTCTCCCGGTTCGGACTCAGCCGGAGGGCTGGCGAGGGGTCCTGGGCGAGATGGGCGATGGAGCCTGGATCCAGCTGGTCGCTGAGGCCGGTTTGGGCCCGCCCCAGCTCGGCATAGGGCCAGAGGGGCCCCAGGCGGGGCATGAACACAAACAGGAGCGCCAGCAGGGGTAGGCAAACCACCAGCAGCTGCACACTGCGGCTGAGGATCTGGCGCAGGTTGCTTGCGCCCCTCCCTTCCTGCGCCAGCAGGCCAGCGATCAGCACCAGGCCCGTGGCGCCCTGCAGCAGGCCATGCCCCAGGCTTGGATTCAGGCCCGCCAACACCCCAAGGGCAATCAGTTGGGCCAGGAGGGCCCGGCGCAGGTCGGCCGGCCGGCGGGCATTGCGCACCTTGAGGATGGCCATCAGCACCAGCGTGAGGCTGCCCCAACTGAGCGGGCTTTCCCAATCGCAACCCAGCAACTGGAGTCCCAGCAAGCTGAGGCTGAGGATCTGCAGGCGGCGGGCCAGGGGTTCGATCACGGTGGCGCCAGGGCAAGGGCTGTGAGGCAGCGCTTCAGCTGGGTGGCCCCTGCGCCGGCGGTGATCGTCTGGTCTCCGAGCACCAGGCCATAGCTCTCGCCACTGGCCGCTAGCTGCCAGATCCGGGCGCTGAGGTGTTCGAGGGATTGCTCCCGCGGCAGGGTGGGGTCCGGCGCCAGCAGGTGGGCGCGGGGTTGGGGATCGGCAAAGCGTTTGGCGTAGCGCTCGCCGCTGCGGGCCAGTTGCTTCCAGGCCAGGCGGGCGAGCCCCTCCTCGGGCCGGTGGGGGGTCAGTTCGCGCCAGTGTTCGCTGCCTCTGGCCTGGTCATCGGCGCCGCCTTGGGCCTGGTCTCGCTCCCTGGTCTGGGGCCAATCCAGCTCCAGCACTGGCCCGGGCCGGCGGGCTGGATACACGAGCTGGGGGGCGGGAGGATCCCAGAGGGTCCAACACAGCAATAGGCCGAGGGGCGCACTGGATTGCAGACGCAGGCGCCCGGGGGTTTGCAGGCCCCGCTGGCTGGGGCGCCACGGTATCGCCAGCCACTGCTGGCCCGGGTCCAGGTTGCCGCTCCAGCAGAGGGCGGGTTCGGATCGGCGGAAGCGGGCCTCCAGGCTCAGTCGTTGTTCGCGACTTGTGGCCAGTACCGGATAGCTGAGCAACTCCCCGGCAAAACCCGGCGCCGGACTGCCGCACCGCAGCTCCAGGCCCTGGAGGTTGAACTGGGTGAGATAGGGCGCCAGCAGGAATAGGCCTAGCAACAGGTAGGCCAGCAAGGCCCCGTGGCTGCTGCCCTGGACGCCCAGGATGAATAACACGACGCAACTCAGCAGCCACAACCAGCCGAAGCCGCTCGGCAAGATGTAAAGCGTGCGCAGCCCAAGCCGATGGTTGGCCCTGCGGTGGCGCCGAATCAGGCGGTCTGGAAAGGGCTCCGGGAGCAGTTCAGGACATGGTTGGGGGATCGTCTCGGGGATTGGGCTAGGAGCGGGCCTGGGCCGGGTCAGGGCGCTAGCCATCTAACGGATCGCCTCGACGGCGGTGAGCAGTTGGCGGCTGAAGCCCCCCGGATCCTGGGCCGGCCGGCCGCCATCCAGCCGATGTTCCGCCACCGCCGGGAACACCGCCTGGACATCGGCAGGAACCACAAAGCTGCGGCCTTCGAGCAGGGCCCAGGCCCGGGCCGCCGCCACCAAGGCACGGCCGGCCCGGGGCGACAGAGGCGTGCCCGTGGCCAGGCCCCCCTGGCGACTGGCGGCCAGCAGGTCGAGCACGTAGTCGATGAGGGCCGGCTCGCAGGCCAGCCGGCTGGCCTGCTGTTGCAGCTCCTCGAGTCCTTCCGGTTCGATTACGGCCGCCAGGTTGGCGAGGGGCGTGCTCTGGCCTGCCAGCAGGGCGGCCTCCGCCTGGCGGGGCGGGAAGCCAAGGCTGAGTCGCATGGCAAAGCGGTCCAGCTGGGATTCGGGCAGGGGCGAGGTGCCGGCCTGATCGAGGCCGTTCTGGGTGGCGATCACACAGAACGGCTTGGGCAGGTGGTGGCTGGTGCCATCAACGCTCACCCTCCCGGCGGCCATGGCTTCCAAGAGGGCGCTCTGGCAGCGGGGGCTGGCCCGGTTGATCTCATCGGCCAGCAATACCTGGCTGAACAGGGGCCCGGGCTCGAAGCGGAACTGGCCCAGGTGTTGGTCGAACAGGCGCAGGCCGGTGAGGTCAGCGGGCA
Source organism: Pseudanabaena sp. UWO311 (assembly GCA_943370385.1). Lineage (GTDB taxonomy): Bacteria > Cyanobacteriota > Cyanobacteriia > PCC-6307 > Cyanobiaceae > BAIKAL-G1. Next base: position 159,595 of record CALRQT020000006.1, read on the forward strand.
GCAGGTCGCTGGTGAAGTGGACGCGGCGAAAGGCCAGGCCGAAACTGCGGGCCAGGGCCTCGGCCAGGGTGGTTTTGCCGACGCCCGGGAAGTCTTCGATCAGCAGGTGGCCGCCCGCCACCAGGCAGGCCACCGCCAGCCGCACCTGGTCGTGTTTACCCAGGAGGACGCCGTTGATCTGGGAAAGGACCTGGTGCAGGGAACCCATGGCCTGGGGCAATTCGGTCCAAGCTAGGCAGGATGCGGGTGCTACCCCGCGGTCTTCGCCTCTGACATGTCTTCTTAGCTGACTGGTCTTCTTGGCTGACTGGTTTGTGCCAATGGCTGGATTGCGTCGTTGACAGGGCTTGGCTCTGGAGCTGGGACTGGGTCCCTGGCCAGCTCTGAGATGGCGTTTGCAATTGGAACTGGGTGCGGACCTGAGGGCTGGCCTGGGCCTTTGACTGGGGCGATGCAAGGGTTTCCCCCGGGCGCTGGGTCCAGCGCCGCCCCGCCCGCCCGCCATGGCGGCAACCTGGCCCAGGCGGCCGAGCGGCTCGGCTGCCGGCCTGGCCAGATCCTGGATGCCAGCGCCTCCCTGGTGCCCTTCGGCCCGCCCCTAGCCCTGCGGGCGGCCCTGCTGGCGGCGCCCCTGCGCCCCTACCCCGACCGGGACCAAACCAGCCTCCGCCGCGCCCTGGCCCGCCACCACGGGCTCGAACCCGGGCAGGTTCTGCCCGGCAATGGCGCCGCCGAACTGTTCACCTGGGCGGCCCGGGACGCCGCCGCCACCGGCTGCAGCCTGCTGAGCGCTCCGGGCTTCGCCGATTACCAGCGGGCCCTGGCCTGCTGGGGTGGCGCAAGGCGCGACTGGTCCTTGCCGTTGCAGTGGCCTGGCCCCGGCCCCCAGGCCTTCCCGCTCGGCCCAGCAGAGGCGGCTGGGGCCGAGACCCTCTGGATCACCAACCCCCACAACCCCACCGGCCAGCTTTGGAGCCGCGCCAGCCTCGAACCCCTGCTGGAGCGCTTCGCCCTCGTGATCTGCGATGAGGCCTTCCTCTCTTTGGTGCCCGGCGGCGAGGCCCAGTCGTTGATTCCCCTGGTGGCCCGCCACCCCAACCTGGTGGTGATCCGCAGCCTCACCAAGCTGTTTGCCATCGCCGGCCTGCGCCTCGGCTACGCCGTGGCCGATCCCCAGCGCCTGGCCCGCTGGGCCGCCTGGCGCGACCCCTGGCCCGTCAATAGCTTGGCCGGGGCCGTGGGTGAAATCGCCCTGGAGCAGGGGCGCTGGATCCACCGCGTGCAGACCTGGGTGGGTGCGGAGGGTCCCTGGCTGGGCCAACGGTTGGCCCAACTGCCGGGGCTGGTGCCCCTGCCTTCGGCGGCCAATTTCCTGCTGGTGCGTGGCGAGCGGGGGGGGCAGCCCTGGTCGTTGGAGCCCCTGCGGCTGGCCCTAGAGCACCGTCACCGGATCCTGCTGCGCGATTGCCGCTCCTTTATCGGCCTCGATGCCAGCTGGCTGCGGCTTGGCCTCCAAGACCGCCGCGGTAACCGGAGGCTGCTGCGGGCCCTGGGGCAGGAACTGGGCTAGGGCCCAATGCCCTGCCTGCGATCAATTCCTGGCCCCAACCAGCCCTTGGAGGACCTGGGCCAGGTGCCGGTCGGCGTCCCGCTGGGCCAGCCGCCCCATGCCCCGCCGCAGCTCCAGCAGGGGATCGAGGCTGCGCCCCGCGCGCGCCGGTTCCCCGCCCGCTTCCACCCGCCGCAGCCGGGGACCGAGCAGGCGCCAGATCGCCCGCTCCAGGGGCGGTTCGCCCGGGGGGTGTTGCAACACAATCACCGCCGCCCCAACCGCAGCGGCCGCGGCGGCGTTGGCCTCCTGGTGGCCGTCGGCCGCGGCGGGGAAGGGCACCAGGATGGCCGGGGTGCCACCCACGGCCAGTTCGCTGAGGCTGCCGGCCCCGGCGCGGCTGATCACCAGGTCAACGTGTTGCAGCAGGCCTGCCACTTCATGGCTGAAGGGCAAATCGACGTAGGCCGGGTGCTGGAACTGGCCCGAGGCGCCATCGTTGCTGCCGCTGAGGTGCACGACCCGGCAGCCGGCCGCTAGGAGGCGGGGCAGCAGGGGACGCACCATGCGGTTGAGTCCCACCGCCCCCTGGCTACCCCCCATCACCAGCAGCAGGGGCCCCTCGCCGGCGGGCACCCAGGCCGGCAGGGGGGCGGGCTCCAGAAAGGCCTGCCGCACCGGGGTCCCGGTGACGACAGGCTGGCAGCCCCGCAGTTGGCCAGCGGCCTCGGGCAGGCCCAGGGCCACCTGGCTGCAGAGGCGCCCCAGCAGCCGGGTCACCCGGCCCGGCACGGCGTTGGATTCGTGCAACACCACCGGAACCCCGCACCAGCGGGCCGCCAGGATCGCCGGTGCGGCGATGTAGCCGCCGGTGCTGAACACCAGATCCACCCCTTCGCGGCGGATCAGGCGGCGCACCCTGCCGGTGGCGGCGAGCAGGCGCAGCAGTTGCCACAGTTTTTTCAGGCCCCGGCCCTGGAGGCCGCCGGCCCGAATCGTATGCAGGGGAAAGCGGCTGGGCACCAGCTCCCGTTCCAGCCGGTCCGGCACCCCCAGCCAATGGATCGACCAGTCCGGCGGTAGGGCCTCGGCCACGGCCAGGGCGGGGAACAGGTGACCCCCGGTTCCGCTGGCGGCAATCAGGAGCCGAGTCATGGACATCTGCAGCGGTGCCTGGCGCCCGAGCCGGGCGGCCCTAACTTAAAAGCCGGCCCGTGTGCTCGTTCATGTTTCCGCCCCGCCCGCTCCTGCCAGCGTTGATGGCGATGGCTTGCCTGCTGGTTGGGGCACCCCTGCGGGCGGCCCCCTCTCCGGCGGCCCTAGAGGCCGCCCTCAACGACCCAGGGCCCACCAGCTTGGCCACGGTGTTTGAGCCCGGTCCCGGTTTCGCCCTGACCGAGCTCGAGGCTCGCCGCGCTGCCCTGCGGGAGCGCTTCCCCGACCTGCGCTGGCAGGTGGCGAGTGGCACCCCCTTGAACGACGGCAGGCCCACCCTGGAGATCACGGTGCGCGGCAGCCGCCAGGAGGGCCCGACCCGCTATCGCATGGTCGCCAATGAACTAGTGGCGCTGCAGAGCCATGGCGATCGCTTCAACGGCCAGGACATCATCCGCGAAAGCTCCCTGGTGCGCAGCGGGTCCAAGGATCTGGCCGTGACCCTGCTGGTGCCCGATGCGGTGCTGACCGGCCAGCGCTACGACCTCGATGTGGTTGTTGATGAGCCCCTCGATGGGGCGGTGCTGGCCGGAGCCGTGGCGGCGGTGACCCCACGCCAGCTGGCCCAGTCCGCCATGCCCGAACTCCAGCTCGAGGCCCTCGGCGGCGGCGGCATCTTTAAGACCGTGCAGGCCCCTAGCGACCCCGGCTCCCAAACCTGGGCGGTGCTGCTGGTCCATCCCGATGGCATCGTCACCGCCACGAAGCGGGTCCGGGTGGTGGCAGACAAGGCAGCCCTCGCTCCCTGAGCCGCTCCCACCAGCCGACCCGCGCCCGAGCCGTAGCCCCCTGGCCCGTGGGGCCCCGGATCCCCAGGTCCGCAGCGGTCCCTGAATCCACCGCAGCACTGGCCTGGCGGAGTCCGATTCCGTCACAGCTTGGTGGCCGCCCAGTCACATCTGCAGCGGCAGCCGTGGTCAGGATGACGAAGTCTCCATTTCTTGCCAGCTCCTCCCATGGCTCCCCAATCGTCCCTTCGCGCCCTGCCCCTGGCCCTGGTCGCCCTGCTCAGTGCCCCCCTGGCGGTGATCGCCCAAACCAGTGGGCCACCCCCGGGCGATGACCGGGGTCGCAGCGAGCGTCGCCTTCCGCTCCAGGGACCGTCCAAAGAGGCCCGTGAAGCCAATCTCAAGCGGGAGGCCGAAGCCATGGCCAAGCTCAGCGTGGGCCAGCGCAAGGCCTATTTTCAGGCCCGTCAGGACGTGCAGCGCCAGCTGTTTAACAAGCGCCTTGTCGACCTGAAGCGCTTCGGCCAGTGCTACGAGCAGGCCACCACCTTGACGGCGATTCAGGCCTGCCAGCAGCTGGAGCGCACCAGCTGGAAACAGGACCGCCGTCAAACGATGGAGCAGGTGCTCAAGATCCGCCAGCGCTTTGGTTTTCCTGCCCTCACCCCCCCGCCAGGACGGGGTTCGGAAGGTGGCTGGAAACCCCATCACAAAGATCTTGAAGGCCCGTCTCCTGGAGGCCTCTGACGCTCGGAGGGGCTGATCTCAAGCGAAACGTTGGTCGCCCTAGGGAAGCGACCAACCAACTCCAGATCGTTTGGTCAGCCCTCTGAAATCAGGCCTCCTGAATCAGGCCTCGTCCAGGGCTGCCACGCCAGGCAGCACCTTGCCTTCCAGCAGCTCCAAGCTGGCGCCGCCGCCGGTGGAGATGTGGCTCATCTTCTCGGCCACGCCCACCTTCTCAACGGCAGCCACGGAGTCGCCGCCGCCAATGATGGTGCAGCAGCCCTTGCCGCTCAGGTCGGCCAGGGTGTGGGCGATGCCGTTGGTGCCGGCGGCGAACTTGTCGAACTCGAACACGCCCATGGGGCCGTTCCAGATCACGGTTTTGCAGTCGGCAAGAGCGTCTTGGAAGGCCTTGATCGAGTCGGGGCCGATGTCCAGGCCCATCCAGCCGTCGGGGATGGCGTCGATCGCCACGGTTTGGCTGTTGGCGTCGGGGGAGAAGGCATCGGCCAGCACCACATCGGTGGGCAGCAGCAGTTGCACGCCCTTGGCGGCTGCCTTGGCTTCCAGCTCCTTGGCTAGTTCGAGCTTGTCCTCTTCCACCAGGCTCTTGCCGACGGCCAGGCCGCGGGCTTTGTAGAAGGTGAAGATCATGCCGCCGCCGATCAGCACCTTGTCGCACTTGTCGATCAGGGCTTCGAGCACGCCGATCTTGCTGCTCACCTTGGAGCCGCCCACGATCGCCGCTAGGGGACGCTTGGGCTCATCGATGGCGCCCTGCAGGTATTGGAGTTCCTTCTCCATCAGGTAGCCGGCCACACAGGGCTTGAGGTAGGCGGTGACGCCCTCGGTGGAGGCGTGGGCCCGGTGGGCGGCGCCGAAGGCGTCGTTCACATACACATCAGCCAGCTTGGCCAGTTCGGCGGCGAAGTCGCTTTCGTTCTTCTCTTCTTCGGCGAAGAAGCGCACGTTTTCGAGCAGCAGCACGTCGCCATTGGCCATGGCGGCCACCTTGGCTTCGGCGTCGGGGCCGATGCAGCTGTCGGTTTTGGGCACGGCCACGCCGAGCAGCTCGCTGAGGCGGGCGGCCACGGGGGTGAGGCGCATGGCCTCGTTCACCTGGCCCTTGGGCCGGCCGAAGTGGGCCGCCAAGATCACCTTGGCGCCCTTGGAGGTGAGGTCGTTGATGGTGGGCAGGGCCGCCTTGATGCGGGTGTCGTCGGTGATCGCACCGGCGTCATCGAGGGGTACGTTGAAATCCACCCGCACCAGCACCCGCTTGCCACGGAGCTCATCGGCGGACAAGCTGGCCAGGGAGCGCTTTGCCATGGGGTGGGGGGCTTTAAGGATGGGTGAGATTAACCTGCGGCCCATCTGAGCCGCCGGCTTGCCCGGGAAGCCGCCCTGCATCGGCGGGACCCCAGGCCGCCAGGACCGCGCTAAGACAAGGGAGGACGGGACCTGCCGGAGCCTCGCCGGCCGCCCATGCCTGTCCCCGTTGCCCCCATGTTCGACACCGTTCTTTTCCCGATTGATCGCAGTCGCCAGGCCGCCGAAACCGCGGCCACCGCGTTGAAATTGGCCCAGCAGCACCAAAGCCGCCTGGTGCTGCTCTCGGTGGTGGAGCCCCAGCAGGACGACCATGCCGCCGTGGCGACCTTGCTGGAGGATGCCCGCAAGCGCTTTTTGGCTGAGGGGATGGAGTGCCAACTGATCGAGCGGGAGGGCAAGCCCGCCTTTGTGATCTGCGATGTGGCCGATGAAATCAATGCCGACGTGATCGTGATGGGCACCCGGGGCCTGAGCCTGGAGCCGGATGAAGCCAGCACCGCTTCGCGGGTGATCCAGCTGGCCCCCTGTCCCGTGTTGGTGGTGCCTTGACCGAGGCCGCCGCCGTAACTGCTGAGTCGCAGTTGAACAACGCTGACCCAGGGGGCGAGGTCGCCCAAGCGAGTAGCGCCTCTCAAGCGGGTAGCGCCGACCAATCCAGCAGCACTGGCGAGATCACTGCTAATGGCCCGTTGGACAGTCCTGCCCCGCCCAGCAGTACGGCCCGGTTGAACACTGCCGCCCAACTGAGCAGCGCCGCCCCGGCGATTCAGTGGTATCCCGGCCACATCGCCAAGGCCGAGAAGTCCCTCACCGACAACCTGGCCAAGGTGGACCTGGTGATCGAGGTGCGCGACGCCCGCATCCCGCTCGCCACCAGCCACCCGCGCCTGCAGCGCTGGATCAAGGGCAAGCAGCACCTGCTCGTGATCAACCGGCGCGACATGGTGAGCGCCGAGGCGCGCCAGGCCTGGGACCAGTGGTTCCGCGCCGCCGGCCAAACCCCCTGGTGGTGTGACGCCAAGGCTGGTACCGGCGTGAAGCAATTGCAAACGGCGGCGATCCGGGCCGGCGAGCAGCTCAATGCCCGCCGCGCTGGCCGCGGCATGAAACCCCGGCCCGTGCGGGCCCTGATGCTGGGCTTCCCCAACGTGGGCAAATCGGCCCTGATCAACCGGCTGGTGCGGCGCAAGGTGGTGGATAGCGCCCGCCGGGCCGGCGTCACCCGCAGCCTGCGCTGGGTGCGCCTCGGCCAGGACCTCGACCTGCTCGATGCCCCCGGCGTGTTGCCGCCGCGGCTGGACGACCAGCTGGCGGCCCTGCGCCTGGCCCTCTGCGATGACATCGGCCAGGCGGCCTACGAGGGCGAGGCGGTGGCCCTGGCCTTCCTGCGCTTGCTTGCCCTGCTGGAGCCGGTGGCTGGCGCCGGCGTGGCGGCGGGCCTGCTGGAGCGCCGCTATGGCATCCCCGCCCAGGACCCCAACGCCTGGTTGGAGGCGGCCGCCAGCCGCCACACCAGCGGCGACGAGGGCCGCATGGCCCAACGGCTGCTCGATGATTTCCGTCGCGCCCAGCTGGGGCCGATCGCCCTGGAGCTGCCCCCCAGCCCATGAGTGCCTTTGGCGAAGGCGAAGGCGAGCTGCTGACGCTCCACTACCCCAAGCCCCTGCCGATGCGGCTGGACCGCTGGCTGGTGGCCCAGCGGCCCGAGCAGAGCCGGGCCCGCATCCAGAAGTTCATCGATGCGGGCTACGTGCGCGTCAATGGCGTCACCGGCCGGGCCAAAACGCCCCTGCGGCTCCACGACGAGGTGCAGCTGTGGATGCCGCCGCCCGAGCCCCTGCCCTACCTGCTGGCCCAGGACATCCCCCTCGATGTGCTGTTTGAGGACAGCCACCTGATCGTGCTCAACAAGCCGGCCGGTCTCACGGTCCATCCCGCCCCGGGCAACAAGGACGGCACCCTGGTGAATGGCCTGCTGTTCCATTGCCCCGACCTGCCCGGCATTGGCGGCGAGATGCGCCCGGGGATCGTCCACCGGCTCGACAAGGACACCACCGGTTGCATCGTGGTGGCCAAGAGCCAGGAGGCCCTGGTGAAGCTGCAGGTGCAGATCCAGAAACGGATCGCCTCGCGCCAGTACCTGGCCGTGGTCCATGGGGTGCCGCCGGCGGAGCAGGGCACGGTGGTGGGCGCCATCGGCCGCCATCCGGCCGACCGCAAGAAATATGCGGTGGTGGCCGATGAAACGGGTCGCCACGCCTGCACCCACTGGCGCCTGATCGAGCGCCTCGGTGATTACTCGCTGATGCGCTTCAAGCTCGACACCGGCCGCACCCACCAGATCCGGGTCCACTGCGCCCACATCGGCCATCCGATCGTGGGCGATGCCACCTACAGCCGCTGCCGCAAGCTGCCGATTGCCCTCAGCGGCCAGGCCCTGCACGCGGTGGCCCTGGGCCTGGATCACCCGATCACGGGCGAACGGATGCAGTTCGAGGCGCCCCTGCCCGAGGTGTTTGAGGCCCTGCTGGCGGTGTTGCGGCGGCGGGTGGCCTAGGGCCTAGGGCCGGCCCCCTCAGGCCAGGGCCGGCAGCCGCGGGCAGGCCTCCACCAGGCTGCGGGTGATGGCGGCCTGGGGATGGGCCAGCAGCTGGTCGCCGGGGCCCTGCTCCACGATGCGGCCGCCCTCCAGCACGATCACCCGCTGGCAGAAGCCACTGGCCACGCCCAGGTCGTGGGTCACAAAGATCAGGGCCAGGCCTAGGCGGCTTTGGAGATCGCGCAGCAGGGCCAACACCTCCGCCTGCACCTCCGCATCCAACATGCTGACGCTCTCATCGCAGAGCAACACCTGGGGCTCCAGCACCAGGGCCCGGGCGATGGCGACCCGTTGTTGCTGGCCGCCCGAGAGCTGGCGGGGTAGGCGTCGCTCAAAGGCTTCGGGGGGATTTAGCCCCACGGCCGCCAGCAGCTCCCGGGCCTGGGCTCGGGCTTGGGGTTTGCTGGCCAGACCATGGATCAGTAGGGGGTCGGCGATGGCCTCACCCACGGGCATCAGGGGGTTGAGGCAGGCCAGGGGGTCCTGGAACACCATCTGGATGCGCCGGCGGGCCCGCCGTAGGGGCCTGCCGCGCAGGCTGAGCAGGTCTACCCCCTGCAGGCGCACGGCACCGCCCCGCACCGGCGCCAGGCCGATCAGGGCGCGGCAGAGGGTGCTCTTGCCGCAGCCTGAAGCCCCCACCAGGCCAATCGTTTCGCCCCCGTGGAGCTGCAGGCTGACGCCATCGACGGCCTTGAGCCAGCGCTGTTGCCAGGGCAGGGAGGCCAGGGGATGCCAGCAGCGCAGTTCTTCCAGCTCCAGGAGCAGGGGCGCCTGGGTGGGGGCCGGCGTGGCCTGGCCTTCCCGGGCCCGGGCCGCCGCCACCAGGCGCTGGGCCAGGGGCGAGCGGGGGGCCGTGAGCAGCTCCTGGGCGGGGGCTTCCTCCACCAGCCGGCCCTGGTCGAGCACGGCGATGCGGTCGCACCAGCGGCCGGCCAGGGCCAGGTCGTGGCTAATCAGCAGCAGGGCGCTGCCGCTCTCCTGGCAGAGGGCCGTGAGTTCGGCCATCACCTGGCCGGCCACGGCCACATCGAGGCTGGTGGTGGGTTCATCGGCAATCACCAGGGGCGGTTGCAGGGCCATGGCCAGGGCGATCGCCAGCCGCTGGCGCATGCCGCCACTGAACTCGTGGGGATAGCTGGCGTAGCGATCGGCGCCAATCCCGACCCGGGCCAGCAGGGCTTCGGCCCGCCGCCGGATCGCCCGGCCCTGGCCCAGGGGCCCGCGGCTGAAAAGCCCCGATCTGGTGTCGCTGCGGCGCTCGGCGCTGGCGGCGACCCCCTGGTGGGCCGAGAGGGTGTCAGCCAGGTGCTCCCCGATCGTCATCAGGGGGTTGAGCCGGGTCATCGGGTCCTGGAACACCAGGCCCACCGCCCCACCGCGCAGGCGTCGCAGATCCCGTTGACCCAGCTGGCGAGGATCCTGGCCGGCCAGCTCCAGGCCGCCCTCGCAGCGGCTGCCGGGGGGAAGCAATTGCAAAACGGCCCGGGCGACCGTGCTCTTGCCACAGCCCGAAGGCCCCACCAGGGCCAGGCGCTCGCCGGGCTGGAGCACCAGATCGAGGCCGTTAAGGGTGGCAACGGCACTGCCGGGGTAGTGCACCAGCAGCTGCTGCAGGCGCAGGATCGGCAGGACCGGCCCGTTGGTCCTTGCCGGAGCGGCGGCAGGCGATCCGCTGGCAGTCGATCCGCTGGCAGCCATGGCGCTTATCCAGGGTCACGCCATCCAAGCTTGGATGGGCAGCCCCACACAGCGCCGCCAATGTGTCGCGAAATGCATACGATGGGGTTCTCCGCGGGCTTGGATGGTCAACGCAGCGGCTGACAAGACGGAAGCAGCCCGGACGGATCGTGCCCCGACCGTCGCTGACCCCCTTGAGGCGCCCGCTGCCGCGGACCGTTCTGGTGGAGATCGCAAGCCGATCCCGGGCCCCGAGCTGGAGCCCCCTGCCGATCCGGTTGCTGCTCCAGCCGCTGCCATCCCATCCCCCCCGACTGGGCCGACCTGGCCCGAGATCGAGCGGCGCCAAAACGGCCGCAATTCTGTCCAGATCGACGGCGCATCGACCAGTGGAGCCGAAGCGATCCGCACGGCCGACGCCTACGGCATCCCCCTGCCGGCCTGGCTAAGGCGCTGCATTGAAAAGGGCGTGCCCGCCGCTGGCTGCGCCAGTGCTGCCGATAGCGACGCCCTGCTGGCGGCCGCCTTTGATTTCGCCTTCCAGCTCCACGATGGCCAGGTGCGCGCCAGTGGCGAGCCCTACATCATTCACCCGGTGGCGGTGGCCGACCTGCTGCGCGATATCGGCGCCAGCCCCGGCGTGATTGCCGCTGGTTTTCTCCACGACGTGGTCGAGGACACCGACGTCACCCCCGCCGAGATTGAGCAGCACTTTGGCGCTGAGGTGCGGGCCCTGGTGGAGGGGGTGACCAAGCTCGGCGGCATCCATTTCACCAACCGCACCGAAGCCCAGGCGGAAAACCTGCGCCGCATGTTTCTGGCCATGGCCAGCGACATCCGGGTGGTGCTGGTGAAGCTGGCCGACCGGCTGCACAACATGCGCACGATCGGCGCCCTCAAGCCGGAAAAACAACAGCGCATCGCCCGCGAAACCCGCGAGATCTATGGCCCCTTGGCCAACCGCCTTGGCATCGGCCGCCTGAAGTGGGAACTGGAGGATCTGGCCTTCAAAATTCTCGAACCAGAGGCCTTCCGCGAGATCCAGCAGCAGGTTGCCTCCAAGCGCAGCGATCGGGAACAGCGCCTCGGCGTCACGGTGCAGTTGCTGCGCGACCGCCTGGTGGCGGCGGGCCTGGCCAATTGCGAGGTGAGCGGCCGGCCCAAACATCTTTATGGCATCTGGAGCAAGATGGAGCGCCAGCAAAAGGCGTTCCACGAGATCTACGACGTGGCGGCCCTGCGGATCCTCACGCCCAATATCGAAAGTTGTTATCGCGCCTTGGCCGTGGTGCATGACACCTTCCGGCCGATTCCGGGTCGCTTCAAGGACTACATCGGCCTGCCCAAACCCAACGGTTACCAATCCCTCCATACGGCCGTGATTGGCCGCCACCGGCCGATTGAAGTGCAGATCCGCACGGCCGAGATGCACCAGGTGGCCGAATACGGCATCGCCGCCCATTGGAAGTACAAGGAAGGGGGCTCGCCGGCCGCCTCCGGCAGTGATGCGGAGCGGTTCAACTGGCTGCGGCAGCTGGTGGATTGGCAAAAGGATGGGGTGGGCGAAGACAGTAGCGATTTCCTCGCCTCGATCAAGGAAGATCTGTTCGATGAGGAGGTGTTTGTCTTCACCCCCAATGGCGATGTGGTGGGTCTGCGTAAGGGCTCAACCGCCGTAGATTTTGCCTATCGCATCCACTCTGAAATTGGCAATCACTGCCAGGGGGTGCGCATCAACGATCGTCTGTGCCCCCTGGCCACGCCCCTGCAAAACGGCGACTTTGTGCAGGTGATTACGGCCAAGACGGCCCATCCCAGCCTCGATTGGCTCAATTTCGTGGCCACGCCCACGGCCCGCAATCGCATTCGCCATTGGTATAAACGCAGCCACCGTGATGAGAACATCCAGCGCGGCACGGCCATGCTGGAGCGGGAGCTGGGACGCGATGGCTTCGATGCCCTGCTCCATGGCGATGCCATGGCCCGGGTGGCGCGCCGTTGCAACCTGGTCAGCACCGAAGATCTGCTGGCTTCGATTGGTTTCGGTGGCGTCACCCTGCAGCAGGCCCTCAACCGGCTGCGCGAGGAAATCCGACTCGTCACAGCCGCCGCCGCCCCGGTGCTCAGCAACGAGGACTTGGCCCGCAACCTCAGCGCCCAACGGGAGCAAGCTGCCCCCGTTGCGCCGGCCGAGCATGGCCACACCAGTCCGATCCTGGGCCTGGAGGGGTTGGAGTATCGGCTGGGCGGCTGTTGTAGCCCCCTGCCTGGTGAAGGGATTGTGGGCAGCGTCGCCCTGGGCAACCACGGCATCACGATCCACCGCACCGACTGCGCCAACGTGGCCCAGATGCCGCTGGAGCGCCGCCTGCCGGTGCGCTGGAATCCCCTCGCCGACCATGGTGGCCGCCGCTATCCGGTGCAGCTGCGCATCGAGGTGCTCGATCGGGTCGGCGTGCTCAAGGACATCCTCACCCGCCTCTCCGATAGCCGCATCAACGTCAGCGACGCCCGCGTGCGCACCGCCGCCGGCAAACCGGCCCGCATCGACCTGCGCGTCGAACTGGCCAGCGCTTCCCAACTCACCAGCACAATCAACCAAATCCGGGCGATGGCGGACGTGCTCAATCTCTGCCGCACCGGGATTGGTTAAGGGGGCTGGCATCAGCCAACCCAGCTCTGGCTTGTCGGCTTTGCTGGTTTGTGGTTCGGGCCCTTTATGGCTAGATTGCAACAGCCACCAAAGGGATCGGTTGACATCGCGCTGGATTAATCAAGCGATGCTGGCTGGTTGTTTTGGGGACAGTCCCTAGGCTTTTGCGAATGGTCCCCAATCTTGGGGTTGGGGCTTGTTTGCACGTCAGCCTGATCGCTGCCGATGGCTTGGTTCAGGGGTTTGACTCCCTGCTTCCAGCCTGGAAAATACTTTTTGGCGAACACCTTGGGCTTTTACTTGCATTTACTTGTCCTGCCATGCTGATCCTTCCATGAATAACCTTCTGTCTCGACTCTTGCCTGGGGTGCTTGTTTTGGCCGCCTCTGGAGTGGCAGCCCCAGGGGCCCAGGCGGACACTCTGGTGATGCCCATCCCGCCTGGCTTGCAATTGGTGACTAAGTCGCAAGGCCGAGAGATCAAGCTCTTTGAATGGGTTGGCCCTGGTGAGACGACATCCAGCTGGCGAGAGATGCTGACGGTGCAGATCTTCAAGGAACTGGCTAAGGCAACGCCAGCTCAATGGGAGGCTGGTATGTCGAGGCGTTGGCTTGGATTTTGCCCAACGTCTAGACATGTATCGATTGCAAGTGGTCACGAGTATGGCCATGCTTTTTCTGTCTTTTTCCTGTCTTGTTTGAAAAACCGCAGCACTGGCTTGCCAGAATTCACTTGGGTCAAGGCCATCCAAGGGGAGCAGGACTTCTTCGTGGTTCAAAGGGCCTTTAAGGCTATGCCTTCGAACCGGAAAATCGTTGCGCTCTCCAGCCATCTCAAGTCCGCCCTGGTCTGCAGTGGCGAAGGTTGCGGCCGGCAGGGGGGACGGACCGTTTGGCAATAAAAGCAACCGCTAAAGGTGCAACGTCCTGGCAGGGTTCAGTTGAAGCGCTAAAATCTAGTTCTGCGCTTTGATAGAAGTGTCCCCAGAGCTGCTTGTTCTTGCCGGACCTTGCCTTGTCGTAGCCCTGGCCTATGGCTATGCCAGGTTTGTGGAGCCCCGATGGCTTAAAACAACAACCATCTCCTTGGCCCTGTTGCCGCAAACCGCCGAGGCGGACGGGATCACAATCCTGCAGTTGTCAGACCTGCACCATTCCGATGCGGTCTCCCTTCGCTATTTGAGGCGCTCGCTGCAGAGGGCGATCCAAGGGCAGCCTGATTTAATCCTGCTCACGGGTGACTACATCACAACCAGGATCGACGATGCACGTTTTCTGGAGATCTTGAAGCTGCTGCCCCAGGCGGCCCCCACCCTCGCCTGCCCCGGCAACCATGACGGCGGCGCCTGGGCCCAGGCCATGGCTGGTTACGCCACAACCGGGCCGATCAAGCGTTTGCTGGAGGAGGCTGGTATCCAGTACTTAGGGAACGATTGGACCCTGATCAACGTCAAGGGTGTGGCCCTTGCCATTGGCGGCATGGGCGATTTGTGGGCCAGGCAGTGTGAGCCGGAGGCCATTCAGGAGCCCTACAACACGGCCGAGGCTGATCTCAAACTCTTGCTCTCCCATAATCCCGATTCCAAGGCCAAACTTGGGGCCTTAAATTGGGACTTAATGCTGTGTGGCCATACCCATGGCGGCCAATTCAGGCTGCCAATCCTGGGGGCGCCATTTGCGCCCATCAAAGATAAGGCGTTTCTTGCGGGTTTGTGCCCCTATGGCAATCGTTGGATTAACGTGACAGCCGGCCTAGGTAATGTGCATGGATTGCGCTTTAATTGCCGGCCAGAGATTTCTGTGATTAAGTTGGTCAAGCGTGTCCAGGGTGAATCCACGGGCACCCAGAGGCTGACCTACCCAGAGTCCAGCCCCCCTAATCTGGAGCCATGACAGGCCATGACATTCGCTGGCGCCAGCGCTCAAGCAATTACCGCCGCGCCCTGGCCCGGTTGGTTGAAGCCGTTGAGCTCTCAGACCAACGCCCCCTCAGCGATTTAGAGCGCCAGGGATTGATCCAGGCCTTTGAGTTCACCCATGAGCTCAGCTGGAAAACCCTCAAGGATTTTCTGGCCTCCCGGGGCATCGAGGAGCTGTATGGCTCTCGAGATACCACCCGAGAAGCCTTCGCCCAGGGGCTGATCACCGATGGCGAGGCCTGGATGGAGATGATCCGTCACCGCAACCTCAGCACCCACACCTATGACGAAGCCACCGTGCAGGAGATCGTCACAGCGGTGGTGAGCCGTTACATCGGTGCCTTCCAGGAGCTGGAGACCCGTTTGCAGGACTGGGAGCGACGGCCGTGACCGCTCAGCCAAACCCTCAGACCACTCCTCAGGCAACTTCCCAGCCAACGCCAGTCAGCCACGGTCTGCCTGCCGCCGCCGTGGCGAAGATCCAAGGCGTCCTGGCCACTTTCCCAGCCATCGAGCTAGCAACCCTCTACGGATCTAGGGCCCTGGGCCGCCATCGGCCCGGTTCTGATATAGATCTCACCCTTGCGGGAGACGGCCTTGATGCCTGCACCCTGGCTCGCCTGGATGGCGCCTTGGATGATCTCCTTTTGCCCTGGCGCTTTGATCTTTCCGTGCAATCGTCCCTGCAGTCTCCCGAGCTGATCGATCACATCCAGCGGGTTGGGACGCTTTTCTATAGCCGCAGCGATCGGTCCTAACCTCCATAAGTCCTGAATTCGCAAGGGGCCAATCGAGGGAGCCTTGCGAACTCGACCAAGCACAACTTGTCAGCTTTGGCAGCCAAGTCTCCCTGATGGCCGAATTTCAGCGAGAGCTCACGGCAACGTGAATCCACTCGTATTGAGGTGCTTGAGATCCAGCATCACGATGCCCAGCCAGCCCAGCAGGGCTAGGCCACCTACCACGCCTAGGGCTACCAGCAGGGTGACCAGGAGGGGGCGCGCCGAGCCGTTGTTGTTCGCCACGCGTCCATGGGTCAGGGAGCTTGATCTTGCCACGACCCAACCGACGCTGCCGGGCTGTCAAGCCCCCGGCCCGCAGATCGGCTGCTGTCCTCGCGGGTGCTGGACCTGGGCTCGGGCGCGGGCCGGCTCGCTGGTTGGGGCCAGCCAGGGCCAGCAGGCTCCCTAGGGTCACGGGGTTCTGGGGTGGTGCAGCCCCGTTGCTGGCTTCCGGGGCCCCTACCCGCCAGATGTCTGCCGCCGATTTCGCCGCTAACCCCTTGCTGGCGTTGCCTTTTGAGCCCTCGATCGAGGGACTGGGGGAGGCCTATTGGGATGGGGTGGAAGCGGCAGCCTTTCCCCAGAGCCGATTGCGGTTTCGCAATGACGCCCTGCTGAGCCAGTTGGGGTTAGATCCCTCCACCGTGTCGGATCGTGATTTCGAGGCGGCCTATGGCCGCTTCGAGGCGCGCCAGCCCCTGCTGGCCCTGCGCTACCACGGCACCCAGTTCGGCACCTACAACCCCTTTCTCGGCGACGGTCGCGGCTTCCTCTATGGCCAGGTGCGCGATATCCAGGGCGATCTGCAGGACCTGGGCACCAAGGGCAGCGGCACCACCCCCTGGAGCCGGGGAGGCGATGGCCGCCTCACCCTCAAAGGGGGTGTGCGCGAAATCATCGCCGGTGAGGCCTTGCATCGCCTTGGCGTGACCACCAGTCGCACCCTCAGCCTGGTGGAAACCGGCGAAGACCTCTGGCGCGGCGATGAACCCTCACCCACCCGCAGTTCGGTGATGGTGCGCCTGGCCCGCACCCACCTGCGTTTTGGCAGCTGCGAACGGCTGCTGCATCGGCGCGAGCCCCAGCAGCTGGATCGCCTGTGGCGCCATACCCAGGCCACCTATTACCCCCATCTCGATCGGCTCGAAGGGGAGGACCGGGGCCTGGCGATGTATGGCGAACTGGTGGAACGGGTGGCCCGCTTAGCGGCCGAATGGATGGTGGCCGGGTTCACCCATGGGGTGCTCAACACCGACAACATGTCCCTGGCCGGTGAGAGCTTCGATTACGGCCCGTTTGCCTTTCTGGATCGCTGGGATCCGGGCTTCACCGCCGCCTATTTCGACCAAACCTCCCTCTACGCCTACGGCCAGCAGCCGCGCGTCTGTCACCACAACCTGCGCCTGCTGCAGGAGCCCCTGGCCATGCTCTGGCCGCGCCAGGAGTTGGAGCAACGCCTTGGGCGCTTCGGTTCCGCCTACAACGCCCATTACCGCTCCCGCCTGATGCGCCGGCTCGGCTTTGACGGTGCGTTGCCCGCACCAGGTGCGCAGGATTGGCTGACCAGCGATGCGCTGCCGGATCTGCTCCTGCCGACGTTGCAGTTGCTCGTGGACTGGCCGGTGGCCTACGGCTCCTTTTTTGCCTCCCTGGAGCGCCATGTCGCCCTGGCTGGCTTGCCAGCCGAAGCGGAGGCCCTGGTTCCGTTTATGCCGGGGGCGCCGCAGCCGCCCCGGGCCGCCTGGTTGGCCTGGCGGGATGCCTGGTGGGCCTGGAGCCGGACCTGGCCCCAACCCGACACCATCGCCCCCACCCTGGCCCGCTGGAACCTGCCGGTCACCCCGGTGCGCGCTGAGATTGAGCGGATCTGGGAGGCGATTGATCAGCGCGATGACTGGAGCCTGCTGGAGGATTGGCTGGAGCAGACCCGGGTGCCAATATGCCAGTTGTGGCTGAAAGACTGATCTCGCGGTTCGGACGGCTAATGAAGTCCATGATTCCAAGTGGGCTATCATGGCAGCATTGATTGATTAATTGGGAATGCCCTGGGCTCAGTCCGTCTTCTCGCTATTGGCCTATTGCTCCCTGGGCTTCGTAGTTTTCGAGATCTATCTTACCTTGAATAAGCTCTGGTCACGTAAGCATGATCCCCGGGTGGTGGAAAGCATCTCGGTGATGGCGAAATTGGTTGGACTCATCCCGGGCACGATGTTTGTTCTCGATGCTGGGATGAAGCGGGAGTGGACGGCGGCGAGTCTGGATGGGCTGTTTTGGCTTTTTGCTTTGGTTGTGGAGCTCCTCATTGGCATGGGCCTTTGGGTGGCGGGCACACGACGCCGTTCCTTGTTGGTCATGTTGCGTCGGGCGTTGGCCCAGGAACGCTCCGAGCTGGGAGATTTGCTCAAGGCCCTTGTTCGACCGATGGGGGCCGATCAGATCATCGATATTCTTGGCCAGCTGGCCTATATTGATGATGACCTTGATCCGCGCGAACAGGAGCTGATCCAGACCTTCGCTGACCACTGGCAAATTCCTTTTGATTGGCAAATGATTGGCGCCAATCGTCTCCGTGCCCCATCCTTACGCCTCCAGGCCCTCAGCCATGCGGTAACCAGTTACCTGGCCATGTCCCCCCCCGCTGATCAGGCTCGTCAGTTGGGTGATCTGGTTTCATTAATTATTAGGGCGGATGGCAAGGTAACCACCGAAGAAGAGATAATCCTGGCTGAGACGACTAATCATTTGCATGCCTATATTGGTGATGGTGATGCACAATATTGCTACGTCAACATTGTGCCCCGCTCGAGCGAGCAGGCTACCTCCCTATTGAGCCTTGTGATGAATGTGGAGGAGCGTCAAGTAGCCGGAGCTAGTACCTATTTTGTGGGGCCCTACTTTTCCTCCCTATACGCCGAGCAGATCGCTAAACAGTATCGAGGCCTGGGTTTTTTTGCGATTATGGTTGATCAGCTTGGGCTGGATAGGCTCGTTGCGGAGCAGCATGCTGAGGCGGCTGGCCTCGTATAGGAGACCACAACTGATCGGCAGGGGTTTGATTTGGGGGTGTTTCAGGAATCCCAAAACTCGTTTCGCTGGTGGCCTGTTTGATCCCAATTTTGATCTCTATAGCGATCGTTCTGGTTACTCGCGCAAGTATCAGTCATGGTGGTGTCATTTGGTTTTCTTGCGATGCCTGGGTTCAGTAAAGTATGTCCGGTCTGCATTTTTAACTCACGGCTTTTTAAAGGCTACTGGCGTTCCTTTGCAATGCCCTAGTTGCAGCGCGATTGCCTTTCTGATGGGTGAGCTTGAGATCGGCAAGGATGTCGTTTGGGAGGTCATTCTGAGGCTTGGGTGAGCGGGGGGTATTTTAAGCCCTGTATAGCGAAAGTGGCGCTGCTTTGGAGCTGTCGATGGTGCTCAGCGGGGGGCATTAATGCATGCGCTAGTGAAAGTTGGGATGGCGTCGCTGCTTCCCGTTGAAGTTTTTACTTGAGATTGCGCAAAGGGGCATCAATGATCAGTTTTGATTGTCAATGGATTGGGGAGGGATGTGCTGTAGTAGTTCTCAAGTAAGCACCAATAAATACGGCCTGCAGGCTTTATGGGATTTGTCCTATTGCCAATTGCCTACACTTGTTGGTGCGGCCAGAGCTCCCACCGCATTTTCAGGGCTTACACAGTTCCGATATGAAGACCCACCTGGCTATTCAAGCAGTCATTGGGAACTCTGCAATACCGACAAATCTAGCGAATCGATCAATCGGCTCCCGCGAGAATTCAAGCGTCTTCCCGCCAGTTCGCCAAGCCAATCTCATCGCAGCATCATCATCATTGGTTGCCTGTCGACCTGCGGGGCGCAGGGCGGGGGCTGGATCGCGTGACCAATGGGGTTCCAGCGCTATCGACCACAAATCTGCCAGTCAGATTGACACCATTTGTGACACCCACCAGCTCTCCCTACCCCCTTGCCGTGATGCTGATCATGTTGACCAGTCGCGGCGGTCAGGGGTCGTTTGTGCTTAGCATTGATTAGCCTTGAGACGTTGCTCAGGCTCATGAGCACCTCCCGCCCCTGGCTGAGCCTCGTGATCGGCAGTCGCAACGAAGGCGACCGTCTTGAGCGCACACTGACGGGCGCCTTCGCCCTCGATCCGCCTGAGGGTGGGCTTGAGGCTTCCATCCTGGATGACGGCTCCAGTGATGGCAGCAGTCTGTTTTGCGATCGCGATCCCTGGTTGCAACGGCGCCAGGAGGGATCCTTGCGGCTTCAGCGCGTCTCCACTTGTCTGGGCGTGTCAAGAGGGCGGCGGCAGGCTTCCCTGGCCTGCCGCGGTGAGGTGCTGGTGTTCCTAGATGCCCACCTTGACTTCCCCCAGAGCGACCTCTGGAGACAGCTGCAGGATCGTTTCCGAGATCCTGCCTGCGACCTGCTCGCCCTGGACTGTTACGACACCAGCAACGGTCAGACAACAGCGGGATGCGTCTACACGAGTCAACGTCTCTGCCATCAGGCACCGGCGTGGGTCCCTCTGCAGTACGAACGGTTGGTCAACATTGAGGTGCCCTACATCAATGGGGGGTTCTTCGCGATCCGCCGCCATGTCTATGAGCGGCTGGGGGGATTCCCTGAATTCCTGGAGGGATGGGGCCATGAAGACCGCTTCCTGTCGATGTGGGCCTGGTTGAACGGGTACCGCTGTTGGCTCCATCAGGACCTCAAGGTGGGCCACCTGTACAAAGACAGCTTCGCGGCGGAACCGCCAGGCGAGCCAGTGAGCTGCTGGGCTGATCCGTTCCCCGAGGATGGTGTCCAGCTCCCCGACATCCCCTATCGGCATGCACACCGGGTGTCCAAAGGAGTACCACCGCCATTGCTGATGAACAGCCTGCGCTGTGCGGCACTGCTCTACAGCCCGGAATTGTTCATGCAGTGTGGAGAACAGTTGCTGTTCGACTACGGGGCGAAGCTTTTAGGTCTTGGCTTGCAGCATCTGGAGCAGGAACGGCCGCAGCTCGAGGCCCTTCTGCAGCGTGTGGGACTGACGCCGGAGCTGCGCAATCAACGGGTGCGTGAGTATGTGCGGCGCTTTAGGACGGTGCTGCCGATGATCGACGAAGCCGAGCTGCAGGCCACTACCCGTATCACTGATCCAGCCCTTGCCCTCCAGCGATTGCAGCGCCTTCCGCTCTCCCTTGGCTCGTTGGGCGATCCGGAATACGACCAGTATCGGCTAGCCCGTCTTTATCGTGAAGCGTCGTACGCATCCCAGCTGAATGCCCACTCCACAGTGGTGCGCCTACTGCCCCAACTGCTCACCATCAAGCCCGACTACATCCCTGCAATCACGTTGCTGGTGATGAGCCTTCAGGCCCTTGGTCTGCGTGCAAGCGAACGCTACTGGCTTGAGGAGGGTGAGCGGATCCTGGAGCAGCATCGCAGCAGTCACGGCGACGGGCCGATTGGTCCCAGGCATCCGGTTCGTCACAATCCCTATCTGCGTAACGATTGCCCGCCGGCGGCAGATCGCCTCATCTGGAGCGGCCTGGCCGATCTCGCCGAGCAACGCGGCGATCGGGCAGAGGCGATTCAGTGGCTTGGTAAATTGCTTGCCCAGGTGCCTGAGGACCCACCCCTCCAGGCGCGCCTGCAGGCGTTGCTGGCGTCCTGACTGCTCGTCTCTGGCAACCTTCGGCGTTGGATCTGTAGTCGACACAAGGGCCGGCCATATCGTTCTCCCAGGCTGTGATGAGAGTGTGGCGGCCATAGCTGTCTCGTTCTGGACTATTGGCATTGAAGCTTGGATTTATAACTCAAATAATCTAAGTACCAAGGTCGGACTGGTCCCCTTGATGACTAATGAATTTTGCTGCAGTTGCGACCCTGCTCGCCACATGTGCTTAAGGCTTTGCTGAAGATTTTACAAGGGAAGAGGGGTATGATGAACGTTTTAGGCTCAATGTTATGGCAAGAAGTAAAGAAGTGAGGTGAGCCGTCTTGCCGATTTTGTTGATTGGGGATGACTCGATTGGTCATTGAATTAACCGGTTGTCATTGGTGTTTGTGCGTGGACAACCCAAGACCCTAGAGGTGATGTTGGCAGTGACTTTTTGGATTTGTTTGGGCAAAGGAAAGCCCTGTCTTAGTGCGCTAGTTGAGTGGACGGCTAGTATTAAATTTTGGTGTTGGTGTTAAACTTCTGTTTTCGTGTTGGCGCTATAATCTCTCGCGGAGTAGCTGCATAATTGCAGGGAAATAAACCTGATCACCCATTGCTAAATGATGCCCCCCTTGAGTGAGGATTAGATCCTGGATTGCTGCCGTAGAGGCCAGAGTCCAAGGTCATGCAGCCTCCACTTGCTTCTCCAGGCTCATCAAGGCGAAAACTCTTTGCCCAGTCTTTCAGGGCTGGGATTAGCCATACTACTCTCACTGGTCCTGCTCAAGAGAAGGGGGGTGCCTCAATGTCTAGGCATTCGCAGCGGAAGCGGTTGGACTGGAGGGAGGGAAACACACGAAAATCAACACCATTATTGCTTTCCTTAAGTGGGGGCGACAAGGTGATGCAGAGGGTCATACGTGTTTCGACAAGTTTTCAGGGTTTGCTGCTGGAGGTAATACGAAAGGTGATTAAGGAAGCGCAAAAGGGTAGAGTAAAACCCTCAAACAACTAACGCTTCGGTCGCAGTGGAGGCATCGTAGTCGTTTGTTGGACGCGGGCCGAACCCCCTCCAGCTATGCCTGCAAGTTCATCATCGGACAGTTCT
The DNA here is from genome assembly GCA_943370385.1 of Pseudanabaena sp. UWO311. GTDB lineage: Bacteria > Cyanobacteriota > Cyanobacteriia > PCC-6307 > Cyanobiaceae > BAIKAL-G1. The sequence continues at coordinate 181,545 of CALRQT020000006.1, forward strand.
TCGTCAACCTGCTCACGGTTAACGATTGCCTGCAGGTCTTTAATGCTATCTTCGAGCATCGTGTCGAAAAACAAACTTCGTACATTTATTTAGCGCAAAGCCGCTTTGCTGTCAAGTGCGGACTAAAATCTTCTTGTCAAGATTTATATGGTCACTCCCATGACCACCACGCCCATCCAGAGCTCTCAGCCCTTTCCCAAGGGTTCCTCTGGCGGTCCGCAAAGATAGGCAGGGCTTGAACTGACGGCTCCCCGCTGGTGAAAGGGCAAGCAATGTAGAAATATTACCGGTAGTGATTAAGGCAGGGTTTGATTTCAATTCTTATGGCGTGCAATAATTTTAGGGGGCCACTAATTCTTTGGCCTACATGAGGAGATGATTGCAGATTTTGAAGGTAGTATTAGTGTATTTACGCGTTTGTTGTCGCAGGAGAAAACCCTCTGCATTTGCAGGGGTTTTGGTTTTGCGATGGCTGGGAGTATTGGGGCCAACCAGCTAGAAGGCGTACTTGCTACCGTCCCCAACGCTGGTCTATGGAAGTTAGCTGCCTCGAGGAGACGGTGATGGTGCCTTGGGCTTGCCCCCCCCAGCCACTCCTGCTAGTTCATCGTCGGACAACTCTTCGTCATCTTGCTCAAGGCTGACATTTGCCTGCAGGTCCTTGATTTGTTCTTCTAGCATTTTTCGCAAATAATTGATTCATTCTGAATTTAGGCCCAATCGGCTGCGCTGTCAGTATTGCCTGGAGCTCTTTCGTAAAACTTCATATAGTCATCTCTCTTTAGCTGCCGTGACCAGCCAAGATCTGCCTGCGCCGCATAGTTGTTCTTTGCCTGCCCCTAGGAGAGCTGGCAGCTTGCGTTATGAGCAATTGCTCGTTGGTGATGCGTCAAGCTGATAGTAAGGTTTTCAGGGGCATGATTGCGGAAACAGAGGCTTTTAGTGAAAGCGAACCTGCTTGATATGGCTTCTGGCGTTGCTGCCTCAACACTGCGGAAGGCACTGACCAAAACCTATGGATGAGCTAGCAAAGACGAATGGGAGCCTGAATTGGCTGGGCTTGAGACAGAGTGGATCTGAGGGTTTACTTCTTGAGGCGGTAACAGTTAAAGTTTCCGATCGGAAAACGGCTTTGCTTTAGATTAATAGTTTGGTTTCGCGGATGTTGAGTATAGATACTCCTTCGGGGCTGGAGCTTGTTGCGACCGGCAGGAAGGGTGGATGATCGTAATCGTTAGATCAATCCTGTGGAACTTGGAATTGCGAATTGGAAAGACCCTGGTGAGCACTATTCGCCAAGCCGTTGCATACCCATGCAAGCTGGCGAGCTCAGATCATTCCTTTAATGGCCGTGTCGGTTACTTTTCCCAGAAACAAGCGAACTCCTGGAAGGAGCCGATGTGATTGTCTGCTATGTCGCCGGCGGTATGGTTCAGGGGCGCTCTGGGGCAAAGAGGTAACCACCTGGGGTTTTTGTGAGCTCTCGGTAGGTGCCTAGTTCGCTCACGATGCCCCCATGGATCACGGCGATCTGATCGGCAGATTCGATCGTCGACAACCGGTGGGCGATGGCGATGCGGGTGATCGGCAGGGATTCGAGGGTGCGGGTGATGATCGCCTGGGTGGGTGCATCGAGGGCGCTTGTGGCTTCATCCAGCAGCAGAACCTTGGGCTGGCTCAACAAGGCACGGGCCAAGGCCAAGCGCTGGCGCTGCCCCCCAGAGACGGCGCCGCCTCCTTCGCTGATGAGGGTCTCCAACTGCATGCCCATGCCATGCACATCGTCAGCAATCCCCGCCTGGGCCAGGGCTTCCCAGACTTCCTCACGGCTGTAGGCGCGGCCGGCCCGCACGATGTCGTAAATCGAACCGCTGGGTAGCGGCGTGTTCTGAAGCACAACGCCGAATTGGCGGCGGTAGGGGCGAATGGCGAGCTCGCGGATATCCACGCCATCGGCACTAATCAAGCCGGCCTGGGGTTCCATCAGCCGCAACAGGCAGCGCAGCAGGGTGGTCTTGCCGCAACCGGAGGCACCCGTAATGGCGGTGTAGGTCCCAGCGGGAATCTCGAGATCGATATCGCGCAGGATCGGTTCCTTGGCCCCGGGATAGGTGATCTCCAGATTCTGAATCGAGAAAGTGCCCTCGAGCCGATGTTGGCGTGTTGCCTCTTGATTGGCCGCCTCAGGTGCCGCAAACATAACCACGGTGGAGCGCTGCCAAAGCACCACAAGCCGGGCGACGGTGCTGGCAACCTGGGCGGCCATTGCCGAGAGCTGACTGTTGAAGGTGATGTAAGCAGCCTGAAATGACACAAATGTTGCCACCAACTGGTTGGCGCCCAGGCTGGACAAACCGCCTGGAGCGCCGCTCGGAGCAACGGCAGCCTGGGCCTGGGCCTGGTTGAGCAGCACCACAAAAGCCCCGAAAATCAGGGCCTGGCCGAGCGGATTCAGCACACGGCCAAGGATCTCCACGGCATTGGAGTAAGCCTCGCCCCTGCGTTGCAGGGCCGCCAGCCGCGCCACACCGCGATACCAGCGTTCAAACACGAAGGGTTCGTTGCCGCCAACGCGCACTTGGGCCATCCCTGTGACGGCCTGCAGGCCCAGATCGGACAACTGGGCCTCTCCCTCCTGAAGGGGAGCTTCCAGGCGGGCATTCCCCCCCACGAGTAGCGCCATCACAACGGCACTGGCCAAACTGAACAGACCTGCTACCAGAGCCAGCTGGGCCTGATACATCACCATCAGGAACAGATTGCTCAGCGAGAAGAGCAGGGATAGGCCGGTACTGAGCAGGCCATTGCTGATCAGTTGGCGCATCTGCCGGATGGACGTCACCCGGCCAATCAGATCGGCAGTGCCGAGCTTGCTGAAGAAAGCCAGCGGTAGCCGCAACAGATGACTCCACAGGGCCGCTTCCACCCGCAGGTTGATCAGACTCTCCATGCGCACGAGCGCAAGGCTGCTGAAGAACTGCGCCGCCAAGGTGGACAGGGCCACCAGCAGCACGACCAAGGAGGTTTCAACAATCAGGCCCAACTGGCCGATGGGCAGCACCGAGCTCACCAGATAGCTGGTAAGGGCTGGGATGCTGAGGTTAAACAACGCCACCACCATCGAGCCAAACAGCACAGTCAGCAGGGGTGTGAGGTTGCTGTGAAAGCTGAAGCTCAACAGTTGAAGCACCGAGCTCATGCGCTGGGGCCAGCCGGCGTAGAGCTCAAAGGCAAAGGGTTTCAGCTCGAGATCGCTGGTCAGGGGCTGGATCGAGGGAATCGGCTGGGGATCAAACACCACCGCCCTACCGGCCTGGCGATGCACCACGAGGGGGCGACCATCTGCCGCCCTGATGGCGAGCAGCAAGGCACCGGTGCTCTGGATCAAATCGGAAGGGGTGCGCACCTCGCGGAAGGCGATGCTGTTGGCCTCCAACACAGCCGTGACGCCGCCTTCAGCGCTGATCAACGGGCGGCCATCACCCAGCTTGGCCATTGCGTAGCTCAGGCAGGCCAGCAGAGGGTCACTGCCGGGGTAACGGGTCAGATCCTCGTTGCCATGTTGGCTTCCCCGTTGGGCATCGAACACCCGCAATAGGGCGGCCTGGCGGTTGCCAGCTAGATCGGACTGGGGGGTGGCTGCTGTCATGAGGATGGCGTGACCTCAGCTGCCAAGAGGCGACGGTAGTAGCCATCGGCACGATCAGCCAAATCCGACGGATGGCCAACCTCAACGGGCTCACCCTGATGCAGGACAAGCACCTGGTCACTTACCTGGGCTGAATGGAGCCGATGGGCCACCGTGATCAACGTGCGAGGCGTCCGTTTCACCGCGGCCACAACCAAGCGTTCACGGCGTTCGTCGAGGGCACTGGTGGCTTCATCCATCAGCAGGATGCTGGGCTGACGGAGCAATGCCCGCGCGATTTCCACCCGCTGACGTTGCCCGCCACTCAGGTTGCGACCAGCCTCCTGCAACTCCATTTGAAGGGCCACGGCTCCACCGAGCTCCTCCAATAGGCCCGCTTCCTTGAGGGCCATCACTGCATCGGACGGGCTGAAGCGTGGATCCCAGAGGGTGAGGTTCTCAAACAATGTTGCCTTGAAAATAAAAATATCCTGAGAAATCAGTGAAAGAGAACGGCGAAGGCTGGGATCGTCCCAATCCATCCAGGGACGCCCGTCGTAAAGAATGGAGCCCCCGGTGGGGTGCAAGAGGCCGCAAAGGATCCGAAGCAGGGTGCTTTTGCCCGAACCACTTCCACCCACAATCGCTAAATGCTGACCAGGCTCCAGGTCGAGACTGAGGCCTCCAAAGAGCTGCGGTGTTGTGTGGCTGAATTGAAAGGCTAGATCACGGATTGTGATTCTCCCCTTGAGCACCGCTTCCTCAGAGAATTCATCCCTGCTGGCAAAGCCAAAGCTGCGAACGCTCGGTTCTACTGCGGTGTCCACTACATCATTGAGAAGTCCCATGTCGCCATCGATTTGCTGCAACTGATTGGTGAGAATATTGAGCTGCTGGAGTGGGGCCTGGATCATCCCCATCAGGAACTGAAAAGCCATCAGTTCGCCCAGACTCAGCTGACCAAGAATGATCAGCACGCCCCCCAGAAGCAAGACCCCCATGGCCAGCAAAAAACCAGAGGTTGTGCCAACAAGCTCTGCAAGGGAGTTGGCTAATGATTGTTTCTGAAGCTCCTTAAGACCTTCATTGAAACTGGCCGACCACAGCACAAAAGACTCGTTTTCGAGACCACTTGCCTTAACGCTTTCAATGCCTTGAACAACTGACATGCCAACGCCCGTTGCCTTGCCCTGCACCATGGCCAGGCGAAAATTGTCCCCTCTACGCGCTGCACGCATCCATAAGCCGAAGGCGGCGTTGCCTCCAGAGAGCAGCAACGTTAACACGGAGAGCAACGGGGAAATGAACATCCCCACCATCAAAGCCAGCACCCCAGATCCCAAGGACAGCATGAAATCCACAACCCCATTCACACCGAGCTGAACCAAGGAAAAGGGAAGCAGCAGCCGCTGCGATAGCTCACCACCCATCCGCTGCAGAAAGTAGCGATAGGGCAGGCTGAACAAGGAGACGTAAAGCAGACTCGCAACCCTACGCACCATCAGACTGCCCAGAATCCGCAACAGCAGCTTCTGAAGATTTAAAATGGCGATCAATACCAATGATGCAATTACAGTGATCCAAACCACCGGAACGGCAATATTTTCGCGAGCCTCCTGTAGGAAGGAATCAATGAACTGTGCCGTGGCCCCTGCAATAAAGAGTTCCGGCAATGCCGCAATCCCTGCAACCAGCAGCAACCAGGGCAGCACGGAGGCATAGGGACGGATCAACTGCGGCACGCGGTGGTAGAGACTTGGCTCGCGCCCACCCCGCTCAAACATCGCGCCGGGTTTTAATTCCAAAACCACACCAGTAAAGCTGGTTTGAAATTCCTCCCAGGGAACGTTGCGGCGCCCGCTGGCCGGATCACTGAGGTATGCCTTGTTGTTGGCAAATCCTTCCAAGACCAGGAAGTGGTTGAAGTTCCAAAACAACACAGCTGGCAACGCCACCTGCGCGCGCAGCTGTTCAGCAGACCTGCGATAGGCACGGACCTCCAGTCCGTAACTCTGGGCAGCGCGCTTCAGCTGGGCTGCTGTCACACCATCACGACTGATGCCGCAGCGTTCACGCAATTCAGCTAGAGCCACTACACGCCCAAAATAAGCCAGCACGATCTTGAGGCTGGCGGCCCCACACTCCACGGCCTCGTATTGCAGCACGGTGGGCGCTTTAATCCTCCTCTTGATCGGCTGGCTCATTCGTTAATGGTTCTCCAGGACCAGACCAAGGGCCTGCCGTAGGGCCGGCATTACAAATTCAATCGGCCGCCGGTATTGGACGTTGATCTGCGCATCAGCCAATGTGCCGAGCCTTACAGGGAAAGGAGGTCGGCGATTGGTACTCCACTGGTAACAGCGCCTGGACAACATCTGCTGGCAATAGGTGGGTTCAGCCAGTTGTAGCTTCACGCGTACTAGATAGGTGCTCGGCAAACTTTTTTGGATGGAGCTAGCCAGGGTGCGCCCACCCGCAAACGCTGCGATCCCCTCGGCCGGCAACGGCAACTTGCTCACTTCGACCACAACACCAGGAATGCCACCGTATTGCGCTCGGGAAATCCCCTTCGGTGTCACCAAAGCCTGCATGCCCTTACTCAGGAGTTGGCTGGTCGTTTCATCGACAAACACCGGGACTATCATGGGTAGGCTGGGCCTATCAACGCTGAAGGTAAAAAGCTCATCGCCTTGCTTCACCTGCATGCCATTGCGGATTGAACGTGAAACGATAAATATTCCCGAGGATGGCGAAAACGTGTAAGCCTTATTCAGGTAGGAAATAAGAGCCGACTGTAGTTTGTTGGTGGCTTCTAGGTTGCTGAGGGCAGATTGCGCTGCTTCTTCGCGTTGGTCGGTGGCACTAGAGACCGTGTTAATGCGTTCCCGGTCAAGCTGAAGCACTTGATTTTTTAGTCCATTGATCACTGATTGCTCCTGGAGCAGTTGGGCTGTGGAGACAAAACCTTGGCGCCAAAGAAGTTGCAATCTTCGCAGCAAGTCCTCACGCTCTTTGAGCTCTTGCCGTTGCTGGATTTGCTGGTTCATTAAAAGAGTCGCTACGGACTTCAATTTTTCAGACCGTTGGCGCCGATTGTTTTCAAGCAAGTGGCCAATCTTTAGCTTGGGCTGTGTTGTCAGGCGTATCGCATCCAACTCTTGCTCGGCCTCGGCATTGGAGATCCGCGCAATGACAGAGTCACCAGTGACATGAAGCCTTTGGTAATTGAGAAGTGAACGGCGAATGTCATCGACAGCCTCATCATTATTTGTGGATTCGGGCATGACAAGTTCCTGTCCTTGAATGTTGTCCAGGACATTGAGGGCAAGCGAATTGAGACGAGTAAAGCTGATAGCTTCTTCTCCCCAGTCTTCTCCCCAGTATGATGAAAGAGCCGCGTTTTCTTGTTGCCGCTGGAGATTAAATCGATCAGGGCCTGCTCCGCTGACTTGATAGGTCAGTTCTCCATCGGTGCGTGCTATGGCACTACTAACGGGTGCTTCTGGTGTGATGCTGGCTAAACCATTGACTTGAACAGGAACTTTGGCAGTCAAAGACCAAAAAATTCCTAATCCGGTGATGCTGGCAGCTGCCACAGCGGTTAATCGAACCGGTAAGGGCAAAAACTCGACCGGTTTGCTGTTATCGGAACCACTGCGTAGTCGCTCTAAGGCGATCTGTTCAAAGATCTGATGACGGTCAGCGCCAGCTTGCTTGTCCGTTGGTGGGGGGGTGGGCGTTGCCAAGCGCGCGAAAACCCTTAGGGATTAAAAGTTATTATTCTTGCATGGTATCATAGCACAAGATTTTGCCCAAGTCTAAGGTCGTGCGTGCTCAATTGGCTAGTCATCATCCAGGCGATCGCTTGTCAGCCGCAACTCAAATTGCTGGCTGGCGTCAACGCCTACCCGTCTGGTCAGCCGCCGCGTTGTTTGCTGTTGGCTCTTTTGCAACAGCTGGTGAAGCCGATGCCGCCGCACAGGGCTATCAATACCGTGGCGTCCAGGCGCCCGTGGTTAAATCATCTTCGCTCTTTAATGACCTCAAGCTAGAACTTTCGAGGTTGCAAAAGGAGTTGCGTGACCGTTCTATCAGCACGACATTGGCATCAGCAATTGAGCAAAGCCTGCTCAACAACCCCGAACTTGCCGAGTCCTACGCAAAGATTCAGCAAGAACAATGGAATCTGCTGGCCGTTCGCCGCCAGTGGTATCCTTCGATTTCTGCGACGGCCGCCGGACCGGGTGGAGGTCTTTGGGGCTATGCGGGGAGCCTAACAGGAACTTCAGTGACCTCCTTGGGAACTGCAATCGCAGAACGATCATTTGACGATGGAGTTGCATTCGCTCCAGTGCTAAGTCTTGGCTGGACATTCTTTGATCCAAGCAGGGGCCCAGAGATCAATGCAGCCAGTGACGATCTACGCAGCGAGGAGTTGTTGTTCAATGTAACAGCGCGAAACCTGGTGCTCCAGACCCAACTTTCCTATTTTGATCTACAAGAGCAGCTGCAGCTTGTAGCGTCCTATGGGCAGATTCTTGCAGCCACTTCTGACCAGGTGAAGCAGGCCGAAGCTTTGTTCAATACTGGTAATGCGAGTATTGCTGATGTGGAGCAGATTAGAACGCAACAGTTTCAGACTTTGAGCTTGCTGATTTCCAGTTATTTGGGAGTGCTAGATGCAGCGGCATCCTTGGCGAAATCAATGGCGCTTGCCCCCGGCAGACTTGCTTTGCCCGGCGACAGTTTGGATCAGTATGGTCAATGGGATCTATCCTTGAATGTAACCATTAAGCAGGCGCAGACACTTCGTGAGGAAATCCAATCAAGTTTGGTAAAGTCCAATAGTGCGAAATGGCGGGCAAGTGCCTTGTTCAATCGCTATTGGCCCCGTTTCTCTCTGCTAGCAAATGGTAGCTATTTCAATGCAGACAGTCGCAGTGGATCCTCTGCCATTTCGAACACCACTTCCGTGCAGTCATCGAGTTGGAATGGTGGATTTGGAATTGGCTTTAATTGGCCGCTCTTTGATGGTGGCATCGCTGCAGCACAGGCAGAGGCTAATAAGGCCTTGGCACGGCAGTTCTCTGATCAGGCTGCTGTTCAGCGCTTACAGGTGAGTGAAGAGGTGGAGCAGAGTTATGCTAGTTATCAAACCAGTCGCCTTGCATTGCTTAGTAGCCGAGAACAGGCTGAATCGGCGCGCAAGGCTGCGCTGGCGGTGCGGGAACGTTACAACGTGGGCTATGCGGATACAACCTCAGTGGTGCAGACGTTGAACCAGGCTATCAACGCTGCCAATGCCTACGCGAGATCCCAGCGCGACTATAACAGCGCCGTCGCTCGTCTTTATCGCTCTTCGGCTCAGTGGCCCGATCACTCCGTGTCTTTTCGGGATCGACGCGTCCTTGTTCTGAAGCGTCGTTGACGGCCCACGCATCTGTTCTGCTTCGGCTTTGGGGTCTGCATGCGCTCTTGCTGTGTTTGCCTGTAGTTCTCGAGGCTTGAAACCTCTAGCCATGGCATCTACGATGGTGTCCTTCGTTGTGACAGGTAGGAAAATGCAGGTAATCAAGCCGCGATTGTTAGAGTGTCATCCGCCTGTATATCAGACATGCCTATTGATTCTATCCATCGGTATAAATATGACGCATGCTGCCCATGCCAGGTGGCTCATATTGCGGCCAATCGCACCTCGTTCAGCAGGATGAGGCGCTTGCGGAAGGGTGTATAGCTGGGGTCGGTCAGGAACAAGGCCCTATGGCGGTTGTCATTCAGCCATTTCAACGCCTATATCCTGTGCAGGTAGCGGATGATGCAAGACCTAGCAATATGGTCCGCCTTGACAGGGTGTCTTAACTTAACCACTACGAGTCAATGTGCAATCTCTTTGCTTTCAGCAATACCCTGAACATCACATGTCTGTTTGTAGCCTATGGCGGGTATGGCGGCACTAGGCAAAAGTTAACTTTCCTTAGAGCTTTCTGTAGGCTTCAATCATAGCCATCGTTTTGCATTGTGAACAATAGAACGACGCCAAGATTGCGACAACCAGGCTCAGCCCTTAGCCCGCTAGGAACCATTGCAGATCTTGGAGCTGATTGATCAGCGCAATGACTGGAGCCTGCTGGAGGATTGGCTGGAGCAGACCCGGGGGTCGAGCCTGATGATTTGGACCTTTAGATGGCATCTGTTGGGCTTCGATGGGGCTAGTTGTTGGATGACGGGATTGGGTCGTAGCCCTCAACTTGGCTTGCTAGAACTGGTCTGATGGGAGTAGGGCGTGCAGCCCTCGAATAGAAGGGTGGGGTAGGATTTATCTAGGATGTATTGATCGGTTTTTGCGAATGGCCCTGTCCCAGCCAAGTTTGTCGCTACTTGTTTATGCTTCTAGCGGTTTTGTTGTGGCTGAGATTTATCTCACCCTCAACAAGCTGTGGTCGCGCAAGCATGAGCCCCAAGTGGTGGAAAGTATCTCGCCGATGTCGAAGTTGGTGGGCTTGGTCCCCGTCACCGTGTTTGCCATTGATGGTGTGCTGAGGCAGCTATGGGTGGTGGCGATTGTTAATGGCCTCTGGATCATGGCCAGGACTGTGCAATTGTTGATTGGCATTGGCCTGTGGGAGGCGGGCCGGCGCCGGATCTCCCTATGGGTGATGTTGCGGCGGGCCCTGAGCCAGGAACGCTCTGAGTTGGGGGATCTGTTAAAGGCCCTGGTGCGGCCAACGGGGGCGCGCCAAATGATCGATATTTTAGGCCAGTTGGCCTATGTCGATGGTGATCTTGATCAGGCTGAACGTCAACTCATTCAAACCTTTGCTGACCATTGGCAGATTGCCTTGGATTGGCAGGCTATCCATGACCATCAGTTAGCCAATGCCTCGCTGCGCTTGCGATCCTTGAGCCAGGCTGTGACCGGTTACTTGGAATTGAATCCACCGAAAGACCAGGCCCGCCAGCTGGCTGATCTTGTGGTCTTGATTGTCCGTGCCGATGGCAAGGTCACGGTGGAAGAAGACATTACCCTGGCCGAGACCACCAACCAGCTCAATAGCTATGCCCATGGCAGCAGCGCCGTGTATCACTACGTCAATATTGTGACCCGCTCCGATGAACAGGCGGGGGCCCTCATGGGTTTACTCGATCATGTGGTCGAACGGCAAGTGGCTGGCGGCATCACCTATCTGGTAGGCCCCTACTTTTCAGATCTGTACGCCGAACAGGTGGCCAAGCACTATCGGGCCCTCGGATTTTTTGCGATTATGGTGGATCAAGCGGGCCTTGATCGGCTAGTTGAGGAGGAGCTTGGCGAGGCGCTGGCCGTTGGTTAACAGCACTTTGCCCATGCCCGCGCGTAGGCCCTGGTTTTGTGTCTGGCGACGATTGCAGACTTTGGCCAGGTGCACTATGGATTACTTTGGCATTCACTTTGCCTTGACAAGGGTATCCCCTTCGCTAAGGTTGGCCGCGTAAGTTTAGGGTCAATTGGCCCCTCATAATTCATGATCAAGCCGGTTTGGATGCGGCTCTTGCTCGCTGGTGCAACCGTCGGTGTTGGTCTTTTTCAAGGGGCGCTTGCTGCAGGCGATTATCCCTTTTTGTTCAAAAACACAACGGGCGCCACCATTTGCAAATTACAGGCCGGTCCAGGCATTGTGGCCGACACGGCCGCCGCTTTCCAGGAGGCCTTTGCCGCCGCCAACAAGGGCAATCTGAATGCCATGGTGGATCCCTATGAAATCGTGAACTGCAAAACGCCGCCGATCCCGAAGGGCTACAACGGCCGCTATCAACAAATTTGGCATTTCAACCTGGGCTCCGGCATCAAGCCTGGCAAGGAAGCTTCCTTTACTTGGAAAGGGCAAACGGGAAGTAACGACTATTGCAAGCTGGACGTGATTATGACTATCCAGAGCTCGGATGCCACGGGGATCACAACATCAGCCGTTTATATGAAAAATGAGGACTTCTGTGCTGGCTCGCCCCATCTGGTGTTGCCGACGGGCCCGAATGCCTCCTATTTACCAAGCCCCTAGGGATGGTCTCCCATGGGGCATTGACTTGATGGTGTGCCTGGGGATCCCGGCGGTTTGAGCCCGATAGCTTAGCCAGGCCATGTTGCGAAGGCGGGGCCTGGGCCTTGATGCAAGCCCATTGCTGCCATGGGAGCCCTATGCCAGTTACCCCTTCGAGTCAGGGACTAGCCACAGGCCCTCCCTCCCGTACCGATCGATACAACTTGCCTGAAGGGCTGTCCCTACAACTCACCCACTTCGCTGCTTGGCCGATGACCTCCGAACAAGCTGCCCAGCTGATCGACGACACCCTGGATCTGGTGCACCAGCGGCTCCAGGAGTTGGAGGCGGCCGAGCACCAGCACGACCAGAAGGCTCTGGCGGCCGAGTTTCGCGAGTGGCGCCAGCCCTTGGGGGGGCACATTGATTTGATGGTGTGCCCGGGGTTTCCGGCGGTTTGAGCCGCCAGGGTTGTGTAGGGCTTGATTAGGCCCCCAGGCCAGGGCCTAGGAGTCCGCCAGTCGGGCTGGGGTCCGAGACTGGTGGCATCTCCAAGCCTTCCGGCCCCTGCGGGGCCAGCCCAGCCCTTGCCTAATCCCAGTGCTGATGGGGCCGATCCAGCGGCCACGATTGCGGCCATCGCCACGGCGGTAGCGCCGGGCCAGGGCAGTGTGGCGATTGTGCGGCTTTCGGGGCCGGCGGCCCTGGCCATCGGGCGGCGGCTGTTTCACGCGCCCGGCAACCAGGTTTGGGAAAGCCACCGAATCCTGTACGGCCATGTGGTGGATCCGGCTTCGGGCGAGCGGATCGATGAGGCCCTGCTGCTGTTGATGCAGGCGCCACGCAGCTTCACCGGTGAGGACGTGGTGGAGGTCCACTGCCACGGCGGCCTGATCTGCGTGCAGCGGGTGCTGGATTTGGTGTTGGCCGCCGGCGCCCGCCGGGCCCAGGCCGGTGAATTCAGCCAGCGGGCCTTCCTCAATGGCCGCCTTGATCTCACCCGGGCCGAGGCGGTGAGCGACCTGGTGACGGCCCGCAGCCGCCGCGCCGCCCAGCTGGCGATTGCCGGCCTCGATGGCGGCCTGCAGCGGCAGATTTCTGGCCTGCGCGAGCGCCTGCTCGACCAGCTGGCCGAACTCGAGGCCCGGGTGGATTTTGAGGAGGATTTGCCCCTGCTCGATGGCGCTGCGGTGGCGGCCGAACTGGCGGCGGTGCGCTCTGCGTTGGCGGAGTTGGTGGCTGGGGCGGCCCAGGGCCAGTTGCTGCGCGAGGGCCTGCGGGTGGCCATCGTGGGCCGGCCCAACGTGGGCAAATCGAGCCTGCTCAACCGGCTCAGCCGCAGCGAGCGGGCGATCGTGACCGACCTGCCGGGGACTACCCGCGACTTGGTCGAAAGCGAGCTGGTGCTCCAGGGCGTGCCCCTCACCCTGCTCGATACCGCCGGCATCCGATCCACCGACGACCCCATCGAGCAACTCGGCATCGAGCGCAGCCGAGCCGCCCTGGCCTCGGCGGACCTGGTGTTGTTGCTGTTCGATTTGACGGCCGGCTGGACCGGCGAGGACCAGGCCCTGCTGGCGTTGGTGCCGGAGGGGGTGGCCTGCCTGGTGGTGGGCAACAAGCTGGACCAAGGGGACCTGGCTCCAGGGGGTCCGGTTCTGGCGGATCCGGCTGAAGTTCGCATCAGCGCTGCCACCGGTGCCGGCATTGAGGAGCTGGTGGGCACGCTCTTGGCCCGTTGCCGCTCCAGCGGCGACCAGGGAATCGCGGTGGCCCTCAACCGCCGCCAGGCGGACCTGGCCGCCAGCGCCGCCGCCAGCCTGGAGCGCAGCCTCGAGGCCGCCGAGCAGCAGCTGCCCTGGGATTTTTGGACGATCGACCTGCGTGCCGCCGCCCTCTGCCTCGGCGAGATCACCGGCGAGGAGGTGAGTGAGGCGGTGCTGGATCGAATCTTTTCGCGCTTTTGTATTGGGAAATAGGTAAAATGACGAAGCGTTGAGGAGCGATGGCTGGCCTGGGATCGGCCTGGTGCTGGGGGGCTGAGGGGGCTCTTTGTTTTTGGCCTTCTGCCTTGGGTCTCTCCTCCCTTTGCTGCTATCGCCTTAGGCGTAAGTGGCTTGGAAGGGATGGATTTGATCGAGCTCCTTTGCAATCGCTCGTTGTGCATGGTCTAGGTCGTGAATCACCTGGACCCGCAGCCAATAGCCATCGCTCAAGCCAAAGAAACGACAGAGGCGCAAGTCCGTATTGGCCGTAATCGAACGCTTGCCTTTCAGGATCTCGCTGATCCGGGTCTGGGAGACCCCGATCTCCTGGGCTAGGCGGTAAGGCGTAATCCCCATCGGATCTAGGAACTCTTCGCGGAGCAGTTCGCCAGGGGTGATGGGTGGTAAGTGGACCATGGTGCCCTCCGCGCAGTGCGTTGAATTCAGTGGTAATTCAGTAGTCAAAAGGTGGCCAAGAGGTGGTCAAATAGTGGTCAATTAGTGATAATCAACGATCTCCACAGCCTCGGCACCGGCATCGCTCCACAGGAAGCAAAGGCGCCATTGGTCATTGATGCGGATGCTGTGCTGACCGGCCCGATCCCCTTTCAGGGCTTCTAGGCGGTTCCCCGGGGGGACCCGCAGATCTTGAAGCGTGGTGGCGATAGCAAGCTGTAGAAGCTTGCGGCGGGCCACCCGCTCGATGGCAACGAACCGCTTGACGCGGACACCGCTAGCGAGGGCCTGGGTGTCCGCACAGCGGAACGATCGGACCATGACTCGATACTAACGCCATGCGTTAGGGGCTGGGACGTGGGCTGCCCTACTCCGCCCTTTTGCGGCGACACTGCCCTAGTCCCTGGTTGCCCTGCGGTGCCCTCCCCCCTGCTGTCGATCACCCCAGCGCTGGAGGCCCAGCTCGCCGCCTGGCTGGCCGAAGACCTGGGGCGCGGCGACCTCACGGCCCCGGCCCTGACCGGCCGCCAGGCCCGCGCCCACTGGATCGCCAAGCAGGCCGGTGTCTTCTGCGGGGGCGTGCTGGTGGAGCCGTTGTTTCGGCTGCTCGATCGGCAGGTGCAGGTGCGGTTGCTGGTGGCCGAGGGCGAGCGGGTGCAGCCGGGCCAGCGCCTGCTGGAGCTCGACGGGGCGGCGACGGCCCTGGTGGCGGGCGAACGCACCGCCTTGAACCTGGCCATGGGCCTCTCCGGCGTCGCCACCGCCACCGCCTCGCTCGTGGCCCAGTTGGCGGGCTCGGGCGTGGGCCTGGCCGACACCCGCAAGACCACGCCGGGGCTGCGGGTGCTGCAGAAATATGCGGTGCGCTGCGGCGGCGGCCTCAACCATCGCCTCGGCCTGGATGACGCGGCCATGCTCAAGGAAAACCACCTGGCCTGGGGCGGGGGGGTTGGGGCGGCCGTGGCCGCGGTGCGCTCTGGGGCCCCCTGGCCGGCGCGGCTGATCGTGGAGGCGGAAACGGCGGCCGAGGCCGGGGCGGCGATCGCGGCCGGGGCCGATGGCGTGTTGCTCGATGAATTCAGCCCCGCCGCCCTGGCCGAGCTGGTGCCGCGCCTGCGGGCTCTCGCCGCCGCCCGCGGCTCGGCGGTGGTGCTGGAAGCTTCGGGCGTGCAGCCCGAGCAGCTGGCCGCCTACGCCGCCACCGGCATCGACCTGATCTCCACCAGTGCCCCGGTGACCCGCAGCAGCTGGCTCGATCTGAGCATGCGGTTTGAGGCTTGAGCTGGGGGGCGTTGATCGGGCCGTTTGCAGCCCCTCGGGTCCATGAAGAAACCGCCAAGCTCGGGGCCCATCCCTGGCCGGATCGGGCCCTAGTCACCAAAGTGAAAAGGATCCCTGGGCCCAGGCCCGGCCACCCGCAGCCCCGGACCCAGCCCTGCCGGATTCCAGCCCCAGCCCGACCATCTCCCCAGCTCCCTTGCCGCGATTCGTCTTGCCGCAACCTGTGTCCCCGCAACTGGCCTTGTCGCAACCCGATTGTTCGCAAACCGCTCTGCCCCAACCCGGCCTGCAGCCCGGTTCCCGGCCGCGCCGGCCGCTTCGCTTTGGCCTGACCCGCCTGCTGCCCGCGGGCTTCAGCCTGCTGGCGGCCCTGGCGCCCATGGCCCAGGCCCGGGCCGAAAGCGTGGTCGATCGGGTCGCCCGCAGCGGCGAGCTGGTGTTGGTGGGCTCCCCCGACACGCCGCCCCTGCTCAGCCTCGATGGCCAGGGCAAGCCCCAGGGCTATGGCGTGGAGGTGGCGCGCCGCATTGCTGCTGAGTTGGCCGTGGCCGTGGGCCGCCCCGTGGCCCTGCGCTTTGAGCCCCTCACCGATCCGGGCGCCCTGGGCCAGCGCCTGGCCGAGGGTAAGGCCGACCTGGCCTGCGGGATTCCCTTCTCCTGGGATCGGGAGATGACCGTGGACTACTCCCTGCCCATCGGCCTCTCCGGCCTGCGCTTGCTGGCACCGGCCGGTCGCTTTGATGGTTCGCCCGCGGGCCTGGCCCGCCACCGCATCGCCGTGGTTAAGGACTCCCTGGCGGAGAGCGAACTGCGGGGCATGCAGCCGGCCGCCGTGGTGGTGGCCGTTCCCACCCTGGCGGCGGCCCTGGAGGCCCTGCGTTCCGGCCAGGCGGAGGGCGTGATCGGCGACACCCTGCTCTTGGCCCAGCGGGCCCGCAGCGGTGGGGTGCGGGGCCTGGCCCTAACGCCGGCGCTCCCCTATGAGCGCTACGCCGTGGCCTGCGTGCTGCCGGAGAACGATTCCGGCTTCCGCAACCTGGCGAACCTGGCGATTGCCCGCCTGCTGCAGGGCTACCTCGATGGCCAACCCGCCGCCATGGCCGCCATCGACCCCTATGTGGGTCCGGCCTCCGCCCTGAAGCTCAGCCAGCAGCAGATCCGCGCCTACTTCGAAACGGTGCTGCTGGGTGTGGAGGCGATCCGGCCCCTGCCCGCGGCCCCGGCCAGCGCCAAGGCGCCCTAGCCCCCGGCCAACCCGCACCCCCGCCGCCTTCGGCCCCCTGCGTTCCTGTTCCGACCCGTTCCCCTTCTCGGCTCCGCTTCGATGGCCTTTTATTCCCGCTCCCGCCTGTTTGGCCTGCTGTTGATCGTGGCCGCCCTGCCCATGGACCTCGGCGGCGCCATGGCCACCGGCCTGGCTAGCCAGGCGACCCTGCCCGGGGAGGGCGCCAGCGGGGCTGCCCCGGATTCGGCCCCTGGCCCGGATCGCCTGCTGGGCACGGTGGAATCGCGGCTGCAGCGCATCGCTACCACCCTGCGGGAACGCCAGCAGGCCGGCGAGGGCCCTAGCCATGCCGTTCCCGAGGACGCTTTGGCCGTGGTGTTCGTCAACGGCCCTGGGCTGGGCTGGGCCAATGGCGGCTTCCGCAACGGCGGTTTCTATAACGGTGGCTTCCGCAATGGCGGCTTCTACAACGGCGGTTTCCGCAACGGCGGTTTTTATAACGGTGGCTTCCGCAATGGCGGCTTCCGCAATGGCTGGTGACCCCCGTTGAGGGACGCCTGGTGACCCAAAACCTGGTGACGGAAACCCTGGTTCAGGCCCAGGCTGGGATCGAGCAGCCCGCCCAGGCCTACGGCCCAGTGCGCTTGCTGGTGGTGCAGCCCACCCCCTACTGCAACCTCGATTGCGACTACTGCTACCTGCCCACGCGGGACGACCGCAGCCGCCTGTCCCTGGAGATCCTGGAGGCCGCGGTTGAACGGGTGCTGGAGAGCCCCTATCTGGAGGGAGGCTTCACCCTGCTCTGGCATGCGGGCGAGCCGCTCACCATGCCGATCGCCTTCTACGACGCGGCCACGGACCGCATCCGGGCGGTGTTGGCCCGCCATGGCCTGCCCGCCAGCACGATTCGCCAGTCGTTGCAGACCAACGCCACCGTGATTGATGGCGCCTGGTGTGATTGCTTCGAGCGCAACGACATCCATGTGGGCGTGAGCATGGATGGGCCGGCGGACCTGCACGACCAGCACCGCCGCACCCGCACAGGGCTCGGTAGCCACGCCGCCGTGATGCGCGGCATCGGTTGGTTACAGCGGCGCCAGATCCCCTTCCAGGTGATCTGCGTGCTCACCGCCGATGCCCTGGCTCAGGCCGATGGCCTCTACGACTTCTTTGTGGACCACGGCATTACGGACGTGGGTTTCAACATGGAGGAAACCGAGGGCGCCAATGCCACCTCCAGCCTGGAAGGCGCTGGCGTGGAGCAGCACTACCGCTCCTTTCTGGAGCGCTTCTGGCAGCGCTGCCGCGAGCAGCCCGAGCGCCTGCGCCTGCGCGAATTTGAGGGGATCATCAGCCACGCCTGCAGCGATCTGCGGCTGGACACCAGCGACATGAACAGTCCCTTTTCGATCGTGAATGTGGATGCCCGTGGCAACCTTTCCACCTTTGATCCGGAACTGCTTTCGGTGGCCACGGCGGAGTATGGCGATTTCTCCTTCGGCAACGTGCTTACGGCCAGCCTGGAATCGGTGCTGGAGAACGACAAATTCCAGCGGGTGCATCAGGCAATCCATGCCGGGGTGGAGCAGTGCCGCCAGGGCTGCGAGTATTTCGGCCTCTGCGGCGGCGGCGCCGGCAGCAACAAATATTGGGAGCACGGCACCTTCGCCTGCGCCGAAACCCAGGCCTGCCGCTATCGCATCAAGCTGGTGGCCGAGGTGGTGCTGGCGGGGATGGAGCAGGAGCTGGGCCTCCAGGCCTGACGCCGATGCTGGAGGGCTTTGACAAGTTTAGATGCCATCTTTTTCATCTTTCTCCATTCGCTTGTTCGATGGTGGCGCTTCGCTGCACTTGTAGAAGAGCCAGGACAATCACTGAATGTGGCGCTTGTTTCTTGATCGTGAATGCCATCATTTTAAGGGAGTTTTAGATGTATATTCTTCAAGAAACTCCCGGGCAAGCTTGAAGCATTGCATGGCTATTTTAGGGGGATGCCGCAATCATTTTGATTAATTGCCAATTTTGCCATTCGTCCGCCTGAGCGCTCCTTTGCGAGGTTGCGGTCTAGCTCTTCGCCATCGCAAGCTGGCTGGAAGCGGCATCAAAGCCCAAGTGCCGCAAGCGCAGGCGGCACAAACTACAGGCGTGGTGATGCGGCAATGGCTTGGGCAGCGGCCTGGTTGCGGGGGCCTGCTTCTGATCGATAGGTCCCGTACTTGCTGGGGCCCACCTATCTCGCCAAAACGGCTTTGGCATGGCTGGTTTAGGGGATCAAGGGGCTCACGCACTAAAACAGCGCCTGCGGCACTTGAGCGGCATAGGTCATGCAAGAGCCTCTTTCTGCGATGCCAAGGGTTAGAACTTCGGCGGTCCACATTTACACCTCTCATGAGATTCCTCAAAGCAGCGATCGTCCTTGGCCTGATTGCGGCACCTTCACCGTTATTTGCCGCTCAAAGTGCGGACATCGAGGCAAAAGGGAATTCCCCTGCCTTCTGCAACATCAGCAATGATGGCGGCACCATTAAGATGGATGTCTCGTCGGATTTCGGCAAACTCAGCGGCCAAGGCAAGTACAACTATGTTGCCAATGGCAACTCAAAAGTTGTCCTTAGCGCCGTTTCCCTGACCGCGCCCACGGGCGCTGAGGCAGCAACACCAAGCCTTGAGCTTGTGGATCTTGTTGTCAATACTTCGAGCAGTGGTGAGGCATCCAGCAAGGCCTCCGATGGCGCTGTCCGCCAGGGGGGCTACATCGAAGCTGCGATTACGCAGGACAATGCAAAGCGTCTTCTGACAACTGGAGACTACGCTCTCAGCGCAACCGCAACCTGCACCTCCCTCTGATTTCATGCGCCTTAATTTGCTGCTACTTGCAGTTTTGTGGTCTGGGCCGGCGTTGGCCCAGACCGCTTTTCTTGCCAAACGAGACTACAGCGCTAAGACTGGCTCTGTGCGGGTGAAAATGACTGTTTCCCATACGCGCAAAGAGGCCGTTGAGCTAACGGTTCGTCTCAAAGGAGCCGGCAAAAACGATGAGACGCCCGGTCCTATTCTTGTCGAAGACGTCGACATTGTGCCGAGTGAATTCAAGATCCCTCCGGGAAAATCTCGGAAGTTGACCATCCGCTTTCAGCCCGATGTTGCCAAACGCACTCCTTACTTTGCATGCGTACTCTATCAACCCCTAGTCGAGCGTCCCGAAGCTGGGCTTCGAACGGGTGGATCCATGCTGTTGGCTACGGAATCCTGCTCTCGCTTTTGGGTTACCCCGTAAGTGCGGGCGAAAGACTCGATCTTGACAGCTTTTCTGTCTATCCCCCCCAGCCCAAGATCGACCTCGACCTAGATGATGGCAGCACTTGTTCCGTCACGGATCGAGTTCCTCCCACCCTGGTTTTTTATGGTCGTCAATTAAATAGTCTCGATCAATCTAACAGCATCCAAAATGGAACCAAGAGCGATATTGGCGGAGGGGTCGCCTTGATGATCCCATTGGGCGGTTCAGACTTCACCCAAAAATGCACCACCTTGCTCAAGCTGCAAGAGGGCAGGGCCAAAATTGCCTTGGCTAATCAGCTGTTGGAAGCAGGCCAAATCAGTGACGCTGACATGAAGAAAATTATCGCCAAGATGCGGGGGGTTTTGGGGCTTTGATGCCAACGGTGAGGTGTGCCTGACGCTGAACCAGGCAGTCGATCAGCTGCTCGCCGCCCCAGGGAACTCCCCCCCAAACGGCTTCGGTGGCTTTGGCCGCTAGGGCCATGGCAGCGGCGCTGTCGTTCCAGGCCTTCACCGGGAGGGATGATCAAGGACAGTCCCAGCCGCTCTGCCGCGGTTCTTCGTTAACCATGCTGACCGTTCTCCACGCCCTCGAAGGCCAGCTGCGCGCCGCCACCGGGCGGGCCTTCCCCGAGGCGGCGGCGGCGGCCGAGGCCAGCGGCAAGCCCCTCGATCCCGCCCTGGGGCCCGCCAGCAAGCCCGAATTTGGCGATTTCCAGGCCAATGGCGCCCTGGCCCTGGCCAAGCCCCTGGGCCAGCCTCCCCGCAAGATTGCCGAGGCGATCGTGGCCGAGCTGGCCGCCGATCCCGCCTTCTCGGCGGAGTTTGAAGCCCCCCAGATCGCCGGACCGGGCTTCATCAACCTCACGCTGCGGCCCGAGCGCCTGGCTGCCGAAGTGCAACGGCGCCTGGGGGATCCGCGCCTGGGGGTTCCGAGCGTCGCCGCGTCCCTTCCCGCCGCCGATTCGGAGGCCGGCGAGGCGGCCGTGGCGCCGGTGATTGTGGATTTCTCCAGCCCCAACATCGCCAAGGAGATGCATGTGGGGCACCTGCGCTCCACGATCATTGGCGACTCCCTGGCGCGGGTGCTGGAGTTCCGCGGCCATCCGGTGCTGCGCCTCAACCACGTGGGCGATTGGGGCACCCAGTTCGGCATGTTGATCACCCACCTCAAGCAGGTGGCGCCCGAGGCCCTCGACACCGCCGATGCGGTGGACCTGGGCGATCTGGTGGCCTTCTACCGCCAGGCCAAGCAGCGGTTCGATAGCGACGAGGCCTTCCAAACCACCTCCAGGGAGGAGGTGGTGAAGCTCCAGGGCGGCGATCCGATCAGCCGCAAGGCCTGGACCCTGCTCTGCGACCAGTCGCGCCGCGAATTCCAACTCCTCTACGACCGGCTCGATATTCGCCTCAGCGAACGGGGCGAATCCTTCTACAACCCCTACCTCGAAGCGGTGGTGGCCGATCTCCAGACCTGCGGCCTGCTGGCTGTCGATGACGGCGCCGGTTGTGTGTTCCTCGAGGGCCTGCAGGGCAAGGACGGCAAGCCCCTGCCGGTGATCGTGCAGAAGAGCGATGGCGGCTTTAACTACGCCACCACCGATTTGGCGGCGATCCGTTATCGCTTCGCTGCGGCCCCCGAGGGCGATGGCGCCCGCCGGGTGATCTATGTGACCGATGCCGGCCAGGCCAACCACTTCACCGGCGTGTTCCAGGTGGCGCGGCGGGCCGGCTGGATCCCCGCGGATGGCCGGCTCGAGCATGTGCCCTTCGGGCTGGTGCAGGGGGAGGACGGCAAAAAGCTCAAGACCCGCTCCGGCGACACCGTGCGCCTCAAGGACCTGCTCGATGAGGCCGTGGAGCGGGCCGAAGCCGACCTGCGCCGTCGCCTCCAGGAGGAAGAGCGCAGCGAAGACGACGCCTTCATCAACCATGTGGCCACCACCGTGGGCCTGGCGGCGGTGAAATACGCCGACCTCAGCCAGAACCGGATCACCAATTACCAGTTCAGCTTCGATCGCATGCTGGCCCTCAGCGGCAACACGGCCCCCTACCTGCTCTATGCGGTAGTGCGCATCGCCGGCATCGCCCGCAAGGGCGGCGACCTGGACTCCGGCGGCGCTGATGACACGGCCGAGCTGCAATTCAGCGAACCCCAGGAGTGGGCCCTGGTGCGCCAGCTGCTCCAGTTCGATGCGGTGATCGCCGAGGTCGAGGAAGAGTTGTTGCCCAACCGGCTGTGCAGCTACCTGTTCGAACTCAGCCAGGTGTTCAACCGCTTCTACGACCAGGTGCCGGTGCTCAAAGCCGCCGGCCCCGCCCGCCGCTCCCGCCTAGCCCTCTGCCGCCTCAGCGCCGACACCCTCAAACTCGGCCTGGGGCTGCTGGGGATTCCGAGCTTGGAGCGGATGTGAGGGGGGGGGATTAGGGGAATTCTGGCTCCGCTCTCTTGGCCATCAGTCTGGAATCCTGCTCAAGCAACGCCTGATGCTTCCCCTTCCTTTCGCTGCTGTGCTGTTCATGCTGCCGATCGCTGGCTCCAGAGAGCTGGTCGATCAGGCTCCTGCCTAACCTCGAGACATTCTCGAGATCTTCTCGTGGCCTTTGATGGCCATCGGTGTGTTAACCGCCCTATGAACCGGTGATACTTTTCTCAAGGGCTTCTTGAGCCAAGACATTCAGGCTTTTGCCCTGTGCCTGGGCAGTCATGGCAAGCTTTGCGTGCAGCTCAGCTGGAATCCTAAGATTGAACTTACCGGAATACTGTTTAAGCGGTTCAATGCCTTTTTCCTTGCAGACCTCCATGAAGACATCGAGCGATTTTTTGAACTCCTGACGGAGCTCCTCTGGATTGGCCCCATAAAAGTCAGCGCCGCCATTAAGCCCCAGAATCTCACCGCGAAACAGATCGGTCTCTGCGTCGTAGTCAATCTTGGCGCTGTAGCCATCGACAGTCATCAGGTTCATGGCGTGACTCCGTGTTCTTCAAACCACTTTCGAATCGAAGCAACAGCCCCCTTGTCGCTATCCGGGGAAGGATGGGGCCGGTGAAAGACCCTCACCTCGCCGAACAGCACAACAGCAGCCCGGCTCCCGGCCCTTTCGCTCACTTCCGCTCCAAGCTCCACAAACAGAGCTTCAACATCCCGCCAAGGCAGGCCGCCGCTGACAGGCCGAGCAAAGATCAACTCCAGGGTGCGCTGGTGCCTGCGCTTCATCAAGGCATGGTACCACTGATCAGTACCAGTGGCCAGTGCTCCAGATGGCGTCTGGCCCCATTTGCCAGGGCTGAAGCCGACCCGGAGAGGCAAGCAAGGTCCATACGGACGAGCTCTAGTTCAGCGATCCCAAGAGTGGGCCCTGGTGCGCCAGCTGCTCCAGTTCGATGCGGTGTTCGCCGAGGTGGAGGAGGAGTTGTTGCCCAACCGGCTATGCAGTGTCCTGTTCGAACTCAGCCAGGTGTTCAACCGCTTCTACGACCAGGTGCCGGTGCTCAATGCCGACTGCCCCGCCCGCCGCTCCTGTCTAGCCCTCTGCCGCCTCAGCGCCGTCACCCTCAAGCTCGGCCTAGGGCTGCTGGGGATTCCGAGCTTGGAGCGGATAGGAGGGGGATTAAGGGAATTTCAGACGACGGCTTCTTGCCTATCAGCCGGGAATCCTGCCTAATCCATGCTCACGGGTTCTGCATGGTCTCGCCACTGTGGGGTTAACGCTCCAGATCGGAAGCGGGCACTCGATCAGAATCAAGGAGGCAGCTTTACGCTCTCGCCTTCTGTATCTGGATGTTATGCGGCTTCAATCTGCTTAAGGGGGCGACCCTCTGAATCCTTCCATGCCATAAGTCCATTCGCATGTCCACCATGGACTACTGCCGCTGCTGCACTGGGACTGGTGAACTCGGTATCTCTTGTAAAGACAAGTGAGTCTGCTGCGATAGCAAGACAACCTTCCTCTTTGAGCTTCAGCCTCATGTTCAACGCCCAGGGATACTTTTGCGTTGATGGGCGCTCATTCAGTACCGCCTGGGAACCTGAGAGAATTACAAAGCCGTTCGGAGACAGGTGCCCTCGTGCTTTGACACCCTTGATTTCGCATGTCAATAACTCTACTTCCAACTTGGCTCCGGGTTTGGGCACTGTCGGGACTAGGAGTTCGATCCCCAGAACAGGCAGGAGCTGATTAACTTTCTCAAGAAAAGTCTCAAGATCTGCTCGGTCCGACTCGGGAAGACGAGCACCACTGCTCTGATTGTTT
This sequence comes from Pseudanabaena sp. UWO311, assembly GCA_943370385.1. Classification (GTDB taxonomy): domain Bacteria; phylum Cyanobacteriota; class Cyanobacteriia; order PCC-6307; family Cyanobiaceae; genus BAIKAL-G1. Next base: position 205,671 of record CALRQT020000006.1, read on the forward strand.
ACAACTAAAGCACGAGAGACTTTGCGTGCTTGTTCAATCAGTTTTCCCTCCAAGTACCTGATATGAGCCTTGGTAAGATTTTCGTCTTTGCTGACGAAGAAAGAAACCTGATTCCAGAAATCCTTTTGCAGGTGAGACTTCAGGCGATCACGAATACATTCAGCCTCTCCGACGTAGATTGAAGGCTTGCCACTTTCGGGATCTGAACCCGTCAGAAAATAGACACCAGACCCCTCGGCTTCTTCTCGTGAGATGACGCCTTCAAACTCGCTTCTTGGCCCAGCAACAGCCTTTCCAATCCAGTTAGATATCTCAGCAGTCCGCAGCCGTTTCGGATCACCATGAACCAAGAATATTTTGATCGTGGCACTTGGCATGCGGACAGAGGAATTCTGGACACTGATGCTGACAGCCTAGAGCTTCGTCAGGGGGGCTAGCGCAAGGCCGGCAACGCTCTAGTTAGTCTAACGCTCAAGATCAGCGGCGGCAGTCGAATGGCACGTAGACATAGACTTGACTCTAGTCCGCTGAATCTTGATGTTAGGCGGCATCTTCGGCAACATGTACAGTAACTGGCAAACGGCAGGGTGCCACGCGTTTTATTCCATTCTCCAGCAGAGGCACTATAATGCTAAAGTGCCGTCAGTACCCTCATGAAGCAGGTGTATAAGATCACATACCCGACTGGCAAGATCTATGTGGGCAAGGACAGCATTGGGAGTGCTCGATACATGGGCAGCCCCGACATGAACCTTGTAAATGCAGACTTCGAAGCCCTTCCAGAGGATGTTCGCAGAGACTATACACTGAGAAAGGAAATTCTGTGGGAGTCCTGCACTGCAACTGAAGCCGAGCTTTCTGCAAAGGAAGTAGAGATGATTCGACTCCATCGCTCCAATGACCCTGCTATTGGATACAACCGTTGGCCAAAGCTTTCAATCGGCAATGACTTTGACAGTTGCCCTCCTATGCCTACAAGCCAGCCCCCCTCCTAACTTGATGTTAGGCGTTGCATTTACTCGCTGACTGGCGAACAGAGTTCAATGAGACATCCATCAGGGGCACGAACATACGAGTCTATCTGTCCCCATGATTTCGTGACAGGTGCACTTAATTCAATGGCACCTTCCCTCAATGCATCAGCATGGGCAGAAGCCACGTCAGCGGTCACCAGGCCGATTTCCATCCCCAGTGGTGTTGCTGATTCATCGGCGCGGACATGGCCACCTGGGAAATTGCCATCGGCCAGTTCATGTGCAGCAAATGAAAGCGTTGTTTCTCCAGTCTCAAGTTCTCCATAGGGTCCTGATTCATGGAGGAAGCGCCGCTTAAGCCCAAATGCACGTTCGTAGAAACTCAGGGATGAAGCGACATCTACGATGTACAGAATCGTGTATCCGAGCCTCATTGTCAAAATCGAAGTATGACATTCTTCAGATTACCCCAAATGGCACTCGGAGGCTAAAACCTCGGATTGGTCATACGCCTAACGCTCCCGATCACCTGTACGCACAATCGTGGGCAAAAACGGGAAACCCATGCCGTAACAGGTGCATCGGGTTGTTTGCTGGCTACTCATCACCCAGTAACTGTTTATACCGGCTTGTCGTTGACAGTTTTGAAATCTGCTGATCTGCCCTTGTCGCAATGAAGTCGAGCACTTCAATCAGTCTTTGATTTGAGGTTCTAGCCATAAGATACTTGGTCAGTGCTCGATACTGCTCTGCACATGATGAGAATTGAAGTCGGGATGCGAACTCTGGATCTTGGGGCAAGCGACATAGGATTGAGATTTCTGAATCCTTAAAGCGAGACGCCAATTTTTCATAGTATGGATATGCAGCGTTAGAGACACCATATCCGTTTCCTACATAGCACATTGCGATTGTTTTGACATATTGATTCCTTATTGCTTCTGGCACATCGCCATTTTCGGGAACATAAGCGGCAAGTGCCCGAGCATGAGCAGGCTCATGATGGAAGTTATTGAAGCCAGTATGCGCTTCATATAGGTTTTCTACTTTTTCAGAAAGTTCAAGTGCAAGGGTATCGGATGGCAGAAAAGTAAGGCCGTTAACTGTTTCAAGAAATTCTCTCGCCGAGTCGCGCCGCGATACTTCACCGTTAGCCGAAAAAACCGCATACTTAAGGCCAAGTTCTTGCTTGGCTTCACGGGGAGCTTGATTCCATGCGGCTTGAGCAATAAGGCGAATATTATTCTTTACATCAGCAGTCACATTGGAGTCAACAAACATCCCAAAGATAGTACGAAGCAGCGATGTAGCAAGACCTGCGGGAAGCAATTGAATATTGCGGTTAATCGGGGCGACATCGGCGGTAGTTAAAACATTAGTTCTAATATTTCCAAGTAAGCGCCTAACCTCGATTACCGGACCCGAGGGCTCAACCGCTACAACCTCACGGATACAAGTCTCCAGCCAAGAAACAAGTTGCAGACCGGTAAGGTCGACTTGGTTTGGATGCGCTGCACTTGCCCAGTTTCGCATATTGCGAATGTAGTCAAGATGTTTGAAACCGATTTCGGATAAGATCCCGGTTAGCTGGCAGCCTCGAACCAGCTCCCAATCATCAAGCTCAGTCAAGCTCTCTTCGTCTTTGAGCTTTCTGCGCCGGTCTGGATTCGTGACAACGCTATCAAAGAAGTAGTCAAGATCAAAACGAGCAACTTTAGCCCGAAGATTCTGAATTGTTTCATCCCACAGAAAGTTTAGGGCGGCATCAAAAAGTCCCGCACCGCAAGCGGCAACAAACTTAGATATGTAATGTGAATTAGGAAGTAGGGCTGCCGGCACTTGCTCGATCACGCCGGGAAGATTCGAAATAACTCGCCCTCTTTCACGTATTGGAACGAGTACGTTTTCACTGGGTAGGCCAAGCCGATCGAGATATGCGCCTAGACCAGTCTGGAATGCGTCAACAGTTTCTGCGAGCTCTGTCGGATTAATAGGCGTAAGATCAGAGCTCATCGCATGCTCGTCTTAAAGACGTGGAGAGTGTAGGGCAAGTCAAGCTAACTTGGCTTTGACAGGTTCCGTGAACCACTCGCAAGGTAGCTAAAGAGCCTCGAGTAAGTCTAGCACAAGTATTGGATTCAATATAAAGGATGCCCCGCAGCGGGTCTAGATCGCGGATCCGAGAACCACCTGTTCTCTGCGCTACACAAGGTCCGCCGAGCCACGCACTCCTAGGGCCACTGTTGCGGGCGTGGGTATAGCCCATGGTGGCGCTCCCGCCCTTGGGCCCCCGCCGCATCTACAACCAGCTGCCGCTGCCCAAGGCCGACGGCCCCGCCCGCCGCTCCCGCCAAGCCCCCTGCCGCCCCAGTGCCGATACCCTCAAGCTCGGCCCTTGCCTGCTGTGGATTCCGAGCTTGGAGCGGATAGGCGCGGCTGGGTGCGTGGCGGTTGGACGTGGGATCTCGCCAACAGGCCCGCCCCGTCAAACGCCTTAGTCAGTCAATGCAGCCTGTCTCTGGGCAGCATCCTTTGGCCCCATGACCCAAGCCAGCCCCGCCTTGGCCGCCGCCCCTGCCCAGCAACCAGCTGCTGGCCTGCCCCAGGGGGTGCTGCTTGAGGAGTGTGCCTGGGCCGTCACCGCAGACAAGATTGATGCTGTGGTGGCTCGGCTTGTGGCTGTGGCTTCTCCCCTGCGGCTGATCGCCTTCGGTTCGGCTGCCCGCGGACCTCTTGAGGGCGCCAACGATCTGGACCTGCTGGTGGTGGAACCCACAGGGGCCAATCACTACAGCGAAGTGGTGCGGCTCCAAAAGGCCCTGCGCGGACTGTTGATTCCGGTGGATCTAGTTGTCTCCAGTCAGGCCGCAACCAACCAGCATTGCCCCGGTCCTGGAACCCTGGAGTTCACCGCTCGCACGCAAGGGCGCCTGCTGCATGACTCCCTCTGATCCCAGCCAACCCCACACCTAGGCTGCCCCTGGCAGTCGCGCCACCCCCGGTTGACCCCCTTCCCCCCGCTTGATCCCAGTGGCATCCGGCGCGGCGGGCAGTGGCTGGGGGTGGCGGTGCATCGGACCCAGGCCGGCCCTGGCTGCAGCCCGTGGAGCGATTGGGCCCTGTGATCGATCCCGCTCCCATGGAGAGTTCCGTTCCCTTGCCCTTTCCCCAGGCTCGCCCTGAGGTGGAGTCGCTCACGGCCTACAGCGCGCCCTTGGAGGGGCGGCGGGGGTTGTTGCGGCTCGATTTCAACGAGAACACGGTGGGGCCCAGTCCCCAGGTGGTGGCGGCGATTCGGGCCATGCCGGCCGATCACTTCGCCATTTACCCCGAATACGACGGCCTGCGCGAGGCGGTGGTGGCCTCCCTGGTGGCGACCGCTGGCGTGGCGGCATCCCAGGCTCCGGGCTCCGGGGGCTTAAGCGCGGACCACATCGGCCTGTTCAACGGGGTGGATGCGGCGATCCATGCCGTGTTCCATGCCTATGGCGACCGGGGCGATCGGCTGCTCACCACCAGCCCCACCTTTGGCTACTACACGCCCTGCGCCCAGATGCAGGGCATGGCGATCGAGGCGATTCCCTACGCCCTGCCCGATTTCGCCTTCCCATTGGAGGCGCTCACGGCCGCCCTGCTGCGGCCCGGGGTGACCCCGCCCAAGCTGCTGTTGATCTGCAACCCCAACAACCCCACCGGCACCCGCCTGGCCCCAGACCAGATCCTGGCCCTGGCGGCGGCGGCGCCCCAGACCCTGGTGGTGGTGGATGAGCTCTATGAGGCCTTCACCGGCGACAGCGTGTTGCCGGCTCTGCTGGGTGGCGGCGATCCCTTTGCGGCCTACCCCAACCTGGTGGTGTTGCGCTCCCTGGCCAAAACGGCGGGGCTGGCGGGCCTGCGGATCGGTTTTGCGATTGGGGCTCCGGCCGTGGTCGATCGCATCAGCCGCGTCACCGGTCCCTACGACATCAACAGCCTGGCGGTGACGGCCGCCCTGGCCGCCCTGGCCGACCAGGCCTACGTGGACGCCTACGTGGCCGAGGTGCTGGGCGCCCGCGACTGGCTGGTGGCCCAGTTGGTCCAGGCCGGCGTGCGCCACCACAGCGCCGGCGGCAATTACCTGCTGATCTGGCCCCAGGGCGACCCCCGGGCCGTGGAGCAGGCCCTGCGCCAGGCGGGGATTTTGGTGCGCTCGATGGCGGGCAAGCCCCTCATCGATGGCTCCCTGCGGGTGAGCTTGGGCACCAAGGCGCAAATGGAGCAGTTCTGGCGGGCCTACGGGGCGATTGAGGGGCTGGCCTGAAGCTCCGCTGCGGCCCTGAGGCCCGAGAGGTAGGCGCCGTGGACGGTGCCAAACAGGTTGGGGTGGCTGGCTTCGCCGGCGAAGAACAGGCGCTGGGCCAGGGGTTTGGCCAGCACCTGCCGGTCGACTGGCGTGCTGCCGAGGGCGTTGAAGGAATAGGCGCCGCCGCTGAAGGGATCGGCGTGCCAGCGGCTGATTTGCACGCCGATTGGCTCGGGAATCCCCGGCCCATAGAGGCGCCGCAGGCTGGCCATGGCGCTGGCCACCACGGCAGCGTCGTCGAGGGCTTCTAGGGCTACGGCCGAGGGGCCGGCGTGGAAGCCAATCAACACCGGCTGGTTCAGGGGTTTCGCCAGGCTCACCCATTCCATCCAGTCACCCGGGCCCGGGTCGATCTGGCCGAGCCAGTCCACGTCCGTGGGCCAGAAGGGGCGTGCAAAACGCAGGCAGCACTTGTTGAGCGTGCCCATGCCCAGGCGTTGGATCGCGGCCTGTTTGGCGGCCGGCAAGGGCGGGTTGAACTGGATCGAGCCGGCCTTGAGCACCCCCAGGGGCACGGTGAGCACCAGCTTGTCGGCCTCAAAGCGGCGCGGTTCGCCTTGGGGTCCGGCCTGGCAGACCACCGTGACGCCAGCTGATCCGCCAGCTACCGCGCTGGCGCCGCCCCAGATCACCTCCTGCACCCGTTGGCCGCTGAGGATCGTCAGCCCCTGGGCCAGGGCTTCGACGATGGCGCTAAAGCCAGGCACCAGCAGGGCTTCGCCGCCGCCGTAGGCCCCATCCATGTCCAGCCAGCGGCTGGAGAGGGCTTGGGCGCTGGCGCCGTATTCCTGTTCATAGCGGTTGTTGACTAAGTACCTGAGCCGCTGGCGGTCGTCGCTGCTGAGGCGGTCCCAGCCGAAGGTGCGGGCCACCAGGCCTTGAAGGGAGAGGTCTGGGCCCTCCTGCTCCTGGGCCTGGGCGACGGCGGCCACCAGGCGCCGGTCGAGGCGATCGAGTTGTTGCTCCTGACTGGCGCTGAGGGGCTTGCCATCGGCGCCATAGACCAGGGCGTTCTCGAGGCTGGTGTCTACCAGCCGGGCGCCACTGCTGCGGGCCAGGGCCGTGATCGGGTTGCCGCTGGTCCCATGGATCCAGCCGGCCCCCAGGTCTAGGGGCAGGTCCGGCCAGGCCCGGCTGGTCCAGGTGCGCCCCCCCAGGCGATCGCGCCCCTCCAGCACGGTCACCCGGTGGCCCTGCTGCTGCAGCTGGCGCGCCGCTGCCAGGCCGGCTAGGCCGGCGCCCACCACAAGCACCCGTAAGCCCTGGTCGCTGGCGCTGGCCCGGCGGGTGGGGGCCAACAGGGCGGTGCCGAGCCCGGCCAGGCCCAGGCTCAGGAGTTGACGGCGGCGGAGCATGGGGATGGCTGGCGGCAGGGTTGAAGCTTGGTGAAGGAGGGGTGGTGCCATCGAGATGGCTCGATTGGGCCCCGTTGGGGGACCAGTCCAACCCCACCTCCGCGCCAACTTCCCCTGAGCCCAAGGGCACCGGCCCTAGCGCAGCACCAGGATCTGGGTGGCGTCCGAGAGCTTGGCGGGCAGGCTGATGCTGTTGCCGCCCCGTTTCACCGGGGTGCCGGCCATGGCCTTGAGGAAGGGGTCGATGCTGCCCTGGTCACAGTCTTTTGGCGTTTTGCCGCTCACGTATTGCACCGGGATCACCCGGCGGGGTGCCAGGCCCTTCACCACCGCAGCCGCTTCGGCGCCGTCGTAGACCTTGGCGCCGCCGCCGACACCGATGACCAGCACGTCGGGCCGTCCCAGCAGCACCCGGTCGGCGGGCAGCAGTTCGGCGGCGGTGCCGCCCAGGTGGGCGATCTCGAGGCCGCCCTGTTTCCAACGCCAGATCGTGGCCTGGCCGAAGCGGCGGCCGCCGACCCGGTCGTGGGGGGCGGCGATGCCTTCGATCGCCAGGCCATTGATGCGATAGGACCCGGGGCTCACCAGGAAGCGGCCGCCACCGCCGCCGGCCCCCTCATCGGCCAGGCGGCTGCTGGCCAGGATCACGGTGGCGGCGGGCCGGGGCGGCGTCAGGCCGGCGGCGCAGCCCACGGCCTTAAAGGGATTGAGCAGCACGCTGGAGCCCCCGCCCTGGACCAGCAGGGCGCTGTGGCCATAGCTGGTGATCGTGACCCCGGTGTCGGCCCGCGCGATCGGGGCGCCCAGGCCCAGCAGCAGGCTGCCGGCGGCCAGGCCAGCGGCCAGGCGCGCTGGGCCCAGGGCCAGGCAGCCCTGGCGGCTGGCCGGCTGCATAGGACCGTGGTCCGATGGGCGGCGCCGGAAAGGGCCAGAAAGCAGGGCCATGGCGGAAGGGCGCCCAAAGCGATGACAGTGGCGCGAACCTAGCAGTGCTGGCCAGGCAGGCCAGGGTTTCAGCCCAGCCAGCAGGGCTGCCTGGGTGGGGCCCAACGGGCCGATCAGGGATGGGCCCAGGGATCAGCCCTGGGGCGACACCGCCGCTGGGGCGGGAGTGGCCGCCTGGCGCAGGAAGTTGGCCAGCAGCTGGTGGCCCGCCTGGGTGAGCACGCTTTCCGGGTGGAACTGCACCCCCTGCAGGTTGGGGTACTCCCGATGGCGCAGGCCCATGATCGTGCCGTCCTCCAGCCAGGCCGTGATCTCGAGGCAGGCCGGCAGGGAGCTGCGCTCGGCGATCAGGCTGTGGTAGCGGGTGGCGGTGAGGGGATTGGGCAGGTCTTGGAACACCCCCTGGCCGGCGTGCAGCACCGGTGAGGTCTTGCCATGCATCAGTTCAGCCGCCCGCACCACCTGGCCGCCAAACACCTGGGCCAGGCACTGGTGGCCCAGGCACACCCCCAGGATCGGCAGCTCCGGCCCCAGCTCCTTCAGCACCTGCAGGCAGACCCCGGCCTGGTCGGGGTCGCCGGGGCCCGGGGAGATCAGGATTGCATCGGGGGCCAGGGCCCGGATCTGCTCCAGGGTGAGGGCGTCATTGCGCTCCACCCGCAGCTCGGCGGCAATCGGGTGGTCGGCCGCCAGCTCCCCCAGGTACTGCACCAGGTTGAAGGTGAAGCTGTCGTAGTTGTCGAGCACAAGCAGCATGGGGTCCCCTACGCCTCTGGGGCGCTCACCTGCACCCATTCAAAGGCCGAGCCGGTTCCCAGGCTTGGCCGGTTCAAACGCGGAGCGGCTCACAGGCCCAGTGCGCCCCAGGCCCAAGCGGGCTCACAGGCCCAGCCGGGCGGCCAGGGGCGGAATCAGCAAGAGCAGGGCGATCAACAGCGAAGACAGGGAGGCCACCAGCACAGCGGCGGCGGCGCAGTCCTTGGCGATGCGGGCTAGGGGGTGGAAGCGGCGGCCGATGGCCAGGTCCACCACCGCTTCAGTGGCGGTGTTGAGCAGCTCCAGCACCAGCACGGCGGCCACGGTGAGCACCAGCACGGCCAGGCGGTCGACACTCAGTTGCAGCCATAGGCCTAGGCCAAACACGACAAAGCCCGTGCCGACGTGGATGCGGAAATTGCGCTGGCTGCTGAAGGCGTAGCTGAGGCCCTGGGCGGCGTAGCGAAAACTCACCCCCAGGTTGCCGGCCACGGTCCAGGCTCCGATGCGATGGGGTCTGCGGCCTGCTGGGGATCGCCCGTCTGCCGGCGGTTCCGCCCCTGGGGTGGCGGCGTCGCGGGCGGGATCGGGGGCCTTGCTCCTGCCGGTGAGATAGGACACGGCACCTGGACGGGGATCCTGGGGAACAAGCATCGCCATAGGCGCCCAAAGGTCTGCCGCTGGCCTGAACCTTATCGCCGCTAGCCGGATGGGAAAGCTGCCTTGGTCACCGTTCCTTCGGTCCAGGGCCGGCAGAAGGGTTGGGAACGTGTTAAGTCGAAGGCTTAGTTCCCTTCAGACGCCCGCGGCGGCCTCAGGCGCTAGGGGCCAGAGAGGGTAAGCAGCCGCTCCTGGCGGGCCAGCATGGCCGCCAGGCTGGCGTCGTCGGGGTGATCCCAGCCGACCAGGTGCAAGAGCCCGTGGCTGGCCAGGAACAGCAATTCCTGCTCCAGGCTGTGGCCGTGCTCTGGGGCCTGGCGGGCGGCTGTGTCGAGCGAAATCACAATGTCGCCGAGCTCCAGGGCCCCAAAGGTGGGGTCCCAGTCCCCGTCATCAGCCTCGTCGGTTTCATCGAGGTCGTCCCACTCGGGCCCGTCTTCCCCGTCATCCCCCTCGTCCTCGCTGTCCTCCTCGCCGTCCCGTTCCAGCTGGGGCGGTAGGGGCATGGGGAAGGCCCCCTCCAGGTCGTCGTCCTGGGCGGCGAAGGCGAGCACGTCCGTGGGGCCGCCCTGGCCGCGCCAGTCCTGGTTGAGGGCGGCGATGCTGGCGTCGCTCACCAGCTGCAGGCCCAGGCAGTAGGCCTGCGATTGCAGCGCTTCGGGCAGTTCGGCCTGCAGGGCGTCCAGCCAGCCGCTGAGGCGTTCGTGCCAGAAATCCGCGCCCGCTAGGGGGTCGGCGAGGGGGCCGGCCTGGTTCAGCAGGGCCTCGGCCAGGTCGTCGTCGCTGCTGAAGGCCAGGTCCAGGTCGATGGCGGGGCCGCTGGCCTGGTTTCCGGTTTGGGGGCGCTCGCTGCTGGTGCTGTTGGAGCCTGGGCCCGGGTCGGTGGGGCTCATTGGGGCAGGGTCGGGCGGCCGAACCAGGCCACCAGCAGGATGAAGCCGATGAAGCCCACGGCGGTGAGGCCGAAGTGCAGCAGGCTCTGGCGCCCCTTGCGCACCATGTTGCGCATGGCCAATTTCACAAAACTGGGCGGCGGCTCAGCGGTGCGGGGCGCCGCCTCACTGGGTTCTGCGGATGCAGCAGCCATGGCCGAGGAGGCCTCAGCCGTTGCTGTCGCAGGGGCCTCGCTCGGGGCTGCCGGGTTGGCTTCTGAGCTGGTTTCCGGGCTGGTGTCAGTCATCTGAGGCGGCTCCCACCTCCACACCCTGGCGCAGCAGCGACTGGATGAAGGGATCCAGGTCGCCATCCATCACCCCTTGCACGTCGGTGGTTTCCTCCGCCGTGCGCAGGTCTTTCACCATTTGATAGGGGTGGAACACGTAGTTGCGGATCTGGTTGCCCCAAGCCGCCTCGACGATGTCGCCGCGGATGTCGGCGATCTCGGCCGCCCGCTGCTCCTGGGCGATCACCAGCAGCTTGGCCATCAACAGGGCCATGGCCTTTTCCTTGTTTTGCAGCTGGGAGCGTTCCTGGGTGCAGCGCACGGCCAGGCCCGTGGGGATGTGCAGGATGCGCACCGCCGTTTCCACCTTGTTGACGTTCTGGCCGCCGGCGCCGCCGGAGCGGGAGGTGGTGATCTCCAGGTCTTTTTCGGGGATATCGAGCTTCACTTCCTGCTCGAGCTTCGGCATCACTTCCACGCCGGCAAAGCTGGTTTGGCGCTTGTCGTTGGCGTTGAAGGGGGAGATGCGCACCAGCCGGTGGGTGCCCTTTTCATTGCGCAGGTAGCCGTAGGCGTAGCGGCCCACGATTTCGATCGTGCAGCTCTTGATCCCCGCCTCTTCCCCTTCCGAGAGTTCCGCCACCGTGACCCGCATGTTGTGGTCTTCCGACCAGCGGGTGTACATCCGCATCAACATCAGGGCCCAGTCCTGGGCGTCGGTGCCGCCGGCACCGGCATTGATCGAGATCACCGCCCCCTCCTTGTCGTAGGGGCCATTGAGCAGGCGCTCCAGTTCCCAGCGGTCCAGGTCGGCCTTGAGGCCCTGCAGGGCCGTGTTCGATTCGGCCAGCAGCTCCTCGTCCGGTTCGAGGTCGTAGAGCTCCAGGGTGGCCTGGCCATCCACGATGGCGGCGCGCCAGGAGTCCAGCTGCTCCAGCTGGGCCTTGACGTCATCGAGTTGGCGCATTTTCTTCTGCGCCTCCAGCTGGTCGTCCCAGAAGTCCGGTTGGGAGGCCAGCTGTTCCAGGTCCCGCTGGCGGGCGTTTAGGGCAGGGACGTCAAAGACAGTCCTGGGCATGGCCCAGGCGGTCAGTGAGCTCGGAGAGGTCGCGCTTGAAGTCGGTGAGGTCGAGCACCGGTGGGGCCAATCAGTGGTGTCGACCGTACTCAATGGCGCGCATTCAGCCGCGGCAGTGATGCGGTCCAATCGAGAATGGCTCGGTCGGCGGTGGCTAGGGCCAGCCCCCCGGCCTGGGCGGTGGCACAGATGAAGCGATCGGCGGGATCGGGGTGAAACGGCTGCAGTTCCGCCGCTTGGATGGCAACACGGCCGTCGAGGGGAAGTTCCGTCAGCCCGGCCTTGAGCCAATCGTCACGCCAGACCAGGGCAGGCACCGCCAGGGAGATGCGGCCGCGCTCCTGGAGCATCGCCACTTCCCAGAAGCTGATGGCGCTGACCGCCACCTGGTGGCGGCCCCAGAAGTCACGGATCTGGTCACGGGTTTGGGCCCCCAGCTGGGGGGCATCGCAATCCAGCCAGAGCAGCACGTGGGTATCCAGCAGGATCACGCCAAGGCATCCCAGGAGACGTCCAGCGGGCTGATCACATCACCGAGCAGGCGTGTTTGGGGGTGGAGGCCGAAGGGGTTGGTGACAACGGCGGGTTGGCAGGGGTGCAATTCCGCCACCGGTTCGCCGTTTTTGGTGATCAGGAGCGGCTCGCCGCTGAGGGCCACCTGATCCATGAGCCCCAGGCAGCGGGCCTTGAACTGGCTGGCGGAAATCCGCTGGGTCATCGCTGCAGGGGTTAGGGGGGCCGATCCAGTCAGCTTATGACCATGGCCATGACCATGGTCATAGTCATGGTCGTAGCCATGGTCATGAGTGGGCTAGGGGCGTCAGCGTCGCCCCTAGGATCCAGCCACTGACCTGATCTTTGGGGCGACGACAGCCATGGCAACCGTGGAGATCTACACCTGGCGCGCCTGCCCCTTCTGCGTGCGGGCCAAGGCCCTGCTCGATCGCAAGGGCGTCAGCTACACCGAGTTCGCCATCGATGGCGATGAGCCGGCCCGTTCCGCCATGGCCGCCAAGAGCGGCGGCCGCCGCAGCGTGCCCCAAACCTTCATCAACGGCCAGCACGTCGGCGGTTGCGATGACCTGCATGCCCTCGAGCGTTCCGGCCAGCTCGATGCGCTGCTGGGAGCCTGAGTCTTGAAGGAGCCCCAACTCTTCATCGTTGATCCGATCGCGCGGCTGCGGCCCGCCAAGGATTCGAGCGTGGCCCTGATGCAGGCGGCCCAACGGGCCGGCCAGCAGGTGTGGGTCTGCACCATGGGCGATCTTTCTGCCGCCGGCCAGCTGGCCAGTGGCTCCGCCGCCCCGCTCTCCGGCCACGGCGCCTGGGTGCGGGCCCAGCCCGTGCGCCTGGCCGAGTTCGCCCCCTCAGAGGCCGGCTGGCAGGTGCCCGAGCCCTGGTTCTGGCTGGAGGAACCCCAGCTGCTGCCCCTGGACCACTTCCCCCGGGTGTGGATGCGCAAGGACCCGCCCGTGGATGAGGCCTACCTCTATGCCACCCACCTGCTCGATCTCGGCGAACGGGCCGGCGTGCGGGTGCTGAACCGGCCGGCGTCCCTGCGGGCCTGGAACGAAAAGATCGGCGCCCTGCGCTTCAGCCACCTGATGGCGCCGTCGCTGGTGAGCAGCAGCACCGACCAGCTGGCCGCCTTTGCCGCCGACCACGATGAGGTGGTGCTCAAGCCCCTGGGGGGCCGGGCCGGCCAGGGGGTGGTGCGCAGCAGCGCCAGCGCCCCGGGCCTGCGGGCCCTGCTGGAACTGGTCACCAGCCAGCAGCAGCTGCCCGTGATGGTGCAGGCGTTCTTGCCCGGGGTGAGCGCCGGCGATAAGCGCATTTTGTTGGTGGATGGCGAAGCCCTCGGGGCGATCAACCGGGTGCCCAGCGAGGGCGAGTTCCGCAGCAACCTGGCCGTGGGCGGCGCCCCCCAGGCCACCGAGCTGAGCGCGGCGGAACGCCAGATCTGCGCCGAGATCGGACCAGCCCTGCGGGAGGCGGGCCTGTTCTTTGTCGGCATCGATGTGATCGATGGCCGCCTCAGTGAGATCAACGTCACCAGCCCCACCGGCGTGCGCGAGATCGAATGGCTGGGCCGCCTGCCCCTGGCCGACCTCACCATGGAGCGCCTGCTGGCGGCTTGAGCGGGGGCCCTGCCTGGGCTCCCGGCCTAGGCCGGCTGGATTTGAAGATTCAGCTGCTGCTGTAACACGTCCAGCTTCAGGGCCACTTCCTGCAGTTCCTTCTCCACATCGGAACCGCGCACCAGGCCGGCCCCGGCCGTGAGCTCTAGGCGGTTGCCCGACACCGTGCCGCTGCGGATCGCCACCCGCAGTTCGGCGTCGCCGGCGCTGTCGATCCAGCCGATCGGGGCGGCGTAATGGCCCCGTTCAAAGGGTTCGAGGCTGCGCAGGGCCGCCATCGCTTCGCGGCGGGGCAGGCCGGCCACGGCCGGGGTGGGGTGCAGGGAGGCGGCCAGGGCCAGGGGGTGGTGGTCGCCCAGGCAGGCGGTGATGGGGCTGTGCAGATGCACCAGTTGGCCGTGGCGGGCCAGGCGCGGATGGCGGGGCCGGCGCGGCTCCAGGCCCGCCTTGCGCAGTTCGGATGTGATCGCTTCCACCACCAGCTCGTGTTCGTGGCGGTCCTTGGCGGAGGCGAGCAGGTGGTCGGCGGCGGGGCCGAGCGGGGCGGTGCCGGCCAGGGCATCGCTGCGCAGCTGCTGTTGGCGCACGCTCAGCAGCCGCTCCGGCGAGGCCCCCACCAGGGTGGCGCCATCGCCCTGGTGCCAGAGGAAGCGGCAGCTGCCCGGCTGGCGCAGGCGCAGCTCGGCCAGGAGCTGGAGCGGATCGAGGGGCGCATCGAGCTCGATCTGTTGGCGCACCGCCAGCACCAACTTGCGCAGCACGCCCGACTCCACCAGCTCCAAGCCCCGTTCGGCGGCAGCGCGGTAGCCGGCCTGCCAGGCGGAGCGGCTGGCCCCGGCCGGGCCGCCGCCTTGGCGGAGCGGGCGGCCCAGCTCTGGGTTGGCCCTGGAGATCAGCTCCGCTTTGGCGCCAGCGTCAGAGCCAGCGCCGGTCTGTCCGCTCCGACCTGCTGGCGCCTCGGCGGCCAGGGCCTGCAGGCGTTGGGCCTGCTCCCACAGCTCCTCGGCCACGGCCCGGGATGTCACCTCGCCGCCCAGGTTGCGCTGCAGCCGCAGCCAGCAATGGCGGCCCTGGCGGCTCAGCTGCCAGCGGGGCAGCACGGCCCGCACCCCGGCCACGCCGCTGCCCTCCTGCAGGGGGCTATCAAAAAAGGCAAAGGCCAGCAGCACCCGGGGCCGGGCCAGGGGCGGACAGGCCTGGGGGGCGGCCAGGCGGCCGAGGCACACGGAGCTAAACCGTTGGGCCAGCTCAAAGCGGCGCGGACCGCTCAGCTCCAGGACGTTGGTGCTGCCGCTGGCGGCCAGGCACAGGCCCGGGGCGCTGTCCCAGAGAAAACGAAACCGACCGCCTTCGGGCAAGGCGCCCAGCAAGGCCAGGGGATCGAGCCCCACCAGGGGCAGGGCCAGGCTGAGCACCCCCTCGCCGTCGAGCTGGCGGAAGCCCTTGGCCGCGGCATCCAACAGCGCCGCGAAGCCCTGGGGCTCGATTCGGGTGGCGCTCGGATGGTCGATCAGCGGTTCGATCGGCAAAAGGCTTGGGACAGCCTGGCCCAGGTTTTCCCTTGGCAGCGCCCCCATGGCGGGGCCCTGACCCGGGGGGCTTGGGGTCGGCTGCTCAAATGTATGGGTCTTTTCTTGCCTGATGCAGCCGGCCCCCATGTCCGAGCCCCAGGTCGTCGCAAGCCTTCACGCCTCGCCGGGGTCTCAAGCGGGGTCTCCTGAGGGCGCGCCCGCCCCGGACCGGCGCCGGCTCTGGCAGGCGGCGATCAAGTGGCCCATGTATGCGGTGGCGGTGATGCCGGTGCTGCTGGCGGCGGGCTACCGGGCCAGCCAGGGCCAGGTGGTGCGCCTCGACCAACTCGCCATCTTCCTGGTGGCGGCCGTGCTGCTGCTCGCCTGGGAAAACCTGGCCAATGACGTGTTCGATGCCGATACGGGCGTGGACCAGGAGGGCAAACCCCATTCGCTCGTGAACCTCACCGGCCGCCGCGACCGGGTGGCCTGGATCGCCAACGGGGCCCTGGCCCTGGGGTTGCTGCTGATGGCCCTGGTGGCGCTACGCAGCAGTCCGGCGGTGCTGGCCCTGGTGCTGGCCTGCTGCGGCATCGGCTACGCCTACCAGGGGCCGCCGTTTCGGCTCAGTTACAAGGGCCTGGGCGAGCCCCTCTGTTGGATCGCCTTTGGTCCGTTGGCCACCGCCGCTGGCCTCATGGCCCTGGCGCCTGCGGCAGAAGCCGTGACTGTGCCCTGGCGCACGGCGATTGGCCTGGGCAGCGGCCCGGCCCTGGCCACCACCTTGGTGCTGTTCTGCTCCCACTTCCACCAGGTGGAGGAGGACGCCCGCCACGGCAAACGCTCGCCCGTGGTGCGCCTCGGCAGCGGCACCGCCGCCGGCCTGGTGCCCTGGTTCGTGGCCGGCACCCTCTCGTTTGAATGGGCGCCGGTGCTGGTGGGCCACTGGCCGCTCACGGCCCTGCTCGGCGCGGCCGGCCTGCCGGCGGGCCAGGCCCTGATCCGCCTGCTGCGCGAACACCACCGCGAGCCGGAACGGATCAGCGGCAGCAAGTTCCTAGCCCTGCGCTTCCAGGCCCTCAACGGCCTCGGCCTGGCCGCCGGCCTGGCCCTCGGCCCCTTGGTGGCGCCCGCCTTCGCCCGCCTGGGCGGGCACCCCTGATGGATCGCCCCATGCGGGTGGGTGGTGTGGCTGGCCGCGGGCGAGCTCCGCTGCTGGAGTCGCCCTAATGGACGACATGCTCGAGCTGGCCTGGCGCCCCTTCGCCTTTCGCCTGCCCCGCCAGCTGGTGACGGCCCAGGGGGCCTTGGTGGAGAAGCGCGGCTGGCTCCTCAGACTCCAGACGGCCGATGGCCGCCTGGGCTGGGGGGAGGCGGCGCCGCTAGAGCCCCAAGACCCCCAGGGCCATGGGGCCTGCGCGGCGGCGATCGCCGCCATAGGGCCGCGGCTGGAACGCAGGGTGCTGGAGCAGGCCCTACCCCAGCTGCCCCGGCCCCTCGCCTTTGCCCTCGGCCTGGCCCTGGCCGAACTCGATGGCCTCGGCAGCCCCGCCCAGGGAGGCTGGCTGGCGGCGCCCCCTTCTGCCGAATTGCTGCCAGCAGGAGCAGCAGCCCTGACGGCCTTGGACGCCCTGGTGCAGGGGCGCCCTCGGGGCCAGGTCTCCAGCCCTTCGCTGGCTGCAGACGCTCAGGTGATGGCGGCAGAACCCCCAGGCCAGGGGATCGCTCCGCTCACCGTGAAATGGAAGGTGGCCGCCGGGGCTGATGCCGAAGAGAGGGCCGTGCTGGAGCAACTCCTGGCGCGGTTGCCCGCCGGCTGGACGCTGCGTCTCGATGCCAATGGCGGCTGGGACCGACCCACAGCCTTTTCATGGGCAGAGCGCCTAGCTGGCGACCCCCGCCTCGACTGGCTGGAGCAACCGCTCTCCGTGGCGGACCCGGAGGGCCTGCAGCGGCTGGCGGCCCTGGTGCCGGTGGCGCTGGATGAATCCCTGAGGGCCGATCCGGCCCTGGCCCAACGCTGGAGCGGCTGGAAGGTGCGCCGTCCGGCCAGCGAAGGCGACCCCCGGCCCCTGCTGGCGGCCCTCCAGGCGGGAACGCCAAACCTGGGCCTGAGCACGGCCTTTGAAACCGGCATCGGCCGCCGCCTGCTGGCCCACCTGGCGGCTCTCCAGGCCCAGGGCCCCACGCCCACGGCCCCCGGCCTGGCCCCCGGCTGGCGCCCCCAAGGGGAGTTATTTGCTGCGGACCCTGAGCGGGTGTGGGGGGCGGTGGGGTGATCGGTTTGGTGAGATTTGGTGCTGGGGATCTAAGGGAGGGATTGGGTATGGGAAGGGTTTGGCTGCTGAGGGTGGCGATCCATACGGTTTTCGGGATGGCGGAGGACGGCCGATATCCATGGAACCGGGGAACACTCACTGGGCCTTGATGGAGTGGGCCTTGGAATCTGCTGAAGGGACAAGCCGCGAGCCAGCAGCGAAGCGCATCCGGCTAGATCGAAGGGCACCTAAATTGCTAGTATGTGACTAATATAAGAATTGCAACATCAATGCGTCTTGTCGGCCAAATACTGGATCGATACTTAGCCCTGCCAAAGCAGGCTTCATTAGCGCGAAGCATTAATCCCGCGCTAGCCCGGCCTTTCAGGAACTCAATTCAGTGGTTTAACCTAGTCGTTGACCTTTGCCCGGCTTCCCATGGTCTGTTTGATGCCTTATAGGAGTTTCGGCAATTTTTGGTGGCAGATGCTATCTAAGCGGAGGCTTGGGGTCTATACAGATTTAAACGCAGAGAAGCGAGTTGAGTATTTGGTTGACGCATTTTATAGTTTGATGCCGAGATTGGATTTCCAGTCTATTTCCTTTTATTGCGGGTTTTCTGAGCGCACCGACCTGGGCAATGGCAACCTGTGTACGCAGGGGTATAAATGAGGAAAGTATTGGCGATGATTCTTGGGGGCACGCTTCTTGCCATCGCGATTCCGTTTCTGATTTTTTTGTATGGCGAGCTAGAGCGAGAGCATTTAATAGCTCGTTACCGAGCGCCGGTAGATTTTTTGTTGGAGGATATTCTGAGTAAGCGTCAGGGTAGTCTGGATCTGATTATGAAGGTCAAGGAGGTAATTATGTGTGCCATTGATGGATACGGCAGTATCGATCAGATTGCAGAGCTAAACGCGAAACAAAAAGCCTCACTGCCCAAGGATAAACTGCCATCCGAAGACCTTACTTTGTATTTGCTATTTTTTGCTAACGATTTTATCTCTAGGGTGTACTTTGTTAACAGAGCAGAGCTTGGTGCAATTAGTATCGAAAAAGGAGGTGTATGTGCTAGCCGAGAAGATAGATTTATGGTTGAGACCATTAAAGATGCCAATGGTGATTTAGAAAATATTTTGAATATTTCGAAAGGGATGAAATAATGACTCGGCAAAGTTGGAAAGGCCCACTGGGTCGTGAATATTGGGAAAACAAAGCGGAGCGGGCATCTCCATTTAGAATTGATTAGAAAACTGCGGCCGTCCTTGATATGACGACTAAAAGAAGCTGGCTTGAAAAGATGGCGAGAAGATTAGGGGGCAAGAATGGCCCAATGGAAGATCAAGCTAGCAATGAATTGATATCGACACGAAGATCAAAATCTCTTCAATGGCTAACTTGGAAAACTCTTCTTATTCTTTTGGTACTTCCGTGGGGCGCATTGGCGGCAGCTCTTTATATCCGTACCGTAGCTTTGTACCATACGACATTATTTCCTCACTCAGTGCCTATCAGGGTCTTGAATAACCAAAGAAAACCACTTTGGATTTCGTACGTCGGTATTGATGGACGTAGATTGTCTGACGAAGTTGGGAATGATGAGCATGGGCTTGGAGAAATGGTAGGCAATGGTGGGCCTAGTCCTGCTCGCCTAACCTATGGAGATCTTTTCAAATGGAGCCAATGGGACCTGCAAAGCGGCATGATTACACCCAATATATCGCACAGATTAGTATTGCATGTGCGCACTCCGCCTTCGTCAGCAAAAAAAATCTATTCATGCCAACTTATTGTCCCGCGCTATTACGGGATGATCATGATAGACCTGTTGGAGAACGGTGAGATGTCATGTCGATATTATCTTTTGCAAGATGAAAATTATTCCTTTTTGGGGAGATAAGCGTTTCTGCCTGGTTTTTAGGTTTAATATTTTAAGCTCTTTTGCTTCTTGGTCATGGCAATGTCACCTCCTGGAAGCCCTCTTGAAAGAATCATTCCGACCGGAATTGATATGCCCGCCAACACTTTGGCCGCCCCGTCTCGTGGGCGCACCATGCTTCATCGTTTACTGCCGATTCGGCAAGCTCTTTTGCTTGTCTGTATATGTATTGCCGCCCTATCTCTCCAAGGGTGCTTTCCAAGGCGATCCCCGCAAATGATTGAGCGCAATGTTTTTGAGAATTCTTTGCAGATAGGCCAGATTCTTCCGCTTTGTAACTGAGTGAAGGTGCCCCATGGTCTCGTGTGTGTTCTGTATCCTTACCAAGATCGTGTTGCTGAAAATTCCAGGGAAAGTGCTCGAGTTAATGCATATTTAAGGTCTTTAGACTATATGGGCGAAGAGGTGTGTTGGTCACTTCTGATTGTTGAGCCTTCAAGAATTTCTATTTCTCGATTTCGCGCATCTCAGCACTTGAATATTCTTTTATGGAGCAGAATCTATGATGAAAGTAGCGTAAAGCTGCCCAGCAATTTTGTAGAGTCATTGGATTGTTTTTCTTTGGCATCCGCGGCGGTCACAAAAATTG
Source organism: Pseudanabaena sp. UWO311 (assembly GCA_943370385.1). Lineage (GTDB taxonomy): Bacteria > Cyanobacteriota > Cyanobacteriia > PCC-6307 > Cyanobiaceae > BAIKAL-G1. The sequence continues at coordinate 225,378 of CALRQT020000006.1, forward strand.
ATGGCGATAAGAGTTCCTCAGGTCGAATTTATCTGGTCTTTGGAGAAATGAAATGATCTCCATGGAAGTGCTCTCCAGCAGATGTAGGCAAGAGGCCAATCCATAGGCGTCTCGTAAAGGCCGGGACCGAGCCACCGCCCAAGCCTGGGCCGAGCGCCTGGCCGGCGACCCCCGCCTCGACTGGCTGGAGCAACCGCTCTCCGTGGCGGACCCGGAGGGCCTGGAGCGGTTGGCGGCCCTGGTGCCGGTGGCGCCGGATGAATCCCTACTGGCCGATCCGGCCCTGGCCCAGCGCTGGAGCGGTTGGCAGGTGCGCCGTCCGGCCAGCGAGGGCGGCCCCCGGCCCCTGCTGGCGGCCCTCCAGGCAGGAGCGCCAAACCTCTGCCTGAGCACGGCCTTTGAAACCGGCATCGGCCGCCGCCTACTGGCCCACTTGGCGGCCCTCCAGGCCCAGGGTCCGACGCCCACCGCCCCCGGCCTGGCTCCGGGCTGCGCCCCCAGGGGGAGTTGTTTGCTGCGGACCCTGAGCGGGTGTGGGGGGCGGTGGGGTGAATGGGTTGGGGGGAGTTTGGGGGGTGGGGATCTAATGGAGGGAGCGGGTATGGGAAGGGTTTGGCTGCTGAGGATGGCGATCCATACGGTTTTGGGGATGGCGGGGGACGGCCGGAATCCATGGAACCTGGGAACACTCACTAGGCGTTGATGGATTAGGCCGTGCAATTTGCTGAAAGGACAAGCCTCGGGACTGCAGCGAAGCGAATCCGCCTAGATCGAAGGGCGCAGAAAACGCCATTGGCTGACCAATGCAATGATCTGCAGCGCTATCGCGGATTTAGCTGCAAAGTGTTGCGTTTGTTGCAGACGTAACCTGGGTAGGGGCCTTGGCTCGACGGATTAATTCCGTGCCAGCTCTGCTTCTTGGGGCTTAATTTAACGGTTTCATTCAATCGTTGTTCTTTGGCTGTCGTCCTATGGATTATTTGATGCCTGATTTGAGTTCCCGAGATAGGTGTTGGCTCAAGCTGCTCAAAATGTTATTAGGGAAGGATTCATTGTGTGAGTTTGCAGCAAGAGAGATAAATTTAGTCATGCTGGCTTCGCCCAGTGAAGATGCATTATCGATGGCTTATGAACTCGTCCTTGGGTACGCTTATTCCTTCACGTGTTGTAGTGGATTTGTATCCGTTGGGCGTGTCTGGCCCCTCCTTTCAGCATTGACTAGGAAGCTGGCGCCGTCCTTGGTATGACGACTAAAAGAGATTGGCTTAAAAGGATTGTGAAACGTGTAGTTGGCAGGATTTCGCGAATAGGAGAACAAGTCAGGGGTATATCTTTATCGGCTCGAAGGCGCAACTTCCCTAAATGGTTTTTTGGGGTCAAATTTATTGTTTGTCTGTTGGCGTTGGCCTTGATTTTGCTGTTAATCTTATGTGGAGTTGCCCATCTTGTATTTGACTCCATCTTTTCTGGTAATGTAGTATTTGATAATAGACGCGTTGAAGCTGTCCGTATTCATCAGGTTGCCGTTGACGGGCATAGGGTTTCGTTGCACAGGAGGAGAGGGATTGTCCAAAGTTTTGAATTAAGCAAAGAGATAAAAATCTTGGATCCTGAGTCCATGCGGCCTAATGCTACGCATAGAATTACGGTTACTGCCTCCTCGGCGAGTGTTCCAGAGGCCAAGAAATATACGTGTGTAATTTTTGTCCCTCCGCAGTGGGGCGATGTGTGGGTGTATTTCGAGGATCGCGAGAGTATCAGGTGCAAGTTTTGGGAGTTTAAGGGATATTAATTGGAATGGTTGAATTCTGTTTTTGAATTCTTTGTTTCAAGTGTAAACAAACCCTTCTTCTTGGTCGCAATGACAACCAGCGCGTTTTCAGGCATCCTTGGGCAACAGGCAAATCTTGGTTTTCGTGGCGATGTTCCTCCTGGATTTTCGGCGGAAAGAAATGCCGAGATTGCTAAGAAAATGCAGGATACACTTTCTCCAATCGAAACATTTAAATGGTTTTACAATGCTGTCAGGAATAATGCCCCAGACGAACAGGGCATACGCCGCATGGAGCTTTGGGAATCAATGGATTATAAACAGCTCGATCCAAAATACGCCGATTTCGGAAACTTTAACTATGGTGTTGTTGGTAGGGCTATTGGGTTGCCTCGTGAGGTCCTGCTCTATGCTGCAGGAGTTGCGCAACAGCTCAACAAATATGAGAGGGATTCAAACGGCAATTATCGCCTGGATGAATCTGGCAACAAGGTAAAGGAGAGCTTGTTCTATGCAATTGCAAATTCATTGGCCGACCCCATAAACAAGGGTGACAATGAAGGGGATCAAGGATGGGTAATACGGGGGATGGATGCTGCTGACGACGCGGGTATTTCAAGGCCATTCAGTCGTTTTTGGGGTGATTTAGATATTGATGATAGGTTTTGGCTTTTGGCAATTCCATTCCTCCCGCCTAATATGCGGTTGCTCGTATTGGGTTTAGGTTTAGCTTTTAAATTAGCTGAAGAATGGCAAAGACGCGACCCCATCATCCTCGATCTCGATGGCGATGGCGTCGAAACCCTGGCCCAAGAATCGGGCCGCCATTTTGACCATGACGGCAATGGCTTTGCCGAACAAACCGGCTGGGTGGGAGCCGATGATGGCCTGTTGATTCGGGATCGCCAGCCAGGTGCTGCGATCACATCTGGCTCCCAGTTGTTTGGTGATTCCACCCTGCTGAGAAACGGTAATAAGGCTTCCCATGGTTTTGAGGCCCTGGCTGATTTGGATGACAACCATGATGGCGTCATCGATCAAGCCGATGCCGCCTGGGCTGAATTGGCCATCTGGAAAGATAGCAATAGTGATGCCTATCTCGATCCCGGCGAGCGGCTCAGCCTCGAGCAGGCCGGAGTTCGTCAACTCCGCCTGGCCTATCGCGATGGCAGTCAGGTTGATGCCCAAGGCAACCAACACCTGCAGCTAGGTACCTACCTCACCAGCCAAGGGGAAGAACGGGCGATGGAGGACATCGCCTTTAGTGTCGACCTGGCCCGTACCCAGGAGCTGGAACGGCTTGCCCTCGATCCCGATATGGAGGCTCTCCCAGATCTTGCTGGCCTTGGCAATGTCCACAGCCTCCATCAGGCGATGCAGCGGGATCAAAGCGGTGCCCTCAAATCGATCGTGCTCCAGTGGACCCAGGCCTCTGAAGAGGAGCGCGCTCTGCTGATTCGCCCCCTGATCTTCCGTTGGACTGGGGTGTTTGAGCAATCGGCCAGCCCCCTGCCTGGCCTATCAGATGGTCGGATGCTTGCGGCGTTAGAGGCCCTGTTCGGCCAGCGCTACCGCAATGGAGCCGGGATCCAAGGAGAGATCCCAGGGCAGCAACTCGAGAAGGTTTTCAACGATTTTGCAGAGGTTACCTCCGCCCTATTGGAGTCCAACAAACTGCTGAGTCCAATCATCCAGCGCCTCGGCTTTACCTGGGATGATGTCTCCAAAAATTTTGGTATCAACGTAGAGCAAGCTGCCCAATACCTTGTTGAAACACAAGCTGCTACCCCTAGCGCAGCCCATCTGAAGAGGCTGCGCATCGCCCTTCTTGGTGCGTCTGATTTTGGTTCTGAACTTTTAGACGCGTTCAAGAAACTCGCGCTTCAATCCGATGATGTAATGCGTCGAGTGCTTTTCTCCATTAGCATCGAAAATCCGATTTTTGGCTTCTTGCAGGCAGATTTCATGTCTGGTACTGCCGGCAATGATTTCATTGATGGTGGAGGTGGTGATGACATTATCCAAGCCGGTGACGCCGATGATTCTCTCTTTGGGGCAGAAGGGAACGACGCGCTCTATGGGCAGAGTGGTGTTGATCTGCTGGATGGTGGTAGCGGAGACGATGTGTTGTATGGAGGGGCGGGTGATGATGTGTATTTGTTTGGCAAGGGGTATGGGAATGATGTGATTGGAGGGGAGGTTTTCTATTCGTTGGATGGACCGTCAATTGGTTATAATGTGTTAAAGCTAAAGAGTGGCGTCACGGCAGAAGAAGTGCGTTTAACGCGGGTTGGCGATGGGCTTGTGTTGACGATAGAGGGAACGGGTGACTCGATTACTGCGAGTAACTTCTTCTACTATGATGATCCCAGTAACGGATATAACACGCTACAAGCAGTTCTTTTTGCGGATGGCAGCAGTTGGCGTGATATGGCTGCGCTACTAAAAACAAAGGGATTCAGCGGAACATCCGGATCAGAAAGTTTGTTCGGAAGTTATTGGAGCGATGTGATTAGTGGGTTAGCGGGTGATGATGAGTTGCGTGGATTGGGCGGCGATGATGTGATCCATGGCGATTCAGGTAATGACGTTGTGTGGGCTGGTAGCGGCAATGATGGGATAGAAGGTGGGGAAGGGGACGACACGCTCTATGGGGAGAGCGGCATTGATCTGCTGGATGGTGGTAGCGGAGATGATGTGTTGTGTGGCGGTACGGGTGATGATGTGTATTTG
>CALRQT020000007.1:0-215145 GCA_943370385.1 Pseudanabaena sp. UWO311
TTAATCAATCCATCACCTTCCGCGCCTGGGACCAATCCAACGGCACAGCTGGCTCCACCGCCGACATCACCACCACCGGCACCGGAACCAGCACTCCCTTCTCGATCGTTTCTGAATCCGTCTCCCTCACCGTTAACCCAGTCAACGACCAGCCCACCGCCTCCAACAACGTCACCCTCTCGGCCGTTGACGAGGACACCACAGCACCCGCAGGCACCACCTTCTCCAGCCTCGCCAACTCCTTTGGCTACAGCGACGCCACCGACGACCAATCCGCCAAATCCACCACCGGCTCCGGCGGCACCGCAACTGGCGCCTCCACCGCCACGGTCTTCTCCTACATCGCCATTACCGCCAATGGCGCCATCCCCACCCAGGGCAAGTGGCAGGTCTCCAAAACCGCGGCCCCTTCCGCCAGCACCGCCGCCGATTGGCTCGATATCCCCACAACTGGCCTGGCAACCTCCTCAGCCTTGATCTTCTCCAGCGATCGCCAGATCCGCTTCCTACCCGCTGCCAATTTCCACGGCACTCCTGGCTCCCTCTCCGTCTATCTCGCTGATAACAGCGTCAACCTTTCGAGCTCGGTAACCGGCAGTACAAACAGCGGCACTAGGTACGACATCACCAACGCCAGCTACGGCGGCACCGCCACAGCCGGCGCCTGGACCTCCACCAGCAAAACCCTCGGCACCTCCGTTGCTGCCATCAACGACGCCCCAACAGCTGCACCCTTAAACGCACCCACATACCTGCCCAAGATTACAGAGGACCTGGCCAATCCCACAGGAGCCACAATCGAGGCCCTCGGCTTCTCCTATAGCGATGAAACAGATGACCAAAGAAGGGTCAGTGGCGGCGAAACTACATCTACCCCATTCGGGGGTATCGCCATAACGGGGAATGGGGCAAACAGCACAAATCAAGGCGTTTGGCAGTACAACCTTTCAGCGAGTAACACCAGTGGCTTTAATAGCTCCTGGGTCACCATTGATAGCGGCAGCTCAGCTCCGAGTGATAACCAGGCACTCTTGCTACCAACAAGTGCCTCCCTACGCTTCTCGCCTGTCGCCAACTTCTTTGGCCAGCCTGGGGAGCTAGTCCTGAGGGTATCTGATGACCCTATCAGCTTCACAGAGCAGAGTGACATCAGCACTGAGGACAAGACGATCGGCCATTGGTCTACAGACACCCTGCTGACAATCGATGTCTATGAACAAAACGATGTTCCGACATTTGCTGGACTCGATGCGGTATCAACCAATGCCAGCCCAACCCGACCCTACGTGCAGACTGGAGAAGCCATCATCATCGATTCAGATGCAACATTAGAGGATCAAGAACTTGTTAATGAGCAAGACAATTGGCAGGGAGCGACATTAACAATTCAACGTTGGAAAGCCGATGGAACAGCGCCTGAACCAAGCAGCGATGATGTAATTTCAGCGGGCGGGGATGCGAGCACTGGCCTGTTCCTCTTAAGCGACGCCACTGGCAACCATCTACTGATGGATGGCAACGAGATCGGCACATTCTCACGAGATCCAGACTACGCAGATGGCACCCTAAGCTTCCACTTTTTTGGTGATCCAACCATCTGCCTGCCGACCAGTTCGCTTGTGAACCAAGTTCTACAATCACTCCAATATAGCAATACCAAAACAGCTCCAGGGTCACTCAACTATTACTCCCTTAAGCTTGGTATTACCGTTGACGACCAAAACACCAATGCCAGCACAAGTGGGAGTGCAGGCAAAACAGCAGGGGGCCAAGATCAGGGCGATGGCGGCAAGTTAAATAGCACCGGCCTAATCACAATTAACATCCGGCACCGATACCTCCACACAGAGGACAATCCATTAGGAGCACTATCTCTCGCCGATCAAACGATCACCAGCCCAAGTGGCGTGGCCAGCAATCGGCTGAGCGCTGAAATCAGCGTAAACCACGGTCGTCTACAGGCTAGCCGCAACATTGCCGGCACAACATTGATGGGCAATGGTACGGGCAGCCTAGTGGTCTCGGGAACAGCAGAACACATCAATGCCCTTATCACGACCTTGACCTATGCATCAGACAAGGACTTCAGCGGCAATGACCAGCTGACTGTCCACATCGAAGACACGATCACCAATGAAACATCGGAAAAAATTACGGCAATTGAGATCGTCCCTGTGAGTGACGGCAGCATCTTAAATGCGAACTATCGCAGCACAACGACCCAAACGGACATTGCGCAACTAGCCGACAAAATTCTATTTTATTCGGTTGAAGATCAAATCGTACCCCTGCTCCTGGGGGAACAGGGTATCGACACGGACGGCAGTGAGGATCGGATAGCCCTAGAAATTCTGGATATCCCACCTGGGGCATCCCTAGAAGTGTATCGCAAAGACAAAAATAATTATGAAGCCCTACCAACAATCCCCCAACTCAACAGCAGCCTGTCCACGGTCAATCTGCTTGGCTTAAGTGCGAAAGAGCTAGACAGCATGCGGATGCGGTTGGAAGCAAACTCGGAGAAAGACTTCAATCTCACCTATAGCGCTACGCGCCGTGACGGCAGCGCAGTGCCGACCACAAGCACAGCCCTGCTAGTCATTAACATCAAGCCCCAAGCCGACATGCCTGTGCTGCAGGTGGATGATAGAACCCCAGTGAACGTACAGCGAAGCGCCGGCACGAGCATCATTACCCTGCCGCCCATAAGCGCTGCCCTTAAAGACATCGATGGCAGTGAAACTCTGGAATTAATTTTGCAGGTGCAACCCACTGCCGGCAAAACCCTACCCGACGACCTTCAGATATTGGGTGGTTCGACAGTCATCACGGGCACAACCAGGGATGGTCTCCATAACTTTGACCTAACGGGTTTGGTCGCAGGTGGTTTGGGCTCATTGCAACTAAAGACAAAATCAGATCAAAATTTCATCGTTAATGTGATTGCCCGCTCCACCGATCGCAGCACCGATCCAGATCCCCAAGGCAAGCTCACCAGCATCAGCGAAACCAAAGAGAGCCTCTTTATCAGCCAGAGCGCCGATGGTTCTCCAGCAACAATAGCTAAATTCCCAACCCTACTCGCAAGCACCGTTGAAGATAGCAATAGCTTCCTGAGCTTACAAGGCACCATGGCCGTTGACGATACAGACAACATCGTGAGCGGGATCAGCATCGGCGACATCTTGATTGTAAAAATCAAATCTGGCTTTGGCACGATTTCATTGCAATCAAATAGCAGCAATGACAAAACTACTATCACCAACAACACAGATCTACAAATCACAGGTGAAGGCAGCAATGAACTGACCTTGACCGGCCACAAAGCCGCCATTAATGCAGCTCTTGACCTACTCAATTACCAAAGTAGGGATAACTTCTTTGGTACAGACACACTCACGCTCATCCTCACGGACACGGATGAAGATTTCAGCGAAATGCGCAGCGTCGACATCAAAGTTGACCCGGCGCCAGACTCCATTGTGGCCCTTAACAGCCTTCTGGTCATGGATGAAGACACGGCCAGAAATTTCACCCTTACGGATTTCAGCTATTCAGATGCAATTGACCGTAACTCCTCCTATTTCAACGAAGAAATAGATACGATCCGTATCTTAGGCGTACCCCAAGAAACCCTGGCCAACGGCAGCCGTAAGGACAGGGGGATTCTTGTAATGCGTGATCCATCCGATCCCTCTGATAGCAGCCTTTTCCAATACTTCAGCACCGATGGGGGCAAATACCGTCGCTCCGATCCCCTCACATTGGCGGATGGCAGCCGTTTATTTGCAACGGAAGTCAACACCACGGCCCTGAGTTCAACCCAGCCCCTGACCCTAGATGTCAGCAAACTAGAGCTAATTTTCTACGTGCCAGAAGCCAATGAATCAAGCCAAACCTATGCAGACTTCAGCTTACTTCTGAGCACAAATGATTCAACTCCAAGTGTTGATAGCGCTGACAATCCCACAAGCGACAATTGGAGCAACCTCAGCACGATGACAATTGCTGTAAGGGGCCTCAATGATTTGCCGATCATTAAACCCTACACAGTACCCTTCGCTGGCCTACCTGGGGGCGAACTCTCCGTCGATATCGGTAGCCGCCTCAGCGATGCTGATAATAAGACCCTGCAAATGGTGAGTTATGGCATCAGCGATAATGGCTTGGCACCAACCAAATTCAAAACTCTCAAAACAAACTATCGACTTGGCGATGTTCTGCGCCCATCGATCAGCTTAACAGCAGCAAATGGGGACGCATTAGCGGAAGGATCCTATGAACTGTGGTTGAAGGTCCAAGACATGCTAACTAGCACTCCAGTGGTCGAGAAGGTAGCCAATTTAAACCTGACGAATAGCCATAGCTTCTCCAATACGCCGATCACCTATGTGCCATCCTTACAGAACAGTAGTGCAACCTTGCAGCACCTAGAGAACCAACGCGAGGTGCTGCTTGGCTCGCTAATGGTAGGTCCAGCTACTACCCCCATCCCGATCGAACACCTGCTCCAGATTCCAACTGGCGATACCCTCAATATCCGTCTCAGTGGTATCGACGCTAATCGATTCCAGGTGACTGAAACAATCCAGGGCGGCACCGTGGGCCATTACCTCTACTTCCGCAGGGCTCCAGACCAGGACTATCCCAACGATGGCAACAAGGATGGCACGTACGAACTCACAATTAGCGTGAATGATGAGGAGGGCAATGCCACCCTGGCTGGGGGTCGAGGGGTAGTGACGAGCGAACTATCACTCAAGATTATTCTTCAAAACGATCCCGATGAATTCTTTCAACTCTCACCTGGAACCACAACCAATATAAGCATCCCAGCCCGTGGGGAGCAGGGAACGAACGTCACAAGCGAAATCAACCTAGGCAGCCTCTTCCTGCAGGTGGGTGGCAGCGAAGGCAGTCCCAGTTACTTCCTGGCAGACCAGGTGACCAATGACGACCCCAAATGGCGTGAGGGCCTATCCCCTTACGACCTCACCGTTAACCTCAGCACTCCCAACGAAGCGGCCAATTCCATCACGGTGGATTTGGGTCAAGCCCCACCAACGGCCCCTGACCTAAGCGCCATCGTAGGAGCACAAATGACGCTTTCAAGCGGAGTCACCGCCTGGGCTCGCTATGGGAACAATTTCAGCGTCACCAGGGCGCCCATATCCTTCAGCTATGACTTGGCGCCCAATAACATCCCTGCCACGCCAGGGCAGACGATTCGCTTTACGATCGATGCGAACCAGCTCAATGGTGCCAATAGTTTCTTGCTGAAAGAGAGTTCAGGAAGTGCCACTGTGGTGAGCCTGTTCAATTGGGACACCCTCAGTGGAACCGGCGCCCGCCTTGAAGATACCAATGGTGATGGCAAGGCCGATGTACTTGCCATTTATATCCATGATGACGGCCGTGGCGACGCCAGTGAAGCCCTCAATCAAACGATCAGCCGCAGCGGTTACCTGGCCTATATACCGCGCGTCGAAAAAGATGGCTTTATCTTCGAAATCATCGACAATAAGCTCCAAACAACCTTGGCCGCCAACACTATGGCCAATACCAACCTCTACCTAAGGACAAGCGTAGGTAACAATGGCAACGGGTTCACGTTTGCAATCGCATCGGATTACGATGGCGATGGCGTGAATAACATGGTTGAATCTTTTGCTGGAGATCTCAACAATGATGGCGTTGTTGATGCCTCCCAAAACAGCGTGGCTTCCATGCAAACCATCGCTAGCACAGATGACGAGGTGAACACCTGGGCCTCCCTAGACATCGTTAGCTCAAACCTAACTTTTGGCGAAGTCATTAGTAGCCAGCTCAATGATATCATGGCAGCTCAAGTCAGCTCAGGCAGCTCCACCGAAACAGGTAACTACGCTGTAGAGCTTTCCTTTGTAGATACATATAATTTTGACCCACTGACAACCTGGTCCAGATCCAACGAGGCTTCAGACCTGAATGACGACGGCCTAATCAACGTCAATGACGCCCTCGCACAGATCCAGAATGACTTGGCCTCAAGCACGCAAGACGTCAACCTTAGGGATGGCTTCTTCAACTTTACGATTATGCCCATCGTCACATTTAGCGGCAATGTGACGGAAGACACGAAGTCACTTATTCGCGCCGCCGTCGAAGCTGAATTCTCAGCATCTGTCCGTACGGTCGTCGTCAAGCTACCGGATGGATCAGCGGCCAATGCTTATATCAAACTAGCCCCTGACGGCAACTACTACAACTTCACCTATAGCAATGACCCGAATGCCGTTGGCACCTATCGCTCCGCAGGCGCCGATGGCACAGTTGGCACTGCCGACGACGGTGCCCTCGTCAAAGCCACCGGTGTTGGCGCCCGCATGGTGGATTATCTCAGGGATATCTATGGCTACAATCCAGACACTGGTCTTTATAGTGATGAACCGGATGGTTTCTGGGATAACCTACTGTTAGACCAAGCTGGCATCCAATTTAATCTCAGCGCGGTTACGGATGACAGCTTAGTTGAACTCAACAATGCCCTTGATTTAACGGGGGATAGGGCCTACAGCTTGGCTGACTTTATCGACCTTGACGGGGACGGGAAATACGATTTTGTTCTCGACAAGAGCACTACGGTGGATGGGCTAGAAGTGTTTTCGCCAGAAGCCGTCTTGCTTTACCTCCGTGATGGCTATTGGGGCGATTACGATGCCAACGTCAATGGCCAGATCCTCGATCCGGGCGGTCCTGGCTATTTCACACCAGTGCCTGCAACGGTGATGAATGAAGGTTGGGACACGGAGACACTAACCATTCCGGGCTCATTTAACGTCAGAACTGCTGACACAAGTAATTCGCCTACCGATAGGACCTGGACCCTCGATCTCTACGATCCAGCCGCGATTGAAGTGGGCGATAGCGGGGGCTACGGTCAGGCCCCCCTCGAGGCCCACCTGGTGGCCCTATCCCGCCAAGCCCTCCAGACCTGGGCGGAACGCCAGGGCCTGAACACCGGTGCGTTGGTGTCCCATCACTCCTCCAGTAAAACCGATCCCCAGGCAGGACGCGGTCAAGGGATACAGCCATTCCGTGCCGTAGAGGAAACCCAGACGGCCCTGTCCAACCTCGGCACAAACCTGCTGGAGATCCTTGCCATGGGTGCTGGCAGCCTCTTCGCCTTGGAGCTTGCTGGACGGAAGCTGCAGCGTCGGCCGGTGGCCTGGCTTGCGGGCATCCTGCCGGCCGTGCGCCGGCCTCGGGCGAACCGCAAGGTGGAAGGTGAAATCCTGGCGATCTTCCTGATGGGCAATCCTGGATCGCTCCTGCGGATCGTGGCCGCTGAAGTCCATGACGATGGCCTGACCGTCCTCGTGGAACAAGCCCTGCCCATGGAGCTCGCAGCAGCATCCCAGCTGGACCAAAGCCAATTGGCTGAGCTGCTCGATCAACTACTGATCAAACTGGAGGACCAGGGGCGCAGCCACAATGACCTCCTACTCTTTGACCCCCAACTGAAGCCCCACCTAGCTACCATCAAGCCGCTTGGTGAGCAACAAAAGCCCCTAGAACTTGCCGGTCTAAGGGCGGCCATTAGCAAGTTAGGTATGGACGATCTCGACCAGCTGAAGAGCTGGCTTAGCCGCCCCAGCCAGGCACCCACAGTCCAATCGGGAGCTGGTGAATTACTTTTACAAGAGTTGCGAGGTCGTCAAACGCAATGGTCAGAACAAGTGGAAGGGGGTAGGGCCTCCATCACAGGTCTGCTCGAACTGAGCCTATCCCTAAGCCAAAAGGATGGGGGGTTCAGCCTACTCTAGGGCGGGGACTGAAGGATCGGTGGATCGATCGCCTGGATCCACCGACTGTTCTTAGTAGACACTAAAAAACTAAATCGAAGTATCAAATTTTCAAGGACAAATTTCAAACAGAATTACTCTCAACACCTATTTCAGCGACAGAATTACATCTACCTGCGAGGCTTAGCTATGTGCTCATAAAGCCACTCAGGCACCCGGTGCCTTCCAGTCTTCCCACTCCACTTCCACGTCTAGGAGGGCCGTGGGATCGGGGGGCGGAATACGGGCCAGCAGATCGGTGGGCAAACCAAGCCGCTGGAACACCTCCTGGCGCTGATCCTGCCCCATGGTTCCAAAAGACTTCACCACCTCGCGAATCTTCTTTTCCTTGTAAACGATGCCCATCAGCACCTCTTGGTCATCGGGCTCCAGGCCTTCAAACCATTGGACAAACTGTTGGACCCTTTCACTGGTGGCTGGGCGGGAGGTGTCTGGCATGCTGAAAAAGGGTCGGAAGACGGAATAACTGAGGGCGTTGATTCAATGGGGTGATGGACGGCAAGCCGAGACCTTAGCCAGGTCCTGAACGAATGCTGCGCAAGGCATCGAGGGCCTTCTCAACGGCATCCGTGAGCAGGGTGATCACCCGCTTCTCGCGGAGAATTAGGTTGACCTGCACGGTGCTGCCAGGGCTGAGCATAAAACGTTTGCCACTGCGTTCCAAGAAAGGGCGGCTCAACGAAACGTAAGCTGGATAACGCGCTTGGGGATGTTGCTGATCAGCTGGAAGCGAGGAGGTGCCAATGGCCTTTAAGCTCCCGGGGATGGAACCATATTGGGTAAAGGGATAGGCATCAATCCGCACCTGGGCCTGTTGGCCAGGATGGAGTTGACCCACATCCCGGGTTGAGAGGTAAACCTTGGCTTCCAGGGTCCCCTGGGGAACGATCTGTACCAGGGTCTCGCCAGGGGTGGCTGCATAGCCAGCACTGAACGCCACTAAATTAAAAACCTGGCCAGCCATCGGTGCGCGTAGCACCTCATATTGCTGGGTTTCGCGCACCTCAAGCTGCTGGCGCTCGAGGTTACTGATCTCCTTAAGGCTTTCCTCCTTCGTCTTCAGAAGTTGGGCCTCCACTTCGCGCACGTTGGCATCAGCCTGGTCAATCTCTGCCCGCAATTGGTTGACCCGGTTTCGCTGCTGCAGGATCTGCATGCGTTGGATTCCGCCCTCCCGACCCAAGGGTTCGATCTGGTCGAGGATTTGTTGCTCCGTCCTTAAGGAGTCCCGCAAGCTGACGCCTCGGGAGCGGAGGCTGTCAAGACGGGCCAGAATCGAACGATCCTCTTCGGAAGACCGTCGCCTCTCTAAGGTCAGTTGGCTGGACAAGGTTGTGGCCCGCTTGGCGGACACATCGGGATCAAAACGCAGCAGGGGCTGGCCTTGGATCACCGACTGACCCTCCTTCACCAGCACCTCCTGCAACACACCAGCCACAGGAGCCTTAATCGGCCGGGCAGCGCCAACAGGTTGCAACTCGCCTGTGGCTACAACAACCTCGTCAATTTTAGCCAAGGCGGCATAAATAAAGCCAAAACAACCGGTGCCAATGATCGTCCACACCACCGCCTGACTCCAGATCGCCGCAGGTTTGAGGCGAACCTCCTGGTGATCCAGGGGACGGGCGGCCAAGGCCTGGGGACTACGGCGCATTAACTTGCTCATGATTCGACCGCCTCCTGCTGTTGATAAAGGGTGGCGTAGCGTCCGCCGAGAGCTAATAAGTCGTCATGGGACCCCTGTTCCACCAGGGCACCCTGGTCCATCACGAGAATACGATCTGCGTGGCGAAGGGAACCCAAACGGTGGGTAATAAATAAAACCGTGCGCTCACGATAGGAATCCATGAGGTGGCTAGTCAGTTGTCGCTCAGTGTCACCATCAAGGGCACTGGTCGCCTCATCGAGGATTAACAGCCTCGGTTGCTTGAGCACCATCCGGGCAATGGCAATCCGTTGGCGCTGGCCGCCACTTAAACCCGAACCCCGTTCGCCGACAGAACTGCTGTAGCCGGCCGGCATGGCCTGGATGAAGTCATGGGCACAGGCAACCTGGGCAGCACTGCATACATCCTCGAATGAAGCATCTGGACGGGTCAGGGAAATGTTGGCCAACACCGAACCGTCGAACAGCAGGCTGTCCTGGGGAACCACACCAATCTGTCCCCGTAGGGAATAGAGATCGACCTTACTTATGTCATAGCCATCGATGCGTATCACCCCCTCCAAGGGGTCGTACAGGCGGGTGAGCAGCTTCAACAGGGTGCTCTTGCCTGAGCCACTCGAACCGACAATCCCAACAAATTCACCCGGGGGGATCTCAAAACCCACATTGAGAACCTGCAGGGGTCCCTGGCTGGCAAAGCGGAAACTGACTCCCGAATAGCTGATTGCCCCTTGAATGGGGGGCATGGGGGGCAGCTGTTCGCCGGCAATCTCGATCTCTTCAGGGTGATCAACGATGTCTGAAAGACGCTCCAAGGAGAGATTGGTCTCCTGGAAGCTTTGCCAGAGGGTGGCCATGCGCAGCAAGGGGCTCGTGACATAGCCAGCCAGAATCCTAAAAGCAATCAGCTGGCCCAAGGTGAGCTCCCCCTTGTACACCAGGTTGGCTCCCACCCACAACACCAGCAGGCCCGACAATTGCTCGAGGAAATGGCTAGCAGAACTGGACGCGGTACTGGTGAGGGTATTGCGAAAACCTGCCTGGATTTGGCTGCCGTACAGCTGTTGCCAACGCCAGCGGCTATGCAATTCCATGCCCTGGCCCTTCACCGTTTCCATGCCCGAGAGGGTTTCAACCAGGTGACTCTGGACCCGGGCATTGGCTTCCGCCTGGTCCCTCAGTTGCCGGCGGATCACCGGAGCAGCAACAACCGTGAGGCCAATAAAGAAGGGCACCACCGCAAGGGACCAGAAAGTGAGCTGCACCGAATAGAGCAACATCACAGCGATATAGATGACCGAAAAAACAGCATCTAGAACCACGGTGAGGGCCGTGCCCGTGAGGAAGCGCCTGATCTTCTCTAATTCGTTCAGTCGGCTACTCACTTCACCCACGGGCCGACGGGCGAAGTAACTCAGGGGCAAGCGCAAGAGATGATCAATAATGGTCGCGCCAAGGCTAATATCGATGCGATTGGTGGTGTCTGAAAACAGATAGGTACGCAAGGATGCCAACAAGGCCTGGGCGACCGCCAGCCCCACCAGCAGGGTGCCGAGGACATTCAGGCTGCTCAAATTGCCCTGGCTAATCACCGAATCGATGATCTGCTGGATCAGCAGGGGGTTCAGCAACGCAAACAGCTGAACAAAGAAGCTGGCCACCAATACCTGCACCAAAATTGTGCGGTGCTGTTGAACAGCTGGGATAAACCAGGCCAGGCCAAAACGGGCCTTGGGGGTACTGGCACTCCGTTCGACACACAACAAGGGAATTCGGCCGGACTCACTGCGATCCCCCAGATCCACCAAAGACCTCCTTCCCTGGGAGGTGGTGGGATCCCCCACCAAAGCATCAGCCAAGCTCGCCTGCCAAAGCACAAGGGGCATGCCATTGGCCATCAGCAGGGCCGGGCCAGGTAACCGCTGGAGCTGACTATCGTCCACCTCAAGCTGAGAGGCCCGCAAACCCATTAGGTCACAAACTGCGGCCAGGTTTAACAGGCCGATCCCCTTATCTCCCTCCCGTGTGTGTTGATCCACCAAGATTCGCCGCAACACGTCCCTCCTGAAAGGGAGATCAAAATGGCGAGCCAACATCCTGAGGCAAGCCAAGGAAGCATCCACGGGTCCATCGCCCCGGTGGAAGGGGAAATTACCGTCGTCGCCCTGGCGGCCATACCAATCTTCCAGGGCTTCAATCTGGGCCGACACCGGCACGATGCCACCGGGGCTTTCAATCCATTCCGGCTCGAGGACATCGGCCTGGCCCTCCACCGGATCCGGTGCGACCACCATGGCCGCTGGCATCCGTAAAGGTGGCCAGGAGGAGGGCTGGGCCACTAGCCGGGCGGGGAGCTGGCCGAGCACCTTGAGCTCCAGGGCGCCTGCGAGTTCATCTCCTGGGGCATACCCATCCAAGTTGGCGCTGCTGACAAGCCAGGCATGGGGGGTTGGACCCAAACGGTGAACCCCTGGGGGCAGCATCAAGACCTGCAGTTCTCCAGACGCCTCAGCCATCTGGTTGGCAGCCCAATCCCGTAAGGATGACCGCTGGGGCAGGGCCGGCAGGGGGCTTGCAGCCGCCACGGCATAGAGCTCCTCGATGCTTGGCTGGCCAAATCCCTGCATTAAGTCGGGATGGTCCCGCAGGGTCGCCAGAAAAACCTCGGCAGGGAGAAGCCAAAGCTGGGTGGTTTCGGTCGCCGAAAGGGCATTGCCAGGAACGCCTCGGAGCAGGGCAAGATCGCCGGCCGTGCCCCCTGGTCCAAGCCGCTGGAGGGTAAAGGGTTCGTTGCGTTCGTCTAGGGCAAGAATGCGACACTGCCCCTTGACGATCCGCACCACACCGGGCGGCAGGCTGCCATGGTCGTAAAGCTTTTGACCGGTCCTAAGCTGCAGGGGCTGAAGGGATTCGGCCAAAGAGGCCTGAACAGCAGGGCCTAAACGGTCAAACGGAGACCACGCTCGAATTATACGAAGAGCGACCGCAAGGCTAATCAAGACTGGGCCAAAAATAATTGAACCAAACTTAGCGGCAGCCAGCCTGGAATCAAGTACCCCCCTAAAGCAGGGGTATGTCAAAGCCGGAGCAGGGATTCCGCAGTGGCTTGGGCATTGCCATCGCCAGCCCTTCAGCCATGGCGAGCCTCTTCACCTGCACACAAGGGCGCCTCGAACGCAGGCCAACCAGCCTCTGACCGTGCAAGGAACGCGACCGTGGTGAAATCCTTCGCTCCAGAGCCATTGCCAGCGCCAGGGTGACCAGACCCACGCGGCTAGGCATCGCCGATCCAAGCTGAACCATCGATACCTCAACGCCACCGAGCCCGTTGCCGCTGGGGACCAGATGCGGTGCTCAGGCTGGACAGCAAAGAGAGGCTGCGCGAAGAGGATTGCCACCTACGGCTTTTCGTAGTCGTTAATACAATTACGCCGCCAGTGCCAGCCCGGGCTTCGGCCTTGGGATCAAGCACTTGTTTCGTAGGGTGCACGCTCGCATAAGCCCATCCCCTTGCGATCTAGTGATCTGGTGTCCAAAACAGTTCTGGCGATTGGCCAGGATCTTGATGGGACTGTACGTCGTCTTTTAGTTAACCTACTCCTGGGAAGATGTCTTGGGCTATCTGCCCAACTCGGTAGCCAGCCCCTGGACAAGCTAGCTGATTAACACAGCACAAACCGCCCAGACTCCCCAGGCTCTGGCCTCGCTCAAGATCAAAAATACCGCCGCCGTATTGAGATTGGCGGTGGATTCCTTCGGCACCCTATCCGCCCATCCAAAAGCGCCATGAGAATACGGACAAGGCGAGGTACGTTGCTGCAGAGGCCAGATTTGGCAGTGGGAACAAGCCATCCTGGCCACCCAAAAGCCATCGGCAAACCAAGAGAAGCCCAGACCAGCCTCCTTTGGATAGGGCTTGAATCCTCCGTTCCCCCTAGGCCGATCTCGGTTGAGCCACTGTCGAGCGCAGCAATAATTCTCCCTGTTCGAGCAGCAACTGCTCACGCATGGGGCCATCTAGGACGGCGCCATGGATCGCTTCTAGCCGCACAATCAACCAGTAGCCATCCATATGGCGGGGCGACCATAATTGGCCAATCTCACTCACCTGCAGGAGCCGGGCAAGGGCTGGGGGCAATTCGGCCATGGACTGGGGACCGATCAGTCCGCCGCTTTGCCGCTCGGGACCTTCAGAGTGAAGCGCGGCCAACTTAGCCAAGGACTCCTCTCCTTCCCTAATCTGGAGATAGATTTCCTTGATTAGGTCACCATCACGCATCCGCAGCAGCGAATAGGTGACCCCATCGAGAGATGCTTTGCGGGCCAGGAAAAGACTGGGAACTTGACTACCCCAACGGATTTGACAGAACCGTAACCACTGCAAGGAACGGGCCGCCATGGCATCAAAGTCAGCCTCGCTGAGACCTTGGGACTCCAGCCACCGAGCCCGCGCTTCCCCATCAGCCAATCCGAGGCGTTGGTCAAGATCCCCCCGCAAAGCGGCCAAGTCGGCCGCCTCTGGCAAGGGAAGATCGGCAAGCAAATGATCAAGGCACTGCTCCCGTCTAACAATCTCGAGCAGGCCCCAGCGGGCCAAGTCCCGTAACGGCAGCGAAGGGTTAGACGCTAAAGGGGATGCGATCATTGATCAAAATACTGTTCTTAGCCGAAACAAAGGCTGGGGAAGAGATCCAATCCTAACCGATCCATCCCATCGCAGCAGCGGATCGGTCCAATTTTTAAGCCAGGGTAAATCGGAAAACAGAAACAAGCAGGCCAGGATTCCGCCTGCTTCCCTAGCATCGCTTTGCAGGCAGAATGGCTTGCTGGATCCCTGCAAATATTTTTCAAAATCGGCACCTCCTTCTAGAAATCATGCCACCGGTTCAATTCATTGCACCCGGCCTTCCCTTCATCGCGATCTCACTCCCATGACGTAGACCATGCGGCTTGCCCCCATGACAACGCCAACGGCCAGGCGCCCAGCCTGGTCCTAGCGAATCGGTCCCTGGGCAGACCCTCCCGGAAGTGATTCACTTGGGGCCATCGCCATTCGCGACCTCAACGCGAGGGCGATGTATTGACAACGGAGAGTGTGAAGGGATGCCCTTGCTCCTTTGGCTAGCAATCGTGCAAGTCGGCCCTTGATTGATCGATTGTCCTAGCCCCAAGTCTGGGGCTCACTAGGAGACGATTAAGATCAGCCGGATTGCCTCGGTGAACCGCGGGTCCATGCAACTGCGCATCGGCAACGGCTACGACATCCACAGGCTGGTACCTGGCCGGCGCCTGATCCTTGGCGGGGTGGCGCTGGACCATCCCGATGGCCTGGGGCTGGACGGCCACAGCGACGCTGATGTGCTCGTGCACGCCCTGATGGATGCCCTGCTGGGGGCCCTCTCCCTGGGCGACATCGGCAAGTATTTCCCCCCCGACGATCCCCGCTGGCGGGGCGCCGACAGCCTGGTGCTGCTGGAGCAGGTGGTGGGCCTGGTGACGGAGCGGGGCTGGAGCATCGTGAACGTGGATTCGGTGGTCGTGGCGGAGCGTCCCAAGCTGAAACCCCACATCGAAACCATGCGGGCGGCGATTGCAAGCCGGCTGGGGGTGGAGCCCGATCGGGTTGGGGTGAAGGCCACCACCAATGAGCAGCTGGGGCCTACCGGCCGGGAGGAGGGCATCGCCTGCCACGCCGTGGCCCTGCTGCAAAAACCGTGAGGGGATCCTCCCTGCCGGCCTGCTTCAGGGGATGGCCTGGCCTGCCTAGGGTTCTGGCCCTTGGCCTGGCGCTGTTGGTGATGGTCTCCGCCCCGTGCAGTCCGGCCGCAGCTCGCTCGGCAACGGATCTGGCGCCTGAAGCGTTGACCTCTCCGGAGCCGGCCCAAGCCCAGGTGGTTGAGCTGTTGCGCCTGGGCGTACCCGCCATCCACTACCGGGCCTGGCTGGAGGCAGAAAAAGCCAGCTGGGAGCCCTGGCTGGCCAAGCAACCGGGCTTCCAGGGCCGCCAGCTGCTGTGGGATCGCCAGCGCCAGGAAGGCACCCTGCTAATCCGCTGGGCTAGCCGCGACCAATGGAAGGCCATTCCCGAGGCGGAGGTGGGCCGGGTTCAGGAGCGTTTCGAACAACGCGCCCGCCAGTTAACCGGCAAGGCCACGGGTAACCCCTTCCCATTGCTGGCAGAAGCGGAGCTCGAGCCCCTGGCCGCCTCCGCCAACGCAACGACCAGCCCGGGGCTAACGGCACCAGCCCGCGGGGGTTGAAGGCATGGCCATCGCCCCAGCATCCGGGGAGCCGCCGCTGGCTCCCAGCATTCGCCTTGATCTTGATCGCCGTCGCCGCCTCGGCATGGTGGAGGCGATCTGGGGCGAACACAAGAGCGCCGAGCAAATCGCCCTGGTCTTGGAGCAACTCCAGGCCGCCTCGGAACTCGGCCTGGTGACCCGGGTCGATCCGGCCAAGGCCGAAGCCGTGGCCGCCCTGCTCAGCAACGGCCCCCAGGCGGGCCAGGCCCTGGTGCACCATCGCCAGGCCCGCTGCCTCACCAGGGGGCACCTGCCGGATGCCGATCCCCAAAGGGGCCGGGTGGTCGTGCTGGGCGGGGGCAGCAGTGACCTGGCCGTGGCGGCCGAAGCCCAGTTGGCCCTGCAGTGCCACGGCATCGCCTGTGAACTGGTGCTTGATGTGGGGGTGGCGGGCCTGCAGCGGCTGCTCGACCAACTGGACCATTTGCGCAGCGCCCGGGTCTTGATTGCCTGCGCTGGCATGGAAGGGGCCTTGCCCACGGTGCTGGCGGGCTTGCTTCCCCAACCGGTGATCGGTGTGCCGGTGAGTGTGGGCTACGGGGTGAGTGCCGGCGGCCAGGCGGCCCTGATGGGCATGCTCGCCAGCTGTGCTCCGGGCCTCAGCGTGGTGAATATCGATAACGGCTACGGCGCCGCGATGGCCGCCCTACGCATCCTGTCCAGCCCTGGCATCGGGGCCCAGGCCGGAACCAGCCCAGGGGGCTGAAGGCCCTAGGTTCCGCCAAAACCAATCCGCAGAACACTCAACTCTGCCCAAGCCAATCTTTGAGCCAAGCCAATCCTTGGTGCAACCCAATCTTTGGTCCAAGCCAATCTTTGGTCCAACCCAATCCTTAGACCTACCAAACCTTGGCCGCAACTAACGAATTGCTGAGGCAACGCAACCCTTGGTTCTCCACAAACAAGCACTCAGCAAGGGGGCTTGAGCGGGGCCGGCGGCTCGAGGGGGTCGATCTCGAGCAAGCCCTGGAGCCAGAGCTGCAGGGGCCTGGCTAGGCGCCCCTGCTCGTAACGCTCGATTGCTTCCAGCAACACCGGGGTGTTGACCCAATGGAGAGGGCGCTGGCTAGCCATGGGCTTAAGCACTGCTGGGCCGCAGTGTGATCAGCCTCAAGAGGAGGTGCCAGGTCCCAGGGGTCAGGCCCTGAACCGGCCGGAGCCTCAGGCCCGGGGCTGCTTCGCAGCTAAACGGCAGAGCTCGCTGGAGCGCTCCTCGGTTTCCACCTGCTGCAGGTGCGAGATCAGCACATGCAGGTCGTTATCGGCCAGCTCGCCATTGGCCTGCCATTTCATGACGCGGGGATCGGGCCTAGGAAGGGGGTGACCCACGGGCAAGCAATCAATGGAACTCGTGTGGGAAACCATACGCAATCGCATTGGCCTTTCAGCCCTTGCAACAGGCCGATCTCCCGAAGAGTTCCTTAAGTTCGCGAAATCTGTGGCAAGTGGGAAGAAATTTGGGCCAAAACCTGGGCCCTAGCTACAAGCAAGGGCTCAAAGATGCTGCAGATTTGGATAGGCGGTGAGCAGTTCCTCGGTACTCAAGACTTCGCCAGCGCCCTCGGGCTGCCAGATCACCTCAAGGGCCAGCAGGTCGGTGGAGGACACCGAGCCCAGCAGGCGTAGGGCCTCGCGCAGGTCTTCGTCGGCCTTGAGCGGTTTGAGGCTGAGCCGGGAGCGGCTGGCCACCAGCACGGTCACGGCGATGTAGTCGCTGGTGGCATCGGCGTTGCCGGCCACCCCAGGGCGGTCTTCCAGCTTCTGGCCACCCACGTTGCTGGTGACCTCGCGGCTGAGCTTGCTGCGCTCCGTCATCGAGAGCCGGTTAAAGGTGGATTCGGCCGCCGCGAAGGGCACCTGGCCCACCTCGGCGCTGGCGTACACCCAGAGGTCGGGGTGGCGCAGCAGGGCCAAGGTGGTGTCCTGGAGAACCCGTTGCAGGCCGGCATTGGAGCTGGTGTCGGCACTGGCGGCCAGGCCGCGCAGGTCCTGCTGCAGATCCCGGGCGGTGGCAAGCAAGCCCACCTGTAGCTGGGCGATCGCCACCGGGCCATCGGGCCGGTAGCTGGAGATCGGCCCCCCATCGCCCGAGGCGATCGCGCCGCCACCACCACTGCCACCACCCCTCAGGGCATTGGCGAACAGGCCGACCACCGCCATCAGGATCAGGAAGCCAAAGAGGCCGCCGCCACCGAAGCCAAAGAAGGGGATCAGGAACGGAAAGCCAATGCCACCCCCGCCATAGCCGCGGGAGTAGCCGCCACCGCCATAGCCCCCACCACCCCCGCCATAGCTGCGGGGCATGGGCGAGGAGCGGAAACTGCCGCCACCAATACGGCCGCCACTGGCGGCCAGGGCCGGCTTGGGCACCACCAGCAACAAGGCCACCAGCACCGGCAGCAACAGGCCACTGCACAGCCGGCGCCACAGCAGCGGCGTGGTCAGGGAAGATCGCAGTATCGAGCGCAGACCTTGGGATCCGAGGGAGCGCTGGGTCGAACGGAAGAGGGCCAAGACCGGAGACCGGAAGTGCTGGAAATCTAGGAACCCCCCCCCACGATGGTGACCACTTCCAAAGCGTCGGCTTGCCGAACCGGCTTATGGGGCCAATGGCGGCGGGCCAGGATCTCACCGTTGAACTCGACCACCACCAGCTGGGGCCGGTAGCCGAAATGCTCCAACACCGCCTCCAGGCTCAGGCCAGCCGGGCAGGAGCGCTCCTCGCCATTGAGCCGCAGCTGGATCGGCGCCAGGATTGGGTCCGTCATGGCTGGTTAGGTCGTTCTGCAGGCGGATGGTCAAGCCTGACCTGGGCCAGGCGGGCCAACAGCGCGGCGCTTGCGGCGCCGGCATCGGCCGCCTGGGTGATCGCCCTCACCACCGCCACCCGGCTGGCGCCCGCGGCCAGGGCCCCGTCCAGGGTGGTGGCATCAATACCGCCAATGGCGAAGAAGGGAATCGGGCTTACGGCAGCCGCCTGGCGCACGTAGTGGAGGCCGACCGGGTCGCGGCCCGGTTTGGTGGGGGTGGCGTTCACGGGTCCAACCCCGACGTAATCGCAGCCATCGGCCACGGCCTGGTGCAGCTGCTCCAGGCGGTTGGTGCTGCGGCCGATCAGGCGATCGGGCCCCAGCAGGCTGCGGGCGATGGCGGGGGGCAGGTCGTCCTGGCCCAGGTGCACCCCATCGGCGTCCACCGCCAGGGCCAGATCAAGGCGATCGTTCACCAGGAACAGGGCGCCATGGCGGGCGCAGAGCTCCCGCAGGGCCCGAGCGTCTGCGAGCCGTTGCTGGTCGGTGATCGGGGGGCCTCCCGCCGCGGCGCCGCCAGCAGGGGCATCCCCCTTGGCCCGGTATTGAACCAGGCGCACGCCCGCCTCCAGGGCTGCGGCCACCACCGCCTTGAGATTGGCAACCGGGCTGGTGACCAAATAGAGCTGGCATTGCTGCAAAAGCTCTCGGCGCCAGCCAGGGCCTGCGGCGGCCCGCAGCACGTCCACCTCCAGGTCGTAGAGGCCGTAGCGGATGGCGGCAGCTTCCGCTGCCAAGGGACCGGGCAGAGCCCGGCCAAATTCCTCCAAAACCCTGAGGGCCTCCTGGACCCGGCCGCAGTTCGCTGCCACCACGGCAGCGGCCCCCTGGCGCTCGGCCTGGGCCCCATGGGCCATGCCCGCCGCCGGATCGGTGGCCGTGTGGCGGGCCAGCTTGTAGCGGGCCTGGTGGCAGCGGCCCAGGCGCTGGCGGAAATCCTTGGTGCGGCTCACCAGGTCGGGGCGGGCCAGGCCAAAACGGCACCAGTCTTCAATCACCCGCAGCCCTTCCCGGGCCCGGTCGAGGTTGGCATCCAGCAGGCGCTCGATCGCCCGTTGCTCCCCGGCCCCGGCGCTGCCGGCCGCCAGTTTGACGTCTTGGTGTTCAACGTCTTGGAGTTCAACGCCTTGCAGCTCGTCAGCTTGGGGGTCGGGGGCTGGCGGTTTGACGCTGGAACTGGGAAACGGGGCCGGCACCATGGGGATCAAAGGGAAGGGGAGCAAACCGTGCTGGAGATCACTGCTGGGGGTAGGCCACCTACCTAAGTTGGAAGGGCTTCCCATGACATCGGATCAGCAATGGATCAGGGTGGATCCGAAAGCGCGATGGCAATCCTCGTTACGGGAATTCTGCTGCTGGGGGGCATCGGCCTGTTCATCAGCTGGGGCCTAAGCAACGCCTACCTGCCCAGCTGAGATCGGTCCCTAAGGGAGGATCCAGCGGCACGGGGCTGACTCACCCAGGCCTGGGGGCCGCATCGAGCACGGCCTGGGCCCGCTGGGCGTCGGCGCCAATCTGGGTCTGGAGGGCCTCCAGGCCGGAGAAGGTTTGTTGGTGGCGGAGCAAGGCCACCGGCTCCACCTGGATCTCGGCCCCCACCAGTTCCAGGCTGCGGCCCAGCAGGTGCACCTCCACGGCCGAGGGTGCCAGGGGATCGACCGTGGGCTGGGGGCCCAGGTTCATCACGGCCGCAAGGGGTTCGCCGCCATTCACCCGGGCCCAGGCGGCATAGACCCCTTCTAAGGGCAGGAACTTGCGCCCATCCACCTGCAGATTGGCGGTGGGCCAGCCCAACTGGCGGCCCAGCTGGCGCCCCTGCACCACCTGGCCACTAAAGCGATAGGGGCGCTCCAAGAGGCGGGCGGCCTCCGCCAGCTCGCCGTTGGCCAGGGCCCGGCGGATGCGGCTGCTGCTGAAGCGCTCGGCCCCATCCCAAAGCATGGGCACCACCGTGACAACGACGCCCAGCTCCTGGGCGATCCGCACCAGGGCAGCCGCATCGCCGCTGCGGCCGGCGCCGAAGCGAAAGTTCTCACCCACGGCAATCTGGCCCGCCTGCAACTGGTCGACCAACACCTGCTGCACGAAGGCTTCCGGGCTGAGCTGGGCCAGGGCCAGGCTGAAGGGCACCAGCACCAGCTGGTCGATACCCAAGGGCTCCAGCAGGGAGAGCTTCTCGGCCGGCAGATCCAGGCGCAGGCGACTATCGCCGTAGAGCACCTCCCGAGGGTGGGGCCAAAAACTCACCACCGTTGGAACCAGCGGCACTCCGGCTGGGCTGGAGCTGCCGGTGACCGCCCCAATGACACTCCGGTGGCCCCGATGGAGCCCATCAAAACTGCCAAGGGCCACCGCCGTCGGGCCCTGGGCCCCATCCGGGGTACGAAGGGGAATCACGCTCGAGCCACCGTCACCCTCGTGAAAGCCATTGTTCCATGGCAGCTTTGGGCCCTCCGCCCGGAGCCGACTGGAGCCAAACCTGGCCGAAGCCCACAGGGCCGTGGCAAGTTTGGGCGGATCGCGGCCCCGCCGCCCCCGCCCCCTTCCGATGGCCGACCGCCTCGATCTCCAGCTCATCTCGGCCGCCCTGCGCCGCGTCGGCTGGGTGCGCTTCTGGATCCAGCTGGTGCTGGCCGTGGTGGTGGTGGGGGTGCTGATCTTTAACAACATCGGCGGCCAGCTGGCCGGCCGCGGCGACCGGGCCTTGGGCCTGGGCCCAGGCCTGTCGATGACGACCCTGGCGTTCTTTGTGCTGCTCTGGAGCCTGTGGCAGAGCTGGCTGGAGGTGCGCTGCGGCCGGGCCCTGAACAGCGCCGCCCGGCCTAGCAAGGGCGAAACCGCCAAGTTGATTAAACGGGGCCTGCTGGCCGACCTGCTGGGCCTGACCCTGGCGGCCGTGGGCTACCAGGCCATGGCGGGCAGCCTGTTCGTGCAGGCCTCCATGCAGGTGCCCGGCTTCATCGGCGGCCAAATGGCCTTGCCCGGCGGCCGCCCCAACCTGATGGGCTTTCCGATCACCTCGATCGAGATGCTCTCGGTGCTCAGTAACACCCAGGTGCTGTTCGCCCACCTGATCGGTCTGGGCATCAGCCTCTGGCTGCTGCAGCGCATCTATCGGCCCAACGCCAGCTGATCTGGGCGAGCCAAAGCCATGGGCGAGCCATAGCCATCGGCGAGCTAAAGCTCTGGCAGCTCCGGCAGGGCCGCTGGGTTGCCACGCCAGAACAATTCCGGCTGCAAAGGGGACAGGGAGACGCCCCCGCCGGCCAAATGGGCGACATCGGTGGGCCAGTCGGACGGGCCCGCCACGGCCGCGTCGATGTCATCGACCACCTCACCGGCCAGCCAGTAATAGGTGCGGCCGCGGGGATCGGAGCGCTTGTCGAACTGGTCGATGTAGCGGCGCACCGCCGTGCGGCACCAGCGCAGGGGGCCAAGCGAGCCCTCCGGCAGGGGCGGCACGTTGAGGTTGAGCAGCAACCCCTCGGGCCAGCCCTTGGCATAGGTGTGTTCGGCCACATCCAAGGCCAGGCGTGCCGCCGGTTCGAACTGGCGCCACTGGAAATCGGCACTGCTCACGGCCAGGGCCGGTAGGCCCTCAATCGTGCCCTCCATGGCGGCGGACACCGTGCCGGAATAGAGCACGTCGGTGCCCAGGTTGGGGCCGTGGTTGATGCCCGAGAGCACCAGATCGGGCGGTTCATCCAGCAGGCGAAACAGGGCCAACTTGACGCAATCCGACGGGGTGCCGCTGCAGGCCCAGGCGGTCACCCCCTCGCCAAACAACTCATCGGCCCGCTCGGCCCGCAGGGGCGTCTGCAGGGTGAGGCCATGGCCGGTGGCCGAACGCTCCTGGTCCGGGCAGACCACCGTGACCCGGTGGCCGCGGCGGGCGGCCTCGGCGGCCAGGGCCCGGATGCCGGCGGCGAACACCCCGTCGTCGTTGCTGATCAGGATCCGCAAAGGGGCCATCGCGGCTCGGCTGGCGCTGGGGTCAGCCAGAACGGTAGGGGGGTGGCTGCTTAAGCTCCGGTTCTGAACGCAACATCCGTGTGAGCGCCACCCCCAGCCTGCAGGAGCTCACCGGCCAGCTGGAGCAGCTCGAAGCCCAGGCCGCCGATGCCATCGCGGCAGCGACCAGCGCCAGCGACCTGGAAAGCCTGCGGGTGGGCTTGCTCGGCAAGAAGGGCCAGCTTTCGGCCGTGCTTGGGGCCATGGGCAAATTGGCGGCCGAGGAGCGGCCCTTGATGGGCCAGCGGGCCAACGTGCTCAAGGAGCTGGTGCAGGGGTTGCTCAGCCAGCGGCTCGTGGCGGTGAAATCGGCGGCCCTGTTGGAGCGCATCAGCCAGGAAACCCTGGATGTCACCGCTCCTTGCAGCTTCATTCCGCCGGGCCATCGCCACCCGCTGATCAGCACGATTGAGGAAATTGTTGATATTTTCGCCGGCCTCGGCTACCGGGTCGAAGAGGGTCCAGAGATCGAAACCGACCACTACAACTTCACCGCCCTCAACATCCCGCCCCACCACCCGGCGCGGGACATGCAGGACACCTTCTATTTATCCGCAAGCGAACTGCTGCGCACCCACACCTCACCGGTGCAGATTCGCCATCTCGAAAAAAATCCACCACCGGTGCGAATCGTGGCCCCGGGACGGGTGTATCGGCGCGATGCGGTGGATGCCACCCACTCACCGGTGTTCCACCAGGTGGAGGTGCTCGCCATCGATGAGGGGCTCGATTTCAGCCACCTGCGCGGCACGGTCACCACCTTCTTGCAACAATTTTTTGGCGATTTGCCGGTGCGCTTTCGCGCCAGCTATTTCCCCTTCACCGAGCCCTCTGCCGAGGTGGATGTGATGTGGCGCGGACGCTGGCTTGAGGTGATGGGCTGCGGCATGGTGGATCCGTCGGTGCTCGAGGGCCTGGGCCTCGATCCGGAACGCTGGAGTGGCTTCGCCGCGGGCCTGGGGGTGGAGCGCTTCTGCATGGTGCGCCACGGCATCGATGACATCCGCCGCCTCTTCACCAGCGACCTGCGCTTCCTTGAGCAGTTTTAGGGTTCGGGGCGAAGTGCCAATTTGTTGGGTCTGCTGGAGTAGCCGGCCGTCTGGCCTCCTTCAGCCATAAACTCAATAAGCCCCCTGCCCACGATCGGTGCCCCGCGTCGGACTGATCGTCAACGACGGCAAAGACCTGGCCCTGCACACCGCCGACGCGATTGAGTCGCGGTTGGCTGCGGCCGGCTACGACGTGCTGCGGGTGAGCAGCGCCGGCGGCATGGTGGGCTTCGCCAACCCGGACCAGCACCTGCGCACCCTGGGCTACGCGGCCTGTGTGCCCGCCAGCTTCCGCACCGACCTGGAGCTGGCGGTGGTGCTCGGCGGCGATGGCACGGTGCTCTCGGCGGCCCGCCAAACGGCGCCGATCGGCGTGCCGATCCTGACGATCAACACCGGCCACCTGGGTTTCCTGGCCGAGGCCTACCTGCCGGAACTGGACCAGGCCCTCGACCAGGTGATTGCCGGCGACTGGACCGTGGAAGAGCGCACCATGCTGGTGGTGAGCGTGATGCGGGGCGAACAGCGGCGCTGGGAGGTGCTCTGCCTCAACGAGATGGCCCTGCACCGGGAACCGCTCACCAGCATGTGCCATTTCGAGATCGCCATCGGCCGCCACGCTCCGGTGGATATCGCCGCCGATGGGGTGATCCTCTCCACCCCCACGGGCTCCACCGCCTACGCCCTCAGCGCCGGCGGCCCGGTGATCACGCCCGATTGCCCGGTGTTGCAGCTCACGCCGATCGCGCCCCATTCCCTGGCCTCCAGGGCCCTGGTGTTTAGTGATCGCGAACCGGTCACCGTGTTTCCGGCCACGCCGGAGCGGCTGATGATGGTGGTGGATGGCAGCGCCGGTTGCTATGTGTGGCCAGAAGATCGAGTCTTGATCCGCCGCAGCGACCATGGCGTGCGCTTCGTGCGCCTAGCCAACCATGAGTTTTTCCAGGTGTTGCGGAACAAACTGGGTTGGGGCCTGCCCCATGTGGCCAAACCCGGCAATGGCCTCGGCTAACACCCCCTTGCCCCCCTCCCCTCCCCCGACAACACCCGCCGGTGCCCCGCCTGGGCCAACCCTGTTGCTCCTAGGGGCCTCAAGCCAGGCCCTGGCGCCCCGGCTTGGGGCCTCGGGCTATGGCTGCCTAAATGGCGACCCCCAAGACCCAGGCAGCTGGGGGGCACCGGATTTGGTGGTGCTGGCGGTGGAGGCGGCCGGAGCCATCCCCCAGTTGCGGCGACAGTTTCCGTCGATCCCCCTGCTGCTGGATATCGAAACCGACAGCGTCATGGGCCGCTCCGAAAGCCTCAGCAGTGGCGCCCACGATTTCTGGCTGTCCTCAGCCGGCCCAAGCGACCTGTTGATGCGCCTGCGGCTGCATACCAACCTGGCCAAACGGACCGCCGCCACCCGCGACCGGCTGCGGTTGGCCGATTTGTCCCTGGTGCCCGGGAGTCAGCAGGCCTGGCGCGGCCAACGGTCCCTGGCCCTCACCGCCAGGGAATTTGCCCTGCTGCAACTCCTGCTGCAAGAAGCCGGCGAGGTGGTCAGCCGGGACACAATCCTGCAGGTGGTCTGGCCCGATCAAGACAGTGCTGCCAGCAACATCATTGAGGTGTACGTGCGCTACCTACGCCAGAAATTGGAGCTAGGGGGAGAACGGCGCCTGATCCATACCGTGCGCGGCCAGGGCTATTGCCTAGCCGAGAGCCTGCCGAAGACCCTGCCCAAGGCTGCGCCCAAGGAACCCGAGCTGCGCCACCCTCCCGCCAGCGGCACGACCGGGCCCTAAGCGCCAGCCAGCCCCCTAGCCGCCAGTCCTGAGCCCCCATGAGTCCGACCCCACCCCCGCCCTCGGGCCCGCCCCAGGTCCTGCCCGTCAGCGCCCAATGGTGCCTGGTGAGCCCCGCAGCAGAAGCCCAGAAAGCCAATCCGGCCTGCATCCAGCTGGAGCTGGCCGCCACGGCCCAACAGCAGCAATGGGGCCTGATGGGACGCCCCCCCCTGGCGCCCCTGCGGGGCATGTGGTTTCCGTTTGAGCCGGCCAGGGCGGTGAAGTTCTGGATGCACCGCACGCCCGCGCCCCTGGACATGGTGTTTCTGCACCAAGGCCAGGTGATCGCCATCGAAGCCAACGTCGCCCCCTGCCTGCGGCTGCCCTGTCCGAGCTACGGCCCCGAAGCCCCCGCCGATGGGGTGGTGGAGCTGGCCGCTGGCCAGGCGGGGGCCCTCGGCATCACCGTGGGCACCCGAGCGGCAATCCAAACCAAGGGGAAAGGGTTGCCCCCGGGGCAAGCAAAAGAAGTGCTGCACCACTGACCCGTGGCCTAACCAGCCCTGGGACCGATACCAACGGCAGGGGGAACCGACCCAACGGGTAGCCGGTTGTTACTCAGCCATGGTCCAATCGATACTTTGCCAGCACAAGAAAGGCCCCCTTCCCAATCCCTCCCAAGCCCTCCCCCTAGGCGAACCCGCCACCGCCAAGCCCCGGCGCAACCGAGCGGACACTTACCAAAATTGCATATTTAGCAAAATTAATTTAATCGACACGCTAATCCTTTGACGCCATCAAAGCCAGCCAACTTGCGACCAATCACACAGCCCCAGAGGAGCCCCAGACGCCGTCCCGCCAGGGATCAGCAGGGGGCAGAGTAAAACTATCCCCCAGCGGGGATAAGGGAGGCTTACGGCAGTCATGTTAATATCTTAAGATCATGCTTACGGGCATCCAACGACTTCAATTATGTTTCAGTCGCAAACAATCCTCGACGAGCTTCTAACACGTCGGCACAGAAGCTTTCTTTCTCAGCAGATCATTTTCTCCTATCAAATCCTTATCGATATTCTCTACAAGGTGTGGGGAAGCAATACGGAGGACTACGGCAGGGCGATCCAGATCGCCACGGGCAGGCGCGGCGACCTAGGGCGCTCAGCCCAATTATTCGAGGGCATCTTTATCGATGAACCTATCGAGATTGAGAAGCTTGAAGAATCGCTTAAATCTGTCAGCATTGTCGAGCGTATTCCTGGCGATCAGAAACGGCCAAGCCCAAATTTCGGCCGCTCCAATTCCCTGATTTCCAGCATCAATTTCTTCGCAGAAAAAAAGGACGAGCAATTCATCCTTGATCGCATTGGCATTTCCAAGCAAAAGCTGTTGGGTATTGCCCGCTGCATGTGGGAAATTAGGGCCTGCGCGTTCTTTCTGCGTACGGCCCGAAATGACGATGAACATCTCGATATCCAAGATTTCTCGATGGCCACGGCCATTGCCGCTACCGGTTGTGCCGTGAGAATTTCAGACTGCATGCAGACGGTCGCATGGTCGCTACAAGGCTATGCGCCCAGCTTCAACGCCATGCTGGCCGTTCCCAATGATGACTGCTCCCAATCCCTCAATGAAATCATGAACCAGTTGGTCAGCCCTGAGGCTGGCACTGCTGACACGGGCGCAACCAAATCAGGCGGCGATCAAGACACGTCGATTGCAACATTGAATTCCCTGATGACAGGCCAGCAAGGGAACTCCGCCGAGATTGTGCCCGTGCTACTGGAATTACTGCGGGGCATGAATGAAAGCAAACGACACTTCTTCACCGTCAGCCAGTCGCTCGAACGGATTGAGGGCCAGGGCGCCCGCATCGAAAACTGCTTTATCTCCCAAGCCACCAGCCAGGGCAGCCTCGCCAGTGGGCAGCCACCTTCCCCAGGCTCAGGCCTGGGCCCCAACGGGACCCCGGCCAACAAAGCCCTACCCGATCACTTGAGCAAGCGGGAAGCCGAAGTTGCCTTGCTTGGACTGAGGAGCTATATCCTGTTCAAGATGAGAATTAATTATCCAGAATTTGAGCCCTACCATTGCATTGCCCAGCGCACCGCCATCCTCCAGGCCCTGCACGCTAGATCCAGCACAATTGAAGATTATATCAGCGTTCCCGTGATCAAAAGAATCATTGCGATGAACGATAACGGACGAGAATTGGTTGACCAGCAGCTGGAGGACTGGGGTGATCAAATCGCCAAGATCCTGGCGTCGATTGACTACGCCAAAACCAACGACGATCCCGATCAGCACGAAATCGCCTAATGGGCGAAACCGCCCAACCCTCAGCGAGGCTCCCCCTGGACCGAGCCATGGCAAGCCCTGCTGGCGGTCCCAGGCAGCAACGATGCCGCCAATCCGCCCCAGGGCCGTGGCAACGGCACAGGCCGTAGCCAATGTGACAACGGGCCAGGCGGCACAAGCTCCAGGCTTCTCGTCCCTTGAGGCGCAAAGGATGCCAACCCATCGGGTCTCAGAGCTGCGGCAAACTCCCCATCACACCCGCGTTTATCGCCTGATCGACACCCTCTTCCGCCCCCATCCCCAACTCGATGGCTGCTACGCAAGCCTGGAGGAGGCCCTCCAAGATGCGGTGGCCTGGCTTGAGGGTCTGGGTTCCGATGGGGGCAACTGCTCCATCGGCCTGGAGGTCAGCACCCCCAGCGGCGACTGGCGCACGATTCGCAAGCCGGATCTGCTCCTCTGCCCCCTGCGAGCCTGAAGTGACGGGAGGGTTGCATTCGGAGACTGCCCTGCAAGAGCCAGCAGGGCCTGGGCTGGTTAGATCCAGTCTTTTAAAACCAGTCTTTTAAAGCCAGTCTTTTAAAGCCAATCTGTGGTCGCGCCTGGCCTGGCCTGGCGCGGCTGTCACGCAAGCTGGGATCAGCGTCCCGACAATCGTCTTGCTCCATTCCCCTGCCTGTGAGCGCAATCAAGGGCCGATCCTGGCGATGTTGCGCCAGTGGTTACCACCCAGTGCCCGGGTCCTAGAAATTGGCTCTGGCAGCGGTCAACACGCCATTTTCTTTGCCCGGGCCCTGGTGGGCTTGCAATGGCAACCGAGTGACCGACGCGAAACCCTCGCGGATCTCGCGGAACGGGTTGCTCTCGAAGGGCGCCAGGGCTTGGCGAACGGTGCCCGGGTGGCCGATCCACAGGAACTGGATGTCGACCAAGCCGATCACTGGCCCGACCGCCCTTTTGATGCGGTCTTCAGCGCCAACAGTTGCCACATCATGGCGGCGGGATCGGTGGCCAACCTGGTGGCGGGTGCCGCCAGGCGCTTGGGCCCTGGGGGGTTGTTGCTGCTCTATGGCCCCTTCCAGGACGGCGGCATCCACACCGCCGCCAGCAACGCCGCCTTCGATGCCCACCTGCGCAGCCTGGATCCGGCCATAGGGCTGCGCGATGCCCAGGAGATCAAGCGCTGGGCCCGGAACCATGGCCTCAGGGCCAAAGCGGATCAACCGATGCCAGCCCAGAACCGCACCCTGGTCTTTCAACGGGATTAGTTCAAGGACTAAAGAAACGATCCCGTGACAGGGGCCATGGGCATGGGCATGGGCGGGAGCCCAGGCTCAGCTGAGTTCAAAGAGCAGCAGGTCGGCCCCCTGGCTACCGGCGGTGAGGGAAACGAGCTGGCCGGATCGGAAGCCCAGGCCATCACCCTCGGCCAGGGATCCCGGCACCGCGATAGCGCTAGGGAGATCCGCCTGGGGACCTGGGGCCAGGCTGCCGGCAATGACCTGGATCCAGCCCTGGGTTTGGGGTGCCAGCCCTAGGTCGAGCTGGGCTCCGGCGCCGGGGCAAGCGCGCCAAAGGCGCACCGGCCGTTGGATCACCATCGCCCCGCCCAAGCCCTCGGGATCGACCAGGGCCGTCCAGCCCTCGGCCAGGGGAAAGGCCCGCTGGTCGTAGCTGGGGGGGATTCCCTGTTGGCTGGGTTCAATCCAAATCTGCAGGAGCCTGCAGGCAGACCCACTACCATTGATTTCACTATGGACAATGCCCGTACCAGCGCTCATCCGTTGCACTTCACCGGCCTGCAACGTGGCGCTGTGGCCCATGGAATCGCGGTGGTTCAAGGTACCGTCCACCATCACCGTGATGATCTCCATGTCCCGGTGGGGATGCATGCCAAAACCCTGGCCCGCCCCAATACGGTCATCGTTGATCACCAAAAGCGGTCCAAAACCACTCCAACGTGGATCATAGTGACCGGCAAAACTGAAACTATGCCAGCTATCGAGCCAGCCCGTCTGGCTGTGAAAACGCTCCGGGCCGGGGCGGAAAACCAGGGCTGGATTCAACTGATCTTGGGCGGAGGAATCGATCTGGGAGTTGATCATCACTGCAGACCAAAACCGACGGGCCATGGGGCCTAGCTTGGATCAGACCTGAAGGTCTGGCAAGCCGATGGCCCTGGCAGCAGCAAAGGGGGGCAACCGCAAACTACTCAGCCAGGAGAGCCCCACGAATAGGGCCGAAACCCACAGGCAGGCCTGCATGCCGCCGTGGAGATAGACCCCACCGGACAGCAGGGTGCCCAGCAGGCGACCACCGGCATTGGCCATGTAGTAGAAGCCCACATTGAGGCTCACTGACTCGGCATCGGTGTAGGCCAGGATCAGATAGCTGTGAATCGAAGAGTTCATCGCAAACACAACAGCAAAGGCTGTCAAACCAACCACAATTGCCAGGCCAGGATGGCCAACCTGGCGCCAGAGCGCGATCGCAATCAAGGCGGGGATGGCCGTGAGCAAGGCACTCCAAAACTGAACGGCCGCAGGTCCAGGCGGCGAAGTCTGCCCCCAACTGCGGCGCAAGGAGGGAGCGGAGGCCTGCACGATCCCGTAACCAATCACCCAGAGGCCCATAAAGCCACCTACCTCCCAGAAACGCCAGCCCAAGACGGCTTCTAGAAACACCGGCAAGGCCACCACAAACCAGACATCCCGCGCCCCAAACAAAAAGAAGCGGGCCAAAGAGAGCCGGTTGATCGCTTCACTCTTGCAAAACAACTCGGTGAAGGCCGGTTTTTGCTTCATCTTGCCGATGTCTGCTGGCAAGTTGATCGTGGCCAGTAAGGCGAAAGCAAGCAGGGCCGCCAGAATGGTGACGGAGCCCCCGAAACCAACCGCAGCCAACAACAGGCCTCCAGCAAAAAAGCCCAGGCCCTTAAGGGCATTTTTGGAGCCTGTCAAAACAGCGACCCACTGGAAGAGCTGGTGCTCGCCCTGGTCGCCCGCCCCTTCGCCAGGGGAGAGGCTGGGGGAGGAGGCCACCACGGTTTTAATGGCACTTTTAGCGCTCATCTTGCTGAGGTCCTTGGCGATGCCACTGATCGCTTGGGCCCCCATCACATAGACCACCGACACCAATTTGGGCCAACTGGCGGATACGGGAACCAACAACAGCAGGGCGACAATCTGCAGGGCCAGGCCAGCCCAGAGGGTGAGCCTCAGGCCGAAACGGGCCCCCAGCCAGCCTCCGTAGAGGTTGGTGAGGATGCCGAAAAACTCATAAAATAAAAAAAGACCAGCAATCTCCAGGGTGGAATAGCCCAACTGGTGGAAATGGAACACCACCAACATGCGCAGGGCCCCATCGCTGAGGGTGAAGGCCCAGTAGGCCCCCGTCACCACCATGTACTGCTGCAGGGCCGTAAGGGGGCCCCTAGCGCTTAGAAAGGCTTTCACGGCTCTAGGGCCAGTAGGTGGCAAACCAGATCGGCCATGCGGCAGCTATAGCCCCACTCGTTGTCATACCAGGCATAGACCTTGAGCTGGCTGCCATTCACCACCATGGTGGAGAGGGCATCAATGATGGCGCTGCGGCAGTCATTGACGTAGTCGACCGAAACGAGGGGCCTCGTTTCATAGCCGAGAATGCCCTTCAGTTCCCCGTTGGAGGCCTGCTCAAAAGCCGCATTCACCTCCGCCACAGTGACATTGCGTTCCAACTCAAACACCGCATCGGTGAGGGAGCCATTCAGCAGGGGGACCCGCACGGCGTGGCCATTGAGCTTGCCCTGAAGCTCGGGAAAGATCAGGCCGATGGCCTTGGCGGAACCCGTGGTGGTGGGGATCAGGTTCAAGGAGGCGGAGCGGGATCGGCGCAGGTCGCCCTTAAAGGAATCCACCACCACCTGGGTGTTGGTGACATCGTGGAGGGTGGTGATCGATCCATGGCGGATGCCGAAGCTTTCGTGCACAACCTTCACCACCGGTGCCAGGCAATTGGTGGTGCAGGAGGCGGCTGTGACCAGGCGATGCACGTTGGGGTTGTAGAGCTGGTGGTTAATGCCAAAGACCAGGTTGAGCGCTTCAGCGCCGGCAATCTCGCCCTTCACGGGGCAGGCCACCACAACGCGCTTGAGTCCGAGTTGGTCGAAATAGGGCTGGAGGGTTTGGGGGGTTTTGAACTTGCCGCTGCATTCGAGCACCATCTCCACGCCGGCCTGGCTCCAAGCAACGGCCACGGGATCAGACTCCTGGCTGTAGCCCAAGGAGTGGGATCCCACCTGTAGACGATCGCCAGCACCCTGGCACTCCTGGTCCCAGCGGCCATGGACCGAGTCGAACTGCAGCAGGTGGGCCGCCGTGGCCGCGTCACCGCCGCAGTCGTTGATGTGGACGATGGTGATTCCAGGCCTGCCCCAGAGGGCCCGAAAGACGAGCCGGCCGATGCGGCCAAAGCCATTGATCCCGATGTTCATCGCCACAGGCGGGAGGAGCCCAAGATCAATCAACTATATTTGATCTATAGGGTGTTCCCCGGCACATGAGCGTCCACCAGGCAACCCAGATCGAACCGCAGCAGGCCCGGGCCCTGCTCAAGGCCCTGGCAGATCCCTTGCGCCTCCAGGTCATCGAGGCCCTGGCCGGCGGCGAGCGCTGCGTCTGCGATCTGGCCAGCCAACTGGACTTGGGGCAATCGAAGCTGTCGTTCCACCTCAAGGTGTTGAAGCAGGCCGGCCTGCTCGCCGATCGCCAGGAGGGCCGCTGGATGTATTACCGCCTCCAGCCGGAGGCCTTAGGCGCCCTCTCCCTTTGGCTCAGGGCCCTCAGCGCCAACTGCGCCAAGCCCGCTGCCCCCTGCCCCTAATCGCCATGGAGCCCCAACCGCCGCCCCCCCGCCGCTCCCAGGGCGCCTCAACGCCCAATCCCAGGCCAGCCTCCAACCAGCCCGCCGATCGTGGCTTAGGCGATGGTGCCCCAACCATCAACGACGGGACCACGGCCAATCGATCCAGCCTTGCCAGCACGCATCGGGCAGCGGTGGCGCCAATCCTCGCCAGGCTCTCGCTCCTGGATCGGTATTTGCCGCTCTGGATTCTCCTGGCCATGGCCTTTGGCCTCCTACTGGGCCGCTGGTTTCCCTCGATTCAGGCCCATCTCGATGCCGTCAAGGTGGGGCAAACCTCGCTGCCGATCGCCCTGGGGCTGATGCTGATGATGTACCCCGTACTGGCCAAGGTGCGCTACGGGGAGGTGGGCCAGGGGTTACGGCAGCGGCGCTTACTAGGCCTCGCCCTGTTGTTGGTCTGGGGACTGGGTCCACTGTTGATGTTTGGCCTGGCCTGGTTGTTTCTGCCCAACCAACCGGAATTCCGCACCGGCCTGATCATGATCGGCATCGCCCCCTGCATTGCCATGGTGTTGATCTGGATCGACCTGGCCCAGGGGGACCGGGAAGCGGCCGCCCTACTCGTCGCCATCAACTCGATCATCCAGGTGCTGGCCTATGCGCTCCTGAGTCATTTTTACCTGACGCTTCTACCCAGTTGGTTAGGCCTGGACAGCCAGCTCATTGCCGTGTCCACAGCAGAAATTGCCAAGGCGGTGGCCATCTTTCTTGGCATCCCCCTCCTGGCGGGCTATGGCAGCCGCAGGCTTGGGGTAGGGCTGAAGGGTTTGCGCTGGTACGAGCAGACATTTCTCCCCAGGATCAGCCCCCTGGCCCTCTACGGCCTGCTATTCACGATCGTGGTGATGTTCGCCCTGCAAGGTCAGGCCATCACCAACGATCCCCTCACGGTGGCCAGCCTCGCGGTACCCCTGCTGCTCTATTTCCTCATCATGTGGGGCGTGGCCTTTACCCTGGGGAGCCGTTTTGGCTTTGGCTATGGCCGCAGCACAACCTTGGCCTTCACCGCTGCGGGGAACAACTTTGAGCTGGCCATCGCCGTCAGCATCAGTGTCTGGGGGGTGACCTCGAAACAGGCCTTGGCGGGGGTGATTGGCCCCCTCATCGAAGTGCCCGCTCTGGTATCCCTCGTCTACCTAGCCCTGGCCCTTAGGAGACGGCTGATCCGTTAAGGGTTCGGGCCTAATCAGGGCGAATCGCCTCCCTGAGATGGACTGGGTTCACATCAACGGTCTCGCCCAAGAGCTGGCCAACCGAATGGGCAATCGCCTGGATCTCTTCGGTGGTGGCGGCAGCCAACAACTTCTCGCGCACCATCGGATCGTTCCGCATCACGGCGACAAGGCAATCGAGCTGGAGACCCATGGCGAGCCACTAAAGAGCTCATCATCCGCCCAATAAGGGGCTTTGGCAACGATGTCGTTGCATTTGGCGCAAATGGACAGCAGAAGGGATCCGTTCGGCCAGGTTGAGGGACAAGCCATGGGGCATTTGATTAGATAAAGTCCCTGAAATCTGTTGATCCTGCTATGGACGTAGGGTGGTGCCAACGGAGCAGCATTAACGATTGGTAAGAGTGGGCGATGATCTAGTTGGTAACCGTCAAGTAAAGAGGCGGCGGCGAGGCACCACCTCCATGCCAATCGGAGCCAAAGCGATCATGGCCAGCTTGAGATGTTGGATGCCGAAGGGAATGCCAATGATGGTCACAAAGCAAGCCAACGCTGAGGTGAGATGGCCGATCGCCAGCCACCAGCCCGCCAGCACAAACCAAACCAGGTTGCCGGCAAAACCCAAGGGACCCGTGCCCAGGTCGTGGCGCCCCGTGAGTTCGACCCGGCCTACAGCCTCCTGACCAAAGGGCCAGAAGGCAAACGAACCGATCACAAAGCAGGCCCGCGCCCAGGGGATACCCACCAGGGTGATCGCCGCGACCAGGCCGGCCAGCCACCAGCCCAGTCCCATCAGCACGCCACCACAGACAAACCAGATCAGATTGGCGATGAAGCGCAGCATGGCCCGGGGCGGGGACAAGGCCCCGTCAGCGTAGGGCTCCTTTTAGGGACTCCTCAACAACACCCCGCCCCCAGAAAGGCCTTGGGAGGTGTCCAGCAAGACCCGGTCCCGAGCACCAGGGGAGTGGCGGACACCAAAGGCCAGCTCCCATTGATGTGCTAAAATAATATCAAAGTTTCAGCGGAGGACCATCCTGTGCGCAGAGCCTCCCCAGGCCTGCCCGAGCACGCCCTTCCCGAGGAGACGTCCCCATTGCCCAACGAAGAGCGGACCGCCCGCCTCAGCGTGCTGATCGACCCCAAGAAAAAAGCCTGTTTCGAAGGCCTCTGCAAACAGGAAGATGTGACCCCGTCCCAGGTGGTGCGTCAACTGATTCGGGAATTCATCGAATCGAGACTTGGGCCAGACTGGCAAAACCAAGTTCTCGGCACTCCGAAACGGGGCTAAAATAGAATTTCGCCATTAGCTCCAGCCCAGCCCATCCCTATTCAACCCTTAACCCCGGACATTCCATGAGCGGCGAACGAATCGGCTTCCGTTACCAAAATGGCGATGCTGTGATTAAACGCAATCCCCAGGGGAGATCGAGGCGCGGCTGGGTCGTCTTACCGGTGGAGCAAAAGAATGCCCGGGGCACCATCATGCCTGCCTACATGATCCGCTGGCGCGACAGTGAGCGCCACGAACGGGTGCTGCAGCACATGCTGGTTGTCGATCCGGATCCAAGCCAACCGGAGAACCCAGAGATCCTGGATCCTGCCAATTTACCGCCAATCAAAAACTAACCATAAACCGATCAATTCCAGCTTCTACACAGCGAGTGCGGCCGGCCAAAGTGAAGTCATAAACGGCCGCAAATGCTTGCCAGCACTCAATACAAGAGAAATAAGGAGCAGGCCTTCGAGGCAATAGCCCCAATAGATTGCCAAGTATTGCATTAATCCCCCTTCCTAGGCGAAAAATCGCCTTGGTTGCAATTTGCCCCCAACGGGGCAAGGTCCGTAGTGGCTTTCCTCGGGCGTGGCCGTCCAAACCGCTATTGCGCAACAAGATCCTATCGACGAATAAAAGCCTTCTCCATTTGAGCAAGGTCATGCCTGAGAAGAATGGCCGACCTGGCAGGAACAATCCTTGGCCATACTCCAGCCAACAAATCTTTTGACCCGCCCCTAATTTGAGCGCCAAAGCCCTAACAGTTGCCATGGCATCGGTAGCCATGGTCTATTTTACTGCCGCAAGCATGGGCGACCGACGTGAACCGGCGGCACTAGACGCGCACCCCTAACCGGCCCCAGCCCATCACTTGAGGCCTCCCAGGGCAAGCCAAAACCCCACGATAGGCTACTGTTAACCGAAACATAATATCGAGTCCATCTATGAGCTCTACACTAGAAATACCAAGCGCCATCCCATGGATCAACCAAAGTTTGTCTCTCAGTTGGCCCAACACCCATGAACCAAGACACCACAGCAGATCTGTTCCGGTTGCGACGAAGGCCGTGGACAGAAAAGATTACCGATCAATCCTTCAAATGGCTTGCCAACCTGCTGGCTTCCTTGGTTGGCTTGATTTTGGCCGCCATTTTATTCACGGTTCTGGCCGGTTCCCGCACCGCCATGGGTACCTTTGGGCTGGGTTTCCTCACGACATCAAACTGGAATCCCGTTACCAATGAATATGGAGCCTTCACGGCAATTTACGGTACTCTTGCAACCTCCCTCCTATCCCTATTCATTGCAGTGCCCCTGGGAGTTGGCACCGCAATTTTTCTAACCGAGAATTTCATCCCGGTGAAGGGTCGCCAAATCATTGGCATGATGGTTGAACTCCTAGCGGCAATCCCATCGGTTGTGTTGGGACTCTGGGCGATCTTCGTCATGGAGCCCTTTCTCAGGCCCTTTCTGAATTGGCTGTACGCAACCTTGGGTTGGCTGCCATTCTTTTCAACGGAGCCCCAAGGCCCCGGCATGGCGCCGGCAATCCTGATTCTTGTGGTGATGATTTTGCCAATCATTACGGCGATTGCAAGGGACTCCCTGTTGCAGGTTCCCACCGAATTGCGTCAAGCGGCCTACGGCATTGGCACCTCCCGATGGGGCGCCATTTTTCAAGTAATCCTTCCTGCCGCCATTTCTGGGATCACGGGAGGGGTGATGCTCTCCCTCGGCAGGGCCATGGGTGAAACGATGGCGGTAACGATGATTATCGGCAATTCAAATAATTTCAGCCTTTCCCTACTCGCCCCTGGCAACACCATTGCGTCGATGCTCGCCAACCAGTTTGGTGAGGCCGATGGCAGCCAAGTGTCCTCATTGATGTACGCAGCATTTGTCTTGATGCTGCTCACGTTAATCGTCAATGTGTTGGCCCAATGGATTGTGCGTCGTCTCAGCCTGCGTTACACCTGAGCCCGATATGACAACCTCTCCCCTCTCTTCGTCCGGCCAACGCCCTGCGAAAGCCGCCACGTCGTCCTTGCACCGCCGGCCAAACCTGCCCCGGAACCGCTGGAATGCCCTATTCACACTCCTAGCGGGGCTCTTTGCAGCGATTGTTGTGCTGCCCCTTGTGCTGGTTCTGGTCTATGTGGTGATCAAGGGTGGCTCCATGATGAGCCTCAAGCTCCTAACCGATCTACCTCCAGCCCCTGGCATGACCGGCGGGGGCATCGGCAATGCCATCATCGGCACCTTGATTGTGAGCTTGATTGCGGCGTTGATTGCCATCCCCGTCGGAGTGGGCGGGGGAATCTACCTCGCTGAATATTCAAAAAGCGGGGCCTTTGCAAGTTTCGTTCGTTTTGGCACCAATGTTTTATCTGGCGTACCTTCGATTATCTGCGGCGTTTTTGTTTATGGTCTGATTGTCGCCACCCGGATATTCTTCGACCAAAGTTACAGTGCCCTGGCGGGTGGCATTGCCTTGTCTGTGCTGATGCTTCCCACGATCATCAAAACAACCGATGAGGGCTTAAAACTAGTCCCTCAGGAGCTGCGCTGGGGGGCCATTGGCGTGGGGGCCTCCAAGTTTGTGACCATCACCCGCATCACCCTACCAACGGCCATGAAGCCGATTGCGACCGGAATTGTATTGAGTATTGCCCGCGCGGCTGGCGAAACAGCTCCCCTGATCTTCACAGCTTTATTTTCACCCTTCTGGCCAGAAAGCCTGTTCAGCCCAATCGCTTCAATGTCGGTTCTGATCTATAATTTTGCAATCATGCCCTACGACGTTCAAATTGCCCTGGCATGGGCCACCTCGTTTGTATTGGTCATGATGATTTTGATCATGAACATTTTTGCCCGTTACCTCGGCAGCCTCAACCGTATCTAATCGTTCGTCTCCACCTTCCTTTCCCCTAATGCCATGAACACCTCCATCAACCCCTCCTCCAGGCCCCAGACGACCACCCCTGCCCCTGATACTTGCCTATCGCTGGAGAATGTCAGCATCAGCTATGGCAACGGTAAAAATGTTGCTGTCAACAATGTTTTCATGGAAATCCCCAAGGGGAAAGTAACAGCCTTTATTGGGCCCTCCGGCTGCGGCAAATCGACGGTTCTGCGGGCTCTCAACCGCATGAATGATCTGATCGAAGGCTGCGGCCTCACGGGCCGGGTGCTGTTTGATGGCCAAGACCTCTATGACAAGCGGGTCGATCCCGTCGAGGTGCGCCGGCGCATTGGTATGGTTTTCCAAAAGCCCAACCCATTTCCGAAATCGATCTACGAGAACATTGCCTTTGGTGCCCGCATCAATGGTTATCAAGGAGACATGGATGAGCTGGTCGAAAGTTCATTGCGGAAGGCGGCCCTCTGGGACGAGGCCAAGGACAAACTCAAGGAGAGCGGCTTTTCCCTCTCGGGTGGCCAGCAGCAGCGCCTGTGCATCGCCCGCACGATTGCGGTGGAACCGGAGGTGATCCTGATGGATGAACCTTGTTCGGCGCTCGATCCGATCTCGACCTTAAAAATCGAAGAAACGATGCACGAACTCAAGAAAACCTTCACCATCGTGATCGTGACCCATAACATGCAGCAGGCAACGCGGGTATCCGATCTGACTGGCTTCTTCAATGTGACTAGCCTGGCCGACTATGACGGCAAAGTGGGGTGCCTTGAAGAGTTTGGTGAAACCGAACGCATCTTCAATTCGCCTGCCCAGCAAGCGACTCAGGATTATGTTTCTGGCCGATTCGGCTAGATCGGCCGGCGCAGCAGAAACCCCTTTCCCACCTACTGCATCGCAGCGGTGAACGAGGCCGACCGGCTTTCTTAAGCCT
The DNA here is from genome assembly GCA_943370385.1 of Pseudanabaena sp. UWO311. Lineage (GTDB taxonomy): Bacteria > Cyanobacteriota > Cyanobacteriia > PCC-6307 > Cyanobiaceae > BAIKAL-G1. The sequence continues at coordinate 38,951 of CALRQT020000007.1, forward strand.
GGTCGAGCCTTGAATCGCCTGCTGGCCCCCCAACCACAAAAGGAGCGTGGGGCCCCATCGTGTGGCTTGCTGATCTGATGTTTCGCTGAACTTATTTGCTTGCCTATTGAGGCTAAAAGGCAGGCCTGCCAGCATCGCTTTTAAAGCCCTGTATCAAGCCAAAGGCAGGGCGACGATCCCTACTAAATGTAAGAGCCGCTACAAAACGCTCGACTGCTGCCACAGGCCAAGGTGATAATCCTTGGAAATCACCACAGAACAGGCTGTTCTGCCCCCGTCAAGCCGCACGTCAGCAGGGGCACGGTTATAACGCTAATGTTAGGAGATTGGATCCCGTTGGATCCCGCCCGCCTGCGTCAGTCAAGAGGAAACGCCATTGGAAGAGTTCAAAGGAGTATTTCAAAGCGAGGGGATCCAGTCCCCCATGGAAGGCCACAGTGGCTATAGGGGTGCCAACTGGTCTCCAGAACGGCTGGCCTTTCACCAGAACTTGGAAACCTTTGCCGACCGCATTGGCTTGATTGTGGGCCTACAGGCCAACGGCAAAATTGGCCAGGATCAGGCTTTTGAAGAAATCCGTAAATTATGGTCCCAGTTAAAGGCCAGCAGCAAGGAACTACTAAGCGACCATTGAACATTATGGATAGGGCTAAATTCGCGCTACGAAGTTTATCTTAATCATCAGATTATTTCATTGTTTAGGGGATCAGATTGCAAAGCCCTAATCTTGATCGGCGATGCTTTCCATGTTGCCCTTAGGGGCTAGGGATTGCTTTGGCCTAGTTTCTAGCAAAAGAGATAGGCCATGCCAGCTAGCCATCAGGGAATGTCGGTGGTCAGCCGGGTAGCGACCCGATAGCAGGCCAACCAGCGATTGACCCGGTGCCGCTGGCGCCCGGGCACCTCGCCAATCAACTGGCCCAATTCCAGGGCCCCCAGGCGATGCAGATCCCTCACATCGATATGCCAGAGGGCCTCGGCCTCTCGAATCAAGCGCGCCCAGCTGCGGGCGTCCTGCCAACGCCGCACAATCCGACGCACCTGGCGGCCCCCAGGCGGCGGTCCGTTGATGGGCGGTGGGGCCATGGGATGGCAACGTTTCCCCCAAGCTTGATCAGGCCAAGCCCCACTCGCCCGTGGGCCACGGGCGAGTGGGGGGTGGGCTAACCCCATCCCTGGCTGGGACTCGGGGCTGGAGAAGGGATTTAGATCCCTGGAGCGACTTCCGCGTCCGCCAGTTCCACCGGAAACGTCAGCAAGGTCACTTCCCGCTGGGACAGCCGACGACTCCAGGCGCCTCGCAGGGGCTCATTCCAGCGGAAGCCTGCCTCCCGGGCGCGATGGCGTTCGGCGTAGCTCAGGCAGGCCCGGTAGAGCTGGCGGGGTTCAAGCCCCTCCTGCAGCAGGGCGTCAAGATCGGCGCAGCGCTCGAACACCTGGGCGATGTAGATGCAATCGGTGAGGGCCCGATGGGCTGCCCAAACCGGAACGCCGTAGGCCAGGGCCAGATCCCGCACCGAAGGCGTGGGTTTCAAGCGCAGGGACGCGGGCCAGCGCATGTCTTCCATGGTGCAGAGCCAGGGTTTGGTGATCGCCGGCAGGGGCTCGCGGCCAAACCAGGCCCGATCGAATTTGACGTTATGGGCGACCACCAGATCGGCGGCAGCCAGCATGGCCTCGAAAAAATGCAGGCCCGCCTGCCAGGGCTGGGGGGTGCGACTGACGGCGGCGCTGATGCCATTGATCGGCTCGGCCGGATTGTCCTGGCAGGGCAGAAGGAACGACACCTGGTCCAACACGGCCCGCTCGGCCACATGGAACAGCACGGCACCGATTTCGATGCAGTGGTCCCGCTCGCTTTGCAGGCCGGTGGTTTCCGTATCGAGGATCAGCAGCCGTTCCGGCAGGCGGCGATCGGCCGGCCCCGATCGGAAGCTGGGCAATTGCACCAACGATGGGGCCGGGGAGGGGTCGATCGAATCGGCGGCCTCGATTGCAGCAAGCGCGATCTCTGCGGAGGAGGCGCTGGCCATTGAGTCCGGCTGGTGTAATTCCGGCTTCACCCGTTTGGGTTGGCCCTGGTTTGGCTGGGCCTGGTTTGGCTGCCCCTTGTTTGGTTGGCCCACTTTGGGAGCGGCCTCGGCGGGCTCCAGCTCAGGCCAGAAGGAGGGTTGGGCGATCAGGTCGCTGCTCATCGCCTGCTTCTCCATGCCGGTTGGAGCTGCCGAACCGTCCCCATGATCCCAGCTTGCCCAGGCAGGCGCCAGGACACCCGGGACCCTTCTTAGGCTCAGGCCACCGATTTTATTTCCCTTGGCCAAAGCGCTCAGCACCGGAGACCGGGCCCCCCTAGTCGCCCTGGTCGACCAGGACGGCAGCGAACGCCGCAGTGACCAACTCCAGGGCAAGCCCCTGGTGCTGTTCTTCTATCCCAAGGACGACACCCCCGGCTGCACCATGGAGGTGTGCGCCTTCCGCGATCAATACAGCGCCTTTACCGATCTCGGAGCGGTGGTTTGGGGGGTGAGCGGCGATGACGCGGCCAGCCACCAACGCTTTGCCCAGCGCCATGGGCTGCCCTTCCCCCTGCTGGTGGACCGCGGCAACCAGTTGCGCCAGGCCTTTGGCGTGCCCAACAGCCTGTTCGTGGTGCCGGGGCGGGTCACCTACCTGATCGACGGGGGCGGCGTGATTCGCCATGTCTTCAACAACCTGCTCGATGGCGCCGCCCATGGCAGCGACGCCCTGAAGGCCCTGCAGCAGCTGACCGCTCCATGAGCCGTTGGCAGCAGCAGGGCAGCCTCTGGTGCCTGACGCCGCCCCAACCGCGGGGACTGGTGGAATTCATCGGCGGCAGCTACCTGGCCGCCTCGCCCCAGCTCAGCTACCGGCGCCTGCTCGAGGCCCTGGCCCGCCGGGGCCTGGCGATCCGGGCCTTTAGCTATGTGCCCGGCTTCGACCACCAGGACCAGGCCAATGGGGCCTGGAAGGCGTTTCGCCGGGCCCGCGACGCCATGCCCCTTGGCCCCCAGGCGGCCAACGCTGACCCCCAGTGGAAACCGTTACGGCTGGGCCACAGCTTGGGCTGCAAATTGCACCTGCTGGCTCCGGACAATGGCCGGGGCAGCAGCGCCCTGGTGGCCTTGAGCTTCAACAATTTCTCAGCCGACCGCTCGATTCCCCTGCTGGCGGAGCTGGCTCCGCGGTTGGGCTTCAGCAGCGAGTTCAGTCCGTCGCCCAGTGAAACCCTGCGCCTGGTGGCCTCCAGCTATCGCCAACCCAGCAATTTGCTGATCCGGTTTCGCTCCGACCAGCTCGATCAAAGCCCCAGGCTGCTGGCGGCCCTGCAGGAGCGGGCCGGCGACCAAAGCCAGCTTCTGGAGCTCCCCGGCGACCACCTCACCCCCGCCAGCGCTGGTTTGCGCCAGAACGTGCTGGGCGCCTGGGCCGACGATCCCAAGCGCCACCAACAACTTGAGCAGCTGGCCGATCGCATCAGCGGCTGGCCCACCAGCCCCTAGGCCCAGGGGCTTAGACCCGCAGGGCATCGAGCACGGAGCGATCTTCCAGGGTGCTGGTGTCACCGCTCACCTCTTCGCCGGCCGCCAGGGAGCGCAGGATGCGCCGCATGATCTTGCCGCTGCGGGTTTTAGGCAGGGAATCGGTGAAGTGGATGGCATCGGGCCGGGCAATCGGGCCGATCTCCTTGCCCACATGGCTGCGCAATTCGGCCACCAGGGCATCATCGCCAGTGCGTCCGGCCTCCAGGGTCACGAAGGCCACGATGCCCTCCCCCTTGAGCTCATCGGGCCGGCCCACCACGGCCGCCTCGGCCACGGCGCCGTGGCTCACCAGGGCCGATTCGATTTCCATCGTGCCGAGCCGGTGGCCCGACACATTGATGACGTCATCGACCCGGCCCATCACCCAGAAGTAACCATCGGCGTCGCGGCGGGCCCCATCGCCGGCGAAATAGAGCCAGCTGCCATCGGCGGGGCGAATTTCTTCCCAGTAGCTCTTGCGGAAGCGCTCGGGATCGCCATGGACGGTGCGCATCATCCCCGGCCAGGGGCGCCGCACGGCCAGGTAGCCGCCCTGGTCCGGTCCCTGGGAGTGGCCTTCGTGGTCCACCACATCGGCGGCAATGCCTGGCAAGGGCAGGGTGGCTGAGCCGGGTTTGGTGGGGGTGGCACCGGGCAGGGGGCTGATCATCACGCCGCCAGTTTCGGTCTGCCACCAGGTGTCAATCACCGGGCAGCGGCCGCCACCGATCACATCGCGATACCACATCCAGGCCTCCGGATTGATCGGTTCGCCGACGGTGCCCAGGATGCGAATCGAGTCCATTTTGTATTGGTCCGGCACGGCCCGGCCGCCTTTCATAAAGGCGCGGATCGCCGTGGGGGCGGTATAGAAGATCGTCACCTTGTGCTTCTCGATCACCTCCCAGAAGGCGCCTGGCTTGGAGGGCCTGGGCGCGCCCTCGTACATCAAGGTGGTGGCGCCATTGGAGAGGGGGCCGTAGACGATGTAGCTGTGGCCGGTGATCCAGCCCACATCCGCCGTGCACCAGTGGATGTCGTCGTCGCGGATATCGAAGATCCACTGGAAGGTGAGGTGGGCCCAGAGGTTGTAGCCGGCGGTGGTGTGCACCACCCCCTTCGGTTTGCCGGTGGAGCCGGAGGTGTACAGCACAAACAACCGGTCTTCGCTAGCCATCGGTTCGGCCGCACACTCGCTGCTCTGGGGCTCGACCAGCTCATGCCACCAGTGGTCCCGCCCCGGCTCGATCACGGCCCCCTGCTTGGTGCGCTGCACCACCAGCACGTGCTCCACGCTGGGGCAGGCGCCACCGGCGAGGGCCTCATCCACGGCGGGCTTGAGCGCCACGGCCTTGTCCTTGCGGAAGCCGCCGTCGGCGGTGATCACCAGCTTCACCTGGCCATCGATCAGGCGATCGCGCAGGGCATCGGCGGAAAAGCCACCAAACACCACCGAGTGGGGGGCACCGATGCGGGCGCAGGCCAGCATGGCAATGGCGGCCTCGGGCACCATCGGCATGTAAAGGGCCACCAGATCCCCCTTGCCAATCCCCAGGGCCTTAAGGGCATTGGCCGCCTTACAGACCTCGCCGTGGAGCTGGCGGTAGGTAAAACGGCGGGTGTCGCCGGGTTCGCCCTCCCAGATCAGGGCCGTTTTCTCGGCCGTGGGACCGGCCAGGTGGCGATCGAGGCAGTTGTAGGAGAGGTTGGTGCGGCCGCCTTCAAACCAGCGGGCAAAGGGAGGATTGGTCCAATCGAGCACCGTCTCAAAGGGCTCGAACCAATGCAGGTGCTGGCGAGCTAGGTCTCCCCAGAAGGAATCGGGATCGGCCTCGGCCTGGTCCACTAGGGCCTGGTAGGCGGCCATCGAGCCAATGCGGGCCGTGGCCGCCAGGGCCGCAGGGGGCTGGAACACCCGCTGCTCCTGCAAGACCGACTCAATTGTGGCCTCAGACTTGGTGGCCTCAGACTTGGCGGCGTCAGCCATCGTGGCGTCAGACATGGACGGCAAGGCCCCGGGCCCGTTCAGTGCTGCCATTCAAGCGAGACAACGGTCCTGGAGCGGCGGCTGTAACGCCCCGTCAGGCAGGCCCGGGGCAGCCCCAGCTCCAGGCGTTCCGCTCAGGCCTCCACGTAGTAGCCGCTGCGGGCCAGGGCCTCTTCCTCGGCGCTGAAGTGGGGCGGCTCCAGCACCAGGCTGGGGTCGTAGTGGTAAGTGGCCGAGAGGAACTGGGAGGCGAGCAGGGCCTGCTCGACGCTGTCCACCGAGGCCTCGGCCCGCTCCCACACCCGCTGCAGCTCCTCCTTATCGCCCCGGCGCAGGGCCTGCTGCAACTCATCGCGCAGGATCGACAGGTGGCTGGCCTTTTTAATCACTGCGTAGATGCGCTCGATGCGCTCCAGGGGCAAGCTGGGCTCCTCCAGGGCCCGGGCCCGGGCCAGCTCCGAATCGAGGCTGGGCCAGTAGCGGGTCGTGTAGTGGGCGTCGCTTTCCTGGTGGAACCAGGGCTCGCTGCGGGCAATCGAAGAGGACACCGTGTTGTGCAGTTTCCAGAGGAACAGGCGCAGTCCAGTGCTATCGGTGATCGAGGCCAGCTTGGAATCGATCGTTACCTCAATGTGTTCGGTGGGGGTTTGCGGGCCCAGGAGTAGGTATTCGATCGGATACATGGTCACCTCCCGGTTTTTAACCACGTAGCGATTCAAATGGAACCGGCAATAGGGACAGGCATACATGGTGGCCAGGGCCGGGAAGAAGCGTTTAAAGCAAGCCAACGCTTCGTTTTGACGCTGCCCTGCCGGCATAGCATGGATCAGCTCGGCGCTGGTATGCATGAACCGCCAGGTGGCGGGGCCGATGTAATAGGGAAAACTAAGGCGCATCTCCGAGCGTTCAATGTCATCGCGACCCAGGAAGATGTCGATGAAAGCAACGTATTCGGAGAGGTAGCCACTCTCGCGGCCAAACTCCTCCCGTTCCCGCCTTTTTTGGACCCCATTAATATAGTGATAACTCAATTCCCAGGCTTGCTTGAGTTCCTGCTTCACGGCCAACGGGCAGCCGAGGAAGTGGGCCTTTAGGGCGGTGGCATAGGTATCGAAATCGCCGGCGTTATTGCGCTGCTCAAACCAGCTATCAAGATCCGCTTCCGTTTCAGCCCCAATCGCCGCCAAGTCGGAGCGCGTCATCACCGAGGTAGCCTTCAGCAGCTTCGGCATGAAGTCTTCATACCAATAGCGCGTCGGCAGGATCGCACCGGCGTAGCGGGTGTCTGAATCGTCAACGATGACGCGATGCCAGCGCTCCAGAAAGGGCGTCGCCGCGCTGCCATCGGCCTGGTCGGCGGGGGTGGGGGAATGGCGATGGCTGGAGAGTTCGCGGAAATCCTCCTGGTGGCGCAGACGATTGAGTTCGTGCAGTTGCAGTTCCTCCAAACCAATCTCAGCGGCGGAGTGGCCCTGCAGGGCGCCGCTGAGCACCAGTTCCATGGCGGCGGCAAACACCTGGTGGTGGTGCTCAAGCCCATCGAGCTCGGCCTCAATCACCCGCTCAGCGGCGGCCATCTCGGCCGTGGGCTCGATGCTGGCCCAGTTGGTCATGCGCGCTTCCAGCTGATCCAGCATGCCGTTCACGGAGCTGCGCAGATCCTCTAAGGGCTCCTCCGCACCCACTTCCACAATGCCTAGGGATTGGTAAAGATCCAGCGCCGCATTCACAAAACCGACGAAGTTGGGAATCGTGTAGGGCAGGTCGTAGGCGCGCAGATGGGTTTCGGAATTGGCCGAATAGTTCTCGCGGAAACTGCGATAGGCCGCCCCCTGGAGCAACCGGAATAGGCCGATACGCATCTGCAGCGGCGAGGTCCCCCCCTGGCTCGCGGCCGGAGGGCTTGCCGGGGCAGTAGGGCTTGCCGGGGCCGGGCTGGCCATGGGTTGGCCCTGGGCCGCCGCCGGCGATGCCGTCGATGAAGCCGTCTGGGGCGTTGGGACGCCGGTTCCGGCCCCATGGGCCCCGGGCCGCCCGCCCAGATGGGCCGCGTGATACGCCTTGGGATGGGACGAGAAATCCGCGGGCAGGAAGGCCAGCACATCGGCCAGGGTGATTTCGCCGGACCCATCCCGGTTCAGTTCCACCACCAGATCCTTCGCTTCGGCTTCCGGTAGCTCGAAGAGTTGGACCAACCGCTGCACCTGGGCCGGATCGACCGTGCCCCGCTGGTTGGGATCGAGCAGGCGGAAGGCGGCCTCCAGGCGCAGGCGCTGATCGCCCAGCAGCACCGTGAGCAGCAGCAGGCGCCGGTCCCGGGTCGCATCGGGCGGGATTCGGTAGGCCAAACAAACCGATTCCACTTCGCGGCCATTGACCTGGACCCCGGCGGCGGCGCAGGCCTGGGTGAGGAGCTCGGAAGTGGGAACCCGGGGTTGCTCGCCCGAGAGGATTTGCCAGCGATCGGCAATCGTTTCGAGGGTGGGGAGCAGGGTGATGTCAGGCATTATTTGACGCCAGCGACCCCGAGGCTAAACGCCATGGCGCTGCTTTTTTGCCGGCGCGGGTTCCCTGCCCGAAGCCAGCAAGGGAGCCAGGACCGCGGTGCTCGAAGATGGGCCCATGCCCCGGCCCGCCGCCTGCCTGTTTGACCTTGATGGTCTGCTGCTCGACACCGAGCCGCTCCATGCCCGGGCTTGGCAAGAGGCAGCGAGCCACTTTGGCCGCCCCCTGGCCCAGGCCGAACTGCTCTGCCTGCGGGGACGGCGACGCCAGGACTGTGTGCGCCAGGTGTTGGGCTGGATTGCTGAAACCAGCACTAGTCCACCCACGGCCCCCGAGCTGCTGGCGGTGCGCCAGCCCCTGGCCGAGGCCCTGTTGGTGTTGGCACCACCGATGCCTGGCGCCGAGGAACTGGTCTGCCGTTGCAACCACAAGGGCATTCCGATGGCCCTGGCCACCAGCAGTTCCGGCGATGCGGTGGCCCTGAAAACGGCCCCCCACCCCTGGTTGGCGCCGATCACCACGCGGGTGTTCGGTGATGACCCGGGCCTGGGCGCTGGGAAGCCGGCGCCGGATGTGTATCTGCTGGCGGCGGAACGGCTGGGGGTGAAAGCGGAGGATTGCTGGGCCTTTGAGGATTCGCCAGCCGGCGCCCGGGCCGCTACCTCGGCCGGGTGTCGGGTGTTTGTCCTGGCGCCCCAGGACCTGGACGCCAGCCAGCGCCGGGATCTCTATCCGGCCAGCGTTGAACTGATCAGCACCTTGGCGGAGGTACCTATCTAACGCATAAACGTTTCGCTTAAAGGTTTCGCTTGAAGGCTTAAAGGTTTGAAGGTTTAAAGGTTTGAAGGTTTAAGCCGTTGAAAATTCAACCCTTTGAAGTTGCAATCAACACCATGGAACAGTTTCCCTAAGCACCGATCAATAGAGCCGGCTGAGTACAAATTCCGGCAGTTGGAGCAGGGCACTACGGCACTCCGAGGGGGGCAACCAGCTGAGGGCATCGGCCGCCTCGCGGGCGAACTCCTGGGCCAGGACGCGGGAGCGGCCAATCGCTTCGCTGCCCCGCACCAGCTCCAGGGCCTGCTCCAGGTCGCCACTTTCGCAGAACTCCCGCTCGATCAGGCCGGCCAGGGCCGGATGTTCCTCCATCGCATAGAGGGCCGGAGCCGTGAGGTAGCCCGAGGCCAGGTCGCTGGCGGCAGGTTTACCAAGCTGTTGGTCACTGCCGGTGAAATCGAGGATGTCATCCACCACCTGGAAGGCCAGGCCCAACTGGCGGCCGAAGCGATACAAATCATCCAAGCGCCCATCGGGCAAGCCGCTGAGCACGCCGGCCGCTCGGCAGCTGTTCGCAATCAGGGAGGCGGTTTTGCAGTAGCTCTTTTCCAGGTAGGTGGCGAAGGTCTGGCCAGTGTCGTAACGGAACAGGCCCTGGCGGATTTCGCCATCGGCCAGATCCATGATCACGCGCGAAAGCAGCTTCACCACCTCAAGGTCGTCGAGGTTGGCCAGGTGCCAGCTGGCCTGGGCGAAGAGGAAATCGCCGGCCAGCACCGCCACCCGATGGTTGAAGCGGCTGTGCACGGTGGCCACGCCCCGGCGGGTGGCCGCCTCATCAACCACGTCGTCGTGGACAAGGGAGGCCGTGTGGATCATTTCGGTGATCTCGGCCAGGCGCCGATGGCGCGCTCCAAGCTCCCCATCGGCGGAGAGGGCCCTGGAGATCAACAGGACGATGCCGGGCCGCAGGCGCTTGCCACCGGCGCTGAACAGGTGTTCGGCGGCCGCCTGCAGGATCGGGTGACCAGCACCAATCAGGTGGCGCAGGTCGCTGAGGAGGGTTTCAAGATCCACCTCCACCGGCTGAAGAAGCTCTGCGACCGTTGCCATGACCCCCTGCGGTAAAGCAATCCTAGAAGGCCCCAATGGGCTGGTGCTGGTTGGTTGGCCGCTGTTGGTCGGCAGCGGGTCATCTTGGAGCCGGCGGCCTGGCGGGAGCTAGCCCTGGCGCAGGTCCACCTGCTGCACCTCGGGTCGCTCGCCCAACCAGGATGTGGCCGCTAGGGAAAAGGGATCCGCCGGCCCGGTCACCCGGAAGCAACAGCGCTCCAACCGCCGGGCCGGCTGATCCAGGCAGGGGGCCAGGACGCCATCGAGGCGGGCGGCGGCGGCCACGGCCGGATCCACCAGCACCACATCGGCGGGCACCAACTCCTGCAGCAACGGTTGGAGCAGGGGGTAATGGGTGCAGCCGAGCACGATCACCTCAACCCGGGCCGCCAGCAGCGGCTCCAGGTAGGTCTGGGCGGCCTGGCGCAGGGCAGTCCCTGAGAGCTGGCCCGTTTCGATCAGGGGCACAAAGGCCGGACAGCCGACTTCCACCACCTCGGCGCCGGGGTGGACGGCGCGGATGCTGTGGCCATAGGCGCCGCTGGCCGCGGTCGCTGGGGTGGCCAGCACCCCCACCCGGTCCGCTTGAAGCTGGCTGGCGGCACTATCGATCAGGCCCAGCACCGGCACCCCGGCCAGGCTTTCGGCCACATCGAAGGCCAGGGCATTGGTGGTGTTGCAGGCCATCAAGATCCCATCCACCCCCTGGCGCCCCAGCCAGCGGATCACCTCGGCGGCGATGGCGCGAATCTCCTCGGGGCTGCGCTGGCCGTAGGGAACCCGGGCCGTATCGCCCAGGTAGAGGCAGCGTTGACCCGGGCGCCGGGCTAACACCTGGCGCAACACCGTCAAACCGCCGACGCCGCTATCAAACAGGCCCAGCAGGCTGCTCACGGGCCCTGCCTCAACACATTGAGCAGGCCCCGGCTAATCGCCAGGGCCAGGCGGCGGCGGTGGGCGGGGTCGGCCAGCCGCGGCGAATCGAGTTGGCCGGTGACAAAGCCCAGCTCCACCAGGGCCGAGGGCATCACCGTGCGGCGGATCACGTAAAAACGGGCCGTGCGGGCGCCGCGATCGGGGCTGCCGGGGGACACGGCCAACACCTCGTCCTGGACGGCCTGGGCCAGGGCCCGGGCGCGGGGGCTTTCGAAATAGAAGGTTTCGATGCCATTGACATCGGGGCGGGTCATGGAGAGGGCATTGGCGTGGATGCTCAAGAACAGATCGGCGCCGCTGCTGTTGGCGAGGGCCGCCCGGGGCGGCAGGTCCACGTCCACTTCCGAGGTGCGGGTCATCAACACCTGTACCCCCTTGGCCTGGAGCAACTGGGCCACCTGCAGGCCGACATCGAGCACCACATCGGTTTCGCGCAGGTTGGCTATGCCCACGGCGCCGGGATCGGGGCCCCCGTGGCCGGGATCGATCACCACCTTGAAGCGGCCCCGGGCCACCTCCGGCAAGCCACTGGCCGAGAGCGTTCCCACAGGAGTGCCGAGGCGGGGCTGGGGGGCCCCAATCGGCCCCTGGCGCCAGGCTGGGATGGAGACCGGGGCCTCGATGTCGCCTTCGCCCTGGGCCTGCAGGCCGTAGGGGGCCAGGCCGGTGAGCTCCATGCGCCAGCGGTCCCGGGCCGTACCCACCAGCTTCAAGCTGCTGGGATCGAGCTGGGTGCCGGGCTGGAACTCCACCACCAGCCGGGTGGAATCGGGGGTGGGCTGGCCGACCCGGATCTGGCGCACGAGGCCGCTGCCGGGGACCGTGCGGGTGCGCAGGGGCGCCCCAGGCATGTCAAACCAGACCCGCGGGCCGATGGCGCCGCGGCCGGCCTCATAGAAGGCCCGCACCGGGAGGTCTGGGGCGGTGCGCAGCTCCAGTTGGCCCTGGGGGTTGATGCGCCAGGCCGATAGGGGGCTAGCCGCCAGGGCTGGCAGGGGCGAGAGGGCGAGCGCCAGGGGCACCAGGGCCAGGGCCCTGCCCCAGCCCAGGGGCGACCGCAAGCTGAGGGCCTGAACGACCCCAAGGGCAGTCCGCCCCACGCTCGGACGGCGGCGCGACACCAGGCCAGCCATCGGAGCGTTCAGAAGAGGGCGGGACGACGGTGCTGCAGGCTCGGCATCTGGGCCCGCACCCGGGAGCCATGGCCGGGATCCACCGGAGCCACGGCCAGGCCCGGCGCCACGCCCGCATCGGCCAGCACCGTGCCCCAGGGGTCGATCACCATGGCGTGGCCATAGCTCTGGCGGCGGCCGTAGTGGAGACCCGTCTGGGCCGGGGCCAGCACGTAGGCGGTGTTTTCGATCGCCCGGGCCTGGAGCAGCACCTGCCAGTGGTCCTTGCCGGTGAAGGCGGTGAAGGCGGCGGGAATCATCAACAGATCGGCCCCGCTGGCGGCCAAATGACGGTAGAGCTCAGGAAAGCGCACGTCGTAGCAGATGGACAGGCCCACCTTGCAGAGGCCAGGGATCTCCACCACGGGCGGCAGGCTCGAGCCGGGCTGCACCGTGGCCGACTCCCGGTAGGTGTTGCCGTCGGGCAAATCCACATCGAAGAGGTGGATTTTGTCGTAGCGGGCCAGCAGCTGGCCGTCCTTGCTCACCAGGTCGGCCCGGTTGAAGGTTTGGCCGTCCCCGGCCGGGGCCGGGTAGCCGCCACCGAGCAGGGCCACCTGGTAGCGGCGGGCCATGGTGACAATGAACTTCTCGCTGCGTTCGGCCAGCATGGGCGCCAGCTCCAGCCGCAGGGCGTCTGGGCCCATGAAGGCAAAGTTTTCCGGCAATCCCACCAGCTCGGCGCCGCGGCGCACGGCCAGCTCGATCTGTTCCTCGGCGGCGGCCCAGTTGGCCTCGGGATCGGAGGTGCTGGTGAGCTGGATTGCTGCCGCCAGAAAGCTTGTCACCGCTGCAAAATCCCTGGCCGAGCAACTTTACGGGTGCGGCGATCCGGCCCGCCCCCCCCCCCCCCCCGAGCCGCTGGGCCTGGGCGGGGATGGGGCCCCCTCAGCGGGCTTCGAGCACGCCCGGGCTGGTCTGGGTGGGCACGATTGTGAGGCTGTCGACGGCAGCGCAGCAGCGGAAATCGGCGTCGTGGTCACCCAAGGCGATCAGGCGCTGGCCATGGCTAGCGGCCCGCAGGCAGCCCTCGGGGTCCTGGCGCCATTGCTGCCAGAGGGCCAGGGCCGCCAGCATCTCGTCGTTGCCGCTTGTGACAGTGCCGCCTGCGCCTAGGTCCATGGCGGCGGCCGCCACGGCCCCGGCCGCCAGGCTGTCTTCGAGGGAATAGTCGCCCTCCCAACCGCTGCCCACGATCCACACCGTCTGGGCGCCGGAGTCCAGCAACCGTTGGGCCACGGCGCTGCGGTTGGGAAGGCAGGCGGTCACGAGCAGGGCCACGGGCCGCACCCGGTCGAGGGAACGGGTGCCGTTGGTGGTGCTCATGAACAGGCGCTTGCCCGCCACCAACTCCGGGGTCACCGCCAGGGGCGAATTGCCCAGGTCAAAGCCCTCCAAACGCTTGCCGCCCCGTTCGCCCGCCCGCAGGCGTTTGCCTGCCGGCCAGGCGCTGGCGGCCGCCTCCAGTTCAGCCAGGTCGGCGAAGGCCTGGATCGCCTCGGCGCCGTTGGCCAGGGACCAGGCGATGGTTGTGGTGGCCCGCAGCACATCAATCACCACGGCCGCATCGGGCCAGGTGGGAGTGCCAGCACCCTCGGCTCCGGCCGGGCCCCCAACCGCGGGGACGCATTCGGAGGTGGGGAAGTAGGAGATCAGCACGGCCGCGATGCAGGTCTGGGTGCGTCACAGTAAGCACCGCAACGGTTCAGCGATGGGTTCGCCGATGGGCTCAGCTCTGACGACAGGCGGCAAGGGCCAGGCCCGGCGCTCCAGGCGCGATCTGCGGGGCTTCCTGGAGCTGTTGGAGCAGCGGGGCCAGCTGCGCCGGATCACGGCCCCGGTGGATCCCGACCTGGAAGTGGCAGCGATCGCCGACCGGGTGCTGGCCCTAGGCGGCCCGGCCCTGCTGTTTGAGAACGTGATCGGCTCCTCCATGCCGGTGGCGGTGAACCTGCTTGGCACGGTGGAGCGGGTGGTGTGGAGCATGGGCATGGAGGCGCCCGAGGAGCTGGAGGCCCTCGGCGAGCGCCTGGCCCTGTTGCAGCAGCCCCGGCCCCCCAAGGGCCTCAAGGAGGCGACCCGCTTTGGCGGCCTGCTGCTCGACCTGCTCAAGGCGCGCCCTGACCTGGACCTCACCCCCCCCTGCCAGCAGCAGGTGTTCAAAGGGGCCGACGTGAACTTGGACAACCTGCCCCTGCTGCGCCCCTGGCCCGGGGATGCCGGCTCCGTGATCACCCTCGGGCTGGTGATTACCAAGGATCCGGAAACGGGCGTGCCCAACGTGGGTGTGTACCGGCTGCAGAAGCAGTCGATCAATGCGGCCACGGTCCATTGGTTGAGCGTGCGCGGCGGCGCCCGCCACCTGCGCAAGGCCGCGGCCCTGGGCAAGCCCCTGGAGGTGGCCGTGGCGATTGGGGTCCATCCCCTGCTGGTGATGGCCGCGGCCACGCCGATTCCGGTGCAGCTCAGCGAGTGGTTGTTTGCCGGCATCTACGCCGGTGAAGGGGTGCGCCTGGCCCGCTGCAAGACCGTGAACCTGGAGGTGCCCAGCCACAGCGAAGTGGTGCTCGAAGGCACGATCACCCCCGGCGAGCTGGGTCCCGATGGCCCCTGCGGCGACCACATGGGCTTCTATGGCGGCGAAGAGGCCTCGCCCCTGGTGCGCTTCCACTGCGTCACCCAGCGCCGCAACCCGGTGTTCCTCACCACCTTCAGCGGCCGCCCCCCCAAGGAGGAGGCCATGCTCGCCATTGCCCTCAACCGCCTCTACACGCCGATCCTGCGCCAGCAAATCCCAGAGATCGTCGATTTCTTCCTGCCGATGGAGGGGCTCAGCTACAAGCTGGCCGTGCTGGCGATCGATAAGGCCTATCCGGGCCAGGCCAAGCGGGCGGCGATGGCCTTCTGGAGCGCCCTGCCCCAGTTCACCTACACCAAGTTCGTGGTGGTGGTGGACAAGAGCATCAACATCCGCGATCCCCGCCAGGTGATCTGGGCGATCAGCGCCCAGGTGGATCCCCAACGGGACCTGTTCGTGCTCGAAGACACCCCCTTTGATTCCCTCGACTTCGCCAGCGAGCGCCTGGGCCTGGGCGGCCGCCTGGCCATCGATGCCACCACCAAGGTGGGGCCAGAAAAACGCCACGACTGGGGCGAGGCCCTCGGCCGCCCCGCCGAGCTCGAGGCCCGCATCGACGGCCGCTGGGCGGAACTGGGCCTGGCCGACCTGGGCCAGGGCGAGCCGGACCCGGCCCTGTTCGGCTACACCCTCGAACATGTCCTCGAGCGGCTGGCCCAGGGGGCCCGGGGAGCGAAACCCTGAGCGAGCTGCTGCGCAAAAGCGGGATCCAGGCCCTGCGGGCCCTGTTGCAGCTGGCGGCCGAACCCAAGCGCTGGCAGTCGATCACAGCCATCGCCAGGGCCCAGGACCTGCCCCAGCCCATGCTTGAGCAACTGCTCCTGCAACTGCGGCGCGCGGGCCTGGTGGAAGCCCGCCGCGGCCGCTATGGCGGCTATCGCCTGGGCCGACCCGCCCGGGAGATCCCCGTGGCCGCCGTGCTCGAGGCGGTCGCTGGCGGGGCGGGTTTAACGGCGCCACTCCAGGCAGGGCTGGCGCCAGCGGAGCCTGGGAGCCAAGCGGGCTCCTTTGACAAGCCTGCCGCTGAACTGGAAGCCAACGGGGAGGCCGTGGCGGAGGAACGGGTGCTGGCGGCCCTGGAGCGGCGCCTCAAACGGGCCCTGGAACGGGAACTGCGCGACCTGAGCCTGGAGGAGCTCCACTACGACCAGCGCAGCTGGCAGGAAAGCCTGAGCAACGACGGCGGCCTACTGCTGGGATAGGGCAATTGGGGGAACAGACCTGGCCGCCCCTGGCCTGCGGGCGTCCCCTGCCTACGCTCACGCACCAGATGCCCTAGCCCCATGCCCCTCGCCCTGGGAACCCAGCCGGCCCGCAGCCTCCAGGGGGTGGTTCAGGTGCCCGGCGACAAGTCGATTTCGCACCGGGCCCTGCTGTTTGGCGCGATCGCCGAAGGCACCACCCGCATCACGGGTTTGCTGCCCGCTGAGGATCCCCTCAGCACCGCCGCCTGCCTGCGGGCCATGGGCGTGACCATCTCCGCCATTGAGGCGGGCCAACCGGTGTGCGTCGAAGGCGTGGGCCTCGATGGCCTACGCGAACCCGAGGACGTGCTCGATTGCGGTAACTCGGGCACCACCATGCGCCTGATGCTCGGCCTGCTGGCCGGCCGGGCCGGCCGCCACTTCGTGCTCACGGGCGATGGCTCCCTGCGGCGCCGACCCATGCAGCGGGTGGGCGGCCCCCTGGCCCAGATGGGGGCCCAGATCTCCGGGCGCAGCGGCGGCAACCTGGCCCCCCTGGCGATCCAGGGCCAGCAGCTTCACGGCGCCACGATCCGCACGCCCGTGGCCTCGGCCCAGGTGAAAAGCGCCCTGGTGCTGGCCGCCCTCACGGCAACAGGGGCCACCACCGTGATCGAGCCGGTGCAGAGCCGGGACCACAGCGAGCGGATGCTGCGGGCCTTCGGCGCCCAGCTCAGCGTCGGTGGACCCGGCCTGACCGAAGTGACCGTGACCCCGGGGGCCAGCCTGCGGGGCCAGGACGTAATCGTGCCCGGCGATATCAGCTCGGCCGCCTTCTGGCTGGTGGCCGGCGCCATTACCCCCGGCGCCGACCTGACCGTGCAGAACGTGGGCCTCAACCCCAGCCGCACCGGCGTGCTCGATGTGCTCGAGCAAATGGGCGCCCGCATCGAGCTGCTCAACGGCCGCGAGGTGGCCGGCGAACCGGTCGGCGACCTGCGCGTGACCCACGGCCCCCTCCAGGCCTTCACGATCGGCGCCGATCTGATCCCGCGCCTGGTGGATGAAATCCCCGTGTTGGCGGTGGCGGCCTGCTACGCCGAGGGGGTGAGCCGGGTCAGCGGCGCCGAGGAGCTGCGGGTCAAGGAAACGGACCGGCTGGCGGTGATGGCCCGCCAACTGGGGGCCATGGGCGCCCGCATCGAGGAATTTGCCGATGGGATGACCATCCAGGGCGGCATGACCCTGCACGGGGCCGAGGTGGATAGCGAAACCGACCATCGCGTTGCCATGAGCCTGGCGGTGGCGGCCCAGGTGGCCCAGGGGCCCACCCAGCTCCATCGCGCCGAGGCGGCGGCTGTGTCCTACCCCGGCTTCTGGGAGGACCTGGAGCGGCTCCAGGCCTGATCCAGGGGTGATCGAACCGGCGTTCTGGTGCGAGCCCTTACCTGCAGGCGCCGGAGATGGCCCAAGCCATCCAGGCCTGGCTGACCCCTTGGGGGCCCTGAGCTGGCAACCGACGGCCGACGGCAGTCCCACCCTCTGGAGCGAAGCCTTTGGCGAGGCCTTCCACAGCACCGGAGGGGCCCGCCAGGAGGCCGAGCGCAAATTCGTGGCCCCAGCCCAGCTGGAGCGCTTTGCGCCCGGCCACTGCCTGCAGGTGCTCGATCTCTGCGTCGGCCTCGGCTACAACAGCGCCGCCCTGCTTGAGGCCGCCCAGGACCGGGGCCTGGCCATCCGCTGGTGGGGTCTGGAGCTCGATCCCCGCCCCCTGCAGTTGGCCCTGGCCGATCCGAGCTTTCGCAGCGGCTGGCGCCCCTCGACCCTGGCTGCCCTAGGGCAGCTCGGCGCCTCCGGCCACTGGCGCCTGAACGCCGAGGCGCCCACTGCCCACCAGTCGCGAGGCCCGGGCGAACCGTCAGGGACCGCACCCCAAGACTCCTGGGGCCGCTGGTGGCTGGGCGATGCCCGCTCCCAGCTGGCATCGGTGCTGGCCGATGCCCGCGGCCAGTGCGATCTGGTGCTCCATGACGCCTTCTCGCCCGGCCACTGCCCCCAGCTCTGGACCCTCGAATTCCTGGGTCAACTGGCCAGCGCCCTGCAACCCCAGGGCCGGCTGCTCACCTACTGCAGCGCCGCCGCGGTGCGCGGGTCCCTCCGCCAGGCCGGCCTGGAGCTGGCCAACCTGGCCCCAGGGCCCGTAGGCGGCCCCAACGAAGCCACCAGCTCCGCCAAGGCCTGGAGCAACGGCACGGTCGCCACCCCCCAGGCGCTGCCCCCCGATCCCACGGGGTTGATCCGGCCACTCAGCGCCATGGAGGAGGCCCACCTGGCCAGCCGGGCCGCCGAGCCCTACCGGGACCCCACGGGCCTGGCGGAGGCCAGCGCGATCCTGGCGGCCCGCCAGCGGGCCCAGGCCAGCCACCCAGGCGTCAGCACCAGCGCCTGGCGGCGCCAATGGGGGCTCGATCGCCGCCCCAACGGGCCGCCAACACCGGCTGGCCCTAGCAACGGCCGGTAGATTCCCGGCCAGTGATCCCGCCCCTGCCGATGCTCGCCGTTGCCGTGTTGGCTGCCGGGAAGGGCACCCGCATGAAGAGCGACCTGCCCAAGGTGCTCCAGCCCCTCGCCGGCGCCACCCTGGTGGAACGGGTACTGGCCAGTTGCCAGCGGCTCGATCCCGCCCGCCAGCTGCTGGTGGTGGGCCACCAGGCCGAGCGGGTTGGGGCCTCCCTGGCGGCCCGGCCCGAGCTGGAGTACGTGCTCCAGCAACCCCAGAACGGCACCGGCCACGCCGTGCAGCAACTGCTGGAACCCCTGGCCGGCTTTGAAGGCGAACTGCTGGTGCTCAATGGCGATGTGCCCCTGCTGCGCGAGCAGACCCTGGAGCACCTGCTGGAGCGCCACCGGGCCAGCGGCGCCGCCGTCACCCTGCTCACCGCCCGCCTGGCCGATCCCACCGGCTACGGCCGGGTGATCGCCGATGACGCCGGACAGGTGAGCGCCATCGTTGAGCATCGCGACTGCACGCCCGAGCAGCGGACGATCAACCTGATCAACGCAGGGATTTATTGCTTCGATTGGGCCCGCTTGGCCCAGGTGTTGCCAAAGCTCAGCAGTGACAACGACCAGGGCGAGCTCTACCTCACCGACACCGTGGCCCTGTTGGGCTCAGCGATCCACGTGGAGGTGGCCGATGCTGATGAAATCAATGGCATCAACGACCGGCTGCAGCTCTCCCAGTGCGAGGCCGTTTTGCAACAGCGCCTGCGGGAGCACTGGATGCGGGAGGGGGTGACCTTTGTGGATCCGGCCAGCTGCAGCCTCAGCGATGGCACCCGCTTCGGCCGTGATGTGATCGTCGAACCCCAGAGCCACTTCCGCGGCAGCAACCAGATCGGCGATGGCTGCCGCATCGGCCCGGGCAGCCTGTTGGAGGACGCCCAGCTGGGCATTGGGGTGACGGTGCTGTTCTCGGTGGTGAACGGCGCCCAGGTGGGGGATCGCTGCGTGATCGGTCCCTACAGCCAGCTGCGGCCGGGCACCCGGCTGGAGGCGGACTGCCGCGTCGGCAATTTCGTGGAAATCAAAAACAGCCACCTCGATCACGGCTGCAAGGCCAACCACCTCAGCTACATCGGCGACGCCGACCTGGGCCAGGGCGTGAACGTGGGCGCCGGCACGATCACGGCCAACTACGACGGCCTGCGCAAACACCGCACCCTGATTGGCAGCGGCAGCAAGACCGGCGCCAACAGCACCCTGGTGGCGCCGGTGAGCCTCGGCGCCGGCGTCACGGTGGCGGCCGGCAGCGTGATCACCCGTGACGTGGCCGCCGGGGCCCTGGCCCTGGGCCGGGCCCGCCAGGTGGTGAAGGAGAACTGGCCGGGCCCCGCCTGAGGGGGATGGGCCTTGTCACCGGGCGCCTGGGCTAGGAACGCCTGGGGCTCCGGATGTCCGGCTTAGGGGGTGACTGGTTGGCCTGAACCCAGGGCCCGCTCCAGCAGGGGAATCGCCCGCTCCAGGGCCACCCCCCGACTGGCCTTGAGCAACACCTGGTCACCAGGCTCAAGCCAAGCCACCAGCTCCTGGGCCGCCGCCTCCGGACTGGTGACCAGGGCCAGCCGGGGCAGGCCCTGGGCCGCCGCCGCCATCACCCGGCCCTCGGGGCCGCCATCGACGATCACCAGGCCATCGAGCCCCAGGGCCAGAGCCCGCTCGGCGACCTGGCGATGCAGCTCCAGGCTTTGCTCGCCGAGCTCGAGCATGGTGCCGAGCACCGCGAACCGCCGACCCGCCGGGAGCCGGGCCCCTGCAGCCCCCTGGCCAGGCGACGCAGGACTGGGCGACCCCGAAGCAGAACCAGCCAACAGGGCAAGGGCGGCCAGGGTCGCCTCCGGGGAGGCGTTGTAGGTCTCATCCAGCAGCTCAATCGCGCCGAGGCGCAGCCGGCGACTGCGGCCGCCGGGCAAGGCCAGCTCCAGGGCCTGCCGGGGATCGAGGGGCATGCCCAGGCTGGCTGCGGCGGCCAGGGCCAGCAGCAAATTTCGGGCGTTGTGGGCACCCGGCAAGGGCAGGGGGATCACGGCCTCGCCCACCGTCAGGGTCTGGGTAGCCCCATCGAGCTGGCCGACCCAATCGGCCTGGGCCTCAAAGCCCTCACCCGCCAGGGCGACCCGCAGCACCCGCCCGTTCCACACGGCGGCCAGGCTCCGATCGAGCAGGGGATCACCGGCTGGAATCACCACCAGGCCCTCGGGGTTAAGGGCACTGGTGATCTCGCACTTGGCCTGGGCGATCGCCTCGCGGCTGCCCAGCCGGCCGATGTGGGCCGTACCCACGTTGGTAATCACGGCCAGATCAGGTTCGCAGCAGCGGCCGAGCCGCTCGATTTCGCCCAGGCCCCGCATGCCCATCTCCACCACCACGGCCCGGTGCTCGGCCGTGGCCTGCAGGAGGGTCAGGGGCACGCCGATGTCGTTGTTTTCGTTGCCCTGGCTGGCCCACACGGGGCCCGTGGTGGCCAGCACGGAGCGGAGCAGTTCCCGGGTGGTGGTTTTGCCCGCCGAACCGGTCACCGCCAGCACCGGGGCAGCCAGCTGGCGGCGCCAGAGCAGGCCCAGTTCCTGGTAGGCCGCCAGGGTGTCGTCCACCAGCCAGCAGGCCAGGCCAGCGGGGACCAGCCCGGCCCGATCCCGTTGCACCAGGGCCGCCTGGGCGCCCAGGCGGGCGGCTTCGGCCAGAAAGCGGTGGCCGTCGAAGCGTTCGCCCACCAGGGGCACAAACAGGCTGCCGGGCCGCAGCTGGCGGCTGTCGGTGCAGACGGGGCCCAGCTCCTGGCCAGGATCCAAGGCGGGGCCGCCCAGGGGAGCCCCCCAGCGCTCGATCAACCGGCTCAGCTGCATGGGGGGGCTCCGCTCAGGGGGAGAACCCCAGAATCATGCCGCCGCCCACCCGGGCTTCCCGGCCCAGCAAGCTGCCGTCCTGGCCCCGCAGCTCCAGGTGGTCATAGCCCCAGTCCTGGGCCCAGGCCAGCCACAGGTCGGCCCGCTGCTGTTGCTCGCTCGCCCGCAGCTGGCCAAAGGCGTCACTGAGCACCAGCTGGATCCGGGAGGTGCCTGGATCGCCCCCGACCTGGAGCAGCAGGCCGGCGGCCTCGGGCCTTAGGCGCCAGCTCTCCAGGGGGTCGGGCTCGATGGGGGGCGGCTCCAGCGCCCCGGCCCCGTCGCCCTCGGGGGGCCGTAAATCCTCGGCACCTGAGCCCGTGGGCGCACCAGGGGAGCCTGAACCGGGACTGGCCCCTGGGCCAGGGGAAGATCCAGGGGCTTTGCTTTGGGCCCCAGGGCTGCCGTGAACGGGCGCTTGGGGCCCAACCTCCGGTTGGAGCGGGGCTTGGGATTGGGCCTGGGCCTGGGTCTGGGGATCGGCGACGACCGGCGCCTGGCCTGGGGAGTCATCGGTGGAGGCCCCGCTGGCAATCAACCCGGGGGGAACGGCCGCCGGCGACGCTCCAGGCCGGGCCCCAACCCAAAGACCCGCCCCCAGCAAGGCGACGGCCCCCACCAGGAGCAAAGGCCAGAAACTGGCCGCCAAGGACGCGGGCCAAAACCGCGGACAAGGCAACTCCCCGTGCCGATTGCGCCGCCACAGCTCACGGCAGCGCAGGCCGATGTCGGCACCAACGGCGACCAGATCGCCAGCCAGCACCAACCAGGGACTGCGGTAGGGGGCCGGCAGGTTGGCTCCCGGCTGCTCGGGCCCGATCGGCGCCATGGCGGCCTAGTTGGGATCAGCCGTTGCCGCGACGCCGCAACAGCGAGAGGGGATTGAGCCGGGAGAGGGTCGCCTCGACCTCGGCCTTGCTCTGGCCCTTGGTTTGGATCGGCGCCTGGTCAGGGTCCAGGGCCCCGGCGCGGCTGGGGTCCGCATCCTGACCGCGGGAGAACTGCTCGACGGCAAAGGCATCGGGGGTGGGTTCCTTGACACCCCGCACCTCCCGGTACATCTGGTCGTAGTCCCGGGCGGACCGGCTCCAGCTGTGGTCGGCGCCCATGGCCCGGTTCTGCAATTCGCGCCAGCTGTCCCGGTGGCGGAAGGCCTCCCAGGAGCGCACGATCGAGGTATAGAAATCGAGCGGGTCGTAGCGGTCAAAGCAGAAGCCCGTGCCGCTGTGGTGGGCCGGATCATGGGGGGGCACCGTGTCCACCAGGCCGCCGACCCGGCGCACCACCGGAATCGAGCCATAGCGCATGGCCAGCAACTGGCTAATGCCGCAGGGCTCAAAGCGACTCGGCATCAAGAAGGCATCGCTGCCGGCATAGATCAACCGCGACAGGGCGTCGTCGTAGGTGAGAAACACCGAAAAGCGGCCGGGATGGCGGGCGGCCATCTGCCAGAGGCCCGATTCGATGTTGCGATCGCCGGTGCCGAGCACCACAAACTGGCTGTCGGAATAGGCCAGCACCCGGTCAGCCACCTGGAGCAGCAGGTCCACCCCCTTTTGGTCGACGAGCCGGCTCACCAGGCCCATCAAGTAGGTGTCGGGGTTAACGGTGAGGCCCATCCGTTCCTGCAGGGCCCGTTTACACACCGCCTTGCCGGCCAGGTCATCGGCGGAGAAATTGGCCGGCAGGCTGGGATCGCTCACCGGGTTCCAATCGTTCTGGTCGATGCCGTTGAGGATGCCGCGCAATTTGCCGCTAACAAAATTGAGCAAGCCATCTAAATTTTCGCCATACTCGGCCGTACGAATTTCCTCGGCGTAGGTGGGCGACACGGCATTAATGCGATCGGCATACAGCAGGGCCGCCGCCATGGTGTTATCCCCTTGCATATACCAGGGGATCCAGGCCATGCGATCGAGCTTCCAGCGCCAGGGGCCCACATACTTGAGGTTGTGGATGGTGAAAACGGTGCTGATTTCCGGATCTTGATGCATCCAGACCGGAATCATGCCGGTGTGCCAGTCATGGCAATGCAACACCTCGGGCTTCCACACATGCCAGGCAAATTCCGCCGTGGCACTGGCAAAAAACGTGAAGCGCCAATCCTCATCTTCGCCGCCGTAGATGCGCTCGGGATCGAAAACCGGATGGCCGATTAAATAGAGGGGCAGACCATTTTGGGGATGGCGCGTTTCATACACAGCAAAATCCGTGCCCATGGTGTGGGCCCGCCAGATGGGTTCTGCTGGAATCTCAAGCTTGCTCCAGAGCCGGCCGTAGCCCGGCATGATCAACCGCACGTCATGGCCCAGGCTGGCGAGGGCGGGCGGCAAGGAGCCCACCACGTCTCCCATGCCTCCAACCTTGACCATCGGGGCGCATTCGGCTGCGGCGAACAGCACGCGCATGGCGGAACAGGCGGAAGGGTGCCCAACTCTACGGGGGGCCTTAGGAGCCCCCGCAGGACGTCTCCCCGTTCGCGACTCAGGGCACCACGGTCACCGGGGTTCCTACCTGCACCTGCTCAAACAGGCGCCGCACGTCCTCGTCATAGAGGCGCACGCAGCCATGGGACACGGCCCGGCCGACGCTGCCCCGTTGAGGAGTGCCATGGAAACCGATCGTGGCGCAGTTCGGTAACGCCAGGGGCTTCACCCCCTCCCAGGGCTTGCGCAGGTTGCAATCCCGCCAAAAACCGATCCAACGGCTGCCGAGGGGGTTACTGGGCCCAGCGCCAATCGTGAGGGAGCGCTGGGGGTGCTGCCAGGTCGGGTTGCGGATCTTCTCCAGCACCGCAAACGAGCCCAGGGGGGTCTCCCAGCCGGGCCGGCCAATGGCCACCGGGAACTGCTCCAGCAGCAGCCCGTCCTCGAGCAGCAACAGCCGCCGCTTGCCCCGTTGCAACACCAGCTGGCGACCCTCCCGGTGCAGCAGGGCCGGCGGCAGCTCGAACAGGCCTGGAACCGGGCTAACGGGCCCGGTCAGGTTGTCCTGCTGGACTGGACCTGGCGCCCAAAGCGAACCTTGCTCCAGGGCCGGCAGGCCCCCTGGGCTGGGCTGGGCCTGGACCTCAGCGATCCCGCCCAGCATCGGCCCCACCAGGGCTGCAGCCAGAACGGGCGTCACCCACCAGAGAGCCCGGGCTCGACTCAAGCGCACAAGCCGCTGCCGGTGGCATGCACTGGCGTACCCGGGCCAGCCCAAGGCCAGGCCAGGGCAACCAGGGCTGCCGACCTCAAGGCAGCCAGGGCGAAGCCGAAAAGTCTGGGGGGCGTTTTTCCAGAAAGGCATTGCGTCCCTCCTGACCTTCTGCGGTTCGATAAAAGAGATGGGTGGCCTGGCCGGCCAGCTCCTGAAGCCCGGCCATGCCATCAGTCTCGGCATTAAATGCCGCTTTGAGGCAACGGATCGCCGTGGGGCTGTGGCCCAGCACCTCCCGGGCCCAGCGCACCCCCTCGGCCTCGAGTTGCTCCAGGGGAACCACCTGGTTGACCAGGCCCATGGCCAGCGCCTCCTGAGCTCCGTACTGGCGGCAGAGGAACCAGATTTCCCGGGCCTTGCGCTGGCCCACCACCCGGGCCAGGTAGCTGGCGCCAAAGCCGCCATCGAAGCTGCCCACCCGGGGGCCGGTCTGGCCGAAGACAGCATTTTCGGCCGCCAAGCTGAGGTCGCAGAGCAGGTGCAGCACCTGGCCACCGCCGATGGCGTAGCCCGCCACCAGGGCGATCACCACCTTGGGCAGGCTGCGGATCAGGCGCTGCAGGTCGAGCACGTTGAGCCGGGGCAGGCCCTCGTCATCGACATAGCCGCCGTCGCCGCGCACGCTCTGGTCACCGCCGGCGCAGAAGGCGTAGGCCCCATCGGCGGCCGGGCCGGCGCCGGTGAACAGCACCACCCCGATCGCCGGGTTGTCCCGCACCCGCGAGAAGGCGTCATAGAGCTCGCTCACGGTGCGGGGCCGAAAGGCGTTGCGCTTCTCCGGCCGGTTGATCGCAATGCGGGCGATGCCCTCCTCGCTGAGATCAAACAGGATGTCTGAATAGGTCCCCTGCGGGATCCACGGCACCACAGAAGCCATCAGCCCAGCGTTGGCGGCCCGGCCATTCTGCGCCGCAGCTCCGAAGCGCCCACCGCCAGGGTGTCGTGGCCGGCCCCGTTCGCCGCCCGCTTCGCCATCGAGGCCGAGATCGGGCTCTGGGAATCAACCAGCGACGGGCCCTGGAGCCCGGATCCGGTCCCAGGCGTTGGCGGGCTCAGGATCCTCCCGATCGCCAGCCCTGGCGCAGGGCCTGACGCAGGGCCGCATCGGCCCGGCGGTCCGTACGCAGTTCCAACAGGGCCAGGCGCTCGCTGGCCGCCCAGGCCAGCCCTGCGGCCAACTCCTCCAGCCCCGCCAGGCTGCGCCAGGGCACGCCAAAGGCTGCCGCCAAGGGACCATGGCGGATCGGTTGGGGCATGGCAAACAGGCGTTCGAAATCAAGCGGGCCAGGCCCTTGCCCGGGGCGCGGCGGCCCGCCCTGGTGGGCTTGGGCGCCGGCGCCAACCCCTGGGCGAATCGGCAACTGCTCAAAAATGCCGCCTCCGCCGTTCTCCACCAACAGCACGGTCAACTGGCCGCCCAGCTGCTGCTGCCAGAGCCAGCCGTGGCTGTCGTGCAGCAGGGCCAGATCGCCGGTGAGCAACACAAGCCGCCCCTCCAGCTCGGCCAGGCCGCAGGCGATGGACAGGGTGCCATCGATGCCGGAGGCGCCGCGAAAGCCATGGACCCGCCGCTGGGGCGCCAATGGATCGCTAAAGCTCTCCCAGTCCCGCACGGGGCTGCTGCTGGCCAGCATCAGGGGGACCCCAGGGGGCAACAGGGACCCCAAGGCCCGGCTCAGGGCCGGTTCGTTCGCCGGGCCGGTGGCGGCAAGCTGGCGGTCCAACCAGGCCTGGGCGCGCGCTTCGGCGGCGAGCCAGTGGGCGGCTTGGGCCTGGCCCCCAGCCGCAGGCAACCCTTGCCAAAGCTCCTGGGGCAAGCAATCCAGCCAGGCCAGCAACCCCTGGCTCCAGCGCAGGGGATCACCCACCGCCCCATCCAAATTGCGGGGATCGGCTTCGCTGATCAGCAGCTGGGGGCCGCTGGCCGCCGCCAACCATTGCTGGAGGCGCCGGCTAGCGGGCAAGGGGCCAAGCCGCAGCAGCTGGCCCGGGCCCAGATCGGCCGCCGGGGCATCCAGCAGCAGGTCGTAGGCGGAGATCGTGGCCAGACCCGGCCAGCCCCTTAGGCCCGAGAGCCCATCGGCTAGCACCGACCAGCCGCTGCGGCGCTGCCAGCGGATCAGGCCCGCGGCAAAACGCTCCAGTTCTCCTGCCGTGCCACGCCAGGGGCCGGCCACCACCACCCCCGGTCGATCCGGATCCAGCCGGGGAACCCCAGCCCCAGCGAGCCCCGTAGCGCCCTGGGCGCGATCGAGCGGGTCCTGCGTGGCTTCGCTGAAGCGGGCCCGAGGGGATTCCTGGTCGGATGGCGCTGCCCAATCCAAGCCCAGCTCCCCAGCCAATGCGCCCGCCAGGCGCTCCAGGACCTCGGCCCCGATGTGGAGCGGCTCCTCCATCGGCAGGTTGAGGTGCACGGGCCCGAGGGGACTGCCGAGGCAGGCCTGCCAGGCCCGCCGGGCCAGGGAGTCCAGGCTGGCACCATCCTCTTGGGCTAAACCGTTTGGGCTGGCCTGCAGCAGTAGGCGGCAACAGGGGGCCAGGAACTCCTCCTGGTTCACGGTCTGGTTGGCGCCCCGGTTTTTGAGCCGGGCTGGCCGATCGGCGCTCAGCAGCAGCAGGGGAATCGCCCCCCGATCCGCCTCGACCACGGCCGGCAGCAGGTTGGCCACGGCGCTGCCCGAGGTGGTCACCACCGCTGCCGGCAGGCCGCCGGCCCGGCCCAGGCCCAGGGCGAAGAAGGCCGCCGAGCGTTCATCCACGGCGGTGAACAGCTGCAGGCCCCAGGGCTCGAGTAGCCCCGCCGCCACCGCCAGGGGGGCCGAGCGGCTGCCGGGACAAAGCACCAGCCGCTCCAGCCCCTGGCGCCGCAGGGCCTGCAGCAGGCCCAGGGCGGCCCGCAGGTTGGCCTCTGCCGTGGGGGGAGGGGGGTCAGCCAGCACCGCAGCGGAGGGTGGTGAGGATCAGCCGATCATGCTGAAGCGCCGGAAGGGTCCCGCTCCTTCTGCCCCTAATCGCCAATCGCCGATGGCCGCAGCCCCTCCCGACCCAGCCGACCAGGCGGAAGCAGCCACCGCTTCGGCTCCGCCCATCCCGGCGCCGCCAAAGCCCTGGTGGAGCTCCCTACTGGTCTGGCTGGCCCTGGCCCTGCTGCTGCGCTGGGCCGTGGTCGAACCCCGCTGGATCCCGTCGGGCTCAATGCTGCCCACCCTGGAGCTCCAGGACCGGGTTCTTGTTGAGAAAGTGCGGCCCAAACTGGGCCAGCCCCTGCCCCTGGGCACGATCGTCGTCTTCCATCCCCCTGGGGCCCTGCTGGCGGCGGGTTACGACAGCAAGGCGGCCCTGATCAAGCGGGTCGTGGCCCGCTCCGGCGATGTCGTTGAGGTCAAGGACGGCCAGCTCTATCGCAATGGGGAAGCGGCGGTCGAACCCTGGCTGGCCGAACCGATGCAGTACCGCTTTGGCCCGGTCACCGTGCCGGCGGGCAACCTGCTGGTGCTTGGTGACAACCGCAATGCCAGCCTCGATTCCCACCTTTGGGGGCCCCTGCCCAGCCAGGAGGTGATTGGCACGGCCCTGGTCCGCTACTGGCCGTTGAACCGCATCGGCCTGCTTCGGTTTTCCACCAAGGATTCCGCAGCCCGGGCCTGACAGCTGGGGTAGGGTGGTCAGCGTGATACGGAGCAGTCCGGAGATGTTCAACCCGGAGTTCCTGACGACGGACAGCGAATCAGCCAACAGCAACTCGCTGATTCAGTACCTCCAGGAGCAATCTCCGGATGTGCTTCAACGGGTGGCCCGCTCCGCCAGTTCCGAGATCCAAGACATCATTCGTCACAACGTCCACGGTCTGCTGGGCATGCTGCCTAGCGAACAATTTGAAGTCAAAATTCAGGCCAGCCGGGACAATCTCGCCGGTCTGCTGGCTTCAGCGATGATGACTGGCTACTTCCTGCGCCAGATGGAGCAGCGCATGGAGCTGGAAGCCAGCCTGTTCAGCGAGGACAGCCTGGAGGCCGATCCGGGCGAGTTGGAACTCTGAAAGCCCTGCAGGTTTGAGTTCCAAGGCCAGGCCCATTTCTTGCCTCAAAACCCCTTGATGAAGCCCAGTCCGATGGGCCAACCCGTTGCGGTCCCCTAGCCGCAACGGCTTTTTTTTCGCCCTTCATTGGGGCCGGGTCCCTGGCACCAGCCCCCATGCCAGCAGCCGGTCATCGATGGCGGCCAGGGTGGCCCAATCACCGCCGCTGGGGGCCCAGGGCCTGGCTTCCAGTTCGGCGGCAAGCCGAGCCAAATCTTCGCCCGTGCAGGGCATCGGGGCCAGGTAATGGGCACCAACCATCTGGCTGATGCCCTGCAGCCGCGACAGGCGCCGCAGCCAGGCAAGCAGCAGGCCCCGGTGGCGAGGGAACACCAGCCGCTCCAGCACCGGAGCCAGTTGCAACCTGGGCTGGCCGTCGCACAACAGGGCCCCAAAAGCCGCCTGCCAGCCGGCCTGCCAGCGGAAGGGATAGAGACCGAAATAGCTCCTGGGGTTCCTTAACCCAGGCCGAAACGCCTGGGACCAGACCTGGGCCAGGGGCAGCACCTCCAGGGGCGCCGGCTGGAAATAGGAGGCAAACAGCACCAGGCGCTGCCAGCCCTTGCGGCGCTGCTCGGCGCTGTCGGTCAGGGGTTCATCGCCCCGCTCGCGGGCATGGAAAAGCAGGGGGGTGGGATCGGCCTCAAACAGCTCGGGCGGTTCGGCGCCGATCGCCACCAGGGCATCGGTCACCAGCAGGCTGCCGCTGGCTTTGTGGAAACAACTGACCTCCTGGAAGCGACCCAGGCCCAGGTCCACCGGCCCCAGGGAATCCCATTCCAGTTGGTCCCCATGGGGCAGGCCGTCCTCGATGAGGGTGTGGGTGCGTCCGGGTGGAAAACCCAGCCAGCTCAAGGGCAAGCGCAGGGGGAAGCTCCACTGGCCAGGGCTCACCCACACCTGGGCCCTGGGGAAGGCCCGGGCCAGGGCCGGCAGGGGCAGCTTGTGCTCGAGCCCCGAACTGGTGGCCAGCACAATCGTGGTCACGGGCCCATAGGAGGCCTCGAACTGGTGCAGCTGGGCCAGCAGCTCCTGGGTGGGGGCCACGGGCCCATAGAGCAGCAGGCCTTCGCGCAGCCGCAGCACGGTCATGCGGATCGGCACGGCCACATAGAAGATCCCCTGGAGCTGCTCAAAACTCCAAACCTGGCCAGGAACCAATTCCCGCACCAGGGTCGGGCGCCGGCCGTAGGGATAGAGCGGCAACAGGGGCCACCAGGGCCAGTGCTGATCCACCGGGGCAGGCACGCAGGGTCCCCATCCTCGCAAGCGAATCGGGCCCCAAGGGCCGTTCCCAGGCCCCGAGGCCATCAGCCAAACAAAAAACCCCCTTGCAGCGCAAGGGGGCCGAAGCAAACCAGGGGGGATCGGGGCCGACCCCTCCAACCGGTCCTTAACCGATGGCGGGAGCCGTCAGGGCCACGGGGGTGGTCTGAACGGCAGCCAGGTCGAGGGGGAAGTTGTGGGCATTGCGCTCGTGCATCACTTCCATGCCGAGGCCGGCGCGGTTGATGACGTCCGCCCAGGTGCTCACCACCCGGCCCTGGGAATCCAGGATCGACTGGTTGAAGTTGAAGCCGTTGAGGTTGAAGGCCATGGTGCTCACGCCCAGGCTGGTGAACCAGATGCCCACCACCGGCCAACCGGCCAGAAAGAAGTGGAGGCTGCGGCTGTTGTTAAAGGAGGCGTACTGGAAGATCAGGCGACCGAAGTAACCGTGGGCAGCCACGATGTTGTAGGTCTCTTCCTCCTGGCCAAACTTGTAGCCGTAGTTTTGGGACTCGGTCTCGGTGGTTTCCCGCACCAACGAGGAGGTCACCAGGGAACCGTGCATCGCCGAGAACAGGCTGCCTCCGAACACACCGGCCACGCCAAGCATGTGGAAGGGGTGCATCAGGATGTTGTGCTCAGCCTGGAACACCAACATGAAGTTGAAGGTACCTGAGATGCCCAGGGGCATGCCATCGGAGAAGGAGCCCTGACCAAAGGGATAGATCAGGAAAACGGCAAAGGCAGCCGAGAGCGGGGCGCTGTAGGCCACGCAGATCCAGGGGCGCATGCCCAGCCGGTAGGAGAGCTCCCACTGGCGGCCCATGTAGGCCGAGATGCCAATCAGGAAGTGGAAAACGATCAGCTGGTAGGGACCGCCGTTATAAAGCCACTCATCCAAGCTGGCCGCTTCCCAGACCGGGTAGAGGTGCAGGCCGATGGCATTGCTGGAGGGGATCACCGCGCCGGAGATGATGTTGTTCCCATACAGGAACGAACCGGCAACGGGCTCGCGGATCCCATCGATGTCGACGGGGGGAGCGGCAATGAAGGCAATGATGAAGCAGATGGTCGCCGTGAGTAGGCAGGGGATCATCAGCACACCGAACCAGCCCACATAAATGCGGTTGTCGGTGGAGGTCACCCACTGGCAGAAGCTTTCCCAGCTACTGCGGCGGCCGCTGCGAAGTGCAGTGGTCATGGAAGGAAAGAGAACGGGTTGGCCGCAAGAAGCGGCGTATGAACGCTAAGAACGTCCTGCCCAAGCACAACAGGGCGCAACCAAACGTCAAACCCCTTCAACAAACTTCAGGCGCCTTTAGTTTTCTTTGCAATAGCGCCCTGGTCTCGCAAAAGAGATTCACAAAGCCTGATTCCCTGGGCCTGGCTCCTCAAGTCTTGTCGCCAATGGCTTGTTGATACAACCTGGCTCCTCAAGAAGATCCAAACAAGCCAAGCAGGTCTGCCGTTTTTGCCAGGTCGACACCTGGGCCGCGCCATGGCACTAAGAGGGCCCGGGGCGGCAGGCAAAGCCTGGGCGGAACCCATGGGCCAAGCCGCGGCCGGGGGCTCCGTCTCCCCCGCGGGGTCAGGGGGCTGCCGGAGCCAGGGCCGCCTGCTGGCGCAGCCATTGCTGACCCTGCTGCAAAAAGGCCGACCAATCGAGCTTTTCCGTTTCCGCCGCCCGGGCCACCAGCAGGGGGGCCTGGGCCTTGAGCAGGGCCAGGTCCGCTTCCGCCACCCCGGAGGCCAGGGCCAGGTAGTCGGCCATGGCCCGGGCGACCACCCGGGTCAGGTAGGCGGCACTCAGGGCCTGCACGGCACTGCCCACCAACCAGGTGCCGCCGTGCCATTTGATGATCCCCGCCAGGGCCTGGCTGCTCCACTCCACCACCCCCAGCTGCAGGGCGGCCTTGGCCAGTTCCTGGCCGGCGGCCTGGAGCTGATCCAGGGTCCAGGGGCTGTCCCAGAGGCGCCCCATCTCCTGAAGCATCAGGCCATTGGCCCCGGCCAGCACGAGCAGATCCAGGCTGGGTAAGGGCGCCAACACCACCCCGGCCGCCACGGCCCATTGGGTTTGGCCCACCAGCAGCTGCAACCGTTGCCGCCGCAGGCCCTCCAGCTCCGCCTGCCAGCGCCCATGCAGGGCCTCCAGGCAGCGGCAGAGCGTGGCATCAATCTGGGCCAGGCCGCTGCGCTCGAGGGCCTGCACAAGGGCGGCCAACTCCTCCACAAGGGCGTTCTCCTGGCCCGGAAGCTCGGCCGGGCTCGTCCAGGCGAACCAGCGCTGGCGAAGGGGGGCGGGCAACTGGGCTTCCAATTCGGCCTGGCGCTCTGGCAGCAGGCCGGCGGCCCCAGGATTGACCAGCAGCCAAGTGGACTGCTTCAGCGGCAAGGCCTCCAGCCAGCGCAGGTCAGCGGCCTGGAGGGGCAGCTCCAGGCAATAGAGCAGGTGATCGCAATCGCTAAAGGCCTGGGGCCACTGCCAATCGGGGCTCTGGGCCGGCAGGGGGTGGCTCCAGTGCAGGCGCATCGGCAAACGGCTGGCCTGGTTGGCCGTGATCGCGGCCGTGATCGCGGCCTGGTGGCCAGCCTCCGGCAACCGGCAGCCACTCAGGGCGACATCGAGCCGCTGGCGCCGTTGCTGCTGCTTGAGCGCCTCCAGGTCCCCACGCCGTTGGGCTTGCCCAGGAGCGCCCTGACCCTCAAGTCGCTCGAACTGGGCCAAGACCATTTGGCAGCGGGCGAGCCAGCCCTCGCTGGAGCGGGGCTGGCTGGCACCTGCCACGGCAGGCCGACGCCGGGCCAGCAGCCAGCAGCCCGCGCCAGCGGCCACCAGGGGCAAGACGGACGACAAATGGAGGCTGTCGGCCAAGGCCCAGCCTCCGGCCAGGGTGGCCGCCAGGGGCCACCAGCGCCCCATCAGCACCCTTGGCAAGACCTGACCTGGCAAGCCCTTGGGCAGGCCCAGCTGGGTCAGCAAACTCCGGTCAGCCGTCGACGGGCTGATGGGGACAAGGCGGCCACTTCCGCCGGGACCCCCTGGGTTGGGATCCATGGGGGCGCTGGAATCGGCTTGGGCGCTCAAGGCAAGACGGGCTCCAACCCAGCCTGTTTAGCTCAATCGCCGCAGCCTTGATAGGCGTAGCGCCGCCACCGACACCAACCCTGGGGGGAATTGCCCATAGGGTGAAGGCCAGACCTCGCCGTCGCCATGACCCACCAGGGCTTCGGGTCCGCGCCGCCCAGCCAGGCCTGTCCCGACGGCCGGACCCTCCTCAGCGCGAGCCAGCGCCAGCGCACCGAGGGGCTCCTGGCCCTGCAACAGGGCTATGGCTGGCAGGGGGAGCTGCCGGTTCTCTTGCTTGAGCGTTGCTGGTTACGGCTTGAGCCGGTGCGTGTGCAAAGCCTGGGCCAGGTCCTGCCCCCCGATGCCAGTGGGGCAGCGCCAGAGCTGGTGCGCTTTCGGGAGCTGAACCGTTCGGGGCTGGAGGCCTGCCTGGCCGAGCAGCTCTGCTGGCAAGAATTCGGACGGGAGGCCTTCCAGCAAGCCCTGCGGCGCTACTGGAGCGCCCAAGAGGCGGGCAACCACGGCTGGACCCTCGATCGCTACCTGGCCTTTCTGGCCGAGTACCGCCGCTGGATGGAGGCCGATGGACGCAAACCAATTCCGCTAGTGGTGCTGGCCCGCACCGGTGCACCGGAGCCGCACCGGATCGAGTGGTGCTGGCCTTCACCAACCCCCATGCGTCACACTGGCTCCTGATTTCCAGTGCTGCGGTGATGGCGGACGAGACGAACGCATCCATCCAGTCAGCCAGCCCCCAGGGCCAGCAGGACGGTGGTTTCCGCGGCGGGCGTGGCGGCAGGGAAGGCGGCGGTCGCGAAGGCGGTGGTCGTGAAGGCAGTGGTCGTGAAGGCAGTGGTCGTGAAGGCGGCCGTGAGGGGGGTGGACGCGAAGGCGGAAACCGGGAACCCGGCGGCTTCCGCATCCGCCTCAGCGACAACGAGATGCGCGCCGCCCGGGCCATCCAGGAGGCCTTTGGCCTGCGCTCCACCGTGGCCGCCCTGGGCCTGTCCCTGCGCACGGTGGCCCAACTGCTTGAGGACGGCCAGCTGGCCGAGATCGTCGCCGCCCACCGGGCCCAGGCCGGAGCCCGCCCAGAAGGCGGACGATCCGAGGGGCGGCGGGAACCCCGGGGCGCTGGCCCTGCGGGCGGCCGCGGCGATCGCCCAGCGGGCAACTCCCGCCCCAACCCCTTTGCCCGTCCCAGCAAACCGGCCGCAGTCGTCGAGGCACCGGTCGTCGAGGCCCCGGCTGAAGAGCCTGCCGACGAGCCGGCTGCGGCTGAAGCGCTTGGCTCCGATGACGAGGCCCCTGCGTTGGGTGCGGAGACGGCGGCAGACGCCGCTGATCAAGCCCCTGCGGCTGAAGCAGCCCCTGAAGAGGCCTGATCAATCCCTGCGGAAGCAGGGATCGGGGATAGCCAAGGCCAGGCCATCCCCCAGGCCGGCAGGGCAGAATCCGCCGAACGGTCTGGAGCCAGATGGCACGCGCAAGGGTTCTCTCAGGGGTGCAACCCACCGGGGCCTTACACCTGGGCAACTGGCTGGGGGCGATCCGCAACTGGGTGAACTTGCAGGACAGCCACGACACGTTTTTCTGTGTGGTGGATCTGCACGCGATCACGGTGCCCCACGATCCGGCCCGGCTGGCGGCCGACACCCGCAGCACGGCAGCCCTCTATCTGGCCTGCGGCATTGACCCCGCCAAGGCCACGGTGTTCGTACAAAGCCAGGTGGCCGCCCACAGTGAACTCTGCTGGCTGCTGAACTGCGTCACGCCGCTCAACTGGCTGGAGCGCATGATCCAGTTCAAGGAAAAGGCCCTCAAGCAGGGCGACAACGTCTCGGTGGGCCTGCTCGACTACCCGGTGTTGATGGCGGCCGACATCCTGCTCTACGACGCCGATCTGGTGCCGGTGGGAGAGGACCAGAAGCAACATCTCGAACTGGCCCGCGATATCGCCCAGCAACGGATTAATAGCCGCTTCGGCACGGAAGAAGCGCCGGTGCTCAAGGTGCCCGAGCCGATGATTCTTAAGGAGGGGGCCCGGGTGATGAGCCTCACCGATGGCCGCAGCAAGATGAGCAAGAGCGATCCCAACGAGGGCTCCCGCATCAACCTGCTCGATCCCCCCGAGCTGATCACCAAAAAAATCAAACGGGCCAAAACCGACCCCCAGATGGGCCTGGAATTCGGCAATCCCGAGCGGCCCGAAACCGACAACCTGCTTGGGCTCTACGCCCTGCTCAGCGGCCAGGCCCGCGAGGCGGTAGCCGCGGAATGCGCCGAGATGGGCTGGGGCCGCTTCAAGCCCCTGCTAGCCGAAGCGGCAGTCGCCGCCCTGCAGCCCGTGCAGGAGCGCTACGCCGAGCTGTCCAGCGACCCGGCCGAACTCGATCGGGTGCTTGCCCGGGGACGCCAGCGGGCCAGCGAGGTTGCCGAAGCCACCCTGGCCCGTACCAAGGCCGCCCTCGGCTTCCTGGGCGCCGCCTGAGCGTTCGGGCTGAGCCGATCCTGCTCCCGATCCGAACCCCTTTCAGACACTTGGCGCGCAGCTCTGGCCCCACCGGGAAGCCCTAGGCCCCAGGGGCCCCATCCTGCCTCCGTGGGTTCGGAGATGGCCCTGATCGCTCCGGTTCAGCCAGCACCACCCCCGCCTGGCGCAGCAGGCTTGAGAGGCTCCAGACCCGCAGCATCAGCTGGTGCCAGGGGGCCATGGCGTCCATGTCGAGGGCCATGGGGCAGGGGCTGGCCCGGCGGAGGGCCCGGGCGGCGGCCAGCTCCGCCAGGGCCGTCGTCAGGGCTGTGCCCAGCCGGCGCTGCTCGGAGGGCGGCACCAAGGAATCGGGAGCTAGCTCCAGCAGCTGCAGACCGCGGCGGAACCAAAACTCGAAATCAGCCAGCAGGGAGTCGAGCAGCTCCTCCAGCAGCTGGCCTGAATCGGGAGCGGGCGAGGAACGGTCCACGGGGCGACTGTATCGAGCGATTCGCCCTGCGTAGGATCGAAATTCCCCTTCCCAACTGCCGTGACCGCCAGCCGCTCCGCCGATCCAGCCCTGAGCAACGGCGCGGCCCCCACAACCACGGGAACGGCCCCGGTCGAAGGATCCCAGGCTGCAGCTCCGGGGGCTGGGGCTCCAGGGGCTCCCGCTCCGCTGGTGGCCAGTGGCGAGGCAACGGCGGCGATCAGCCTGCCAAAAACGAGCGAAAGTCCCCAGCTGCTGCGGATCCGCCATTCGATGAGCCACGTGCTGGCCATGGCGGTCCAGAAGCTGTTCCCGAAGGCCCAGGTCACGATCGGCCCCTGGACCGAATCGGGCTTCTATTACGACTTCGATAACCCGGAACCCTTCACCGAAGCCGATCTCAAGGCGATCAAAAAGGAGATGGGCAAAATCATCGGCCGGCGCCTACCCCTGCAACGGCTGGAGGTGACCCGGGCCGAAGCGGAAGCCCGCATCAGCGCCCAGAACGAGCCCTACAAACTGGAAATCCTCGCCGGCATCCAGGAGCCCATCAGCCTCTACACCCTGGGCGATGACTGGTGGGACCTCTGCGCCGGCCCCCACGTGGCCAACACCAGCGAACTCAACCCCAAGGCCTTTGAGCTGGAAAGCGTGGCCGGCGCCTACTGGCGCGGCGATGAAAAGCGGGCCCAGCTGCAGCGCATCTATGGCACCGCCTGGGAAACCCCGGAACAACTGGCCGAATACAAACGTCGCAAGGAAGAAGCCCTGCGCCGGGACCACCGCCGCCTCGGCACCGACCTGGAGCTGTTCTCGATTGAGGATGAGGCCGGCGCCGGCCTGGTGTTCTGGCACCCCCGCGGCGCCCGCATGCGCCTGCTGATTGAAGACTTTTGGCGCTCGGCCCACTTCGCCGATGGCTACGAGCTGCTCTACACCCCCCACGTGGCGGACATCAGCCTCTGGAAAACCTCGGGCCACCTGGATTTCTACGCCGAAAGCATGTTCGGCCCCATGCAGGTGGATGAGCGCCAATACCAGCTCAAGCCGATGAACTGCCCCTTCCACGTGCTCACCTATGCCAGCACGTTGCGCAGTTACCGGGAGTTACCAATCCGCTGGGCAGAACTGGGCACCGTCTATCGCTATGAACGGCCCGGGGTGATGCATGGCCTGATGCGCGTGCGCGGCTTCACCCAGGACGACGCCCATGTGTTCTGCCTACCCGAGCAGATCGGCGATGAAATCCTGCGCATCCTCGATCTCACCGAAACGATCCTTAGCACCTTCGATTTCAAAACCTACGAGATCAATCTTTCCACCCGGCCCGAGAAATCGATCGGCGATGATGCCGTCTGGGAACTGGCTACCCAGGGTCTGATTGAGGCCCTCGATCGCAAGGGCTGGGCCTACAAGGTGGATGAGGGGGGCGGTGCCTTCTATGGCCCCAAGATCGACCTCAAGATCGAAGATGCAATCGGCCGGATGTGGCAGTGCTCAACCATTCAGCTCGACTTCAACCTGCCCGAGCGCTTCAACCTCGAGTACGTAGCCGCCGATGGCAGCCGCCAGCGGCCAATCATGATTCACCGGGCGATTTTCGGCTCCCTGGAACGGTTCTTCGGGATCATGACCGAGAACTACGCCGGTGATTTCCCCTTCTGGCTAGCCGCTGAACAGGTGCGCCTGCTGCCCGTCACCGACGAGGTTCGCCCCTACGCCGAGGGGCTCCTGGCCCAACTCAAGGCCGCCGGAGTGCGCGCCGCCATTGACCACAGCGGCGACCGGCTCGGCAAGTTGATTCGCAACGGCGAGCAGCAAAAAATTCCGGTGTTGGCGGTGATCGGCGCCCAAGAAGCCGAAAACGGCACCGTGAGCCTGCGCAGCCGCCGCGACGGCGACCTGGGCGCCGTGACCATCGAAACCCTGCTGGCTGCCGCCACCCAGGCCAACACGGAGCGGGCGCCGGGCCTGGGACTAGCCACCAGCCAGCCGGCCTGAGCCCACGGCGGGCTCCAGGGTCGCCCGATCTAGGAGCCCCACTGATTGTCCGAAAGCCAGCTCGGCCCCAGGCCGGCTGGCCCCCAACCTCGAGCCCGATCCACCCCCATGGCCCCCATCACCCTGCTGGCCGGAGATCTGGGCGGCACCAAAACCTTGCTAGCCACCTACCAGGTGGAAGGGCCGCGCCTCATCAAGACCCGATCGGAGCGCTATGCCTCGGGCCAGTGGCCCGATTTCAACGCCCTAGTGGCCCATTTCCTGGCGGGTTGCGAGGTGCAACCCAGCGCCGGCTGCCTGGCCGTGGCCGGGCCCGTGCACCAGGGCCGGGTGAAACTCACCAACCTGCCCTGGCAGCTGGACGAAGACGCCCTCGGCCAGGCCTTGGGGCTGGAGCGACTGGAGCTGGTCAATGATTTCGCCGTTCTGATCTACGGCCTGCCCCACCTGGCCGCCGACCAGCAGGCCCCGCTCTGGCAACCGGCCGGCGGCTCTGATCCCCAGGCGCCAGTAGCGA
This sequence comes from Pseudanabaena sp. UWO311, assembly GCA_943370385.1. Taxonomy (GTDB): domain Bacteria; phylum Cyanobacteriota; class Cyanobacteriia; order PCC-6307; family Cyanobiaceae; genus BAIKAL-G1. The sequence goes on from CALRQT020000007.1 coordinate 77,348, forward strand.
TCCTGGGGGCGGGCACGGGGCTGGGCGTGGCCCTGGGGGTGCCAACAGATAGCGGGCTGGTGGCCCTGGCCACCGAGGCCTCCCACGCCGAATTCGCCCCCCGCAACCAGGACGAGTGGGAGCTCAAGCAATGGTTGATTCAAGACCTGGGCCTGGAGCGGGTCTCGATCGAGCGCATCGTCAGCGGCACGGGCCTGGGGGAAGTGATGCGGTGGGTGCTGAGCTGCAACCAGGCCAGCGATCCCCACCACCTAGCCGCTGTCCCCCTGGCGGAGCTGCCTGAGCGCACCCATCAATCAGCGGCAGCCGGTGACCCGCTTGCCCATCGCGCCCTGGGCCTGTGGCTGGGGGCCTACGGCTCGGCAGCGGGCGATCTGGTGCTGCAAAGCCTCTGCCTTGGCGGCCTCTGGGTGGGCGGCGGCACGGCCGCAAAGCTATTGCCAGAACTCGCTTCAGCCCGATTCCTCGATCCCCTCTTGGCCAAGGGACGCATGGGCGCGATCGTGCAGCAGGTGCCGATCCAGGCCCTGATCGACCCGGAAGCCGGCCTGTTCAGCGCCGCTTGCCGGGCCCGGATGTTGCTGGATTAAACGGAAAGCTCACCCATGAGCCGGCAATTCAAAATCTTTAAAGACGGAGCAGATCAAAGATGAGCCAGATCTAAACTGGTAAAATGGTAGAACAACAGTCACCAAAATACATCCTACTCATCAAGTCCTATCGACTCTTTGAACCCATCGGCATAGCCCTGACCCACTCAACATCAACGCTGCAGCTCAGACCCAATGCCCCAATCTGCTCACGCAAACCTCTAGCAGGGCTGTTGATGGTTGCTTCCCCTGGCCGCCTAAAGTTCAAATCGCCAAGACCGTGGCAAGGATGCCAGCGATGGCGAGAATCACGGCAGCAAGAACAATGCCGGCGGCCACATTGCCCTTGTTAATTTCGCGCCGGAAATCGATCGGATGGAGGCGATCAAACAGCCAGGTGCTGGCATAAAGAAGGATGACCCCAAAGAAGGTCCAGCCCACGGTGAGCAGAACCTGGAGGAGGTTTTTTTGAACCATGGAGCCAGCATCACGCCACTAAAGTTGTTCCAGTTTAGGGACAACCTCGCCAGTGGGGTATTTCCTATGTTGGGGGCGCCCAACTCGGCGGCTTCGATGACCAAGCTTGCCCCCGGGCGCCCGCCCAAGGAAGTCCTCCTCTGGCCCTGGCTGCTCTGGGTGCTGCCCCTGCTGCCGCCCCTCTGCCTGCTGTGGGATGCCCAGAGCCCTCCCAAGGCCCTCGTCCTGCGTCCCGCCGGGCCCAGCACCCTGATCAGCGAGCCCTTCCCGTTGGACGCCGGCCTGCTGGGCAGTCCCTTGATCCAGGTTGGGGCAACGATCCCCAAGGACAGTTTCGTGACCTATCGGTTAGACGTGCTGGATCCTGCCAACCGGGCGGTGCTCGCTCTCACCCGCGATGGCTGGCGGGAAACGGACACCTGGTCGGAAGACGGGGTGATTGGCAGCGATGACGAGAGCGACACAGGCGTAGCCCTACAGCTCCGTTCAGCCAAGAACGGCCCCCATCGCCTGCGCCTGCAGATGGAGGAGCTCACCAGGAGCAACGGCGAGCCGCTAAGGGCCCCCGTGGTGTTCCGAGCCCAACTGGCCCGCCACCAATTCAATGCACCCGCTCTGTGGGCCACTACCCTCATCAGCCTGGTTCTAACGACCTGCGCCTGGATAGCCCTCTACGGCCACTGTCGCCGTCGACACCAGCTGGAGCTGGTTGACCCCCAGGCGAGCCTGCGCACCGATCTTGGGCCAGGCCTTGTTCGGGTTGCGGTTGGTGTCCGTTACGGCCCGTTCTCTGTGGCTTTAGACTCGGATTCACCCATGCCCGAGGCCCTTCAGTTGAAGCTGGTGCTTCGAGATGGTTTCGGCCAAGTTTGCCTGTTGTCGATCGATCCAATCACCTCGAGAGCTCGCCCGGGCCATGTCTATTGGCGAACGTTGCATCTGAGGCTGACCGAGCGCCGTCACCTGCTGATGCAGGTCGAGGTTCCCGCCGGCCTGTCCTGTGAAGTAGACCTCGCCCAGCTCAATCTGAGTGTTGAGGATGGGGTGAGGCGGCCCCTGCCGCTGCCCGCCCTGGAGCCATGGAACGCCTCTTAATCGTAGGCCTGGCCATCAGCTCGGTGGCTGTTGGCATCGGCGCCGCCGTGCTTCGACCAGATGTAGCCACCGTGGGGCACTCCCAGCCACCCCAGTTCAACAATGGAACCGTCGTCGACGGCTGGAGCGGAGGAGGAGGTAGCGGCGGCGGCGGCATCAACCTGGATCCCCTTGGGCGCCGCCGCCGGGATTTCTCCCGTTTCCCCGGCAGGGGGCCGGGATGGGCCAAATGACCGTGCCCCCGCCACCCCCCGCTCCAGCCCAAGTCCGCCTGCTCTTGGCCACGGCAGCGGTGTCCTCCTGCGTGGGGTTGGTGCTTGAGCTGCTGCTCGCCACCCAGGCCAGCTACCTGGAGGGCAACAGCGCCCTGGCCACCGGGGTTGTGGTTGGCACCTTCCTGGCGTCCATGGGCCTCGGGGCCTGGCTGAGCCAGTACCTGGCCCTTGATGCGGCCCCCGGCCCAGCCCTGCTGCGCAGCTTCGTGCTGGTGGAGCTGGCCCTGGTGCCCCTGTGCCTGGCGGGGCCCCTGCTGCTCTTTGCCCTGTTCGCCGCCGATGGCCCCTTCTGGCTCGGGCTGGTGCTGCTCACCCTGGCGGTGGGAGTCCTAGGCGGCATGGAACTGCCGTTACTCACCCGCCTGCTGGAGACAGGGCAGGGCCTGCGCACCGCCCTGGCCAAGGCGATGGCCCTCGACTACCTCGGCGCGCTAGTCGGATCCCTGCTCTTCCCCCTGGTGCTGCTCCCCTGGCTGGGATTAGTGCCCACCTCAGCCCTGCTGGCCCTAGTGCCGCTGGTCTGCGCCGCTGCCCTGGGCTGGAACTTCCCGGGTCTCCGGCGCTGGCGCACCCCATTGCTCCTGGCCCTGCCAATCACGGCCCTGGCGGCGTTGGCGGTCGTGCCCCTCGGCCAACGCGTCGAAGACGGTCTCTATGAGGATCCGGTGGTGGGCCGCCAGCAATCCCGCTTCCAGCGCATCGTGCTAACCCGCCGTCGCGACGACCTACGCCTCTACCTCGACGGCCAACTCCAGTTCTCCAGCCTTGATGAGTACCGCTACCACGAAGGCCTCGTGCATCCGGCGATGGCCTTCCATCCCCGGCCGCGGCGGGTTCTACTGCTCGGTGCTGGGGATGGCTTGGCGGTGCGGGAACTGCTGCGCTGGCCTTCGCTACAACGCATCGACCTGATTGAACTCGATCCGGCGTTGCTTCAGCTCGCCCGCAGCCATCCGTTCCTGCGGCGATTGAACCAATCCAGCCTGGACGATCCCCGCGTGCATGTGCAGGTGGGGGATGCATTCGCCTGGATCAAAAAGCACAAGGCCGCCCCCTACGACGTGGTCATCGCCGACTTCCCCGATCCCGACAACCCGGCCCTGGCCCGGCTCTACAGCCTCACCTTCTACGGGCTGCTGCGCAACCGGCTCGCCGCCGATGGTCTGATCGTGACCCAAGCCTCCTCACCCTTCTTCAGCCCCAAGGTGATGGCCTCGATCCGAGCCAGCTTCGCCGCCGTGGGACTAGCCAACCAGTCCTACAGCGTCGATGTACCCAGTTTTGGCCCCTGGGGCTTTGTCCTAGCCCACCGTTCCGGCCAGCGCCTCCAGGCCGCCCCCCTCCCCTTCCAGGGGCGCTGGATTGATCCCGTTCAGCTGGCGCGGCTCTTTGACCTCCCCCGCGACCTCCTGCCCCACCAAGGTGGGGCCGTGCTGCCCAACCGACTCAGCCGGCCCGTGATCCTCGACTACGCCAGGGAGTCCCTCTGGAGAGCAGATTAACTTCACCATCCAAGCTAATTTAAACCAGTTGCCTGTCGTCATGATGACCCTGATCCTGGTGCTTTTGCTGGTCAGCATGGCCGCACTAGCTTTGAATCTACTGATCAGACAAAGGCACCGGCAGCTGAACGCCCGACCGGCGGCGAGCGAGGAGCGTCATCTGTTCAATCTGCGCGTCGGCGATATCGTGCAATTTGGGAGCAGCGACTGGGTTATCGAAGATCGGCTGCTCTATGAAGAAACCGATGGATTCCAATGGCTCGAATACCGGCTTCAGGATGGAGCCGATCGCCGTTGGCTCAGCATCAGCGAGGACGATGATCTTGAGGTGGGCTGGTTTCGCAGCCTATCCGCCGAGGAGGGACCAAGGAACCTTGACCGGCGCTCGGAAGTGCCCGATCAGGTTCTTTGGCAATGGCAGCTCTACCGTCTCCAAGCTCAAGGCGAGGCCCAAGTGCGCTCCCAGAGCCGAACCCTGAACCGTCAAAGCGACCGATGTACCTATGGCGAATACAAGGCCCCAGACGGCGCCATGCTGGTGATTGAGTGGTGGGGACATCCGAGCGATCCCCTCAGCGAGATTGAGGTCGCGGAGGGAACACTGATCGATCCCGTCGGCCTGACCTTACTGCCAGGGGACGGCCGCTCGATTTATCGACCCGAGGGGCTGCCTGTTAGGCAGGACCCGCCCCCAGACCCGTATATCTGATCAATGGGTCGGCAGCTTCCATGGGAGGACTTTTTCCTGGGTGCCAGTTGCCTATCCATTGCAAAGGAAGGATTTTGGGCCAGTGGTGCCACGCCCTCCCATCAATATCTTGCAGGGGAGAAAAGCTTGCAATGCAACAGCAAATCGTTCCGATGCCTTAGAAGCCCCTTGAAACAGTCAATAGCGGACCAACACCAGGTCCGCCGGGTTCATGGATGAGCGTTTGGAACCATGGCACCGCGCCGATTGCGGCAGCGCTCCGAGCAATAGCGAACCGGATCCCAAACATCTTTCCATTTTTTCCGCCACTGAAAGGGCCTGCCACAAACAGCACAAATTTTGGTTGGGCGTTCAGCATGGTGGGCCATGGGATCGGGGCTGTTGGGTGGGACTAGGGATTGAGGGACTGTTCTCTCCAGCCATCCCCCTGGCACCAGCGACGGCGGCGGTGGGGGTGATCAGTGAGCTCCAGCAGTTCCACTTGCTCAAGGGCAATCCGCAACAGCCGGAAATGCTCTGGGATTAGCCCATCATCAGCGAGTTCGCAGGGAAAAGGTGTGCCGGGCTGGAGCGGCGCGCCCGGCGCGGCAGCCGCCGCTCCACCTGCAGAAACACCAGCCAGGCCAGGCCAGCACCAATCCCGCCCGGCCAGTCACTCCGCAGCAGCTCCACGATCGAGACCGTGCTGGCGGCGCTGCGCAGGGCCCTGAGGCCAAAACGGCCCAGCGATTGTGACGTGACCCCCTTTGCTGCTCCAGTCCTTATGAGAGCTATGGGGTTGATCAGGCCGCCTTCCATTGCTGGATGACCTCCAGGGGCGTACGCCCCTGGAGAGCCGAATGCGGTCTGTAGACGTTGTACTCGATTCGGTGCTGTTCTGCCAACACCTTGGCCTCAGTCAGCGATGCAAACAGTTCCACATTTAAAAACTCATCCCTTAGGCGACCATTGAATGACTCCACAAATGGATTCTCCCATGGTGACCCTGGCGGGATATAGGCAGTGGCGGATCCATTGCCCATGCACCACTCTTGCAGGGCATTGGCAATAAACTCGGGACCATTGTCCATTCGTAAATGGGTGGGGGCTGGATGTTGATTGAGCAGTTGCTCAATGGTAGTAATCACATCCACTGCTTTGCAGCGCCTGCCGACACGAATGGCCAAGCAAGCACGACTGAATTCATCGATCACATTGAGGAATTTCAATCTACGGCCATCCATCGTCTGGTCGAACTGGAAGTCGATCGCCCACACGTGATGCGGATATTCGGCTCTCAGCAGCTCCCTTGAGCCGCCTGGGGGACGAGAGCGCTTCCGTTTGCGCGGCAGGGGCCGCTGGAGCCCCTCCTCCCGCCAGATCCTTTGTACCCGCTTGTGGTTGACGCTCCAGCCGTCGAGCCGCAGCCGGCGGTAAACCAAGCGCCGGCCCCAGCGCCCATGGCGCCTCGCCAGCTCCCTGATCCGGCTGCGCAGCTTCCCTTCCTCAATGTCTGCAATCGGCGTAGGCCGCCGTTGTGTGTTGCGGTTCTGGCCCGCTAAACGGCAAGCCCGCCGCTGGGAAACCCGGAATCGATCTTGCAAAACCATCACGGCCCTGCGACGACGCTCCGGGCTCAGAAGTTTCCCTCGGCAAGCTCCTTGAGCATCGCCTTGTCGAGCTCTGCATCGGCGAGTAACCGCTTTAGCCGGCTGTTCTCCTGTTCCAGCTCCTTGAGACGTTTGGCCTCACTAGCTCATGGCCTCCGGCCGACTTCGTCTACATTCCCCCGTACAGCTGCTGCCAGCGGTGGTAGGTCGCTGGTGATACCTCCAGGGCTCGGCAGACGTCAGCGACCGCCTGACCCTGGCTCAAAAGCTGCTCAGCGGTGCGCAACTTGCGGATGATCTGCTCTGGGCTGTGGCGTTTGACTTTCATGGGGCTTCTCCTTGCCAAGTCTGGCTGGTGGGGAAGCTCTCATAAGCATTGGTTCAGGTTTTGGGGTCCACGTCAATTGCAGACGGTCGGGCATGGAGGGGAGGGATTGGGGCAAGGCCGGATCGAGGGAACTTCCGAGGGCCTGGGAGTGATCGCCGCTGCCCTCGGAAGTTGGGGAACTGATATCCAATCCCCAGGGTCCCGTTAGCCCCCTAGGGCCCTGGCCCGCACCTCATCAAGGTTGCAGCGCCGCAAGAGGTGACCGTTCTCGAACACGGTTTCGAGGCAAGAATCCGGATGGGATCCAGGCGTCTCCAACACCACAGTGCGGTACTGGCCGTTCGTTCGGATGAGGTCAAGTCTGCCGGCCTTGCTGGTCTTGGCGGAATCGGTGATGGGGCACTTACGCACGGGCCAGAGGCGGCCGCTGCGCTCAACCCAGGACAACTTGTAGGCAAAGCGCTGGGTATCCCGATTCACCTGTTGGAGTAGGCCGCCGCCCATGCCAAAGGCCACGTTCTCGGCACTGAATCCTGCAGCCATCACGACGTCAAGCACTTGGGGGAGGCTGGTGGCGGTGATGCCATCACCCTGGATTACCCGCACGTGCTCCAGAACCCGATAGCCCTTGCCATTCACCCGGCTGCCAAAGCGGGCCTCCAGGCGATGCAGGAGCTCCGGCACGATCGCCACCGGATCGCCCGAATCAGGCCGGATCACCACCGTGGCACCGGAGTCGACCACCTGCCCACGCAGCTGCTCGCACCAAAGCCGATCGACCGCGTTCCAGAGGTCGTAGGCGTCGGAGACGACCGCCAGCACCGCGCCGGGACTGGCGAAGCGATCGAGCATGGTGCGGTAAGCATCCAGCTCGTGCTCCTGCCCCCAGGCCAGGATGGTGGAGTGCTCGGCGGCGGGTATCGAGAAGCCCGCCATCGGGCAGTCGTAATGGCGCCGGCCGGCCACCAGGGCTGCGACCGTGTCGGTGCCACGGAAGGCCACCAGGTGGGCCAGGCCGCCGATCGCGGCACTTTCGCGGCTGGAGACGCCCCTGGCCCCGAAGTCATGCAACCGGAAGGGCAGCTCGGCCTGCGACTGGTCGGCGGAGCGCTCCAGGGCAGCTTGTAACAAGTCGCGCAGGTGCCAGCTCCTGGTCGCCACCGTGGTGGGATACCAAAGGCGCAGCACTAGGGTTTCCACCCAGGTCACCAACCAGGCAAGGGCCGGATCGGTGGACTCCACGGTCATCAGCACCTGGCCATTGGGGACGCGGCTGCCCTCGGGCACGGCGCGGATGCGCAGGGGTAAGCGGCCGCCATGCACCTTGAGCAGCCGTTGCCAACCCTGGTGGTTGAACGGCATCCCGTGGGCTGGCCAGAGGTCAGCGGCCTCGTCGATGGCCGCCTGGGTGACTGGGCAGGCCAAGGTCTGTTGCAACAGCATTTGCAGGCCGAAGAACAGGGTTTGGGGATACTCGCCACCGCGGCTTTCGAGGTAGGCCCCCATGGCGGTGGCATCGCTGGGGTATTGCAGCCAGTGGCTGCCTTTGTAGCTGTCGGTGTCTAAAAGCAGGTTGAAATCCATGGTGTGCGCTCCGCACGAAGTGGAATGAACAACGCCTGCCCGGTCTCCCCAGGCATGCAGATGGTGCTAGTTACAAGTCCCCTGGGGAGATCAGATCCGGGAGATGAAGTGCTGGATGATCTGCACGTGATCCTCGAAGAAGGTGTCTTCGTGGGCGTAGATGTCAGCCAGGGGCATCCAGAAGGCTTTCTCGGCGTCATCGCCACCGCGAACAGACGGCAACGGGCCGGCCTTGAGCTGGATCAGGAAGGCGTGGGTGATCACCCGGCCGCGCTGGGAACGCCCCGGGGCATCGAAGACATGGCGATCAACGATCGACCCCTCGAGCACTGGTTTGGGCACCTTGAGACCGGTCTCTTCCCGCAGTTCCCGAACCATCCCCTCAATCACCTGCTCCTGCTGGTTGAGATAGCCGCCGGGTAGGGCGATCAAGCCCTGTCCGGGCCGCACGCGGCGACGCACCACAAGCACGTGGCCGGACTGGACCACCACCGCATCGGTGGTCACAAAGGTGGGCGGATAGGGCGCTACCGCCCAGATCTCGCGGTAGGAGCGGATGTAATCGGCCTCCTGGGCCAGCCAGCGGTAGCGGCCGGTTTGGCGGTAGTTGCCCAGGATGGTGCCGATCGCTGCCGGCACCTGGCTGGACCAATCCTCGTCCGCGCTGTCAGAGAAATAGGCTTCGCGAATGGCGCTGGAGTGGATAGCCTCGCGCATCGCCACTTCCTCAAAGTCCCACTGGGGGAAAAGTTCGAGATAGTAACTGCTGCGGTCCTTGCGGTGCCCAACCAGCAGCACGCTGTCGTCCTCGTCGGTGGCTGCGAGCACTTTTTGCTGGACTTCTGCAAGCCAGAGATTGTCGGAATAGAGGTGATCTCGGATCGGGATCAGCTCTACCCGCCGCTGCAGATCAGAGGGAAGGGAGGCGCGAATCATCTCCTGACGTTCCTCACTGCTCCAGGGGTTGCGGGTGTCAAGCGCGCAGCGGTGACTGCCCAGGAGGATGAGAAGCCGATCGGCCTTGGCTAAAGCCGATTCGAGTAAAAAAAGGTGCCCCAAGTGGAAGGGCTGAAACCGTCCGATTAGGACAGCTACGTCATGTTTCATGGTGACCTCAGAATCCCTGAGATGAAGCCCGCCTCAACGGCAAGTCATTAGATCGTAAGGGCCCGCAGCCAGGTTGTCTAGCGATCCCCTCGAACCAACTGGGCCCCGAGTCAAGACAGCCGTACTTCTTGAGGACGATGCGCCATCGCCCCAAATCCAAGGGCAAAAGATCCATCGCCCACAGATTCCGACGCCCACGGCCCTCCAGCGCATGTAGTGCAGCGGATTCCAGCCTGATCGTCTAAACCGGCGGGCCAGGGCTGAGAGGGCCTGCTCTCCAAAGCCTGCCTCGATCAGGCTGGCTTCCATGGCGGCGACGGCCTCGGAGCTCGGCAGCATTCAATCCTGGGGCGCAGCAGCGCCGATGGCAATCCCGAGATCTTTCCGGTGAAGGGCGAGTTTGAACCCCAAGGGGAAGCGGCCTTCAAGCATCGCTAACGGACGGTTGTCCAGGGCCCAGCAGCCCGACCCGCCGGGGCGTTGGGCCGCCACGACAAATTCCATGGGTAGTCCCGGGTGCTCGCCGAAAGCCATTGCTTCTGCCACGGCCGCGGAGCTGCCAGCCACCAAGATGGGGTTAGGGGCCTTGTCCTGCTGGCCGCAGATCTGGGCGGCACCCAAACACTGCTAGTCACCTGCCAAGTTGACGGCCCAAACGTGATCAACGCGCAATCGGAGCGCTAGGCCTCGGGCCCGTGGCCCGATTTCATCGCCCTAGTGCCCCCGTCCTGGCGGTTTGCCAGGTTCACCGAACGCCGGCTGCCTTGCCGTCACCGAGCCCGGATGGTGTTGGCCTGAACCGGCTCAGGGGCGTAGCCAGGCCAACCCACACCCCCGCCACCGGCTCGGCTGCCGTCCCAGGGGGTGGGACACTGAACCTAGAAGTAAGGATTCCATGGTGCGCCCCGACATCGGAGAGGGGGTTGTGGTCGATGTTCCAGCCACCACAGCCAACCTCGGTCCGGGATTTGATTGCCTGGGCGCCGCGCTGGAACTGAACAACCGCTTTGAGTTGCGAAGTATCGAAGGTGACCAGGAACGGTTCGACCTAATCATTGAAGGCAGTGAGGGCTCCCACCTGCGCGGCGGTCCGGACAACCTGGTGTATCGGGCCGCCCAGCGGGTTTGGAAAGAGGCGGGCGTGCAGCCGATGGCGATTGAGGCCCGGGTGCGCCTGGGGGTGCCGCCGGCCCGGGGCCTGGGCAGCAGCGCCACGGCAATCGTGGCCGGCCTGATCGGCGCCAACGCCCTGATCGGCGAACCCCTCAGCCGCGAAAAATTACTGGAACTGGCGATTGACATTGAGGGCCACCCGGACAATGTGGTGCCCTCCCTGCTGGGCGGCCTCTGCATGACCGCCAAGGCCGCCTCCCACCGCTGGCGGGTGGTGCGCTGCGAGTGGTCACCGGAGGTGAAGGTGGTGGTGGCGATCCCGGCCATTCGCCTGGCCACCAGCGAGGCCCGGCGGGTGATGCCCAAGCTGATCTCCGTGGCCGATGCGGTGGTCAACCTGGGCTCCCTCACCCTGCTGCTGCAGGGGCTGCGCACCGGCAATGGCGACCTGATCGCCGATGGCATGCACGACCGCATCCATGAGCCCTACCGCTGGGGCCTGATCCAGGGGGGCCAACAGGTGCGGCGGGCCGCCCTAGAGGCCGGTGCCTGGGGCTGTGTGATCAGCGGCGCCGGCCCGAGCCTGATGGCCCTGAGCTGCGAAGCCCAGGCCCAGGCCGTCAGCCGGGCCATGGTTCGGGCCTGGGAATCGGAAGGCGTCGCCTCCCGCTCCGAGGTCCTGCCCCTGCAGCAAACCGGTAGCCACTGGCGCGCCCTCTGAGATCCGGGCCGTCCTGGCTAGCGCCCAGGCCGCCAAGCACCCGGCCTGGGCCCCTGCACTGAACTGAGTAAAAAGACTCAAACTGATAGATTGTTACCATCTTGGGGATGGAGCTGGGACGCAGCCCACCTTCACGTCTCCCTGTAGGCCAGTTGTGTGATGGACGCGAATTTGCCCCTGTCGGCCGCGTCCTCCCTATCTGGCAATTGGCCCTGGTTAAGCCTGATTTGTCTGCTACCGGCCGCGATGGCGCCGGTACTGATGCTGCTCCCCGGCGACTCCAACGATCCCCGCCTGCCCCGCACCATCGCCCTGGGTGTGCTGCTGGCCGATCTGCTGCTGATGGTCTGGGTGTTCAGCCAGCGCTTCGATGGCTCCAGCAGCGCCCTGCAACTGGTGGAGCGGGTGCCCTGGCTGCCCTCCCTGGGCTTGGAGTGGTCCCTGGCGGCCGATGGCCTTTCGGCGCCCTTGGTGGTGCTCTCAGGTCTGGTGACCCTGCTCTCGGTGGCGGCCAGCTGGAACATCCACCAAAAAACCAGGCTCTACTTCGCCCTGTTACTGCTCCAGGCCTCGGCCCAGGCCCTGGTGTTTCTCTCCCAGGACTTCCTGCTGTTTTTCCTCTCCTGGGAACTGGAGCTGGTGCCGGTCTATCTCCTGATTGCAATCTGGGGAGGGACCCAGCGCCAATACGCGGCCACCAAGTTCATTCTCTACACGGCCACCGCTTCGCTGCTGATCCTGCTCAGCGGCCTGGCCCTGGCCCTCTCCGGCGACCATTTCACCCTCAACCTGTCGGAATTGGCGGCCCGCTCCCCGGGGGGCACCTTTGGCCTGCTCTGTTATCTGGGCTTCCTCATCGGTTTCGGCGTCAAGCTGCCGATGTTCCCCCTGCACACCTGGTTGCCTGACGCCCACGGCGAGGCCAATGCCCCGGTGTCCATGCTGCTGGCGGGGGTGTTGCTGAAGATGGGCGGCTACGCCCTCCTGCGCTTCAACGTGCAAATGCTGCCGGAGGCCCATGTGCAATTAGCGCCGGCCCTGATTGTGCTTGGGATTGTCAATATTGTTTATGGAGCCCTCAATGCCTTTGCCCAGGACAACGTTAAACGCAGGATTGCCTGTAGCTCAGTAAGCCATATGGGCTTTGTGTTGCTGGGTATCGGGGCCGTCGACAGCCTGGGGCTCAGTGGCGCCATGCTGCAAATGATCAGCCATGGCCTGATTGCCGCCGCCATGTTCTTTGTCACTGGCGTGTTCTACGAACGCACCAAAACCCTCTCGATTCCCAACATGGGCGGCCTGGCCAAGGTGCTGCCGATCACCTTCGCCTTCTTCCTGGCCAGCTCCCTGGCCTCCCTAGCCCTGCCGGGCATGAGTGGCTTCGTCAGCGAAATCACCGTCTTTCTCGGGGTCACCAGCAACGACGCCTTCACCGTGCCCTTCCGGATCATTGCGGTGGTGTTGGCGGCGATCGGCCTGGTGCTGACGCCCATGTATTTGCTGTCCCTCTGCCGCCGGGTCTTCTTTGGCCCCCGGATTCCGGCCCTGGCCGTGGTGGGTGACATGAAGCCGCGGGAGTTGGTGATTGGCCTGTGCCTCTTGGTGCCCACCCTCACGATCGGCTTTTGGCCCCGGATAGCCATCGACTTCTACGAAGCCAGCACCACTGCCCTAGCCAGTGATCTGGCCCGCCACAGCCTGGTGGCCCTGGGCCGGCTTCCCGCCCTCGGCTGAACCACGCCGCTTTCAGACTTCAGGTGAAATAGGGGCAGTCCTGGCCCCATCCGATGAACGGCAGTCCCACGGTTACGGCTCCCCTGTTGGTGGGGGAGGGCCTGCCCGCCTTTGGGGCGATTACGGCGGCCCAGGTTGAGGAGCACATTCCTGAACTGCTCTCGCTCCTGAACGGCGAGCTCGATGCCCTCGAAGCGCTGCTCTCCCAAGCCCTGGCCGCAGGCCGCCTACTCGATTGGGCCGAAGTGATGGACCCGCTGCAACGGCTCGGCGAGCAGCTGCGCTGGAGCTGGGGCGTGGTTGGCCACCTCAATGGCGTCTGCAACAGCCCGGAGCTGCGGCTCGCCCATGCCAGCCAGCAGGCGGCGGTGGTGGAATTCGGCAGCCGGGCCGGCCAGAGCCAGGCGATTTTCCGGGCCCTGCAAACCCTCGAGCGCCAGCACCAGGCCGCCCATCCCGGCGCCCCGGGCCTGCTTGATCCCACCCAGCAGCGGATCCTGGCGGCGGAACTGCGGGACATGCAACTGCGGGGCGTGGGCCTGGAGGGGGAGGTGCAGGCCGCCTTCAACCAGGCCAGCCAGGAGCTGGCCGAGCTCTCCACCCGGTTTAGTAACCAGGTGCTCGATGCCACCAACGGCTGGACCCTGACCCTGGATGATCCGGCCCAAACCGACGGCCTACCAACCAGCCTCAAGGACCAACTGGCCCAGGCGGCCCGCGCCGCCGACCTCAAGGCCGCCGATGGTGCCGAGCCCAGCTCCGAGGCCGGCCCCTGGCTGCTGGGCCTGGACATGCCCCGCTACGCCCCCTTCCTCAAGTACAGCCGCAACCGCGCCCTGCGCGAGCAGCTCTACCGCGCCCATGTCAGCCGGGCCTCCGGCCAGGGCGAGGCCGCCGATGCCAGGAGCAATACCAGCAGCACTGCCAGCACCAACGAAACCCCCAAGGCGGGCCCGCTCAATAACTGGCCCCTGATCGAAAGGATCCTCACCCTGCGGGGCGACCAGGCCCGCCGGCTGGGCTTTGCCAACTGGGCCGAAGTGAGCCTGTCCGCCAAGATGGCCGACTCGGTGACCAGCGTCGAGGCCCTGCTGGAGGAGCTGCGCGCCGCGGCCTTCCCCATGGCCGAGGTGGAACTGGACCAGCTGCGCCAGTGCGCCGCCCGCCACGGCGCCCCCGAAGCCAGCGACCTGCAGCCCTGGGATGTGAGCTTCTGGGCCGAGGTGTTGCGCCAGGAGAGCTTCTCGCTCGATAGCGAAGCCCTGCGGCCCTACTTCCCCCTGCCGGCGGTGCTGGAGGGCTTGTTTGCCCTCTGCGGCCGCCTGTTTGGCATCCGCATCGAGGCCGCCGATGGCCAGGCCCCGATCTGGCATCCCGACGTGCGCTTCTTCCGGGTGCTCGAGGCCAGTGGTGGGGCGGCATCCGCAGCCGACCAGGCCCCTCAGCCCGGTGCGCCCCAAGCCCCCTCAGCCGGGACCGGCCAACCAATCGCCGCCTTTTACCTCGACCCCTATAGCCGTCCCGGCAGCAAGCGCGGTGGCGCCTGGATGGACGAATGCCTGGTGCGCTCCCTGGGCCCCGATGGCATACCGGTGTTGCCCGTGGCCTACCTGATCTGCAACCAGAGCCCGCCGGTGGGGGACAGCCCGAGCCTGATGACCTTCGAAGAGGTGGAAACCCTGTTCCACGAGTTCGGCCACGGTCTCCAGCACATGCTCACCACCGTGGATCGGCCCCAGGCCGCCGGCATCAACAACGTGGAATGGGACGCGGTGGAACTCCCGAGCCAGTTCATGGAGAACTGGTGCTACGACCGGGCCACCCTGCTGGGCATGGCCCGCCACTGGCAGAGCGGCGAGCCCCTACCCGAGGCTGAGTTCGCCAAGTTGCAGGCGGCCCGCACCTTCATGGGTGGGTCGGCCACCCTGCGCCAGGTCCACCTGGCCCTCACCGACCTGCGCCTCCACAGCGAATGGTCCCCGGACTGCGGTGAGACCCCTGAGCAGCTGCGCCGCCGCATCGCCACCACCACCACGGTGCTCGCCCCGATCGACGCCGATGCGTTCCTCTGTTCCTTCGGCCACATCTTTGCCGGTGGCTATGCGGCCGGCTACTACGCCTACAAGTGGGCCGAAGTGCTCAGCGCCGATGCCTTTAGCGCCTTTGAAGATGGCGGCCTGGAGAATGAAACCCAGATCCAGGCCACGGGTCGCCGTTTCCGCGACACCGTGCTCAGCCTGGGCGGCAGCCGCAGCCCGGCCGAAGTGTTTGAGGCCTTCCGCGGTCGCCAGCCCTCCACCGAGGCCCTAATCCGCCACTCCGGCCTAGTGCCCGCCTGATGGATCCAGGGGCGTTCCAGGTGGCCCCTGCCGTCAAGGCACCAGCAGATCAGCCACGATCGGGCCTAAGGCCTGGGGGTTGATGATCAGATCCTTGTGGGCCAGCACTGGCAAGGCCCGCACCGACCCCACCGGCAACACCCCCCGCCAGGGGGGGATCACCATCTGATCGGTGCGGCAGTAGTAGCTGTGGCACTCGATCCCCTCGAGGACGGTGAAATCGCCATTGAGCTGGCGCAGCAAGGGACTACCCAGCTTCATGTCGGCCACCGTGGGCAGCCACCATCGGGGCCAGGGCTGGGCCGTGAGGGTGCCCCGCTGGGGGCTGCCCACACTGAAGAACCGGCGGGTGCGGCGGTGGCCGCCCAGCAGTTGGATCCAGATGCGGCCGATCACCCCTCCCATCGAAAACCCCAGCAGGTCAATCGGTTGTCCTGGGGCAAAGCTGCTGGCAATGAGTTGATCGAGCTGGGCGGCCATCTCCTCTAGGGGCCGAAAACCAAGGCCATGGGGGAGGTGGGGGATCAACAGGGGGGCCCGCCGGCCAGCCAGGGCGGTTTCGAGGCGCCCAAAGAGGCGGGGCGTATCCCAGATGCCATGGACCAGCACCAGGGGAACGGGCGCTGCCAGGGCAGGGCAAGCAGGGGATTCGGGGGGCACGGCGGGCCGGCAGCAGGTCCCTGGTCAACCAGCACCAGGCCCCATCCAGAGGATCCCGTTGGACCGCCCTGCACGGGTGCCCCGATCATGCCG
Source organism: Pseudanabaena sp. UWO311 (assembly GCA_943370385.1). Lineage (GTDB taxonomy): Bacteria > Cyanobacteriota > Cyanobacteriia > PCC-6307 > Cyanobiaceae > BAIKAL-G1. Next base: position 93,264 of record CALRQT020000007.1, read on the forward strand.
GGATCCGCCCAGGTCTGACCGCCGACGGGGCGGGTTGCGGTCCTGCGCCCGTTCCCGTACCCGTTCCGGCGGGGGACCTGCTTGCCCAGCGGGGCGGCCATCCCTGGTGGCCACCCATGGGGGACCTAGCTGTGGCGCAGGTGGGCCATGGCACTGGCCTGCAGCCGGCGGGCCTGGGCATGGCGCTTGGCCCAGGCCTGCACCTGGCCCGCCACATCGCCGCTGTCAAAGGGATCGGGGTGGCCGATGAGCTGGGCCGACAGGGCCGCCTTAAGGCGTTTCTGGCGCTGGTTAGTTCTGGCCCAGGCCAGGAATTCCGGATCCACCGGATGGAGGGACGGGGTCGGGGTCGGGGTCGGGGTCGGGAACGCCATGGCAAACCACCTCGAAGGAATCGACTTCCCATATTCTGTAGCCGTTGCTACGAAACCGCTGGTTGCGACATCAAACTTCGCGCCCGCCGGCGGGCCGGGCTTGGCTAGACGGGCAGGCAGGCCTGGGCTGGCTGGACCGCCAGGGCTAAAGCCAGGCCCACCAACCCGGGCGCCAAAGCCACGCCTGGGCGACCAATCCGTTGGAATGGGTCCAGAAACGGCCCTAATAACGCGCGATGGCAGCCCCCTTGACCCGACTGGCTTACCAGACCCTGCAGCAGGGCAAGAGCCTGATGGGGCTGGCCCACAAGGAAGTCAGCCTGCGCCTCATGGGCGCCCTGGCCCCGGAGGGAGCTCCGAGCTCGGTGGCGGTGCCGCCCCAGATGCTGCAGGCCATGCAGGCCTCCTTCCAACGCCTACTCGATGTGGATTGGGAGGAAGCGGAGCAGGGGATTTATCCCCCCTCTCTGCTCTTTGATGCGCCTTGGCTGGAATGGGCCAGCCGCTACCCCTTGGTCTGGCTCGATCTGCCCGCCACTTGGAACCGCCGCAAACAACGCCGCGTGGACGATCTGCCGGCCACGGTGAACCGCAGCGACTATCCCAGCTACTACCTGCAGAACTTCCACCACCAGACCGACGGCTACCTGAGCGACCACTCCGCCTCCCTCTACGACCTGCAGGTGGAAATCCTGTTTAACGGCACCGCCGATCCAATGCGGCGGCGCATCCTGAAGCCCCTGGTTTGGGGCCTGCGGGCCTTCGCCGATCGGCCCGCCAGCCAGCTGCGGGTGCTTGATGTGGCCACCGGCACGGGCCGCACCCTGCGCCAGATCCGTGCCGCCCTGCCCGAGGCCCGCCTGGTGGGCCTGGACCTCTCCAGCGCCTACCTGCGCCAGGCCAACCGCTGGCTCAGCCAGCTGCCGAACGAATTGCCCCAGCTCGTCCAAGGCAATGGCGAAGCCATGCCCTTTGCCGACGCCAGCATGCAGGCCGTGACCTGCGTGTTCCTCATGCATGAGCTACCGGCGGAGGCACGCCAGAACGTGCTCAACGACTGCTGGCGCGTGCTCGAACCCGGCGGCGTGCTGGTGCTGGCGGATTCGGTTCAATTAGCCGATGCGCCCCAATTCCGCCCCGCCATGGAGAACTTCCGCCGCATGTTCCATGAGCCCTACTACCGCGATTACATCAGCGATGACATCGACGCCCGCCTAACTGCGGCCGGATTCAAGGCCGTTCGGGCCGAATCCCACCTAATGACGCGCGTCTGGACAGCGACGAAGTCCTGACCGGCCCCTTGCATCAACGCGTCTAGCCCATAGGGTTTAACCACTCCGGTTTAGCGATCGAATGGCCAATCCGTTCAGCGTGAGGTGGTTGGAGGGCTGGACCTTCCAAACCGTGCTGATGGAGGGTGCCGTTCAGGTCGAAGCCCACGGCTTCGGCATCTGCCTACGCACCCCTGTGCTGCCCGGCGAAAGCCCGGTGACGGCCGCCGACCGGCTGGTGTTGGCCGAAGACCGCCGCCGCAAGACCCTGCGGGCGGCCTGGCTGCGGGGCCGCAACCTCCCTGACACGGCCGGGGCCCCGGACCTGGAGGGGGCCGCGCCGGAACTGGGGCCGATCATCCGGGTCCGGGTCTAGGTCTGGGGGGCACCCTCTGGGCAGCAGGGCTCAGCGGTGCAGCCATAGGGCCAGCACCAAGGCGGGTCCGCCCCAGCGCAGTGCCGTCCAGACCACCTCCTCAGGCCAACGGTTGGCCCGCAGGGGCTTGGGCAGGGGATCGAACAGCCGTTGGGCCAGCAGCATCCGCTGGCGCAGGCGGCGGCTGGCCAGGCTGCTATCGCCTTCGCCAAAGCGTTCGGCCCGGCTGACTTCGGCCAACAGAGCGGCCAGCTGGTGCAACCAGCGAATCGGCTGGGCTGGGGGGCGCTGGGCTGGGGACCGTCGGGTTTTGGCCATGGCGCCAGGATGGGGCCACCCCCCGCCCCCCGTCCAGTGGTTCCTGAGAGGCCCCAACCGCCGCAGCCAGCCAGCTGGCCCGAGGGCAGCGCTGCGGGCGCCGCCCAGCTCCATCAGCAGCTGACCATCACCGATCGCCAGTGGCACGCCTTCAAGGGCCAGCCCCAACGGCGCGCCGCCGAACAGTTGGCAGCGGCCCTGGTGCTGCTGCTGGATCCGGCCAACCCGCCCCAGGCCCCCGTGGCCACGCAGCAACGCCTGGCCAGCATCGCCCTGGTCGAGAACGGCCTGGCCTGGTTGAAGGGGGATCTGCGCGATCCCGGCTGCCCCCAGCACGGCCCAGCCGCCCCTGGGGCGAAGGCAAACGGGTAAGCGCGGGCAGCCCCGGTGCAGCCAAGGTCCCGGGCCAGTTCCGCCGCCCTTGCGGTGAAGGCGATCCCTGGCTTGGGATCAAGCCCGATCCGATCAGCCAGCCCAACCGATGCGGCGCACCGACACTTGCACCCGGTTGCCGCGGCGGCTCCAGCGCACGTCATCGAAGCAATGGTGGATCAGGAAGAGGCCCCTGCCGCCCCGGGCGTGGGGCTCAAGGGGCAAGGCGCAAGCCCGCTGCTGGGGCGTCAGGCCACGGCCCTCGTCCTGCACCTGCCAAATCAGCCAGCGGGGGGTGAGGATGCGCCGCACCCGTAGGCATTTGCGCGGGTCATTGCCATTGCCATGGCGAACCGCATTGACCAGCACTTCCTGGAGCCCCAGCTGCAGGCTGGCGAGCTGCTGACCGCCCTGTATGGGTTCCAGCAATAAGTCCAGCAGCGGCGCCAGTTGCAGCGTCGAGGGAGTGATGAAATCAGTCCAGCGCAACACGATCGCCGCTTGGTATGGACCGGTTTCAACCTACCCCGCAGGACCCAGCAACCAGACTTTGATGAAGCCCAATCCTGCAATCAGGAGGGCAGGCGACCCTTGAGGCCTGGATGGCTGAGCAGGGCATCCATCAAGCGCACGCCCCGCAGCTGGTTGACCAAGGGCAGGTGCCCCTCCGGTGCCGCCAAGGACCAGGTGAAGGAGCCCGGATAGCGAGTCCAGGTGCCACTGAGTTTCCAGCCCAACTTGGGCCAGAGCAGATCCCAACGATCGCCACAACTGCGCAGCAGACGCAGCTGCACGGAGAAGCCGAAACGGCCCTGGGAATAGGTGAGCCAGAGACGATCGAGGCTTTCCAGGTCGACAGAGGCGATCGGCGGCACCTCGCTGTAATACACGTAACCGCGGGTCACGGCTGCCGGCCCTGCCAGTTGGCGCAGGATCTCACTGGTGATGCGGTCTGCCAACTCAAAGTGCTTGCCCATCAGGGCGAGCTCCAGGGGGCCGTAGTCGATGCCCTGGGCACTGGTCACGGCCAGCCAGCCGGAGCGATGGCGCAGGCGAAAGGCCTGGCTGAGGCCATCGTCCTGCTGGAGCAGGAGCTGGATCAGGCAGCCAGCCGCCCAGTCATCGCCTGTGGCATCGAGCCGGTCGAGCCGCTCGCCGATCAGGGGCCGGATCTGCTCGGCCTGCTGCTCGATCGAGGCCAACAAACCGCGGCGCTGGCGGGCCGAGCTGCTGACAAAACGGTCCAGGAGCTGGTCGGGGCTGGCCGTGGTAGGGGCGGGTGGTCCGGAAAGCATGGGCACGGGCCGGCCTGACGGTGCGCCAGCGTGGGGACACTATGTCAGGCCAGGCCAAGCGCCGATGCCCCAGGCACCCCAGCAGATGCGGCTTACAACCGAGGCCTTTCTTGGCGGCCAAGGGCCCGTGGTCGATGTGCGCAGCCCCGGCGAGTTCCGCCAAGGCCACATTCCTGGCGCCCACAACCTGCCCCTCTTCGATGACGGCCAACGGGCCCAGGTGGGCACCACCTACAAACACCAGGGCCGCCAGGCAGCCGTGCTGGAGGGCCTGGCCCTCGTCGGCCCGCGCCTCGAGAGCCTGGGCCAGGAGCTGGTGCGCCTGGCCGCGCTGACGCCGGCAGCCCCCCTGCGGCTGCACTGCTGGCGCGGCGGCATGCGCTCCGAAAGCGTCGCCTGGCTGGCCCAGGGCCTGGATCTACCGGTGGTGGTGCTGCAAGGGGGCTACAAGGCCTATCGCTCCTGGGCCCAGGCCCTGTTTGGGCGGCCCTGGCCCCTGCGCCTATTGGGGGGCCGCACCGGCAGCGGCAAGACCGAGCTGCTGCTGGAACTGCAAGCGCGCGGGGTGGCGGTGATCGACCTGGAGGGGCTGGCGAACCACCGGGGCAGCAGTTTCGGGGGGCTGGGCCAGGCCGAGCAACCCAGCAGCGAGCACTTTGAAAACCTGCTGGCCACGGCCCTTTGGCCGTTGCGCGAGGCGGAGACGATCTGGCTGGAGGATGAAAGCGCCCAGGTGGGGCGCTGCCGAATTCCGGCCGGTCTTTGGACCCAAATGAAGCAGGCGCCGCTGTTGGCGGTGCAACGCCCCCTGGAGGCGCGCCTTGATCACTTGGTGACCCTCTACGGCAACCAGGGGCAGGCGGGCCTGGCCGAGGCCACCCAACGGATCGCCAGGCGGCTAGGGCCCCAGCGCACCGCCCTAGCCCTGGAGGCGATTGCCGAGGAAAACTGGCATGGCGCCTGCCGGCAGATCCTCGACTACTACGACCGCTGCTACGACCATGGTCTCCAGGGGCGCCCAGCCCTGGCGTCGCTCACCGGTGGGCCTGGCCAATCGGGCGGTTCATCCGGGCCAGCAGCCCAGGCAGACCCAGGCCCGACAGGTGAACCACCGAAGCCCTGGGACATCGGCCTCGCCCCGGCCCCAGAGGCGGCCGAGCAGCTCTTGGCCGCGGGACTGATCTGCCCCGTTCCGCCGGGACTGGGCCCTGATTAAGATCATTTTTTGTGGGCACCGGCATGGCCGCCATTCAGTTCTTCCCCGGTGTGGACGAGCCGGTGGTGCCCGACATCCGGCTGACCCGGTCCCGCGATGGCCGCACGGGCCAGGCCCTGTTCGTGTTTGAGGGGCCTGACGCCCTGGCACCAGAGGCCATGGGCGACATCGGGGGCATGTACATGGTTGATGAAGAGGGGCAGTTGGTGACCCGGGAGGTCAACGCCCGCTTCGTCAACGGCAAGGCCAGCGCCCTGGAAGCCACCTTCACCTGGAAAACCACCGCCGATTTCGAGCGTTTCATGCGTTTCGCCCAGCGCTACGCCGATAGCCATGGCATGGGCTTTGCCGGCAAGGACGACGACGACAACGACGAGGCAGGCCAGGAGGACGCTTGAAATTCGGCCACTGGCTGACCCTGCTGGGCACCGCATCCGCCCTGGTCCTGCTCTGGAGCCTCCGGGACGTGCTGATCCACGTCTTTGCCGCGATCGTGCTGGCCATGGCCCTTTGCACGGCCGTGGGGGTGGTGCGTCGGCGGCTGGGTTGGCCCAGGCCCCTGGCCCTGGGGATGACGCTCCTCGGGCTGCTGGTGCTGGGCCTAGGCCTGGGGGCCCTGTTGATTCCCCCCTTTGTCGATCAGTTCAGCCAGTTGCTGCGCCAACTCCCGGCGGCATTTGCGGTGCTACTCCGGCTGATTCAGCAGGGTTTCGACCAAACCACCCATCTCATTGAAGGCCAGAGCCTGCTGGAGGGAGGACCATCCGCCAGCCAGTGGCTGACCCCAAGCCAGCCCGGGGCCCCGCCAGGAGGCGGTGTGCTCGCCGCGGGCCTCGGGGGAGGGGCCCTGAAATTGCTGGGATTTGCCGGCAGTTTGGGCAGTGCCCTGATTCAGGTGCTGTTTGTGCTGGCCGTGAGCCTGATGATCGCGGCCCAACCCGGTGCCTACCGGGAGGTGGCGATCTTGCTGGTGCCCTCCTTCTACCGCCGGCGCTTCCGCAAAGCCCTGCTGCTCTGCGGTGACGCCCTAAGCAGCTGGATGGGAGGAGTGCTGATCAGCTCCTGCTGCGTGGGGCTGCTGGCCGGCATCGGCCTGTCCCTGCTGGGCGTCAAGTTGGTGGTGGCCAACGCCCTGCTGGCTGGGCTGCTGAATGTGATCCCCAACGTGGGCCCCACCCTGGGCACCCTGTTCCCCATGTCGGTGGCCCTGTTGGTGTCCCCCTGGAAGGCCATGGCCGTGCTGGGGCTCTATGTGCTGATCCAAAACCTCGAGAGCTATGTGATCACCCCCTCGGTGATGCATCACCAGGTCAAACTCCTTCCCGGACTCACCCTGATCGCCCAATTCGCCTTCACGGTGGTGTTCGGACCCCTGGGGTTGGTGCTGGCCCTGCCCCTGGCGGTTTGCCTCCAGGTGCTGGTGCGGGAATTGCTGATCCATGACCTCCTGGACCCCTGGAAACAGCAGCGTCTGGCAACATCAACGGGTCTGGGCCTAGGGCGCCTGCCCTGAAGGACCACCCTGGTCCACGAGCCAGGTCCAGCAGCCTGATCGAACCGCCGTGAGCCGGTCCTAATGAACGGAAGAACCCTGCTCGGCCTGCTGGCCCTGGTGGTCCTCGGGCTGCTGGCCTGGGAACTGCGCTGGGTCCTGCTGGTGCTATTTGGCGCCGTGGTGGTGGCGGTGGCCCTGGATGTGCCTGTGAGCTTGCTGCGCCGCCTGCTGCCGCTACAGCGACCCCTGGCGCTGCTGATTGTGCTTGCCGTGCTGGTGCTGCTGGGCTGGAACCTGGGGGGCGTGTTGCTGCCCGATCTGATCGCCCAGGCCCAGGAGTTCACGCGCCTGGCGCCGATCCTGCTGCAGCGAGTGAGCCACTTCGCCACGGAAGTGCCAGCCCTGAACGGCATCGAGCGGCAGATCACCTCCTTTACCAGCTGGGACAAGTTGCAACCCCTTGGCAGCCAGCTGCTGGGCTTTGCTGGCGGCGCGGCCAACAGCACGATTCAACTGCTGTTGATGGTGTTACTGGCGATCCTGCTGGCCCTCGATCCCCGCAGTCACCAACGCCTGGTGCTGGCCGCCACCCCCAATGCCTACCGGCCCCTGATGGCCGACCTGCTGCGGGATTGCCGCCAGGCCCTGGGCGGCTGGCTGGCCGGCATGACCCTCTCAGCCAGCAGCGTGTTTCTCTTCACCTGGGCTGGCCTAGCGGCCCTGAAGGTGCCCCTGGCCCTCCTGAGTGCCCTGGTGTGCGGCCTGCTCACCTTCGTGCCCACGATCGGCCCCACCGTGGCCACCCTGCTGCCCCTGGCCATGGCCCTGCTGGTGTCGCCCGCCAAGGTGGCCCAGGTGTTTGTGTTGCGGATGGTGCTCCAGAACGGCGAAGCTTTCCTGCTCACGCCGATCCTGCTCAGCCGCACGGTCAACCTGCTGCCCACGGTGGCCCTCATGTCCCAGTTGTGCCTGGGGGCCCTGCTGGGCCTGCCCGGGGTGCTCCTGGCCCTGCCGGGGGTGGTGGTGCTGCAGGTGATCGCCCAGAAGGTTCTGGTGGAAGAAATCATGGACAACTGGTAAGCGGCTGTAGAGCTGTTGGGCCCGCTTGCTTTATGGCTCAGGCTTCTTCATCAGCCTTCGCAATCTTCCACCTAGGTAGGCCGATTCAACGCAGTCGCCTCGGCATCAAGATCAGCACCAGCAACACCGTCACAGCCAGGGGGTGCTGACTCACTGCATACCCGAGCGAAGACCAGGTGAAGTGTTCAGCAAGCAGCTGCAATTCGCTGCGTAAATCAACAATCGCCAAAACGGCCAGGACAATAACAAGCCAGGAAACATTCCCCATTAGCGCCGTGACAGCACGGGCAGCAAGGTGGGGGCGACACCAATGCTGGACCAGCTCCCCACGGCAATGCCTACGGCCAAGGCCACCGCGAACCAGAACAAACTGGCGCCGCCAAAGAAGATCAGCCCCAGCAAGGGCAACAGGGTCGTCAAAGAGGTGTAGAGGGAGCGGGTCAAGGTAGCGTCCACAGCCACATCAACCTGCTCGACCAAAGGCAGTTGCCCTAGGGCCTTCTTCTGTTCGCGAATGCGGTCAAACACAACCACAGTATCGGTAACCGAATAGCCGGCAACGGTAATCAAGGAAACAGCAAAGAGCGAATCAACCTCAATACCAAAAAAGATACCGAGCCAGGCAAATAGACCACAGGTAATGATCACGTCATGGGCCAAGGTCACGATCGCCAGGAAGGCAAAGACCCGGTCATAGCGAAAGGTGATGTAGAGGGCGATCGCCGCAAAACTGACCAGCAACGACACCAGGCTGCCCTGTAACAACTGGGAGCCGAGGGTGGGTCCAATCGTATTAACCGAGATCCCGGTGGTTTTGAGGGGCCCGGCCAAGCGGTCGATGCCAGCAATCACCGCCTGGCTCTGGTCTGCCGCCAGCACAGGTAAGCGGATCACCAGCGTCTGGCCACCATCAAGCTGTTGGACCTTGGCACTAGAGAGGCTAGGGACCTGCTCCTTAGCCTTCGCTGGCAAGGTGAGGGCCCCAAGCCCGGCCTGAAGCTGGTCAACCGTGATCAAGCCACAATCGGGCTGTACGCATTGGCGCTCCAGCTGAATCTGGGTGCCGCCAGTGAAGTCAAGACCCGGCTTCAAGGGGGCGCCAATGCCAGGGGTAAGCCAGCTCACCAGAAGGCCAAGCACACTGAGTAAGCAGGCCAGGCCCGAGCCCCACCAGGCCAATCGCTTGTACTTGCTGATGCGAAAACGGGGGGTAGGGCTCTCGGTCACGGTCACAGGCTTGAAGGTGGGCTCAGGTTTGCTCAGGTGGGCTCAAGATTGCTCAGGTGGACGCCGGTGGAAGCTGGGCCAAAGGCAGAAAATAGTTGCTGCGGCGCAGGGATGGATAGCTCATCAACAGCCGTAGCAGGGAGCGGGTGCAGGTGAGGGCGGTGAATAGGCTGAGCAGCAGGCCAATCGCCAAGGTCACGGCAAAGCCCTTGACGAGGCCTGTGCCCAAGAAAAACAGGGCGATGCAGCTGATCAGGCCGGTGACATGGCCATCGAGAATTGAGGAAAAGGCCAGGGCAAAGCCCGTATCAATCGAACGGATCAGGCTGTTGCCAGCGCGCAGCTCTTCCTTGATGCGCTCAAAGATCAGCACGTTGGCATCCACGGCCATGCCAATCGAGAGGATAAAACCAGCAATCCCTGGCAGGCTCAAGGTGACCGGAATCAGGGTGTAGATGCCCAGGTTGAAGAGTGAATAGAGGCTCAGAGCTAGCACCGACACCACCCCCGGGAGCCGGTACACCACCACCATGAACACGGCCACCAAGGCCAGCCCGGAGAGGGCTGCAACCAGGGAGGTGCGCACATTTTCTGCACCGAGGGAGGGGCCGATGCTGCGAACCTCGATCACCTTCACCGGCAGGGGCAAGGAGCCACCCCGCAGCTGAACCTCCAAGTCCCGGGCCTCATCGGCCGTAAAACGACCGGAGATGCTGGCCGAACCACCGGCGATACCGGCGGCCTTGAACTCGGGGCCGACGCTGGCCTCACTGATCGAGCGACCATCGAGCACGATGCCCAGAAGCCGGCCCGTGCCGGCGATCGATTGGGTGAGGGTGGCGAACTTTTCGCCACCTTCGCGGTTGAAGCCCAAGGTCACATCCCAACTACTGCCGCTTTGGTCCTGTTGGCGGCCGGCGGTCACCAAATCCTTACCGGTGAGGCTGGAGGGCTCAAACAGAGCCACAACTCGGCGATTGACGTCCTTCTGCAGGAGTTCCAACTGGTCCGTTTCCGAGGCGCCGGGGGGCACGCTCAGCCCCAGGGAGGTGAGTGCCTTGGCCAGATCCTCAGACGAGAGGCTGGGTTTCGGTTCAACCGGCTGATCGGTGCTGGTATCAGCGGCGGGCGCCTTGGCCTTGCGCAGGGCCAGCACCGCGTCCACCTGGCGCTTGAGCTTGAGCAACCCCTGCATTTCAGCTTCGCTGCCGCTCTTTTGGACCCGGAACTCGAGCAGGGCCGTGGTGCCGAGCACCTTGGCGGCGCGGCTGGGGTCCTGTTCGCCGGGCAACTGGAGGACCAGCTGGTCGTTGCCGACGGTCTGGAGGGTGGATTCGGCCACACCCAGGCCATTAATACGGCGCTCGAGCACGTCCTTGACGGCTTCGAGCTGGTCCTTCTCCACGGTCTTGATGCGGCCACTCGGCAGCACCTGCAGGGTGAGCTGGCTGCCACCGCGCAGGTCAAGACCCAGCTGCAACGGGAAGCTGGCGAGCAGGGCGCCGGCCGCAATCGCCAGGGCCAGGATCAGGGCAAACCACCCCTGTTGACGTGCCATTTCAGAGTTGGCCGGAATGAAGTTGCTTGGCCGCCGCGACGATCTGGTGGGGCTGGATGATCGTCAAATTTTCCAGGGCGCCGTTGTAGGGGGTGGGGATGTCCTGGCTGGAGAGCCGGATTGGCCGGGCTTCGAGGTCGTCGAAGCAATGTTCGGTGATGAGGGCGATCAGTTCGGCGCCGATGCCGCCGGTCTTCATGCATTCCTCCACCACCAGTACCTTGTGGGTCTTGCGGATCGAACGGGCGACCGTCTCCATGTCGAAGGGCTTGAGGCTAATCAGGTCAATCAGCTCCACATCCACCCCGTCCTTTTCCAGCTGCTCGACCGCCTTGAGGCAGTGGTGGCGCATGCGCGAGTAGGTGAGGATCGTCACGTCCTTGCCTTCGCGCACCACATCGGCCTGATCGAGGGCGCAGATGTAGTCGCCCGTGGGGATCTCTTCGCTGAGGTTGTAGAGCAGCACGTGCTCAAAGAACAGCACCGGATTGTTATCGCGGATCGCCGCCTTCATCAGGCCCTTGGCGTTGGTGGGTGTGCTCACGGCCACGATCTTGATGCCGGGTACGGCGTGGAAATAGGCCTCGAGCCGCTGGCTGTGTTCGGCGCCCAGCTGGCGGCCTACCCCACCGGGACCGCGAACCACGGTGGGAATCGTGTAGTTACCGCCGCTGGTGTAGCGCAGCATCCCCATGTTGTTGGAGATCTGGTTGAAGGCGAGCAGCAGGAAGCCCATGTTCATGCCTTCCACGATCGGCCGCAGGCCGGTCATGGCCGCACCCACCGCCATGCCGGTGAAGCCGTTTTCGGCGATCGGGGTATCGAGCACCCGCAGTTCGCCGTATTTCTCGTAGAGATCCTTGGTGACCTTGTAGGAGCCGCCGTACTGGCCGACGTCCTCACCCATCACACAGACGTAGGGGTCGCGGGCCATCTCTTCGTCGATGGCTTCGCGCAAGGCGTTGAAGAGAAGCGTCTCTGCCACGGCGGGGTTGCGGTCCCGGCCGCTGCCGGGGGAGCGGCCAACCTATCTCAAGCCCCACCAGGGAAGCTGCCCCATCGGCGCCGCCCCAGGATTCAGCCGCCGGCGGCGAAGGTGGCCAACAGCAACACCGAGAGCAGCATCCCGGGGGAGAGCAGCAGCACCAGCAGCTCCAGGTCGTGGACGGTCATGGCAGCCAGAGAGTGGAATCGCTTGCCCTGACGTTAGGAAGCCCCCGGGGCCTCGGCCCGGCTCAGACTGCGGATGAACACGAGAAACAGTCCCAGGGCAACGAAGGCGCTCGAGAACGTGGAAAGGAACCCCATGCCCACAATCAGGGTCTTGATGGCCGTGGCGATCGACTGGGCAAAGCGGGCCGAGTAATGGGGCGGATGCAGGCTGAAGTAGAGCACCACCCGCTGGGAGAAGAGCAGGCACAACCAGGCCATCAGGGCACTGGTGAGCGAACCCAAGAGATAGGACGAGGGGGACTTGGGGCTCGGACCCATGGGCTCGCCGCTGGGCGCATCCGCCGGGGTGGAGCCCAGGATTGCTGAGGGCTGGGCGCCCCATGGGCCCTTCGGCCTGGTCATCGGCATGGGGACGCTGGCCCCACGGGCAGTGGGCTCGTCGCTGGGCGCCTGGGCCGTTGAAGCTTGGCTGCCTTCATCAAGCCCCGCCCTTCGATCGAGAGCAAGGGAGGCCTCGATGCCGACCGCCGCCGCGGCCTGAACGCTGGCGCTAGGGGGCATCGGCTTGGCCATTGCCCCGCTCCCAGGCTCGGCCAGGGGGCTGGAGGGGGTGTCACTCACAACGGGGCCGCAGCTGGGTCCAGGGTGGCACCCGAGCCGGTGCAGCGGCAGCACCAGGACTCAAAGCCGGCGGCCTCCAGGGGGCCCGCCAGGGTGGCCTGGGCCGCTGAGGCGGCCTCCAGGTCGTCGAAGAGGGCAAACAGGCTGGGGCCGGAGCCACTCATGGCCACGGCCAGGGGCGCCTCAAGGCCGCGCAGCAGGGCCAGGCCCTCGCCCACGCTGCCCACCTCCGGCTCCACCACCGCCTGCAGGTCGTTGCGCAGGCGCGGCAGGGGCCCTGCGCCGGCCAGGGCCGCCACCAGGGGCCCCTGGCGCAGGGACTGGCGCCGCTGCTCGAAATCGGCCTCCTGCTCCAGGTAGAAATCGCCGCGCAGCTCTCGGCAGCGGCCGTAGGCCCAGGGGGTGGAGACACTGACCTGGGGATGCTTCATCAACAAAACCCCCAGGCTGGGCGGCTGGGCCAGCTCCAGGGGTTCGAGCCGTTCACCCCGGCCGAAACAGAGCTGGGTGCCGCCCTCCAGACAGAAGGGCATGTCCGAACCCAGGGCCGTGGCCATGGCCTGCAAGTCTTCCGTGGCAAAACCGCAGCCCCAGAGGGCATTGAGCCCCACCAGGGCGGCGGCGCCATCGCTGGAGCCCCCCGCCAGGCCCGCCCCAATCGGAATGCGCTTCTCCAGGTCGATGCGGGCGCCCAGCTCCGGCAAGCCCGAGCGGGCGCGCAGTAGCTCGGCGGCGCGGATGATCAGATTGGACCCGTCCGTGGGCAGGTCCGCCTTGTCACAGCGCAGGCTGATCTGGCCGTCGGCGGTGGGATTGAACACCAGCCGGTCGGTGAGATCGAGGCTCTGCATCACCATCGCCAGCTCGTGGAAGCCATCGGCGCGCAGGCCCAGCACCTCCAGGTGCAGGTTGATCTTGGCCGGGGCCAAAACGGTGAGTTCGGGCATGGCTCAGCTCGGGGACGGGGCTTCGGGTCCTAGGCGCTGATTCAAGCCGGCGGCCAGCTCCACCCACTGGGCCGGGGCGATCTCCTGGGGCCGCTGCTGCAGCTCCACCCCGACGGCCCTGGCCAGGGCCTGCAGCTCCGGCTCCGCCACCAGGCCAGCAAGCGTGTTGCGCAGCATCTTGCGGCGGGAGGCAAAGCAGCGGCGCAGCAACTGCTCCACCCGGCGGGCCAGCTCCGGGTCCAGCCGCTGCTCGGGGGGCAGGGGATCGAGGCGCACCACCTCGGATTGCACCTTCGGCGGCGGCTGAAAACAGCGGGGCGGCACCGGGCAAACCGTGGTGCAGCGGGCCAGCAGCTGCATGCGCACACTCAGGGCCGAAAAGGCGCTGCTGCCTGGTTTGGCGCGGATGCGCTCGCCCACCTCCTGCTGCACCAGCAACACCAGCCGCCCGTAGCCCGGCTGCACCGGCCGATCCAGGCGCCCCACCAGGCGCTCCAGCAGGGGGCCGGTGATGTTGTAAGGGATGTTGGCGACCACCTTGTTGGAGGCGGGCAGGGGCACCTCGAGCACATCGCCCTGGAGCAGGCTGAAGCGGGGATCCGCTCCGAACCGCTCTTGGAGGCCTGCCACCAGGTCCCGGTCCAGCTCCACGGCGGCAACGGCGCCGGCCGCGGAGGCCAGCAGCCGCTCGGTGAGGGCGCCCCGGCCCGGTCCCACCTCCAGCACCTGGTCGGCGCCGGTGAGCTCAGCGGCGGCCACGATCCGATCCAGCACGTTGACATCGATCAGCCAGTGCTGGCCAAAGCGCTTGCGGGCGTGGTGGGCCGCGAAGGTCATGGCAGGGGGAGCTGGGGGTCGATCTGGCTCCCAGATTGCCCCGGCTGGGGTCCGGCCATAGACAGGGGGCAGTGATCCCAAGCGCCATGGACCGCGATCAACGCCAACCCAGGGCCCAGGGCCCCTTCCCTCAGGCGGGAGGCCCGGCCCAGGGACACCAGAGCCGCCTAGGCACCCAGCTGCCTGGCAGGGGGCCAGGGTTACTGCTGCTAGCGGCAGGGCTGCTGCTGGCCGGCCCGGCACCGGCCCTGGCTGGCTCGGTGACGGCCGAATCGATCTGGGACCGCAGCAATGCCATTGAACGGGCCACCAGCCAGATCCCCAGGGGGGCCACCGTCACGGGCAACAGCTGCCAGGAAGTGGACATGCGGGGTGGCGATACCCGTTACATCTGCACCGTGACCTACAGCCCAGCTCCCCCTGCCCAGGCACCCAGCCCCGTTGCCGCGCCATCGGCCAGCCCGAGCGAGCCTGGATCCAACGGCCCTAGCCCCAACGCACCCAGCGCACCGGCCCCCTGAGCGGCGGCAGGGGCACCAGGGCGCAAACCAGTTCAACGCTGCAGTGTTGCCAATCGGGATGGTCGGCCAGCCAACAGCGCCAGGCGCGGCTGACCCGCCGCCGTTTGCGGCCATCGAGGGCCCCGATGCCCCCCTGGTCCGGACCGGCCTGGGCGCGGCCCTTCACCTCCACCAGCAACAGGCGGTTGCCCTTGGCCACCAGCAGATCCAGCTCGCCCCAACGGCAGGACCAGTTGCGCGCCACCAGGCTCCAACCGCTGGAGCGCAGCAGCCGAAGGGCCCGCTGTTCGGCCCAGCCACCCTGGCGCTGCTGGTGTGTCCGTGCCATCGCGCCCCCCTGGTTCCAGGATTCCCCCCATCGGTTCCGGTAAGCCGCCGACCCCACAGGGGCACTGGCGCCGATGCCTAGGCTTGGACGAGTCCTGGTGCTGCCATGTTTCGCCACCTGCCGCAGCGCCTGAGCCGGCCCTGGAGCCGCCGCGGCTGGAGAGCGGTTCTGGCTTTGCTGGGGGCCCTATCGCTGCTGCTCCTGCCCGGAGCGCCGGCCCTGGCCGCCATGGACTACGCCAAGCAGTCCCTAATCGGCGCCGATTTCGCTGGAGCCGACCTGCGGGGGGTGACCTTCAACCTCACCAACCTGCGCGAAGCCAACTTCCAGGGCGCTGACCTGCGGGGCGCCAGCCTGTTTGGGGCCAAGTTGCAGGATGCCGACATGGCAAACGCCGACCTTCGGGACGCAACCCTTGATTCGGCCGTTTTTGAAGGCACCAACCTCACCAATGCGGTGCTAGTCGATGCCTTCGCCTTCAACACCAAATTCCGCGGTGTGAGCATCGAAGGCGCCGATTTCAGCAACGTGCCCCTGAGGGCCGATGCCCTCAAGGCCCTTTGCGCCATCGCCAGCGGCACCAACCCGGTCACCGGCGTGGCCACCCGCACCAGCCTTGGCTGCAGCTGAGATGGCCTTTGATCCCCGCAGCCTGGAGCGCCTTAAGGAATTGGGCCGCACCTTGCCCAAGCCCCTGCCGGCGGTGTCGCCGCCGAGCCCAGAGCCGAAACGGGCTAGCGAGCAGCGCCACCGGGTTGAAACCGAAACCGACCCCGAAGCCCTCTTCCGGGAGCTGATCACGGTGAGCACCGATGGCACCGTGCCCCCCCATTTGCTCGACCGCCTGCGCCAGAGCGAACAGCAGAAACTGGCCAAGCCCCCTGGCCCCAGCCCATTGGGCCAGTCCCAACCCCGCCAGGCCCCCCTCCGCCAGAACCCAGGAGCAGACCCGGGCAAGGGCCGGCGCCGGCCCCAGGCCAACCAGATCCAATCCAAACGGGGACTGGCCAGGGGCAAGGCCCTGCAGCCAACCAGCGACGGGGAACGGGAGCTCTACGCCGACTTCCAGGATCTTCTCCACCTCGATTCCCAGGAAGACCCGACCCCTGGCCCCAAACCCCTGCCCCGCCCCGATCCCAGCGACCGACTCAAACCCAAACCCACGGACCGGCGACGCCAGCCGTAAAACGGCCCGCAAAACCCAAGATGGGGGAGATCAGGAGGGTTTAGCTCTCCGTTGCCAGCTCCCGATTGGCTTGCGGTTGGCTTCTGGCCAGCAGGTTTGCTGCCGCCGGTAAAAAGTAACCCTGAAACACCAGGCCATACATCACAACCGCCAAGGCGAAGGCGGGCATCAAGGCGCCCCAGGCCACCGGACTGGCGGCCGCCTGCAGGGCAATGGCAATCGGCACCGCACCGCGCAGGCCCGCGAAGGTGGAGAACAGCTTCTCCGGGGCGTTGAACGGAGAGCGATGCAGGGTGATAAAAGTCATCGCCAGGCGACCAACTATGGTGATTAAGAACACCATCAAGGCATAGCCCTTAACCAGCCAGACATTGGCGGGGAAGACCACCAATCCAAGGCAAATCAACACAACAAACTCACTGGCCCGGTTGAACACAGAAAAGTCGGTGGCAATTACCTCCACATCAATCTTGCTGGAATTACCTAAGACGCAGCCCATCACATAGGCACACAACAGGGGACTGCCACCGAGATGGAACGCCGTTGCCGTGGTGAGCATTAACAGGGCAATACTGACGGCCTCGCCGCCGGCCCCGTGCTTGGAGTAATTGTCGCGGCAAAGAATCCTGATACCAAGTAAAGCGCCAGCCCAGCCAACAGCGGCGCCAACCAGAAATTCAAGGCCAACATCGCGCAACAACATCAGCGGATCTTCCAGCTGACCCTTAGCCAGGGCCAGGGCCAGGCCGGCAAGAATCACGGCAACCGGATCGTTGAAGCCCGATTCACATTCAATCAAGTTAAGGAGTCGCCCCGGAATCTTATTGGCAATAGGACGCAACAACGCCAAGACTGCCGTGGCATCCGTACTGCACAACATCGCCCCAATAAAGAGCGATAGGGACAAATCGGCGACAATGCGCTGGCCCGCAAGGCCTACCAGGACTGGCTGAAGGTAGCTATTGAGGCTGAGGTGGGATAGGCCATAGATCAGGGCGGTAACCGTGCCAGCCGTGATCAGACAGCCCAAGGTAGCCATGCGCAGCCCAGACCAGATCACCTTGCGCATCACCTCCCACCGGCTGGTCATGCCGCCATAGAAGAGAATCACAACAAGGCCAAGGCTTGAAATTCCCTGGGCCTGATCAAGGCTGATCAGGGTTTGATTATCACCCAGGAAATCGGGAAACAAGAGGCCCAGAATCAAAACCAACAACATCCCTGGCAGCTTCAGCTTTTCGGCAACGCCCTCAAGCATCAGCGCAAGCAGCAACAAGCCGCCAAACACGATCATATAATTATAAGTTTCCTGCTCCATCGACAATTCATTCATTAGGGGCTCAAGAGTCAACCCTAATCGATTGGCCTCCTAACTGCAGTCTCCCCACAAAAAGCTACCTGCGATCGCTTGAGGGTAGCCCTGCCCATGTTCAATTCCAACCAACCCCTAACCAGGCCCTTACCGATGCCGTCGGCAGACGCGGGGTTGGGACCTGGCCGCAATCGCGGCCCGCTTCCGCCTGTTACCGGATCGACGAACGCCGAAGGCTTGCCAGCTGGATCTCCATCATGGGGCGCCAAACCATTGGCGGGCCCAGGCCTCCATCTGGTTGATTTCACTGCTCTGCACCCGCACCATCGCCTGCTCCAAGTCGAGCAGCTCAAGATGGCGGGTGTGGATCTGGGCCATGGCCGCCATCATCACGCCCATGCGGTGGTGGGCCACCATCTCGGAGAGAAAGGCCCGATCGAAATCCTGAGCCCGGCTGAGGGCGGCCAAGTCGGTGCCTGGCCTGGATGTACCACCAATCCCCATGCCCATGCCCATGCCATGGCCGCCCATGCCCATGCCGCCGTGGCCGTAGGCCTCAAGCACCGGCACCGGGGCGCCATACCACTGCTGGTACCACTGGCGCATTTGCCCAATCTCCTGGCTTTGGCTGGAGATGATGCGTTGCGCCAGGGCCCGGATCTCGGGACGACGGGCCTGACGCAAGGCCAACTCGGCCATGGCGATGGCCCCCTGATGGTGGGGAATCATGGCCGCCATGAAACGCTGATCCGAGAACCCCATGCCGATGGCACAGGGTTTCCCAAGGGCCGAACCCAGGCCAGCGGCAGCCTGGGCGCCTGGGCCCTGGCCGGGGCCGGGTCGCCCCAGGCCCTGGGCCTGGACGCCTGGGATGGCCCAACCCAGCCCCAGCAGCCCCCCCGCCACCAGCAGCGCCAGGGGGGCTCGGCCGGTCCAGGTGCCCAGGCCCATGGGCCATCCAGCTGCCATGGCGATCTCTCCAGCAACGTTCCGCTGGTTCAAGCTTGGCAACGGCCAGAGGAACGGGAAGCCGCAACCTGAGGCCAATCGGAGGCAACCGCGCCAAAGGGCCCTTGGGCACAATCAGCCAGCCCCTGGCCTAGCGCAAGGGCCTTCAGCGCCTCAAGACAAGCCTCAGGAGAGGCCCACCAAGTGCATCGAGGTGGTCCACATCGTGTCTGCGGTTTCCGGGTTGCTGGCCTGATCGGAGAGCTCCTGACCAAACTGTTTGCCGCCCTTGGTTTGGCGGTTGCCCCAACTCCAATGGACCCCCGAAACGGCAAAGGCCGGATCGGCCACCACCTGGGCCAGGCGCTCACCGGCCAGGGCCTGGCTCACGTAACCGCCGGTGATGTTCTTTTGGAACCAGGGGAAAATTGTCTGAAAGGCCCGCGGCGTATTGCGAAACAAGGGGGTATCGGCCACACAGCCCGGATAGAGCGAACTGAACACGATGCCGGTGGACCCATGCAGGCGCCGGTGCAACTCCTGGGTGGTGATCATGTTGCAGAGCTTGCTGTCCTTGTAGGCCTTACCGGGCTTAAAAGCCTTGCCATTGGCCATGGCGATTGGCGCCTTGAAACCGGCCTTGAAGCCGGCGAGATCGCCCAGGTCGGCCGGAGCCGGGATTGGAATCTTGCCGCCCAATTCCTTGGAATTAGCAGTGACGGTGCCCATGATCACCACCCGGCGCGAGGGGTGGGTCGAGCGTTGAAGGTCCGCCAGCAGCAACTGGATCAACAGGAAATGGCCCAGATGGTTGGTGGCCATGGAAATTTCATAGCCCTGCGGCGACCATTCGGGTTGCTTCAACCGGGGCTTGTAGACGGCGGCATTAATCACCAGGGCATCAAGGGGCAGACCCAGGGAGGCCACCAGGGTTTCCACCCCCACGCGCACGCTCTCGAGATCGCCCATGTCCATGCGCAGGTGGTGCACGCGGGCCGAATCAATGCCTAGGGAGTCGGCGGCAGCAGCTGCCCGCACCGGATCCCGATTGGCCGTCACCACAGTCCAGCCCCGATCCACGAGGGACTTCAAGGCGTTGAGGCCGACGCCCGAGGTGGTCCCCGTGATCAGGACGGTGCCTGAGGTGCCGCTGGCAGGATCCGCCAGGGGGATGGCGGACGGTTCCGTAGCGAAGGGCTCAGGAGCAGACGGTTGCTGGGCGGACACGGGGAAGCCTGGGGCTGAACGGCAACCAACCTAGGGATGGACTAAGGCTTTGATGGCTTTAACAGCGGGGGGCTCAACAGTTGGCAAACCACTGGAGTGTTCCCAGACAATCCTCAGCCGATCGGGGGCAATCCATTGATCCTGCTCCCGGATCAAGCGCTGTTCACCGCCGGTGGCAAAGAGACGATCAAAACGGTCTTCGGCCTTGTTGAGCTTGGCCTGCTCAATCGCCAAGATGGCCGTAATTTCGCCATTGCGATCGAGCCGTTCCTGGTAAGCCCCAGCCAGGCGCACCAAGCTAACGGCGGCTACCAAGGACAAGCCCACCTTGATGCTCAAGCCGATGGCACTGCAAATCTTTTCCTGCTGGTCGCTGGAGGGATGGACCAAGGGCAACAATCCATTGGCGTCTCCGGCCTGGCCATAACCGGATGGCACCAGGGGTGGCTGGCCCCCGCCAAAGCCTGGCAAGGCAAACAGCTTGGCAAAAGACCTGGCTGGCTTGGCACTGTCAACTTGGGCGTCACTTCCCTGCAAGCCGGAGTCATGGCGACGGGGCCCGGAGCGCCCGGAGCTGGAGTCCTGGGAACCGGCCGGCGAACGACGAACGGGAGTGGAACTCCCCTGGGCTGATCGGGCGGGCCGGCGGTTGCTCAAGGCTCAAGCGGATCAAGTTGTCTTGCTTCTAGCAGGCCTCTGGGAACCTGCCAAGGGGTTCAGGACTCATGCAGGGTCACCGCCAGGCGCACGGCCAGGACGCCAGCATGGGCGGCCACCACCAGGGCAATCGCCACTTCGGCCAGGGTGAGGGTGTGGGCCATGGTGGGCATTCGGCAATGTCTTCGCACCCATTGTTTGCCCCCGGGGCCAATCCGGCCACCGCTCTGGCCCTGGCTGTCACAGCTCTTGACCCCTAGGGACCCGCCAGGCAACGCTGGCCCCACGCCCTTGGCCTGCTCGACTTGTTCCCAGAACCAGTGTTCCCAGACCCAGTGCCCCTAGATCCCCTGCCCCCGGGTTTGAGCACGCCCGAGCCGGTGGTGGTGAGCGCTGACCAGGTGCGCCAGCTTGATCTTTCCGTCTTGAAGCCCTGGCTGGAGCTCGCCCCAGCCGAACTGCTGGCCCGCAGCGATCAGCTCAGCCTCAGCTTTGACTGGCCCCAGGCCCCGGAGGATCCGCGCGAACTCTCCGAGATTGCCGAATTGCGGCTGTGGAGCCTGCGGGCCGACGCCCACTATCCCTGGATGCCGTTGCTGCTGGAGCGCAGCAGCGGCCAGCTCTGCCGCCATGTGGCCATGCAGCTGCCCCATAGCTTCAGCCGCAGCGAGGGGATCCGCTTTGCCCCCGCCAGCCTGGAGCTGTGGATCA
Source organism: Pseudanabaena sp. UWO311 (assembly GCA_943370385.1). Lineage (GTDB taxonomy): Bacteria > Cyanobacteriota > Cyanobacteriia > PCC-6307 > Cyanobiaceae > BAIKAL-G1. The sequence goes on from CALRQT020000007.1 coordinate 114,314, forward strand.
CCCATCGCCTGTTCGGGCTGGAGGCCTGGGGCCGCAGCCAGGGGATCGCCTGCCGGGGCCAGCTCACCGCCATGGCCACCGTTTTGGGCTACGACCTCGATCCCCACTTCTGGACGGCCCTCGACTAGGGCCCACCCCCTGGCAGGGGACCCAAAGCAAAGACTCCAGCCCTCACTGGGAGGCTGCCTAAACCTCCCTGCTTAAGGGCTCGATAGCAGCAGGCCAAGGGCGCGGCGCCCGGAATCGATCGCCAACAGCAGGCAAAACAGGCGAAGCAGCCACACCAGCCTGTCCTCGCTGACCCGTTGCAGGCGTTGGGCCGACCAGCGGGCCCCCAGGCCGGCGCTGAGCCCTAGGACCAGGGCCATGGCCAGGTTGCCGCGGCCATCGGCCAGGAACGTGGCCGACGAGACGGCCGCGGAGGCAAACACGGCCAGGGTGCTGAGCCGGATCGCCGTGTAAACCCGAACCGCCAGGCCCCGCACCATCAGCGGCACCATCACTAGGCCGCCACCGACGCCGAGCATGCCACTGGCGCAGCCAGCCACCAGGCCCACCAGGGCCAGGGGACCCAGCCGCAGGGGGCCGGCCGTGCCGTCCTGGCCAGGCAGGGGGCTGCGGGGCTCGATCACCAGGCTTAAGAGCAAATACATCAGGGCCTGCAGACCCAGGAGCAACCACCCCTGTAAACCACTCCCCAGGTGGCTGAACAGCAGGCCCCCGCCTAAGGCACCGAGACCGATCGCCGCCGCCCCACGGAGCGGCAACGTGCCATTGCGCCAATGGGTCCAGCTGCCGGCGAAGGTGGTCGGCAGGATCGCCAGGGTGCTAGTGGCCAGGGCCTGGTGCGGGGCCAGACCCAACCCCAGCAGCAGGGGGGAAAACACCAGCCCGCCGCCGATGCCCAGCAGGCCGGCCAGCAGCCCGGCGATGATGCCCATGGGGATGAGCAGGAGCAGCTCCCAGGGCACCGCGGCCATTCCCTGCAGCTGATACAGCACCCCAGCATCCCCCATGCCCCAGCGGCCCCTGCCCCTCCAGCCGTGACCACCCCCTGGCGCTGGATTCCGCCCCTGGCGGGCAGCGGGCCCTTGCAGATGGCCCTCGACGAATTGCTGCTCGACCAGGCCGTGGCCGCAAGGGTCCCCCAGGCCTGCCTCAGGCTCTACAGCTGGTCCGGGCCCTGGCTGTCGCTGGGCTATCACCAACGCCATCTGCCCGCCGCCTGGCTAGCCCTGGCCGAGCAGGGCCAGATCGGCCTGGTGCGGCGTCCCAGCGGCGGTCGGGCCGTGCTCCATGGCGGCAGCCTCACCTACGCCCTGATCCAGCCCCACCCCGGCGGAGATCGACACGAGGCCTACCGCCACCACTGCCGCTGGCTACAGCGGGCCTTCGCGGAGCTCGGCCAGCCCCTGAGCTTCGGCAGCGGACGACCAACGGCTGAAAGCGGGAGCTGTTTTGCCCGGGCCAGCGCCGCCGACCTGGTCCATGGCAACGGCGCCAAACGGATTGGCAGCGCCCAGTTGTGGCGCCGCGGAGTGCTCTTGCAGCACGGCAGCCTGCTGATCGATCCCCCCCGGGAGCTCTGGGAGCAGCTGTTCCAGGAAGCCCCGCCCGACCTACCGGCCCTGCCCGAGGGGGGAGCGGAACTGGTGGCGCGCCTGCACCGGGCGGCCGAAGCCAATCTCTGCGGCGGCCCCCTGCAGGAGCGTCCGCTCGATCACCAGGAATGGGAAGACCTGCACCGGCGAATCGCCAGCCAACCCAAGGCTTTCGAAGACGGGATCTAAACAGTCCGGCGGGAGTGAGCCCAGGCCAGGCCCGATTCGGGGCTAATCCAGCCCCTAACCGTGCCGAGCACTTTGGCCGCTGCCCTAGGGCAGCGCACCCGAGTCGGCTTGACCAGAAGGGGGCACCATCCCCTGGGCCACGGCCGCCAGGGGCAGGCCAACGGGATAAACCCCCTGGCGTCGAGCTGCCTCTAGCAGGGGCTCCGGGAGGCGCACCCCAAGCTTGGCCAGCACGGCCTCAGCCAGTTCGGGCCGTTCGATCGTGCCGCAGGGCAGGCCAGCGGCACTGAGCACCAGCAAGCGGGGCGGGCTGGCCGCTTCGAGTTGCAACACGGCCTGCCAGAGGGGGGCGTCGTCGCGGATGGAAGGGAGGTCGGCCAGGGGCCGGAGGTGGTCGCCGATCCGCTCGTCGTCCCAGCGCTGCACCGGCAGGCTCTGCAGGGGAGCGTCATCGATCAGGCCGCGCCAGCGGCCGGCCTCACAGACGAGTAACCAATCGGCCAACCCCTCGGGATCGGCGAGCCGGAGGCGACTCAGTTGGCGCAGGCTGGTGCTTGGCTCCAGCACCCGATAGCGACGGCGGGCCCCATCGCGAACCTTGAGATCCCGCAAAACCCTCTGGAGGGCCTGGGACTGGGTCTGGTTGCGGGCGGCGCCGACGCCAAACCAGCCAAGCAGGATCAACCAAATGCCGTTGACTTTGCCGTCGAAGCTGCCGCTGCTTAGCACCACCACGGTGCCCAAGCCGATGGCCATCAGGGAGAGCATCAGCCCTGAAGCCGTGGCCACTTGAACGCCCCGGCGCTGGCTGCCAGTCCACTGCCAAACCAAGGCCTTGAGGATCAGGCCCCCATCGAGGGGCAAGCCCGGCAAGAGATTAAAAAGACCCAACATCAGGTTGAGCATCCCGAGATTGCTGACCAGGACACCTAAGGGGGGCCAGAGGTGGGTGGCACCATGGCTGGCGCCCATCAACCCAGCCGCCAAAAGCAAACTCACCAGGGGGCCGGCGGCCGCCACGATTAGGGCTCCCCGGGCAGTGGTCGATTCCCGCTCGATGCTGGCCACCCCCCCCAGGAAGAACAGGGTGATGCTGCGCACCTTGATGCCCTGGACAATCGCGGCAAAGGAATGGCCCAGCTCATGCAGCAGGACGGATAGGAACAGCAGCAGGGCCGAGGCCAACGCAAGCAGCCAGCTGAGGGGCTCCCCTTGGCCGTACTGCTCCTGGAATTTCCCGGTGACCAGGGCCAGGATCAAAAACCAGCTGGGATGGATGCGCAGGGGAATGCCCCGGATCCGCAAGAGCTGAAAGCCTTCACCCACACCCGTTACCCCGTTGCCTTAATCCTAGAAAGGCGGTCCTTCGAACCTGCCAGCCCGTCCTGGTGGAGCCACCCCCCGTGTCCGAAGACCATCCGGCCGCTGACCAGCTGGCCCGCCCCGCGCCAAACCCGGTTCCGGTCCCGCCCCATCCGCCCCAGGCGCGGGGTCCCTGGCTAAAAATCTGCGGCCTGCGCCAGAACGGCCAGGCGGCCGCAGTGGCCGCCATGGGGGTCCAGGCCCTCGGCGTGATCGGCGTGGCCAGCTCGCCGCGCTGGCTGGCTCCAGCCCAGCGGCCGGCCCTGTTTGCCGCCATGGCAGCCGCCAATCCCGCCTGCCTGGGGGTGCTCGTGGTGGCCAACCCTTTGGATGGCGAACTCGACGCTCTTGAGGCAGGCCAGGGCCATCAGGTGCTGCAACTCCACGGCCAGGAATCGCCCCAGCGCTGCGCCGAGCTCAAGCGCCGCCTGGGATTACCCCTTTGGAAGGCCCTGCGCATTCGTTCAGGCGCCGATCTGGAGCTGGCCCTTGCCTACGAAGGGGTGGTGGATGGCCTGTTGCTCGATGCCTGGGTGGCAGACCAGCTCGGCGGAACGGGGCAGGCGATCCCGATCGAACTGTTGGCAGGGTTTAGGCCCGCCTTGCCCTGGTGGCTGGCCGGGGGCATCTCCCCGGAACGGGTGGGGCCGATTTTGGAGCAAATCCGGCCGGATGGTCTCGATGCCTCCAGTGCCCTAGAGCGCGCCCCCGGCGACAAGATCCTCAGCCGCGTCGCCGAGCTGGTGGCAGCCGTAGAGACCTGGCGCCAGCACTAGCCGCGCCCATGGATCAAGGGAAGGCCCCAGGAAAGGCTCCAAGGGAAGAATTTTGGAGAAGGGTGAAGGGAACAAGGTCCTAGCAACAACTCAGTGCTCGCCCTGCCGCAGCCAGCTGCCAGGATTTGGAGAGTTGCATTGCCCTGCCGATGGCCCGCTTGCGTTCTTCAGCCCTCTGGGCGCTTCTGCTGGGAACGGGCCTGCTCGGGCCCGCCACGGCCGGTTGGAGCCAGGACCTGGTCGGCTGCCAACTGGTGGGGGCCAGCCTCCAGTGCATCCCGGGGGTCACCGCCGATCCCCAGCAACAGATCAAGATCATGCGCCAGGAGATCTCAAACGACATCCTGTTAGAGGGGGCGGTGCAACAACAGATCAACGGTCTGCAGCAGTTGGTGCTCAACGGCAAGGCGGAAGCGGGCCAACTGCTGGTGGCCACAGCCCAGTTCGATGCCGCCATCGCCGTGCCCCAGGCCAACTACCACTGGTACCGGCTGGCCCCAGGCCAACGCAGCTGGGTCTTGATTGAAAGTGCCCAGGGCACCACGTATGTCCCCGCCGCCATTGATATCGGCCAGCAGGTAATGGTGGTCGCCGTGGTCAATCAGAACGGCACGGTGAAGCGGGTATCCTCGACGCCGATTGGCCCCATTGTCGCCGCCGCCCAGTAGCGAGCACAAAAAAGAGCCTGGGGCCCATAAAAGGCTCCAGGCTTCGATTCATGGGCTAATCAAATTTTATTGGAGCGTGGCAACTCAATGGCCGGGTCTCGACCATTGGCGTCAGTCACATTCCAAACAGTAGATGGCCGGCGCTAGGCGAAGAACGGCCATAAACCCAAGCTCAATAAAGCATCGACTCCTGCTGCTTCACCAGCTCAAAGAACTCCGCCTTGAGGCTGGGATCATGGCGGAAATCACCACGAACAACCGAATTCACCATGCTGGTTTGGGGCTCCTTCACACCGCGCCACTTCATGCAATAGTGCTGGGCCTTAACCAAAATCGCCAAACCTTCGGGCTGGCAGAGGCGCTCAATCTCATCGGCCAAGATCATCACCGCCTCTTCCTGGATGTGGGGGCGGGAGAACACCCAATCGGCAACCCTTGAGAATTTGGAGAGGCCGATCACCCGATCACCGGGCTTGATGCCGATCCAGCAATTGCCAAGAATCGGAACCAGGTGGTGGGAGCAGGCCGAACGCACCGTGATCGGGCCAACGGTGTAGATCTCGTCCAGCTTTTTAACGTTAGGGAAACTAGCAATCTTGGGCTGATGATGATAACGGCCCTTGAAGACCTCATGGAGGTACATGCGGGCAACCCGTTCGGCCGTCTCCTCGGTGTTGTGGTCGTTATCAATATCAATCACGAGGCTGCGTAACAGCTCCCGCACCTTGCCAGCCACCTCCACTTCCAGCTGATCCAGCTCGCCGTCCTGGAGGTGGTCGGAGATGTTGTCGTTAGCCAGGTAGGCCACGCCTGCCGCATCGAGGCGCTGGCGAATGCGCAGGCTGATCGGCAAGGGCACCGTCTCAGGGGAGCTGGGGGTGCGTGCCGTGATGCTGGTGGGCAGGGTGGACGTCATGGATGGGACTCAAAGGGCGCCGGCGGACGGCATAAGGGTGAGATCCTCCACAACTTGGGAGGCGGGCTGCTGGGCCAGATAAAGGAGGGCTTCAGCCGCAGTGTCTACGCAAAGCATGGCACGGCGGTCGAAGGAACTGTGAACGGTCTCGCTGTCCCAAAGGGGCGTATTCACCGCACCCAGGGTGAGGGTGCTGACCCTGATCCCATGGGAGCGTTCCTCTTCCGCCAGGCAGCGACTGAAGGACGCCAGGGCCGCCTTGCTGACGCAGTAGGCCCCCCAGTCGGGGAAGGCCTGGCGGGCCGCATGGCTACTGACATTGATGATCAAACCACCAAGCCCCTGGCGCAGGGAAGGTAGAACGGCCTGGCAGACCTGAAAGACACTGGTGAGGTTCAGTTGAACCAGCCATTGCCATTCGGCCAGGGGCATTTCTGCAAGGGACGCCGTAGCGGCAACCCCGGCATTGTTGATCACCACGTTGGGCCGCAAGCCCCGATCCAGCAGCTCGGCCAGGGCCGGAGCGATCGAATCAGCAGCCCCAAAATCAATCCCGGCGGTTTCGACCCGGACCCCGAGGGGAGTCAGTTCGGCAGCCAACGCGCCTAGGGCACCGGTGTTACGCGCCACCAGCAGCAGGTCATACCCCGCTTGGGCAAACAGGCGGGCGCTGGCGGCGCCAATGCCTTTCGACGCTCCGGTAATCAGGGCAACGGGCAAGACCGGTTACGACGCCGCTGCGGCGGTCGCCAAGGATTGGAAGACAATCTTAAGAGCCGGTTGGCCGCAACTGGAGGGCCGTGGCCCCAACCAGGCGCCCAACTGGCGGATCGGTCCAGCCCAGCCCCCTAGCCCTGGGCGGCAGCGCCCGTCAAAACGCCCCCGTCGAGGAACTGCCCCATGCGCCGGAACTTGGCATAGCGCTGCTCGATGAGCTCCAGCTCACTGCGCTGCTGCAGGTCGGCCAATTGCTCCAGCAGGGCCCCGCGCAGGGTCTCGGCGGCCTGCAGCGGCGCCCAGTGGTTGCCGCCTGAGGGTTCGGGTAACACCGCGTCAATCAGGCGAAGGCGCAGCAGGTCATCGGCTGTGATCTTGAGGGCCTCGGCGGCCACCGGCGCCTTGCTGGCATCGCGCCAGAGAATCGAGGCGCAGGCTTCGGGGCTGGCCACGGTGTAGACGCTGTGCTCAAACATTAGTAAACGATCGGCCACGCCAATGCCAAGGGCGCCGCCGGAGCCGCCTTCACCGATCACGGTGGCAATAATCGGCACCCGCAGGCGAAACATCTCGCGCAGGTTGACGGCAATAGCCTCACCTTGGCCCAATTCTTCCGCCAGCACGCCCGCATAGGCACCGGGGGTATCGATGAAACTGATGATCGGCAGCCGGAAGCGGTCGGCATGGTCCATCAGCCGCATCGCCTTGCGGTAGCCGCCGGGAGAGGCCATGCCGAAGTTGCGGGCGACATTCTCCTTGGTGTCGCGTCCCTTCTGTTGGCCGAGCAACACCACCGATTGGTCGCCGATGCGGCCGATGCCACCGACGAGGGCCTGGTCATCGGAACCGCGGCGATCACCATGGAGTTCGTACCACTCATCGGTGAGCACCTGGATGTAATCGAGGGTGCTGGGGCGCTGGGGGTGGCGGGCCACCTGGATTTTCTGGGCCGGTGTAAGGCTGCTGAAAATTTCAACCCGTCGCCGGGCCGCCAGGGTTTCCAGCTGGTGCAGCTGTTGGCTGACGTCCACCTCGGAGTCCTTGGCCAGCTGGCGGATCTGCTCGATCTGCTCCTCCAGTTCCACCAGGGGTTTTTCGAACTCCAACAGTGGACGGCGGGCCATAAACGGGAAGGGAATGGGGGTGGAAACCACTGGGATAGGAAACCCGTGGGAGGGGAAACCAGTGGGAGGGGAACCGCCACCAGGCGAGGCTGGCGCGGGGATTGGTCCCTAGACGGCGGCGAGCACCGCCCCAGGGGTGGGGGGAGCAGGGAGCTCCAGGCCCAGGGCCCGGAAGCCATGGCGCAGGGAGGCTTCACCGACCCAATCCATGGACTCCAGACTGATGTTGTTGCGGCCCCAGCTGAAATTGGTGTGGCGCGCTTCGAAATCAAGAATCATCGCCTCGGCAAAGCAGGCAAACATCTGGCGCTGGGGTTTGGCCATTTCGGCTACCTCCATCATCTGCCAGCCGATGTCCTGCCAGAACTCCACAATGCCGCCCTTAAGCACATGCACGTCATCACTGACGAATTTGCTGTCAAGATTTTTGGGGTAGCCGCCATCCACCATCAGACAGGGCTTGCGCAGGCTGCTGGCGTCAATACTCAGGCCCTGGGGCAGGCTCGCCACCCAAACGACCACATCGGCCTCGGCCAGGGCGTCTTCGAGGTCCAGGATTCGCCCGCTGCCCAGGGAGGCCTGGAGGTCGATCAGGGGTTGGGGGCGGCGGGCCACCAGCAGCAGTTCCCCCACGCCGGAGCGTTGCAGCCAGCGGCAGCAGGCACTGCCAATGTCGCCGCTGGCGCCCACCACGGCCACCTTGGCGGTGGCCAGGTCGATTCCCAACTTGGGGGCGTTCTCCTCGACCTGGCGGCAGATCACCCAGGCGGTGTGGGTGTTGCCGGTAGTAAAGCGCTGCCAGTCCAGGGCGGTGGCGCTGACGCGCTCCTCCTTGAGCAGGTTGAAATCCTCAAAAATGATCGAGGTAAAGCCGCCCAGGGCCGTGATGTCGATACCGCTCTTCTGGGCCAATTCCATGGCCTTGATCACCTTGCGCTTGGCCGTCTTGAACCGGCGCAACATCTCCGGCACAAACACCGAATCGATATAGGCACCCTCAATGGTCTGGCCCGTGGGACTGGTGACAGTCACCCGCTCCACCAGCTGGGGCGGAGCACTGCACCACATGTCCAGGTCGCCGTCGGCGTACTCCTCGAAGCCCAAGCTGCGGGCCTTGTTGCGGGCCTCTTCGAAGCTGGTGGAATGACCGATCAGACCGAACATGAAGCCGTCAGGGAAGGGGCGTAATGGCTGCGGATCCGGGACAATCCCGGCAGGTCCGGCCATCTTGCCACTGGCACCGGCCCGGGGAGCCCCGTTGGGGGGCTGGCGGCTGGGAGCTCAGCCCACCAGGGCGGCGGCGGCCATCTTGGCAATTTCCCGGTTGGTGAAGCCCACTTCCACCAGGGCTTCCTGGTAGGAGGACAGGAAATCGGCCATCAGATCTTCCTGCTCCATCTGCAGCACGGCAGCATCGGCGGCCACCTGCTCGAGCATCTTGCGCACCAGGGGCAGGTTCTGGCGGTTGGCCTGCTCGAGCTCCTCGCGGGCCGTGTCCAGGTTGGCCTTGAGCCATTCCTGGCCGTAGTTGAGGTGGGTGTATTCGTCCTTGACGACCCCTTCGGTGATCTTGCGGGCGAAGGGATCGGCCACAGGGATATAGATGTGATAAGCGGAGATCGCAAAGGCCTCGATCAAGATGGCCTGGATCAGCAAGCAGGTCACCACCTTGCCTTCGGCCAGGGCCGTTTGGAAGTTCTGGTGGAGGGGCGAGAAAAACTCCTTGGCGAAGGGCATGTCAGCGGTGACGCCCAGGTTGTTGGCACAGGCGGTGAAGCCGCGCATGTGCTTCAGCTCCATGCGGGCCAACCGGGTGAGCTCTTCAGCCTGCTCAGGGATCAGGGTGCCGATCGAGATGTAGTTGTCGTGGGCTTCCTGCTCGCCCTCAATCACGATCGCGTTGATGCGGCTGTAGGCATCCTTATAGGTGTCGCTGCTGAAATCGGGCAGGCCCAGGGCTAGGGAGTCAACCGCTTCGGCGCCGCTGGGGCTGGCCACTGCGGTTTCAAGGGTTGCCATGGCTACCGGATTCAGGAAGGGAGTGGCCTTGACTGTAACCATCCCCAGCGGAAACGGGCTGGCTGGGGGGCCGGATCCCCTGACCGGCTGATCGCCGCCCGGCGTGGGGGAAGGGAACCGCGCCATCAAGGCCCAGGGATTCAACAACGAGGGACTAGGGCCCCGTAGGGGGCCAGTTGCTGCGCAGCAGATTGGTGAGCAGTTCGCCCCATCCCGCCACCAGGCGGCCAAACAGGGCCTCACCGAGGGCCCCATCGGCCCCGCTGACATCGCCGATCACCCCTGATTCGGACAGGTCCGCAGTCCGCCAGGCCAGGGGCACGGCCCCCTCCAGGCTCCAGCCCTCGGGAGGCTGGGGGCCGTCCAGGCCATCGCGGGGCCGATGCGGTCCCACCAGGTCTGGCGCCAGGTGCAACATCAAGCTGGTTTCGGCCAGGCCGGCATGCAAGCCCTGGCGCCGCTCCGGCTGGGGCACCAGGGCCGACAGGCCCGGCGGGCCGCTCCAGAGGAAACAGGGCAGCACGGCCAGGGAGGGATGGCGAGAGCGCAGTTCCCGGGCCGCCACCTGCAGGAGGGCGATCTGGCCGCCATGGGCGTTGAACAACACCAGGCGCTGGAAGCCAGCCTCCGCCAGCTGACTGCCCACGCTCACCACCAGGGAGACCAGCAGCTCAGACGGCAGGCTGAGGGTGCCAGCAAAGCCCAGGTGTTCGGGGGAGAACCCCAGGCTCTGGCAGGGCAGGCGCCAGATCGGCAGTTCGGGATCGAGTTGGGCCAACACCGCATCGGCCACCCGTTCGGCAAAGATTGCGTCCGTGGCCAGGGGCAGCTGGGGCCCGTGTTGCTCAATCGCGCCAAAGGGCCAGAGCACGGTGCTGCCGCCCTGGCGGGCGGCCTCCGCCAGCTGGGGCCAGGCCAGCCGATCCAGACACCGTGGCGCGGGCATGGCTTGGCTCGATCGGGCGTCCCTACAGTGTGCGGCTTAGAGCATTCCCTTGGTCATGGCCGGATCCGGCACCCCCCAGCCCCCCCAGCCACCGGCCAAGCCTGCCCAGTCGCTGGCCGCCAGGCCCCAGGGCCCCAACCGCACCCCGGCCCCAGCGCCGGTACGCAAGCCCCCCCAGGTCCTGCACATCAGCAAAAAGGACGAACAACAGCGGCTTGAGCAGGAGGCCAATGAGGCCCGTCAGGCCGCCGAAGCGGCCCTGCAACGGGCGGCCGACCTGGAGGCCGCCGCCCGGGCCGGCCGCGGCGAAGCGCCCCTAGCCCCCCAACGGCCCACCACGCCAGCCAGCGCGACCCCAGCCCCCGTTAGCGACGAGGAGCGCTTCGACATGGGAAGCATGGAGGGGCTCACCATGGCCGACCTGTTGGGACCCGATTCCAGCCGCCAGCGTCGCTCCGGTGGCGGCAGCAGCGGTTCGGCCCGGATGGTTGGCAACGCAGGCGCCAGCCCCGAACGGGGCCAGGAGCGGCCCTCGACGCCAGCGCGCACCGTCGACGATTTCGATTTCGATGAGGAAGCTTTCCTTGCCGCCCTCGATGAAAACGAGCCGATCGGCACCACCGGCGAGGTCGTCAGTGGCGTCGTCCTCAGCGTCGAAAGCGATGGGGTGTATGTGGATGTGGGCGGCAAGGCCCCCGGCTTCATGCCCAAGGCCGAAGCCGGCCTTGGGGTGATCACCAACCTCAAGGAGCGCTTCCCCAAGGGCACCGCCGTGCAGGTGCTGGTCACCCGCGAGCAGAACGCCGATGGCATGGTGACGATCAGCGCCCGGGCCCTGGCCCTGCGCCAAAGCTGGGAGAAGGTGCGCCAACTGGAGAAGGACGGCAAGGTAGTTCAGGTCAAGGTGAGCGGCTTCAATCGGGGTGGCGTGACCGCCGACCTGGAGGGCCTCCGCGGCTTCATCCCCCGCTCCCAGCTCCAGGACGGCGAAAACCATGAGGCCCTGGTGGGCAAAACCTTGGGTGTGGCCTTCCTGGAGGTGAACCCGGAAACCCGCAAACTGGTGCTCTCGGAGAAGAAGGCGGCCACCGCCGCCCTGTTCACCAACCTGGAGGTGGGCCAACTGGTCGAAGGTCAGGTGGTGGCGGTCAAGCCCTACGGCCTCTTTGTCGATCTCGGCGGGGTGAGTGGCCTGCTGCACCATTCGGCGATCACCGGCGGCACCATGCGCGACCTGCGCGAAATCTTTGACCAGGGCGACCGGCTCAAGGCCCTGATTACCGAACTCGATCCCGGCCGGGGGCGGATCGCCCTCAACACGGCCCTGCTGGAAGGCCAACCCGGTGAATTGCTGATCGCCAAGGACACGGTGATGGCCGAAGCTGCTGACCGGGCCAACCGGGCGCGCAACATGCTCCGCAACCAGGAGCAGGCCGCAGGATGAGCCTGGTTGCCGCAGCCCCGATCGAAGCGGACTGGGAGCTGGACTATTACTCCCGCCCCGTGGTCGAACCCGACGGCAAGAAGCGTTGGGAACTGCTGATTTGCTCCAGTCAGGGGCTGGACCCGAGCCAGGGCCGGTTCCGCTGGGTGCTGCGCTGCCCGGCGGCCAGCGTCAATTCCGTGTGGCTGCGCGACGCCCTTGGCGAGGCCCTAGCCGCCGCCGCCGACCAGGGCTTTGCCCCGCCCCGGCGCATCCGCTGCTGGCGGCCCTCGATGCGCACCATGGTGCAACGGGCCGCCGAATCCCTGGCCCTCGAGGTGGTGGCCAGTCGCCGCTGCTATGGCCTCATTGAATGGCTGAACGAGCGCCAGCGGGATGTGTACCCGGCGGAAGAGGGTTACCTGGCCGGCCCCCTGGCCCCGCCCCCGTCACCGATCCAGCCCCTGGCCGTGCCCCTGCCCGAAGCGGCCCGGGGCGAACGTTGGAGCTGGGCCTCCCTGCCCCTGGCAGCCCTGCGCGAAGCAGACCAATGGCCGATTGATTTCCCAGCCCTGGTGCCCCTGCCTGCCGAGCTTGATGACGATTTAATGGTGACCGGCCTGCGCCTGTTCAGCAGCAACCGTTCCCTGGCAATTGCCGGCTGGCTGGCCGGACTTGAGCCGGTGCGGCTGAGCGTGGCCGGCCAGCAGCTGGTGCTGGAGGCAGGCCTGGAGGACCGTTGGCTGCTGGGCAACCTGGCGGCGGAGGAAGCAGCAGCCGCCGCCGAGGCCCTGCAGCAAGCCCGCCTAGCCGCCGGCGGGGTGCAGTTTCTGGCCGTGCAGGCCAGCGAAGAGCAGCCTGGCTTCACCGGCTTCTGGCTCCTACGGGACCTACCGGACGCCTAAGGCCCAACCTCGCCCGCGCCATGGCTGAAGCCGTTGATGCCCCCTTCGATCGCCCCGATGCGGGCTTCAACAACCTGGTGGGCTGGACCTGGGTTGGCAGCTACGGCGGCTACTACCTGCAATCCGATCTGCTGGCCGAGTTTGAGCATGGTTTTTTCACGCGCCAGTGGCAGGGCCGGGGCCCCCAGCACTTAGCCGGCACGGTCAGTGCCGGCATCAGCGTCCATCGCCTAACCCAGGTCCATGGCGCCGAGGTGCTGCCCGCGTCGGCCTGTAGCGCTGAACCCTGGCCCAAAGCCGACGGACTGAGGAGCGATGCGGGCGGCCAGAGTCTTTGGGTGTGCGGCGCCGATTGCACCCCGGTGCTGCTGGCGGACCGGCGCAGCGGCCGGGTGGCGGCCTGCCATGGGGGCTGGCGCGGGGTGGCCGGCCGCATCCTGCCCAAGGCCATCGCCCAACTCGAAGCAGCCGGTAGCCGCCGGGAAGAGCTGGTCGTTGCCCTGGGACCGGCCATCTCTGGGGAGCGCTACCAGGTGCAGCGCAACGTCTCTGACCAGGTGGCCCTGGGCCTGGTCAATCGCCAAGCTGTTGACCCTGGCGCCAGCCGCGAGCTGGAGTCATCCGAGCTAATGAAACTTCGGCAGGAATTGATTGAGTGTGGCGCCCTGCTAGAAGATGACAAGCCAGGCCATGATCGTCTCGACCTGCGCGCTGCCAGCCGTCGCCAGCTTGAATTGTGCGGTCTGTCTGAACGCCAGATCAGTACTTGCCCACTCTGCACGGCAAGCGAAGAGCTGCTGTTCCATTCCTGGCGCCGCGACCAGGTTCGCGCCGTGCAGTGGAGCGGTATTGTGTCGCAGGCTTGACTGCAACCCGCAAGGGGTTGCGAATCAATTGCCGTAGATGTGCAGGGGGGTTGCAGATGGCCTCACCCCCATGTAAGAATGCAGTTGCTGCACAAAACAATCCAATGAAACTGCTGTCTGGTCCTGATTTGCTTGCCAAGGTTAAGGAGTTGGGTGATGCCAGCAAGTCCGATGTCGTCCGCGCCTGCGGCTATGTGACCTCCAAAAAGGACGGCACCGAGCGCCTGAACTTCACGGCCTTCTACGAAGCCCTACTCAACGCCAAGGGCGTTGACTTCGGCACCAATTCCAAAGTCGGCAAAGGTGGCCGCAAGCTCAGCTTCAGCACCAAGGTGCAGTTCAACGGCAACCTGATGGTGGGTAAGGCCTACACCGCCATGCTGGACCTCAAGCCCGGCGACGAGTTTGAGATCAAGCTGGGCCGCAAGCAGATTCGCCTGGCGCCCCTGGGTGCTGAAGACGAAGAGTGAGGGCCACGGCTTCGGCCACCCGAATCCCATCAATAGCCGCCGAGAGGATGCCGCCGGCATAGCCGGCCCCCTCTCCGGCCGGATACAGCCCCCTGGTATTGACACTCTCGAAATCGCCATTGCGCGGCAGCCGCAAGGGCGATGATGTTCTCGTTTCCACCCCGGTCAACAGGGCATCGGCCATGGCGTAGCCAGGGATGGTGCGATTAAAGGCTGGTAGGGCCTCGCGCAGGGCCTCAATCACAAAGGGCGGCAAGGCGGATTCCAGATTGGTCAGCCGCACCCCGGGCTCGTAGGAAGGAATGACGCTGCCCAGGGCTCCAGAGCTGCGGTTGCCAAGAAAATCCTTGAGCCTTTGCGCGGGGGCCGCATAGCTGGCGCCACCGAGGGCAAAGGCCTTCTCCTCCCAATGGCGTTGGAAGGCAATCCCTGCTAGTGGGTCCCCTGGACCATCGCCGTAGGGTTCCACATCGGCCGGTTCGATCGAGACGACAATCGCGCTATTGGCATTGCGCTCATTGCGCGAATGCTGGCTCATGCCATTGGTCACCACCCGGCCCTCTTCAGAAGTGGCCCCCACCACCAGGCCCCCCGGGCACATGCAAAAGCTATAGGCACAGCGTCCATTACTGGCATGGTGCACCAGTTTGTATTCGGCCGACCCCAGGCGCGGGTGGCCGGCGCAGGCGCCCCAGCGGGCCTGGTCAATCAGGGCCTGGGGATGTTCGATGCGCAGGCCCACGGAGAAGGGCTTGAGCTCCATGGCCACCGCCTGCTGGTGCAGCATCGCGAAGGTGTCCCGGGCGCTGTGGCCCACGGCCAGAACGACCTGGTCCGCCGCGATAAAGCTGTTATCGGCCAGGGTGACCCCCGTGACGCGCTGCTGGGGGGCGTCAGCCCCACCCCCAGTGGGATCGATCGCTTCCACCTCCAGCCGCTGCACCCGGCTGCCAAATCGAATTTCACCCCCTAGGGCCTCGATTTGGGCCCGCAGGCCCCGCACCACCGTGGCGAGCTTGAAGGTGCCGATGTGGGGCCGGTGCAGCACCAGGATTTCCGGGTTGGCCCCAGCGGCCACCAGCTCCTCCAACACCCTGCGGCCCCGGTGACCAGGATCACGCACCTGGCTGTAGAGCTTGCCGTCGGAGAAGGTGCCCGCACCGCCTTCGCCAAATTGGGCGTTTGATTCAGGCTTGAAAGGGCTGCGACCCTTCCAGAAGCCAAAGGTGTCGGCGCTGCGCTGCTTGATCGCCTGGCCCCGCTCGAGCAGCAGGGGTTTAAGACCCATCTGGGCCAACAACAGGGCGGCGAAATAACCACAGGGCCCGGCGCCAATCACCACCGGGCGGAGCAGGTCCTGGCCAAGGCGTTGCCGGAGCTGGGGCGGCGCCTGCCAGGGCACCAGGTAACGGGTATCCGGACTGGGTGCGAGGTGGGAATCGCCGCGAAAGCGTTGCAGCAGCTTGGTCTCTAGGCCTGGGGCCAGCTCCAAGTCCAGGCTGTAGGTCAGTTGGATCTGGCCCGCTTTACGCGCATCGATGCTGCGTTTCACCAGGTGGTGGGCCCTGAGGGCATCGGCCCGTAGCCGCAGCCGTTTGCAGGCCGCCGCCACCAGATCCGCCTCGTTGTGATCGAGCGGCAGCTTCAGTTCGGTCAGCCGCAACACGGGCCCGCTCCGGGGAGTTCCATTGCCAATAATCCTGGCTGGCCGACCCACCAGGGCGCCGCGGCCGTGGCGATGTCGAAGCATGGCAATGTCGAAGCATGGCGCGGGCGGGCTGGACGGGGGCAGCGCTGCCAGACTTCGGGCCTCCAGGGCCGCTGCGCCGTGTCAATCACCCATTGCCCGCTCTGTGTGGCCCTGGCCGTGTTGTGTGTGCTGCGCAGCAGTGCCCATCTGCTGGTGCTCTGGCAACTGTGGGGACGGCGCCCTGGCCACACCCTGGTGCTGCAGCCGGCCTGATCGGCCCCAGAGGGGGGCCATGCTCTCCCCTCTTGAGAACGGGGTTGGTGAATTCAGCCCTGGGCCGCCAGGTCCGCTTCGATTGCTGCAATGGCCAGGCGGGTGGCGATGGCCACATCGGGATTGAGGCTGATCGAATCGATGCCCTGCTCCACGAGGAAACGGGCGAATTCGGGATAGTCACTCGGGGCCTGACCGCAGATCCCGATCGGACGGCCGCAGCGTTTGGCGGTCTGAATCGCCAGGCTCACCATCGCCAGCACCGTGGGATGGCGCTCATCAAACAGGTCAGCCACTAGGGCCGAATCCCGATCCAGGCCCAAGGTGAGCTGGGTGAGGTCGTTGGAGCCGATCGAAAAGCCATCGAAGCGCTCGGCAAAAGCCGCCGCTCCGATCACGTTGCTGGGCAATTCACACATCACCAGCACCTCCAAGCCGTTTTCACCTCGCACCAATCCGTGGCGGGCCATCTCGGCCAGCACCCGATCGCCCTCTTCTGGGGTGCGGCAGAAGGGCACCATCGCCTTGGCGTTGGTGAGCCCCATGGTCTCGCGCACCCGCTTGAAGGCTTGGCATTCCAGGCCGAAGGCCTCCCGAAAGCCCGGGGCGGTGTAGCGGGAGGCGCCGCGCCAGCCCAGCATCGGGTTCTCCTCCTGGGGTTCAAAGTCGCGGCCGCCCAGCAGCCGGGCGTATTCGTTGCTCTTGAAATCGGAGAAGCGCAGCACCACCGGCCGGGGAAAGAAGGCCGCCGCGATCCGGCCCATGCCCTGGGCCAGCCGGTCGACGTAGTAGTCGGCTGGCCGCAGATAGGCGGCGGTGAGCGCGGCGATCGCCAAGCGATCCGCCGGATCCCTGAGTTGATCGGGCTCCAGCAAGGCCATCGGATGGACCTTGATCTGGTTGGCGATGATGAATTCGAGCCGGGCCAGGCCGACGCCATCGCAGGGGATCGCCGCCAGGTTGAAGGCCTCATCAGGGTTGCCCACGTTGATCAGGATCCGGGTGCGGGTGGCCGGCAGATCGCTGAGTTGCTGCTCCTCAAGCCGAAAGGCCAGCTCACCCCGATAAACCAGCCCCTCATCGCCCTCGCAGCAGCTGGCCGTGATCGCTTCACCATCGGCAATCACGGCCGTGCCATCGCCCGTGCCAACGATGGCGGTGATGCCCATCTCCCGAGCAATGATCGCCGCATGGCAGGTGCGCCCGCCCTGGTTGGTGATCACACCGCTGGCCAACTTGAGGATCGGCTCCCAATCGGGATCGGTGCGATCGGTCACCAGCAGATCGCCCTGCTGGAAGCTGGCAATCGCCGAGGGATCCTGGATGATCCGGGCCCGGCCCGTGCAGATCGAGGCCCCAATCGCCCGGCCCCGGGTGATCACGGGCGCCTGGTGGGGTTCGAGATGCCAGCTGCGCAACACCTGGGCGGAACGCCGCGATTCCACCGTTTCCGGTCGCGCCTGGAGGATGAAGAGCTCGCCGGTGAGGCCATCTTTGGCCCATTCGATGTCCATGGGCGTGGCCTTGCCGCGGCGGGCGCTGTAGTGGGCCTCGATGCGGCAGGCCCAACGGGCCAGCTGCAGGGCCTCGTCGTCCGTGATGGCAAAGCGGGCCCGATCGGCCGGATCGACCGCCAGGGTGCAGGTGTGGCTGAGGCCTAGCTCCTCGGCAGGGTCGTGTTGGCGTTGGACGGTTTCGCCTTGGACGGTTTCGCTTTGGGCGGGTTGGCTTTGGGCGGTTTGGCCAGGCACGGTTTGGCCTGGGGCCGACGCGGCCAGGAGGTCGGGCCCTGGACCCGCCCCAGCGGGGTGGTTGCTGGCAACGGCGCCAGGGGGGTAGACCATGCGGATCGCCTTACTGCCCAGCCGCCGGCTCAGGATCGGCGCAAAGCCCTGCTCCAGCGTGGGCTTGAAGATCAGGTATTCGTCCGGGTTGACCGAGCCCTGAACCACCGTTTCGCCCAGGCCGTAGGCGGCGGTCAGCAACACCGCATCGCGGAAACCGGTTTCGGTGTCGATGCTGAACATCACCCCGGCGGCGCCCAGATCGGAGCGCACCATGCGCTGCACCCCGATCGAGAGGGCCACCTCTAGGTGGTCGAAGCCATGCAGGATCCGGTAGGAGATGGCCCGATCGGTGAACAGGGAGGCGTAGCACCGCCGGCAAGCGGCCAACAATTCCGCCTCACCGGAGACGTTCAAAAAGGTTTCCTGCTGGCCGGCAAAGCTGGCCTCGGGCAGGTCTTCAGCGGTGGCGCTGGAGCGCACCGCCACCGCAACGCCGTTGGTTAGGGCAACGCCAGCGCTGTTTTGCCCCAGCTGCCCGTAGGCGCTGAGGATGGCCCGCTGGAGGTCATCCGGCAGGCGGGCCGCCAGCACCAGGGCCCGGGCCGCCCGTCCGGCCGCCTGCAGGGCAGCGAGATCGTTGCCATCCAGGCCATCGAGCAAACGACCCAAGGGCTCCCGCAGCTGATTGGCGTCCAGAAAGGCCCCATAGGCATGGGCCGTGGTGGCAAAGCCCCCCGGCACCCGCACCCCTTCGGAGCCCAGTTCCCGCAGCAGTTCGCCCAGGGAGGCGTTCTTGCCCCCTACGGCCGCGATCGCCTCTAGCCCAGCCGCCTCCAGGGCCAGGACCAGGGGCTGGTGTCGGCCCTCCGCTTGGCTTTGGTACGGGCTCGGGGATGGATCAGGGGAAGGGCTCATGGTCTGGCGGGGAGTTGGCTGAGCCGCAGGGCGGCACTTGGGGCCCGACCGGCAGCGCCATCGAGGTGACTGGCGGCGCCCTGGGGCCGCAGGGGCCGTCCCAGGCGCCGCGCTGCGATGGCCGCACAGAGCGGCAGGGGCCGGCCATGGCCGTGGAACCACTGCAGATCCCAGCCCGGCTGGCCCTGGAAGCGCATCGCCGCCAGGCTGACGAGCTGGCCAGCGTCGTATCCCGCCGCCTCGGCCAGGCCGGGGACGTAGCCCCAGCGACCTTCAAAGGCCCGGGCAAAAGCTGGCCAGCCCTCTCCCCGGCCGCGGGGATCCACCCCTAGCTGGGGATTGGCCAGGGGCTCCAGCTCGGCAAACGGCCAGGCCAGGGTCAGCACCGCCGGCCAGGGGCTGGAGCGCACCGCCTGGGCCAGGGGGCTGCCTGGTTCGGTGAAAATGGCCAACACCTGGGGGCCAGCCCAGTCCACATCCCGGCGCAGCTGGGCCAGGCCCCCCGGCTGACGGGCATCAAGCACCTGGACCCCTGGCTCCAACCCGGCGCTAGAGCCACCAGCGGCCAGCAGGCTTTCGAGGAAGCGTTCGGCCAGGGCTTTCTGGCCGGGGCTGCCATCGCGCACCACCAACACCCGCCCCAGGCGGGCCGCCACCAGCCCCTGGGCCAGCCGATCCGCCTCCAGGCCCCGGGGGGCCAGGAGGGGCCAAAGCTGATCGCCCCCGAGCAGCTGGGGCAAACGGCCAACGCTGGCCCCCCGTTGCAGGGGAAGCAGCACCGTCCACTGGCGCTGCTTGGCCAGCACCCCATAGGCCTCCACGGGCGCCGCCGCCGGGGCGATCACCAGCCGGGTGCGGGGCCGCCCGGCCAGGGCATCGCCCGGTTCAATGCCGGCCGGCACCCAGGCCAGATCCAGGTTTGGACTGGGCTGGCCGCAGACCTGGGCCTGCTCGATCGCCAGGCCGTAGCCGCGCCGCAGGCCATCGCTGGGGCCAGACCAGGGGTCGCCGGCGGGAAGCAGCAGCACCACCTCGGCCCCCTGGGGGCTGCTGGAGGCCAGGCCCTGGCTACCCATCAGGCTGGCCAGGAGGCCCAAGGCGCTGAGGCACCGGGGCAGCCAGGGCCGCTGGGTCCCCAATCCCCACCCGGACCCGGCCAACGTTTCCGACCCGTCCCAGGATCGGGGCCACCAACGGAACCGCAGCGGGCCTAGGCGAGCAAGGAGGCCCTCACCCCAAGCCGAGGAGGGACTGGCCGAGGAGAGACTGGCCGAAGAGGGACCAGGATGGCGGGGTCGAACGGGGCCGGTTCCTGCCATGACCGCCACCGTGCACCGCGATCAGATTAGGGGCATTCCCTTGACGAAACCGGTGCTCACATCTGCCGCATCAATGCAACCCTTGCCGCAATCTTGGCGCATGTTTTTTACACAATACCGGCCCAATCCGGTCACAAAGCTGCTTCTATTGACCGCCAGCCTCCAGCTAGCCATGGCGCCAGCCCAGGCCATTCCCGAGGCTGAAGCCCTCAAGAAACTGGCCGTTGTGCCGGTCTTCGTTCTCACCGATGGCAAGGGCGTGCCCCTGCCCATTGCCAAGGACAAGACCCTGGTCTTACCCCTCTACCTGGAAAGGGCCAAGGCCGAGGCCGAACTGGCAATTCTGCAGAAGGCCAATCCCAGCCTGCTGGCCAAGCTGGTCGCCATTCCGCTCAATGAGATGAATGCCAAGGTCAAGCAATTGCAGTTGCAACTCAAAGACAAGAGCCGCACCCTGGTGGCACCGGTGATCAGCAGCCCGGCCGACCGCCAACAGGCCGCCTTGATGCTGAAACAGCAGGGCCTTAGCGACAAACAAATTCAGGAAGGCCTTGCCGTGCCGGTGTTTTTCACCAAACCCTTCTTGACCCTGAATGGGCTCCAACCGGCTGGTCAAGCAACGGCGCCAACCGAGCCCAAGCTCGTGTTCTTCATGAGCTATGCCTCCCTACAGGCGGCGATCGCCAAAGTGCCTCCCACCAAACGGGCCAGCCTCAAACCCCAGGTGGCCGATCTCTCCGCCGTGCTGCGCCAGATCATCCAATCGCCCCAGGATCGCTACGTGATCTTCCCCACGGCGGATTACTTCCAATTGGTTCAAAAGCAGCAACAACAAAACCAGCAACGACCTGCCCCCAAGGTCCAACCCCAACCGCTCTCGCCTAGCCCTACTCGCGTCAGTCAACCCCCTGGCCCAGCGACCGCCCTGCCAGCGAAATAAGGCGCCCTTGGAAAGGGTCCTCAGGCGCCCAGATCACCCCTTGGGACTCAGCATCAGGGGTCTCAGCAGCCCCTCACCAATCCATCCAGGGTCGGTCTGGGGCCTCAGTCAGGCTCTTCCTGGGGAGATTCCGGCAACAGCTGGGCCAGCAGTCCTGCACCGATCAAGACCGCACCCAGCCAGAGGGCCAGGGGCTTGTTGGCGGCGGCCTCCCCATCCAGCCAGGCGGCAGCTGAGAGGAAAGCGGCTCCAAGCAACAGGGTCGGCACCAGCACGATGCCCTTGGCGGTGCGATTAATCCCCATGGGATGGCCCCAATTGGCCAACAACGATTAGGAACTGCAGTTTGGCAGCCAGCTGGCCAAACCGGCGGCCACCAGGCCCTGGCCCAGGTTCGGGCTGGGGAGCTGGCCGTTGGCGCCGATCTCGAGCCGGCTGACCCGCGCCACCAAGATGCCGTCCTGACTGCCCACCGGCCGCAGGTTGACCCGGCTGCGGCGCGGCAGCTGTTGGCGCAACCAGGCCACGGCCTCGGCGTTGGCCTCCGGGCTCACGCTCAGACAGGCCAACCGCACGGTGTAGTTGCGATTGCCATCACCGATCTGCAACACGGTGCCACTGCGCACCTGCAGCACCTCAGCTGCCCGAACGGCCAGGGGAGAGGCCAGCAGCAGCGTGGCGCCCAGCACAATCCCTAGGGCCAGCAGGCCGAAACCAGACCACTGAGGGGCCCACCAGGCAGAAGGCCACCAGCCCTTTGTCCCAAGGGGGAAGGTCCCAGGGGGAAAGGTCCCACGGGGAGCGACGCGGCCTGAATCGGGCCGGGGCAGGGCGTTCAGAGCTTCGCCCCACAGCTGGGGCAGAAGTGGTGGGCGCTTTCGGTGGTGCTGCCGCAGGCGTTGCACTGGCGGCTGGTATCGATGGCCAATTCGGGATGGCTCGGGAGGCCCACCATCTGGGCGTTGCTGGCGCCGGGCGGCACCATCGGATAGCAGTTTTCACCGCGCCGCACCACCACATTCACGAAGGCGGGCCCTGGATGGGCCAGGGCCCGCCGCAGGCCAGCGTGCAGATCCTCTCGCTCGGTAATGGTGATTCCCTTGACGCCAAAGGCTTCGGCCAGGGCCTCGAAGTTGGGCATGCCGCCGGTCATTTCCGAGGCGGAATAGCGCTCCCCATAGAAACTTTCCTGCCATTGGCGCACCATGCCTTGCCAACCGTTGTTGAGGATCACCACCTTCACCGGCAGTTGGTACTGGGACAGGGTGCCCAGTTCCTGAATGTTCATCAGGATGCTGGCATCGCCCGCCACACAGATCACCTGCTCCTGGGGGAAGGCCGTCTGCACACCCAGGGCGGCGGGCATGCCAAAGCCCATGGTACCTAGGCCGGCGCTGCTGATCCAACGGCGCGGGCCGGTATGGAGAAATTGGGCAGCCCACATCTGGTGCTGGCCCACGTCGGTGGTGACATAGGCCCTGGGCGCCAGCTCCTGCAGGGCGATCACCACCTCCTGGGGGGCGATCTCCCCTTCCGGGGTGGGAACCACCAGGGGGTAGTGGTGTTTCCAGCTCGCAATGCGCTCGAGCCAGGCCTCGGTACGGCCGGAAGGGGCCTCCCCAGCGGAGGCTGCCAACAGGGCCCCCATCGCCTGGTGCACATCGGCCACAATCGGCACGTCTGGCACCCGGTTCTTACCGACTTCGGCCGCATCGATGTCGATGTGGATCACCCGGGCCCGGGGGGCAAAACTATCGAGCCGGCCCGTGACCCGATCATCAAATCGGGCCCCAGCGGCAATCAGCAGGTCACACTCGGTGACGGCAAAGTTGGCGTAGGCGGTGCCGTGCATGCCGAGCATGCCCACGGCCAGGGGATGGGTTTCATCGAAGGCCCCCTTGCCCATCAGGGTGGTCGTCACCGGCAGCCGGAACCGTTCGGCCAGCTGGTGTATCACCCCATGGGCGCCGGAACTGATCGCACCGCCACCCACGTAGAGCAGGGGCCGATGGGACTGGCGAATCAGCTCTAGGGCCTGGCTGATCGATTCGGGATGGGCCGGCGCCGGCAGGCGGTAGCCCGCGGGCATGGCCGAGCCGGGCTCCACCGGCGTGTAATCAAACTCTTCAAGGCCCACATCCTTGGGCACATCGATCAACACCGGGCCGGGACGGCCGGTGGAGGCGATCAGGAAGGCTTCAGCCACGATCCGGCCGATGTCGGCAGGATCCCGCACCACCCAGGAATGCTTCACGATCGGCAGGGTGATGCCGAAGATGTCCGTTTCCTGGAAGGCATCGGTGCCGATGGCGGCGCGGGGCACCTGGCCGGTGATCACCACCATCGGCACCGAATCCATCTGGGCCGTGGCGATGCCGGTAACCAGGTTGGTGGCCCCCGGTCCGGAGGTGCCGAAACAGACCCCCACCTTGCCGGTGGCCCGGGCGTAGGCATCGGCCGCATGGGTGCCGCCCTGTTCATGGCGCACCAGGATGTGCTTCAGCCAGCCCCGAGACTCGGCCTTATGCAGCTCGTCGTAGATCGGCAGGATCGCCCCGCCTGGGTAGCCGAAAATATGGTCAACCCCGTGGCGATGCAGGGCATCCATCAGGGCATAGCCGCCGTTGGCCCGAACCGGGTAGGAGGAGATGGCGGCCTCAGCCGCCGCAGATACGGAGGTCAGGGTCACGACGACAGCCAGCACCGACAACAGCGATAACCAACCCTAAGGGCTTACCCCCGCGATGGGGGCTGGAGCGGCCAGCTGTTGCATGGGGCCCCCTGCAACCACCCCCAGAAGCTGTCCTTCTCAAGGCGCCCAATGGGGACGTTTAAAGGAAGTTCCCCAAGGAAAGCGCCCGATGACTGCCGGAACCAGGCCCCAGGGCGGGCTTTCCACCCCCTAGGGCTTGGAGCGAGCCTGGCCTCAACCGCCCCTGCGGGCCATCGCCATGGCCCGCAGGATCGCCGCCGGATCGAGCCACTGGCCCCGATAGCGGATGCCCCAGTGCAGGTGGGGGCCTGTGGTGCGGCCGGTGATGCCGACATGGCCGATCAGCTCGCCGGCCTGGAGCCGTTGGCCGCTGGCCACCAGCACCTCGCCACTGCGGTAGACGCCACCGCGGACCTCACCTGCCATGTGGCAATAGAGGTGTTCATAGGGGCCGGAGCGGATCACCAGGCCATTGCCACAGGCCCCCCCGGCCAGCACATCACTGACGACGCCCCCCCACCAGTTACGGATCGGGGAGCCAAGCGGAGCAGCGATATCGAGCCCGTAGTGGGGCTCCTCGCCGCCCCCGGGGCCGGCCCGCAGCCCGAAATGGCTGGTGTAGCCAAAAAAACTCACCACCGGGAAGACACCCCGGCGCCAGCGGGGCTCGGCCTGGGCTGGCGCCGCCAACGAGGGCGCCAGGGCCGCGGCCAAGAGCAAGCCCCAAGGGAGGAGGCGGTTCAATGGGCGTAGCCAGCCAGACCCGTTGGAACGCATCCCTGGCAGCAAGCCTGGGGTCGAATCGGCCCCAGGGCCGGCGGCCCTAAAGCAACCCCAAGGCATGCAATGGCCCCTGGCCACTAATCAGCTCCAGCAGGAAAGCCGAAAAGCCCAACATGGCTAGTCGCCCATTCCAAACTTCGGAACTGTTGTTCCAGCCCCAGGCCCACTTGTCCTGGGGATAGAGCTTGACCGTGCGCGACAGTTCCGCCGCCTGATCCAGGTTCACTTCCGGGCCTGCCAGGGAGTGCTGCACGAGGTCGGCGAGCCCCATGATGAAGCTGGGGCTGATATCGAGGGCGGGCACCCGGCGAAAGTTAGTCACCCCCGCCTCGGTGGCGATTTCGCGGTACTCGATGTCGATTTCTTCGAGGGTTTCGATGTGCTCGCTAACAAAACTGATCGGCACCACCACCAGATCCTTCACCCCATCGGCACCCAGCTGGTGCAGGGCATCGTCGGTGTAGGGCCGCAGCCATTCGACCGGACCGACCCGGCTCTGGTAGGCCAGGGTGAAGGGGTTGGTGTGGCCGAGGTCGGCCTGGAGCCGCTCCATGATCAGGCCTGCGCAGGCTTCGATTTCGGCCTGGTAGGGATCGCCCGCCTCCTCCACGTAGCTCTTCGGCACCCCATGGGCGCTGAAAAAGACATGGGCCGTGCTCGGCACCTCACAACTCTGGATTTCCTTAGCGATCAGCTCGGCCATGGCCCCGACGTAGCCCGGGTCGTCGTAGTAGCTGCGGATGCAGCGGATCGGCAGGCGCTCGAAGGCGGGATCCCGCTGGCGCAGGCGCTGCAGTTCCCGGAAGCTGGAGCCACTGGTACTGATCGAGAAATGGGGATAGAGGGGCAGCACCACCACCTCTTCAATGCCATCGGCCTTGATGTCGGCCACCGCCGATTCGGTGAAGGGATGCCAGTAGCGCATCGCCACATAGGTGGTGGCTTCAATCTGGCGATGGCGCAGCTCGCTCTGGAGCTCCCGAGCCTGGTGCTCGGTGATGCGGCGCAGGGGTGAGCCCCCCCCGATCGAGCGATAGGCCGCCTTCGATTTACCGCTGCGCAGGGTGCTGATCAACCAGGCCAGGGGCTTCTGCAGGGCTGGAATCGGCAGCCGGATAATTTCCGGATCTGCAAACAGGTTGTAGAGAAACGGCCCCACATCCTCGATGCGTTCCGGGCCGCCGAGGTTCAGCAACAGCACGCCGACCTTGGTCATGCCCCAGGCTTTTAGACGAGAATGCCCCTGAGCGTAACGCTGAAGGGCCGGAGCTGGGCCTGGCGCGACCGCCATGCCATCGATAGGGTCAGCCCGCCGTTGGGACCGGAAGCAGACGTGCCGATGCCCCAGCCCCAGGCGGCCGATCCCCAGGCCCCCGTGGCGGCCAATCCACTGCCGCCAGGCCGTCCCGCCAACGATCCCGACCCAACCATCCCCCCTGAGCCCACCCATGGGGCCGCCCTGGATGCCGAGATCCAGCGCCAGAACGCCCTACTGGCCGCCACCGGCGTTGCCCTGCGCTTGGAGCGGCGCGGCAACCGCTTGGGCCTGCGGGGGCCCTTGCCCTGCCGCCGCGGCACCGGAGCCCATCCGGTGCAGCGCCTCAGCCTGGGCCTTGCCGCCGACGCCCATGGCCTGGAGCAGGCGCGGCTGCAGCTGCGCCGGCTGCTGCAACAGCTGCAGCAGCAGCGCTTCCACTGGGAGGACTGGAGCCAGATCCAAGCCAAACCAACGGGGGTAGCCCCCACTGCCGCACCGCAGCCAACCGGCCCGGCCCCCCATCGTCAAAACCTGGGCGATCCCCGATCCCTGCCCCGGCGGCGCCAGGCCAGCGTTCCAAACCAGGCCAGGAGCCCCGGCCAACGGCGGCCGGCCCAGGCAGCCGGGCCCCAAGGGTCCCAGTCCGGGCCGGTTGCCAGCTCGCCTTGGGCCCGCGGTGAGCTCGCCCCGATTCTGGCCACGTTCGAGCACCAATTCTTTGCCGATCCCCGCCGCCGCCGCTCTCCGGCCGGCAGCCGCACCACCTGGACCAGCGCCTACCTGCCTTACCTACGCCGGCTGCAGCAAGCCGCCGGCGAGCTGGGGGTACCACTCACCACTGCCCCGCCGCCTTGGTTGCTGGAGCAGGTGCTGGAGAGCTATCCCACCGCCAGCCGCGGCCGCCAGCAATGCGGCACCAGCCTGGCGGCCCTGGCCAGCCAGCTGGGCATCAGCCTGCCGGCGGACTGGAGCGAGCGGGCCGGGGGCTACGGCCTGCACGTGGCCCAGTTCCGGCAACTGCCCAACGACCAGGAGATCCTGCGCTGGAGCGAGCGCATCCCCAACCCGGGCTGGCGTCTGGCCTATGGGCTGATGGCCACCTATGGCTTACGCAACCACGAGATCTTTTTTAGTGATCTTTCGGCCCTGGCCAGCCGCGGCGATCGGGTCATCCGGGTGTTGCCCACCAGCAAGACCGGCGAACACCAGATCTGGCCCTTCCAGCCGGAGTGGGTCGACGCCTTCGAGCTACCGCGACTGGCGGACAGCAAGGGCCTGCTGCCGCCCGTCCGCACGGACCTGGGCCGGACCACCCTGCAGCAGGTGGGCCGGCGGGTGGCCGAACAATTCCGCCGCTATGGGCTGCCCCTCACCCCCTACGACCTGCGCCACGCCTGGGCCGTGCGCACGATCCACCTGGGCCTACCCGACACGGTGGCGGCCCGGATGATGGGCCACTCGGTGACGATCCACACCCGCACGTACCACCACTGGATCACCCGGCGCGACCAGCAACAGGCCGTCGATGCGGCGCTGGCCCGGCGACAGCCACCTACATGACGGCGACAACCAAGGGCCTGACGGCAACAACTAAGGACCTGACGGCAACAACCAAGGGCCTGAAGACGCCAGAGTGCCCAGCTCGATGAGGAACCCCCTTGAGCCCGAGCCCTAGCCCCGATCCCATGGGCCAGCGCCAGCCCGACCCGGACTTCCTAGGGCAAAACCTGGATCAGGCCGCCGCCGAGCTCGGACCGGGCGGTGACCTGGCCCCCGAGGGCGATGCCGAGGGCTACCGCAAGCGCATGGCCCGGCGCCGGGAGGTCCAGCAACAACGGGTGGGCGAGCGCAACCTGGAAAAGGGCCTGGTGTTGGTGTTTACCGGCGATGGCAAGGGCAAAACCACCGCCGCCCTAGGCCTGGTGCTGCGCAGCCTGGGCCATGGCGACCACGTGGCGGTGGTGCAGTTCATCAAGGGGGGCTGGCAACCGGGCGAAGCCCGGGCCCTGCAACTGTTTGGCGAGGCCCTGGCCTGGCATGCCCTCGGGGAGGGCTTCACCTGGGAGACCCAGGACCGGGAGCGGGACCGGCAGCTGGTCCAGCAGGCCTGGCAAAAGTCCTGCGAGTACCTGGCCGATGGCCGCCGCAAATTGGTGGTGCTCGACGAGGTGAATGTGGCCCTCAAACTCGGCTACCTGGGCCTCGATCAGGTGCTGGAGGGGCTGGCCCTGCGCCCACCCCTGACCCATGTGGCCCTAACCGGCCGCGGCGCGCCCCCAGGCCTGATCGAGCGGGCCGACCTGGTCACGGAGATGAAACTGGTGCGCCACCCCTTCCGCGAACAGGGGGTCAAGGCCCAGGCCGGCATCGAGTACTGAAGGGTGAGCCCCGGCCAGCGGCCCTAACCGGGGCCCAACGGGTCCCAGCCCAGATCGGGCAACTCCCCGCGCGCTTGCTACTGTTCGGCCGACTGCTTCCCCAGGAACCCGATGGGCTACCGGCGTGTCCTGCTCAAGCTCAGCGGCGAAGCGCTGATGGGGGATCAGGGCTATGGCATTGACCCGGCCATCGTGCAATCGATTGCCACCGATGTGGCGGCCGTAGTGGCCACGGGCACCGAGCTGGCGATTGTGGTGGGCGGCGGCAACATCTTCCGCGGCCTCAAGGGATCGGCTGCCGGCATGGACCGGGCCACGGCCGACTATGTCGGCATGCTCGCCACGGTGATGAATGCGATCACCCTCCAGGACGGCCTCGAGCGGGCCGGGATTGCCACCCGGGTCCAGAGCGCCATCAGCATGCAGGAGGTGGCCGAGCCCTACATCCGCCGCAAGGCGATCCGCCACCTGGAGAAGGGCCGGGTGGTGATCTTTGGCGCGGGCTGCGGCAACCCCTTCTTCACCACCGACACCACCGCCGCCCTGCGGGCCGCCGAGATCGGCGCCGATGTGGTGATGAAGGCCACCAAGGTGGACGGCGTCTACGACAAGGACCCCACCTTGCACAGTGATGCCCGCCGCTACGAGACCCTGACCTTCCAGGATGTGCTCAGCGGCGAACTGGGCGTGATGGACAGCACCGCCATCGCCCTCTGCAAGGACAACGCCATCCCGATCCTGGTGTTTGATCTCTTCGGGGCGGGCAATATCGGCCGGGCCGTTGCCGGCGAGGCGATCGGCACCCGCATCACCCCCTCGAGCTGAGCCCCGCTACGGCAACTAAGCCAGGCCTTGCCGCTGGTCTGCATTGCCTAACCCCAGCCCAACCACCACCCCCACCCCTTCCCCATCTCAACCTTTTTCGCCATGGACCTTGAAGCCAGCATGCGCAAATCGGTGGAAGCCACCCAGCGCACCTTCAACACGATCCGCACCGGCCGGGCGAACCCTTCCCTGCTCGACAAGCTGAGCATTGATTACTACGGCGCCGACACTCCCCTCAAGGCCCTCGCCACCCTTTCCACCCCCGATTCCCAAACCATCCAGATCCAGCCCTTTGACCGGGGTTCGATGGCGCTGATTGAGAAGGCGATCGCCATGAGTGATCTGGGCCTCACCCCCAATAACGATGGCAAGGTGATCCGCATCAATATCCCGCCGCTAACGGCCGATCGCCGCAAGGATTTCGTCAAGCTGGCCTCCAAGTATGCCGAAGAAGGCAAAGTTGGCCTGCGCAACCTGCGGCGCGATGCCATCGACAAGGTGAAGAAACTGGAGAAAGACGGCGACCTTTCTGAAGATCAAAGCCGCGACGAACAGGACAACATTCAAAAACTCACCGATCGCTACATCGCCGAAGTCGAGAAGCATCTTGCCGATAAAGAGGCTGACATCCTCAAAGTGTGAGCGCCAAGGTCTTCAGACAAGGCTTGAGTGGGACCAAGCTGCCGTTTCGATGGTCCCAGCGGATGGCCCAGCCGCTGGTTGCTGTCCACCTAAGTCCCTTCCCCCCTTGGGCCCTGCCGCCCTGCCATGCCTGACCTTGCCGATGTGATCGTGGTGGGCAGTGGGGCCGCCGGGGCCTCGGCCGCCTTCCACCTGGCCGCCCGCGGCCGCCGCGTCATCCTGCTGGAGCGCCAGAGCCTGCCGCGGCCGAAACCCTGTGGCGGCGGCATGGCCGCTTCGGTGCAGCAATGGTTTCCCTTCGATCTGCGCCCGGCGGTGGACCAGGTGATCGAGCAGGTTCGCTTCACCTGGTGCCTGCAGGATCCGGTCACGGCCGTGCTGCCGGGCGATTCCCCCTTCTGGATCGTGCGCCGCTCCAAACTCGATGCCTACCTGGCAGGCCAAGCCAGCGCCGCCGGCGCCCGGGTGCTGGCCGGCGAAGCCGTGGAGCAGATCGAGCGGGATGGGGACCACTGGCGGGTGGGGCTGGCCGGCGGCCAAAGCCTGGCCAGCCGGGGCCTGGTGGTGGCCGATGGCTCCAGCTCCCGCTTTGCCCAGCCCCTGGGCCTGGGCCCGGCCCGGCCCCGCTATGCCTCCGCCGTGGCGGTGGAGGTGGAGGCCGAGGTGCGCGAGCCGGCCACGGCCCGATTCGAATTTGGCCTGGTGCAACACGGTTTTTGCTGGGCCTTTCCCCGCCAGGGCGGCTACAGCATCGGCGTGGGCACCTTCATCGGCCGCAACCCGGCTGACAGTGACGCCGTGTTGGCCCAGCTGCTGCCCAGCCTGGGGCTGGCCGCCGATGCCGGCGAGCGGTTTAGCTCGCCGTTGCGGGTGTGGGATGGTCACCACCCCCTGCACTGCCCTGGCGCCGTGGTGGTGGGCGATGCGGCCTCCCTCTGTGATCCCTTCCTGGCGGAGGGCCTGCGGCCGGCCCTGCTCAGTGGCGTCCGCGCCGCCGAAGCCCTAGACCTCTGGCTCGGTGGCGACAGCCAGGCCCTGGCGGGCTATACCGCCACCATGCGCCGCCAATGGGGCGATTCAATGGCCTGGGGACGGCGCATTGCCCAGGTGTTCTACCGGGTGCCCAAGGTGGGCTACCAGCTGGGCATCAAACGCCCCACGGCCCCCCAACGGATTGCCCAGATCCTCTCCGGCGAAATGGGCTATGGCGATATCGCCCAACGGGTGATCCGGCGGCTGCTGTTTCAGGGCCAGTGAACCGCGAGTCAGCTGCCTGAACACCTGGCCTAGCCAGCCTCTAGCTGAAGCCCATGCCCATTCCCTGGGCAGCCCAACTAGGGCGAACTGCGGCGGTGGCAGCTAGGACGACTTGATGCAGTCCTTGAGCTGGCGCAGCCGCTGATCAATCGAGGCCAGCAAATCAATCGCAAACATCGGCGATTCCTGCACGGCAAACAGGAACTTCTCCCGGTTCATCTCCAGCACCCGGCAGGTGGAGATCGCCGTGGCGTCGCCGTAGCGGCGGTGCTCCTGGGTGACCAGGGCCCCGGCACCAAAGACATCACCGGCCTGAATCCGTTCCTGGCCTGCGTTGCCATTCCAGGTCAACTCCACCGTGCCCTCAAGCAGGCCATACATGCATTCACCCGTCTCACCGGCGCGGAAGATCAGCTCCCCCGGCTCAAAGGTGTGGACCTCGCCCTGGATGGCCAGGGCACGCATGGTGTCAAGGGCGTTCAACGGCAGGTCCAAGGCAGGACGTTGATTCTGGTCTAAGGGGTTAGGGGGTGGTAAGGGCCAGGGGCGCCCCAAGACCACCGCGCACATCGGCGGGCACTAGGCGGCCGTCGTGGTCGGTGTCGAGGGCATCGAACACCGCATCGCTGCCCAGCCATTCCTCCCGGGTGATGCAGCCATCGCCATCGAGATCGTTGAGCAGGAAGATCTCCTGGGCGGCGTGGGTGAAGGCCGCGGCCCCCTCCAACTCACCGAGGCGATGGGCCAACTGGGATTCGAGGGTTTCAATCGCCTTGACGAAACCGCGGATCCCCTCATCGAGCTTGTCGGTGGCCATGGCATCGGCGGCCATCATCGTGTCGAAGCCGGAGCGGTCTAGGTGGAGTTGGGCCCGGGTTGGGGCCGGGGCCGCCCCATCAAGCTTGCGGGGCAGGTCCGCTTCGCTGCTGCGCAGTTGATCCAGCAGTTTCGGTGAAATCGTCAGCAGGTCGCAGCCCGCCAATTCGATGATTTCTTCGATGTTGCGGAAGCTGGCCCCCATCACCTCGGTGCGATAGCCGTAGGTCTTGTAGTAGTTGAAGATCTCGGTCACCGAGACCACGCCCGGATCTTCGGCTCCGGGATAGTGGTCGCGGCCGGTGCTGGCCTTATACCAATCGAGGATGCGGCCCACGAAGGGAGAAATCAGGGTCACCCCCGCCTCGGCGCAGGCCACCGCCTGGGCGAAGCTGAACAGCAGGGTGAGGTTGCAGTGGATGCCTTCCTTCTCCAAGGCTTCCGCCGCCTTGATCCCCTCCCAGGTGGAGGCCACCTTGATCAGCACCCGGTCGGTGCCGATGCCAGCGGCCTGATAGAGGCCAATCAACTTGCGGGCCTTGGTGATCGTCGCTTCGGTGTCGAAGCTGAGGCGGGCATCCACTTCGGTGGAAACCCGGCCCGGCACGAGCTTGAGGATTTCACGGCCGAAGATCACGCAGATTTCATCGAGGGCCTCCAGCACCACGTCTTCCGCCGGCGCATCGGGTCCGATCACGGCCCGGGACTCGCGCAGGGCCGTGTCGATCAGGTTCTGGTAGGTGGGAATCTGGGCCGCCGCCAGGATCAACGACGGGTTGGTGGTGGCATCCCGCGGGGTGAATTGCTTGATGGCTTCGAGTTCGCCGGTGTCGGCGACGACCACCGTCATGGCGGCGAGTTGGTCGAGCAGGTTGGCCATGGGGTGGGCTTAGGCGGACGCCGGCACAGGCCGGACGATCCCGTCAAGCTAGCCAGCTAGGTCGAAGAGGAAACCTGGCAAGCGAGCCCTGTTTGTGGGAATCCCCATGGGGGCTGGACCTGGTCTGAGGAAGGGCGCCACTCGGCCGCGAACCCGAAGGCACTGCCCGTTGCTGCCCGCCGGCTCAATCCCGGCTAAGACGGGGATTGCCGGCGGCACTGGCCGTCGTGGCAGGGCGGCCGGGCCGGGGCTGGCCGCCGAGCACAGGCTTCACGCCCGATCGGGGCTGGGAGCCAGGCAAGGCTTGGTACCCCAGCGACTGGGCCGCGGCCTGGGGCGGCAACTTTTCGAGGACCAGCAGCGCTTCGATGATCTGCTTGGCGACCGGCACGGCCACGGTGGAGCCGTAGGCGTTGCCCCCCTGCGGTTCATCCACCACCACCAAGACCACATAGCGCGGGTTATCGGTGGTGAGGTTGGCGATGAAACTGCAAATGCGCGCCCCGGGGATATACACGCCATTGAGGGCCTTCTGGGCCGTGCCGGTCTTGCCGCCGATGCGATAACCGGGGATGCGGGCCCCCTTGCCGCTGCCCTTATCCACCACGGTTTCCATCCACTCGAGCACTTGCCGAGCCACCTCTGGCCTGAGCAGCTGCACCCCAGAAGACTGGGGCGGGGCGGCCAAATCGTCGCCGGAACGCAGGCCCCGGGTGATGTGGGGACTGACCAGCCGGCCCCCGTTGGCGATCATGGCGTGGAGCTGCAACAGCTTCAGCGGCGTGAGCGAAAAGCCCTGGCCAAAGGCGGCCGTGGCCGGTTCGATCGGCTGGCTCAGGAAATCGTTACGGCTCTTGAGTTCACCGGCCACGGCCCCAGGCAGGTCCGTGTCGGGGATGGTGTCGATGCCGATGGTGTGGAGCCAGCGCCAATAGAGGGCGGGTTTAAGCTGGTGCATGGCATGCACCATGCCCACGTTGCTTGACACCTGCAGCACGGTGGGCAGATCCATCACGCCATTGCCCCGGCGGTCGTGGTTGAAGATCGGCCAGCCGCCAATCGTCACCGAGCCGGTGTCATTCACCGTGGTGCGGGGATTAATCGCGTGCTCCTGCAGGGCCAGGGCCAGGTTGATCGGTTTAAAGGTGGATCCGGGTTCGTAGAGGTCCTGCACGGACCATTCGCGAAAGAGACCGGGCGGATACTTCCAGAACTTATTTGGGTCGTAGGAGGGACTGGAGGCAAGGGCGAGGATCTCGCCGTTGCGCACATCCATCACTAGGGCGACGCCCCGCTTGGCGTGCCATTGCTTCACCTGTTTGGCCAGGGCCAACTGGGCCACCTGCTGCAGGCGGGAATCCAGCGTCAGCTGCAGGCGCAGGTCGTCGCCGTAGAGCACCCCCGCCCGCAGGCCATCGGGTAGGGGGGTGCCATCGGCGCCGCGACGCAGCTGGCGCGGCGTTTCATGGCGGCGCAGGTCCTGGTCACGGCTCTGCTCCAGGCCCGCCTGGGGCACCCGCTCCAGGTTGAGGAAGCCCACCACATTGGCGAATAGGGGGCCCAGGGGGTAAATCCGCTGGGGGTAGGACTCCAGATCCAGGCCACTGATACCCAGCTTGCGAATGCGATGGGCCGTTTCGGGATCCAATTCGGTGGCCAACTTCACGCCGGTTTGGCGGGAGCCGATCGTGGCCATCAGGGCCTCCACGGGCAGGCCCAGGATCGGGGCCAGCTTCTGGGCCACATCCAGGGGCGGGCGCTTGCCACTGGGCGCATCGCCCGGGAAGTTGAAATAACGCGGATGGGCCCAAACGGTGAAGCGCTCCTCATCGAGGGCCACCATGCGACCGGTGCGATCGACGATCGTGCGCCGTTTGCCGATCGGCGCAATCGTCTGGGTCTGCACGGCCCGGGCCCGGTTGAGCAGCTGGGGCCCCTGGACCACCTGCACCCAGGCCAGGCGAGCCGCCAGACCCACCACGCCGGCGGAAAGGATTAAATAAACGGCCAGCAGCCGGGCTGAGGGCACGGGGCGAAAGTCGAGCACCCGTCCACCGCGGGATCCACTCGGGCGCTGGGGCGGCCGTTGCCGGGGCCTAGTTGTCGCCATCCCAGCCCCCCGCCACTGGGCCCAGTGTGCCGAACCACCTCACCTGCACCATCCCTGGTGTCAACGCAAGGGATCCGGGGCTGAAGTCTGGCCAGCCAGCGACCCGTGCAGCCGGGCGCCAGGGGCAACGCTCAATACCCAGCAAGGATCTGGCGAGGGCTGACGCCGGCAAGCAGGGTGATGATCGAGGCGGGCCGCTGGGCGGTGGGGGCAGGCACGTAAATCAGCTTTTCACTGCTGGTGGGCACCAACCGGCCCGGCTTGTGGGCCACACCCAGGTGGTGCTGTTCCAGCACGGCGGTGGATTCCTGCAGGCGATGCTCCAGGAGTTGGGAGGCCTCCAGGTTCTGGTAACTGCGGGTCCACTGGCTCTGCCAATGCAAGGTGAGGGCACTCAGGCCCACCACCGCAATACCCAAGCCCACCAGGCTCCCATCGGCGATCCGGTGGAGGCTGGCCAGCCAAGGGGCCGTGCGCTCAACCCGGCGAGCGGAGAGGGATCCCTGGATGAGCGCCAGGGGGCGTTGGCGCTGGCCCCTGGCACTGCGGGAAGTGGATGGGGCAGGGGCGGCAACCACGGAGCCGAGGAGCAACTTTTCAAGTGAACCATGGGTGGGAGGCGCCAGCAAGGCAGACCGTCTGGCATTCCGCACAGTTCAGAAATCGGCTCAAACCGGGGGGCCAGCCCGGTTGGCCTAGCTGCCAAGCAACACCAGGTTGGCGAAGGTCATGGCATTCCAGAGGCTGTGCATCAACACCGAGGCCCCCAGGCGGCCGCTGCTGAGGCGCAGCCAGCCCAGGCCCAGGCCCAGCATCAGCAGGGCCGGCAATTCGCCCAGGCTGAGGTGGGCGATCGCGAAGACCAGGCCACTCACCAGCACCCCCAGCCAGGGCCCCCGCTGGCGCGCCACCACCGGCAGCAGCACCCCCCGAAAAATCGTCTCCTCAAACAGGGGCGCCAGAACGATCGCTGTGAACGCGTAGCAACTCAGGGGCGCCAGGGCCCCGCCCTGCAACACCAACTCCAGCAAGGGGTTACTGCCGCCTGGATCGCTCCAGAGTTGCGCCTGAAGCCAGCTCACCAGGCTCACGAGCGGCAGCACGATCAAAAAGCCCTTCAGGGCTAGGCCGGCCGGCAACCAGGGAGGCAGCCAGCCCAGCTGCAACCAGCCCCCTTGGGGCGCCCGCCCCAGGCCGCGCAGCATCCACCAGAGAATCAAGAGGGGACCCGCCATCAGCCCCAGGTAGAGCAGCAACACCGAGAGGGCGCTGTGCAGGGCCGACGGCAGCTCGACCAGGGAAAGCAGGCTCTCCACCAAGGGCCCCAGCAGCCAGGGGGTGAGCAACTCCCCCACCACCACAAAGCCACCGCCCACCAGCAGCACCGCATCGATTTCGGCCAGGGCCGGGCCCACCAGGGGCGGCAGGGGCAGGGCCCGGCCACGCCAACGCAGCCAGAGTTCGCGAACCAGCAGGCCCAGGCCCGCCAGCAGGGTCAGACCTGGCAGAAGGTTGACCAGCACGAGCCTCTGGGCTGAGCGCTGGCCGACTTGGGGTTGGCCACAGGCCTGGGGATTGCCGGAGAGGGCCTCGCAGCTCCATTGGCGCAGCAGGGGCACTGGCGCCAGGCTGGCGCTGAGTCGTTGGGCCTCGGCTGGCGCCAGGGGTTGGTCCTGGAGCAGGGCGGTGGCCACGGCGGAATCACGGGCGCGGGCCTGCTCCAGCAGGGGCAGGGCCCGCTGCCGTTGGCCCTGGTGAACCGCCACCAGGGCCTGCTCCAGCAGCAGGTCGGTGGAGGCGGGCTGGCCGGCCTCGGCCTGGCTGCGGCCCAGGTCGTCGAGGTGCTTCTGCAGCCGGCCGAGGGGGTCCTGCCCCGCAAAGGCCTGGCCCAGGGCTGGCGACAGCTCGGGACTGGCCAGCACGGCCAATTCCAGCTGGCGCCGTTCGAGGTCATTGGCCACCGAGGGCCGCTTGAGGCTTTCCAGCAGGCCGTTGGACCAGAGCAGCAGGCTGATCACCACACAGAACAGGGCCAGCAGCACCTTCCAGCGCGCCGGGTCAGGCCGCTCCCCCGTGTTCACCCGTTCACTCCAACTGATGGCCCGATTCTCCCCCGTGGCGTTCCCATACGATGGGGATCTGCTGTGGCTAGACGCCTGTGTCCCTGAGGCTTCTGCTCGTCCGCCATGGCCTGAGCAGCTTCAATCTGGAGCAGCGGATCCAGGGCCGTGACGACCTCTCCGACCTGAGCGAAGAGGGCCACCGCCAGGCCCGCGCCGCGGGAGAAGCCCTGCGGGGACTGGCGATTGACCAGGTCTATGCCTCGCCGCTGCGACGGGCGAAAGACACGGCCCTGCAGCTGCTCGCCGCCCATGGCGGAGGCCTCACACCCCAACTCGATGACGACCTGCTGGAGGTGGACCTGGCCCCCTGGTGTGGCCTGAGGGTGCCAGACCTCAAAGAACGGTTCCCGGCCGAGTACCAGCTCTGGGCCACCCAGCCCGACAGCCTGCTGTTGCAACGCCCGGACGGCAGCAGCTATGCCCCGATCGGCGAGCTGATGGACCAGGCCAGTCGGTTCAAGGACAAGCTTCTACGGGACCACCCCCCCGGGGCAGCGGGCTCCCAAACCGTGCTGGTGGTGGCCCACAACGCCATCCTGCGCTGCCTGCTGCTGAGCCTGCTGGGTCTTGATGGCACTGGCTTTCGGCGCCTGCGCATCGACAACGCCTCCCTGTCGGTGCTGAACCTGAGCACCGGCAGCGATGGCGAACTGGCCGTGCAGATCGAATCCCTCAATGGCACCAGCCATCTCCAGCAAAACCCCCTGGGCTCGCCCCTGCCGCCCAAGGGAGCTGGCGCAAGACTGGTGCTGGTGCGCCATGGCGAAACGGACTGGAATCGCCAGGGCCGCTTCCAGGGCCAGATCGACATTCCCTTGAATGAGAACGGCCATAGCCAGGCCGCTGCCGCCGGTCGCTTCCTGGCCGCCGTGAGCCTGCAACGCGCCTACACCAGTTCGATGGCCCGCCCACGTCAAACGGCGGAAGCCATCCTGCGTTCCCATCCGGGGGTGCCGCTCACCAGCGTCAGGGCCCTGGTGGAGATCGGCCATGGCGAATGGGAGGGACGGCTGGAGCCGGAGATTGCCGAGGGTTGGCCCGAGCTTCTGGCCGCCTGGAAGCTGGCGCCCGACACGGTGCAGATGCCTGGCGGCGAAACGATCCAGGACGTCTGGCAGCGGTCGCTGGCGGGCTGGCAGACGATTGCCGCCAGCCTGGATCCCGAGGAAACGGCCCTGGTGGTGGCCCACGATGCGGTCAATAAAACGATCCTCTGCGCCCTGCTGGGCCTGGGGCCGGCCGACATCTGGGCCGTGAAACAGGGCAATGGCGGGGTCACGGTGATCGACTATCCCCAAGGACCGGAGGGGCCGCCCCTGGTGGCCTGCCTCAACCAGACCACCCACCTGGGCGGAGTGCTGGATCGCACCGCAGCGGGAGCCCTCTAAATGGCGGCTCTTACCCACCGGACTGGGGTGACGGGGCGCTGGCCGTCATGGTGTTAAGCGGCTCGAGCCATTTTCTGGAGCAGGTGCACCTGCTCGAAGCGCCAGGCCAGCCGCCGCGTCGCTGTGATGCCCTAATTGAGGCCGGTGCCTTAGCCGCCACCGGGGAAGAAGCCCGCAAGCGAGCCGAGGTGCTCGGATTGCCAGGCCTCGATGCCAGGGGCTGGTGGCTGGGCCCCGCCTTGGTGGACCCCCATTCGGTGCTGGAGCAGCCCCAGGGCGGCCGGGCCGAAACCCTGCAGAGCCTGGCCCGATCGGCCGCCGCCGCGGGCTACGGCACCGTGGCCCTGCTGCCCCAGGCCCGTCCCTGGCGGGACCGGGCCGAGGCGATGCAGTTGCCCCGCCTGGCCGGCGACCAGGCCGAAGCGCAAATCCTGGCCTGGGGCAGCTTCAGCAACGGCGGTGTCGGCCTGGAGCTGGCCCCCCATCGTGAACAGCTCGACTGCGGCGCGATTGGCCTGGCCGAAGCGGCAACGATGCCGCCCCTGGCCCTGCTCGAACGGGGCCTGCGCCTAGCCGAAATGGGGGACCGGCCCGTGTTGATCGCCCCCCACAGCGAGGAGTTCAGCCAGGCGGGGTTCGTGCGCGAGGGGGTGGAGGCCCTGCGGCTGGGTTGGCCCCTCGATCCGGTGCTGAGCGAAACCATGCCCCTCGGCAGCCTGCTGGCCCTGGCCCAGGGCCTGCCCCAGGCCAACCTGCGCCTGATGAACCTCTCCACCGCCGCCGGGGTGACCCTGCTGGCGGAGCGGCCCTCCCAGCCCAGGCCCCTGGCCACGGTGAGCTGGTGGCATTTGGTGGCCGACTCCTCGGGCCTCGATCCGGTGGCGGAAGGCTGGCGAGTGCAGCCCTCCCTTGGCTGCCGGGCCGATCGTGAGGCCCTCATCGCTGGCCTGGCCAGCGGGGTGCTCACGGCTGTTGCCGTGCATCACCAGCCCCTCGATGCCGAAGAGCAGCTGCTGCCCCTGGATCAACGCAAACCGGGCGTGGCCGGTCACCGCTACGTGCTGCCGGCGCTCTGGCAGGAGCTGGTGGTGCAGCGGGGCTGGGGGGCCGCCGATCTCTGGCGGGTGCTCTGCTGGGGACCAGCCCAAATCCTGGGTCTAGCCGCGCCCCTGCTCACCACTGGCAGCCGGGACTGGATCCTGTTCGATCCGGCGCTACGGTGGCGGCCCTGGCAGGACGCCGACGCCTCCCTGGCGGCCAACCAACCCTTGCGCCACCAGGAGCTCACGGGCCAGGTGATTGCTAAGGGACTGGCTGGCCGTTCCTAGGGGCCGCCCCGCTCCCTGGTTCGGCCGGGCCCAGGGAGCCGATGGCGTTGAAGGGATAGAAGCGCCAGAAGGCCCGGCCGATGATCTCGCTGCGGGGCAAGAAGGCACCGCCGGGCCAGAAACGGCCATCCCAACTATTGGCGCGGTTGTCCCCCAAGGTGAGCACGTGGCCGGCTGGTACCACGCCATTGAGGGTGCGGCAGGGGCCCATGCCCTGGCTGTCAACCGGACACCAGTTCTTGACGTAAGGCTCCTGTTGGCGCTGGCCGTTGAGGGTGAGCTGGCCGCGGGGATCGACCACCACGTGATCCCCCGCTATCGCCACAACCCGCTTAATGTAGGCATCGCAGGCGGGATTTTGCAGGCCGGGGATCGAACCCACCAGGGGCAGATTCACCAGCAGACAGCCCAGGGCCGAAGGCCGGTTGTTGGCCCGCAGCACCGGATCAAAGTGATGGGGCGCATGGAAGACGACAATCTCGCCGCGCCGGGGCCCCCGGTTGCGGTAGCTGAGTTTTTCCACCAGCAGGCGGTCTTGGATCTGCAAACCGGGCAACATCGAGCCCGACGGGATATAGCGGGCCTCCAGCAGGTATTGGCGGATGCCGAGGGCCACCACCAGGGTGATTAGCACCCCCCGCCAGAACAGCCAGGGGCTCTCCCTCTCCGGGGGCTGTTGCGCCCCCGGAGAGTTGGGAGCCAGGTCAGGCGAGGACTGGGGACTGGGGGGATCCAGGGGCACAGAGGGTTGCGGCTCGGACGACGGGGGATCGGGGCTCCAGAACCGCCAAGGCGGGCCTGCTGGGCAAGTACGGCAGATTAGGCAGTCGCAGGCCCTACCTCGCCCCTGAGCGATCCCCATGGTTCGTCCCCGCTGGCTCTCACCCCAACGGGTCCCCCCGGGCCGGGGCTGGCGCCATTGGGACCGGTTTGTGGCGCTCTGGGCCAGCGTCAATCTGCTGTGGGTGGGGTTTGATCTCACCTATGTGCCGCTGCGCACCTTCTGGTTGCAGCGCACCCTTTATCCGTTCCCTTCCCTACCCCTGGCGCTGCCGCTGACGCTGCTGCCGTCCATCACCCCCTACTACGACCCGATCAAGGGCATCGAGCCCCACCGCCAGACCCAGGCCTACCTGGCCGCCTTCCGCCAGCTGGATCAACAGCTGCTTCGCGATCCGGCTGCCCCGGCCGCCCAGGTCCTCCGCCGCCGGCAGCTGGCCCTCACCGACCAGATCATTGATGAAAATCCGTTCCTGGTTTCGGGCCAGTCCGGCAGCCTGGAAACGGTGAAAAACAGGCTGCGCCAGCGGGCCGGCCTCGATTCAGCCAAGCTTTCGAACGCACGCCTGCTCAGCGAGGACTGGCTGCAACGCCATCCCTGGCAAGGGGAACGCCGCTTCTGGCAGCAGCAGGTGCTGCCCCTGATCGAAACCTGCTATTGGCGGTCGATCGATGAAGACGGCCATCCCACCGACCACTTCTGGTGGTACGACCTGGTGCTATTCCAGGGCATCTTCGTGCTGGATATCGGCCTGCGGGTGCTGCGCCTACGGCGGCGCCTGCCTGGCTTGAGCTGGCGCGATGCCCTGCTGCGCCGTTGGATCGACCTGCCGCTGCTGCTGCCGATCTGGCGCTGGTCACGGCTGCTGCCGGTGGTGGAGCGCCTCAGTGGCGCCGGCCTGATCAACATCGAACCGCTGCGGGCCGTGATCAGCCGCGCCGTGGTCTCCCTGTTGGCCCTGGAACTCTTTGAGGTGCTGGCCCTGCAACTGGTCGATGGCACCCAGTCCCTGATCCGTTCGCCCCAGTGGCCCCGCTGGATCCGCAACCTGCGCAGCCACCAGCGGGCCAACCTGGCCGATGGGGGCGACCTCATGGAATTGCTGCGCCTATGGGGGCCGATGGTGCTGGGCCAGGTGGCCCCGAGGCTCTCGCCGGAACTGCAGGCGGTGCTCAGCCATGCCCTGCAGCAGAGTTTCCGCGGCGGCGCCATGGGCGCCCAATTGAGCAGCCAGCTCTCGGCTGCCGTGGTCGACAGCCTGCTCGATCTCTCGCGCAGCACCGGCAAACGGCTCTCCCAGCCGGACAACCGCCAGGTGGAGCTGCTGTTGCGTTTCGCCGACCGCTTCCTCGATGAACTGGGCGGCGCCCTGGAGGCGGGCAGCACCCTGGAGCGCAGTCAGCAGCTGCTCTGCAGCCTGCTGCAGGACCTCAAGCTCACCTACCTGGCCCAGGTGAACCGGGCGGGCATCGATGCCTTGATGGATGAACTCGACGAACTGACGAGCCCGGGAGCGGCGTCACCGGGCTCGGCAAGCCCAACATCCAAAACGGCCTGAACGGACCCCCCTGACCCGGGACCCCTGACTCGAGACCCCTGACAAGGGACGCCAAGGATTAGCCCAGGAGCACCGCACTCCATTCGTCTGGCTTGAAGCCCACCAACACTTCGCCCTGGGCTGTGAACACCAGGGGCCGCTTGATCAACTTGCCATCGGCGGCCAGGGCTTGGAGCGCTTCGCCTTGGCCCATGGCAGCCACGGCGGCGGCACCAAGGGCCCGGTAGCTCTGGCCGCTGGTGTTGAACAGGCGCTTGATGGCTCCCAAGGCCGCCAGGGCCTCGGCCAGGGATTCCCTGGACGGGGGACTCGTGGTGATCTCGATCAGCTCCAAATCCGGACCAGCAGAAAGGCCCTGCTGGGCTAGCCAGGTCAGGGCCTTGCGGCAGGTGGAGCAGCGGCTGTAGGCGTAAACCTTCAGCGGCAGTTGATCCCCTGCAATCGCCATGGCGCTAGCTCAGCGACCGAAAAGATTTTTGAGGGCGCCCAGCAGGCTGTTGGAGCCCTTGCCGACGCCATCCTGGGGGCGGGTGCGAATTGTCACGTCACCGTTGACGGTGGTGCGGCAGCTGAGCCGGTAGCTCGCAGGGCGGTCAGCCAGATAAACCTGCTCGACATCGCTGCGGGGCGAGAGGTTACGGGCCCCTTCAACCACCTCAACGACGCAGGTACCGCATTGGCCCACGCCGCCGCAGTTGTTGAGGTTGTTCAGGCCGGTGTAGGGGTTAACGCCGGCGTCCAGGGCAGCGCGGCGCAGGTTGGCCCCCTCGATGCAACCGACCTGCTGGCCTTCCTTTTCAAAACGGATGGTGGGCACGGTCGGCTACGGAACATGGCGCCGACCAACTTACAAGGCGATGGCGACCTTCCCGCGCCGGCCCGAGCGGGCTGCCTTCGGGCGGCCCCCCAA
Source organism: Pseudanabaena sp. UWO311 (assembly GCA_943370385.1). Classification (GTDB taxonomy): domain Bacteria; phylum Cyanobacteriota; class Cyanobacteriia; order PCC-6307; family Cyanobiaceae; genus BAIKAL-G1. The sequence continues at coordinate 156,970 of CALRQT020000007.1, forward strand.
GGGCAGCCAAAGGGGCGCAGGTTTGGCCCCATGGACCGGGAGTGCAGGCCTGCCGTCCCAAGCCTGGGGAGCCCTGTTGAAGGTCAGGCGCCCCCAGGGGCCCGGCGGGGGAGGGACCTGCCCCTGACTAGCATTGGCATCCCTAGGCGGTTCTGCTCCGCTCCTGATCCATGGCCCCGGCGACCGATTCCCACCCCATGGAAGACCCCACGTTTGGGCTGGCGGCAGACCGCTACGACCTGATCCAACAACAGTTGATCCCCGGCTACGGCAGCCTGGCCCGCCTGGCCGTGGCCCTGCTCGCCGCGTCGCCCCTGGCGTCCGAGCCGGGGGCCGAGGTGCTGGTGGCCGGCTGTGGCACCGGCGCCGAACTGCAGGAAGCCGTGGCCCAGCGCCCCGACTGGCGATTGGGCGCCATCGATCCCTCGGCGGCGATGCTGGCCGAGGCCCGCAAACGGCTGGCCGGGGCCAACAGCCGTCCGACCGAAGCCAACAGCCGTCCGGCCGGGGCCCCAGCCATCGATTGGCAGCAAACCACCGTTGAACAACTCACCGAGGCGCCCGCCTACCAGGGCCGTTACGCCGGGGTCCTGTCGGTGCTGGTGCTCCAGTCCCTCGCCGATGACGGCAGCAAGCTGGCTTTCCTCTCGGGCCTGGCCCGCAGCCTGCGCCCCGGCGGCCAACTGGTGCTAGTGGACCTGATGTCCACCTCCCTGCCCTCCCTGGAGGGCCAATTGGCCAGCGCCTGGGTCGGCTTCCAACGGGCCAGCGGCCTGCAGGCCCCGGCCGAACAGCTGGCGCCCCTCACCCAAGGCCTCCATCCCGTCGGCATGGCCCGGCTCACCAGCCTGGTGAACGCGGCTGGATTTAGCGATCCGGCCCGCATTTTCCAAGCCCTGGCCTTTGAAGGGTTTCTGCTGCAGAAGCCCAGTTAGGGGCAGCCTGGATCCAGCTAGGGAGCCCCTGGGGCGGCCAGGGCAGGGCCCCCGGTAGGGCCCATGGCCGGTCCCTGGATAGGGCTTGGGCGCGACGACAGGGGCTGGGCTAGGGGGTGGCCTGGCCGGTCGTCCAACACCACCACCATGGGCAGCACCAGGGTGAGCAGGCCGATCAGGGCGCCGATCAGCGGGGCGGCCAGGCCCAGGCCCGAACCTTCGCCAGCCGGGCCTGGGGAGGGAGAGGATTGCTCGCCGCCAACCCCTGGGAGCCGGTCCTCGGGGTCAGCCGATGGAGCCGACTGGGCCGCCTGGCTGACTTCGGCTTCACCTCGGCCTTGCTGCGGCATGGGGCCTTGCTCCAGCAGCCGTTGGCCGGCCCAGCGATCGTCAGAGGGGGGCGCGGGAGGGAACGCTTCCACCGATCCCGGCCTTTGGGACAACTGCGGGGATCGGGGAGGGGGGTCGGAATCCATGGAAAGGGGGAGGGAACAGGTTCAGCGACGCTGCCGGCGGGGGTACGGACCGGGGAGGGACGACGCGGAACGGCCCGTTGAAGACCGGGGACGGTCCCGAAGGACAGGCTCCCCAAACTGGCTGATCAAGTCAGCCAGCGGGTTCAACTGGTTGTAGGGATTCTGGCACCGCTGTCGAGGCCTCAGCGAGGGGCCGGCCTCTACGACGGGCCTCCGGGCATGACCAGGCGGACAAGGGGCACCGAGGTTGGGCCCATGGCGAATCAGGCCGACCTGGCCACCCCCCCTGGGCCGGCGGCCAGCCCTAATCCGGCTGGTCAGACTTGCGGCCTAGGGCTGGTCCGGCTTCTGGAGCAGGGCGCGGATTTCCTTAAGTTCGGTCAGGATCGCCAACAGCAGCTGCTGGCTGGCGGTGGCGGGGGAGTGGAGCACCTCCACCGTCACCTCCTTAATCCGCAGCACATCGCGGGCGAAGCGGGCCACCTCATTGGGGTGGAACAGGAGGGCGTCCTTTTGATCGGTGCGATATTCGGGGTTGAGCCGCTTGGGATTGAAGGGGGGGTTGAGGTTGCGGGGATCGGTGTTGGTGTAGCGATACACCGACGCCCTGGAGCGATTCAAGGTGCGCTGCACGTCGTCAATGCCGATCAGCCCATCGGCCGCCGGAGGGGGCAGGCCGATGGACTGACGCAAGGGCTCTTGATCGCCAAGAACCTGATCCCCAAGGAAGGGACTCACCTGGGGCGGGGGGGCGGCTTGGGCAGCTGCGACATGTCCATCACCGCCCAAGGGATGGCCGATCATTTGAGACGAATCTAAGACTATAGGGATCGAAGCTAGCAGCCTTTCAAGCCCCTGGACTGGCCATTTCGGCGCGGTTCTGCCCCCCCATCAGGGCAGGAATGGGCCGGCGGCCCAAGCTGCGGTGATAGGTTCCGCCCCAGTGCTCTTTTGACAGCCATGCGCGTCTCCCGCCTGATGCTGGTGACGCTGCGGGACGACCCGGCCGAAGCCGAAATCCCCTCCCACAAGCTGCTGCTGCGGGCCGGTTACATCCGCCGGGTGGCCTCCGGCATCTACGCCTACCTGCCCCTGCTGTTTCGGGTGTTGCAGAAAATCTCGGCAATCGTGCGCGAGGAACTCAATGCAACTGGAGCCCTAGAAACCCTGTTGCCCCAGCTCCAGCCAGCCGACCTCTGGCAGCGCAGCGGCCGCTGGAGCGGCTACACGGCCGGCGAGGGGATCATGTTCCACCTCAGTGATCGCCAGGGCCGCGAGCTCGGCCTCGGTCCCACCCATGAGGAGGTGATCACGGCCCTGGCCGCCGATCTGCTGCGCACCTACCGGCAATTACCGGTGAATCTTTATCAGATTCAAACCAAATTCCGCGATGAGATCAGGCCCCGCTTTGGACTGATGCGCGGCCGCGAATTCATCATGAAGGATGGCTATTCCTTCCACGCCGATGAGGCCAGCCTGAAGGAGTGCTACGCCGAGATGGACCGGGCCTACCGGCGGATTTTTAGTCGCTGCGGTCTCAAAGCCGTAGCAGTGGAGGCCGATAGCGGCGCCATCGGCGGCTCCGCCAGCCAGGAATTCATGGTCACCGCCGAGGCCGGCGAGGACCTGATCCTCAGCAGCGGCGACGGCAGCTACGCGGCCAACCAGGAACGGGCCGTATCCCTGGCTCCAGGGGCCGTGCCCCTTGCGGCCCAACCTTGCCAAGCGTTGGCCACCCCTGGCCAAAGCAGCATCGAAGAGCTCTGCGCCGCCCATGGCTTTGATCCCAGCCAGATCGTCAAGGTGTTGCTGCTGCTGGCCCGCTGCGCCGATGGCAGCCTCCAGCCCGTGCTGGTGAGCCTGCGCGGCGACCAGCGCCTCAATAACGTGAAACTGGCCAATGCGGTCAGCGCCCGGCTAGCGCCGGCCCAGGGCGGCCTGTTGTCGATTGAACCGCTCACGCCTGAGCTGGTCAGGACCGAGCGATTGCCCCTGGAACTGGGCGCCGTCCCCTTTGGCTACCTCGGCCCAGACCTCAGCGACTCCGCCCTGGTGGCCACGCCAGGGCCCACCCCAGGCCTGGGGGCCAAGCCCCAGCCCCGCCTGGTGGCCAAGCTGCTGCGGCTCACCGATCCCACGGCCGCCCAACTGGACTGCTTTATCTGCGGCGGCAACAGCCCGGACCTGCACCAAGTGGGAGCCAGCTGGGCAGACCTAGGGCTTAAGCCAGACGTGGTGGACCTGCGTGCCGCCCAGCCGGGCGATCGCTGCCTGCACGATCCCAACCAAACCCTCTCGGCCACCCGCGGCATCGAGGTGGGCCACATCTTCCAGCTGGGCCGCAAGTATTCCGAAGCCCTCGGCGCCCGCTTCACCAACGAAAGTGGAACCGAGGAAGCCCTCTGGATGGGCTGCTATGGCATCGGCGTCTCCCGCCTGGCCCAGGCCGCCGTGGAACAAAACCACGACAGCAACGGCATCTGCTGGCCCGTAGCGATTGCCCCCTTTGAGGTGATCGTGGTGATTGCCAACCTGCAGGAGCCCAGCCAGCGCCAGCTGGGCGAGGAGCTCTACGCCAGCCTGCTGGACGCCGGACTCGATGCCTTGCTCGATGACCGCGATGAGCGGGCCGGCGTCAAGTTCAAGGACGCGGACCTGCTCGGCATCCCCTGGCGGGTGGTGGTGGGCCGCGGCGCCAAGGACGGCCAAGTGGAACTGGTGCAACGCCAGGGCAGCCTCAAGCGGGAGCTGGCGACGGCGGATCTGCTCGCAGAATTGCCCGGCCTGATCGAAGCGGGGCGCTCCGGGCTGCTGGCCTGAGTCCCCGCGGCCTTCGGCTGACCTGATCGAGGGTGGGCCCACCAGGGCCTGGGGGCCGGTTCCGGGGGCTTGCCTAGGATTGGGCCCTTCTTCCTCCCAATCCCCATGGCTGCTGGATGGCGTCGTGTGATGGCCGCCTTGTTTGCGGTGTGCCTCAGCCTCAGCCTGGCCCTCACGGCCTGCTCATCCGCCGGCGGCCCCCTCACCGGCAACTACGTCGACGACACCATGACCGTGGCGGAACGGCTGCTCGCCACGATTGCCATCAGCCCGGAGGATCCCGAGCGCACAGCGGCCGAAACCGAGGCCCGCTCCCTGATCACCGCCTACATGGCCCGCTACCGGCCCCAGGCCAAGGTCAATGGACTGGCCTCCTTCACCACGATGCAGACGGCCATCAACTCCCTGGCGGGCCACTACACCAACTACGCCAACCGCCCGGTGCCCGAGGCCCTCAAGGCCCGGCTGGACAAGGAACTCAAGCGGGCTGAAGCCAGCGTCGTGCGAGGCGCCTAGGGCCCTGGAGGGCAAGCTCCCGCTCTTCTCGCAGCGAAAGCAAGGCCCATTGCCCGCAAGCGGTCCCCCAGGACCGCTTTTTTATGGCCCATTCTTTGACGAAGGGACAGGTGATCTGAGAAGCTCTCAGATTGTGCTCAGTTGCGGCTCCAGGCCGCCTTGTCCTTGGCCAACGTTGTCGTCATCGGTGCTCAATGGGGTGACGAGGGGAAGGGCAAGATCACCGATCTCCTCAGTCGTTCGGCCGATGTGGTCGTGCGCTATCAGGGCGGTGTGAATGCCGGTCACACCATCGTGGTGGACAACAAGGTGCTCAAGCTGCACCTGATTCCATCCGGCATCCTTTATCCGGACACCACCTGCCTGATCGGCTCCGGCACCGTGGTGGACCCGCGCGTGATGCTGGGCGAGCTGGACATGCTGGCCGAGAACGGCATCAGCGTGGAGGGGTTGAAGCTCGCCTCCACGGCCCACGTGACCATGCCCTACCACCGCCTGCTGGATCAGGCCATGGAGCAGCGCCGGGGCGATCGCCGCATCGGCACCACCGGCCGGGGCATCGGTCCCACCTACGCCGACAAGGCCGAGCGCAACGGCATCCGCGTCATTGACCTGCTCGATGAGGACCGGCTGCGGGACCGCCTCGCCGGCCCCCTGGCGGAGAAGAACCTGCTGCTGGAGCGGGTCTACGGGATCGAACCCCTCGATGGCGAGGCGGTGATCGCCGAATACGCCGCCTATGGCCAGCGCCTGGCCCCCCACGTGGTCGACTGCATCCGCACGATCCACCAGGCAGCTCGGGCCCGCAAAAACATCCTGTTTGAGGGCGCCCAGGGCACCCTGCTTGACCTCGACCACGGCACCTACCCCTACGTCACCTCCTCCAACCCGATCTCCGGCGGAGCCTGCATCGGCGCCGGCGTGGGCCCCACCCTGATCGACCGGGTGATCGGCGTGGCCAAGGCCTACACCACCCGGGTGGGCGAGGGCCCCTTCCCCACCGAGCTGCAGGGCAGCCTCAACGACCACCTCTGCGACCGGGGCGGTGAATACGGCACCACCACGGGCCGGCGCCGCCGTTGCGGCTGGTTTGACGGTGTGATTGGCCGTTATGCGGTGGAGGTGAACGGCCTCGATTGCCTGGCGATCACCAAGCTCGACGTGCTCGATGAGCTCGACGAGATCCAGGTGTGTGTTGCCTACGAACTCGATGGCCAGCGCATCGAGCATTTTCCCAGCAGCGCCGAGGACTTCGCCCGCTGCCAGCCGATCTTTGAAACCCTGCCCGGCTGGGAATGCTCCACCGAGCAGTGCCGCAAGCTCGAAGAACTGCCGGCCAAGGCCATGGCCTACCTGCGTTTCCTGGCCGAACTGATGGAGGTGCCGATCGCCATCGTCTCCCTGGGCGCCAACCGGGACCAGACGATCGTGATCGAAGATCCGATCCATGGCCCGAAGCGGGCCCTGCTCAGCGCCTGAGGGGCTATTCAGCGGCTCAACTGCTGGGCGACTTCCCTGCTGAGTGACCCACTTGCTGAGCGACTAAAGCACGAAGCGAGCGGACCTTGGCCGATCGCTTGAAAGGTTCTGGTCGCCTAGCCGATCCCCATTCCATTTCCCCAGTCCGTTGCCCGTGCCTGAGTCCACCCAGCCCAGCCCCGCCGCCGGGCCCCGCTTCGATGTCGTCGGCATCGGCAACGCCATTGTTGATGTGCTGGTCAAGGCCGAGGACGACGTCCTCGATAACCACGGCCTGACCAAGGGCACCATGGCCCTGGTGGATGAAACCCAGGCCCAGAGGCTCTACGCCAGCGTCGGCCCGGGCCTGGAAACCTCCGGCGGCTCCGCCGCCAACACCCTGGCCGGCATCGCCCAGCTTGGGGGCAGGGCCGGCTTCATCGGCCGGGTGCGCGATGACCAGCTGGGCGCGATCTTTGCCCACGACATCCGCGCCGTTGGCGCCAGCTTCCAGACCCCTCCGGCCAGCAGCGGCCCGTCGACCGCCCGTTGCCTGATCCTGGTCACCCCCGATGCCCAGCGCACGATGTGCACCTACCTGGGGGCCTCCGTCGGCCTGGATCCGGCCGACCTGGACCTGCAGATGGTGGCCGACGCCAAGCTGCTGTATCTCGAGGGCTACCTCTGGGACAGCGAAGCGGCCAAGCGGGCCTTCATCGCCGCGGCCGAGCTGATCCGCGCCCAGGGGGGCCAGGTGGCCCTCTCCCTCTCCGATGCCTTCTGCGTGGAGCGGCACCGCGACAGCTTCCAGGAGCTGGTTGATGGCCATGTCGATGTGCTGTTCGCCAACGAAATGGAGATCACCGCCCTCTACAAGGCGAACAGCTTTGAGGAGGCTGTTGATCAGGTGCGCGGCCGCTGCCAGGTGGCGGCCCTGACCCGCAGTGAGCTGGGCTCCCTGGTGCTCGCGGGCGATCAGACCTACGCGATCGAACCCTTCCGCCTGGGCGAGCTGGTGGACACCACCGGCGCCGGCGACCTCTATGCGGCGGGCTTCCTGCACGCCTACACCCGGGGCCTGGATCTTCAGACCTGCGGCCGCCTCGGCTCCCTCTGCGCCGGCCAGGTGGTGACCCAGCTCGGCCCCCGCAGCCAGGTGAGCCTGCGCCAGCTGGCTGCCGACCACCTGGGTTTGGCGCTCTAGGCCTGGTTTCTTATGGGCCTGGCCTCGCCAGGACAGGCCTCGCTAAGGCGTCCTTGGCGAGCTTGGATCCCCCAAGGCTGCCAGGAGCTCCGCCAGCTCCAGGCCCGGGGCAGGATCATTCGCCCTTGGCTGGCGCAGTAAGAACAGTTCCAGGCCCAGCTCGGCGCAGAGGTCGCTCCAGAGCTGCTCGGTGAGGCCGCCGGATTGGCGGCAGAGCACCGCATCGATGGCCCAGCGGCGACAGAGGGCCCGCTCGATCGCCCCGGCGCTAGGCGGACCAGGCAGAACCGAGTCCGCTCCTGGGGAAAGCAAACCCAAGCCGCTGACCGCGCCCAGAGGGCGTGGGTGCAGACAGGCCAGCTGCTCATCGGCCAAACCCGCCGCCCGGGCCAGGGCCAGGCTGGAGGGTGTGGGCAGGATGCGGGCGAAATGGATGGCGCCAGGGCTATGGGCCAGGGCCTGGCCCAGCCGCCGGGCCCCGATCGCCAGCAACAGGCGCTTGCCACCCAGCTCAAGGCCTGAAAGCGCCTCCAGACTTGCGAGCAACTGGCGTTTGGGTCCAGGGCATGGGGCCCCGCTTGGGATTGGGCTTGCACTTGAGACAAGGCTGGGGCCTGAGCCGGCCTTGGAGCCCGACGCTGGACTGGCTTCAGGAGCATCCATTGGGCCAGGCCCCAGCAGGGGCAGTAGGGGCCGTTGCAGGCGCAGCAGGGGCTGATCCAGGCGCTGGCAGGCCGCCAGCAGGTCGGCGCTGATCCGTTCGGCAAAGGGATGGGTGCCATCCACCACCCAGCGGAAGCCGCCCTGGTGGCGGCGCGCTTCAACTAGAGCAGTGGCGATGGCCCCAGGGCCGGCCAGGGCCCCCACCTGCAGCTCCAGGGCCGGATGGGGGGCGTAGGCCCGGCCCGCCGCCTCGCCCACCACGCTCACCCGCAGGCGCCAGCCCCGCGCCAGCAACGCCCTGGCCAGCAGGGGCCCCTCGCCAATCCCACTCACCAGCCAGATCGCGTCTGCTGGCCCAGGGCCCCTGCTGGGGTCTCGGTCAGCGACCTGGTCCGGGCCGGCGGGCTCCCCCTGGTGGATTTCAGGGCCGTGCATCAGGATGGGGCACCCTGGCGAACTGTTGATCCGTGAACCAATGCTTGCTGGAGGTGGAGGTGATCGAGGCGCCCCAGGTGCGTTACACCCAGGACAACCAGACCCCCGTGGCCGAAATGGCCGTGCAGATTGAAGGATTGCGCCCGGATGATCCCCCCGGCCAGCTGAAGGTGGTGGGCTGGGGCAGCCTGGCCCAGGACCTGCAGAACCGGGTGCAGGTGGGCCAGCGCCTGGTGCTGGAAGGCCGCCTGCGCATGAACACCGTGACGCGCCAGGACGGGGTGAAGGAGAAGCGGGCGGAATTCACCCTCTCGCGCCTCCATCCCCTGGCCGGCGCCGGAGCGGCCTCGTTTGGTGCCGCCCCTGGAGCCCCCGCCCAAACCAGCCCCCAGGAGTTCTCCGCCAGCCCGGCCCAGGGGGGCGGTGGCCGCCCCCCTGGCCGGCCGCCAGCCCCAGCGCCTACCCGCCGTCCGGCGGCGGCCCCGGCAGCGGCCCCAGCTCAGGCCGCCGCGGCAGCGGAGACCCCCACCTGGAACGCTTCGCCCCTGGTGCCCGATTTCCCCGAAGGCGAAGACGACATTCCCTTCTGATCGGCTGTCCAGCCCAGGGGATTGGCCCAGCGCCCCTTCCCCTGGGCCAGCTTCCCCAGGGCCTAGCCCTGGCCCCACCAGTCCAATGGAACCGCCCAAGCGGCCCCGGAATCGCTCAGCTGCCCCTAACCCGCTGGCTGGCCTGCTCCAGCACCTGGCCCAATTCCCGCTCGAGGGCTGCCAAATCCAGGCGCAGGTCGCTCCAATGGCCGCCATCGATCTGCTGCAGCAACCAGAGCCGGTCGGCGGCGAGGCGCTCGAGCAGCTGGTCGGTGCTGAGGGAGGCCCCAGCCGCGGGCGCCCCGCCTTCAGAGATCGGGGTCCCCTCGGCTTGAGTGCCAGGGATTGGTTCAGTGCCGGTGCCCTCGCCATCGCGATCGGGCACCCCGTTGGCCGAAGATGGCGCCATGCAAGCAATCGCATCGCCCGGAAGCCTAATCACGATCGCCGGCGCCGTTCTGACGGTGATCGGTTCGATCGCCTACGTCACCGACAGCCCCACCCTGAGCCTGGCGGGGGTGTTTTACGGCGTGCCGGTGCTGCTCGGTGGCCTGGCCCTGAAATCCTCGGAGCTGCCGCCAGCCGAGCTGGTGGCACCCTCACCCGAGGCGGAAGCCCTGCGGGAGGCCGAGGCCAGCCAGCCCCTGCGCAAGTTGGTGAAGGACGTGAACCGCTGGCGCTACGGCCAGAAGGCCCACCTGGAAAGTTCCCTCGAAGCCCTCAAGCTCTGGGATGAGCAGGACCCGCCCCAGCTGCTGCGGGTGGCCGAACAGGCGGAGGCCGGCGGCTACGGGATCGATCTCACCTTCCAGTGCCAGGGCGTTGGTTTTGATCGCTGGCAGGCCCGCCAGGACCGGCTTGGCCGCTTCTTTGGTCCGGGCCTCCGGGCCGAGGTGAGCCAGCTGGGCAAGAGCAAGGTGCTGGTCCGCCTGCGGCCCCTGGTCGAAACGGCGCCGGTGGCCGAGGCTGGCGAGGAACCCTCTGGTTCCTAAGCCCGGCGGCTCCTAGGCCCCGGCCCAAGCGCTGATCGGCCCCTAACCAGGCCCTGGGCCCGCCCCCATCCCGCCCCTGCTTCCGACCCCCCAGCCTCCGGTATCCCCCGGACCCACGCCGAACCCGCGCCCCCAGCCCGTTTCGCCTTGAGCACCGATCCCGCCATCTCCGCCGCCGACACCCTGCGGGTCTCGGTCTTGAGTGAGGCCCTGCCCTACATCCAGCGCTTTGCCGGCCGCCGGGTGGTGGTGAAATACGGCGGGGCCGCCATGGTGCGCCAGGACCTGCGCGAGGCCGTCTTCCGCGACCTGGCCCTGCTGGCCTGTGTGGGCGTCCAGGTGGTGGTGGTCCACGGCGGCGGACCGGAAATCAACGAATGGCTGGGCCGGCTGCAGATCCAGCCCGAATTCCGCAACGGCCTGCGGGTCACCACCCCCGAGACCATGGATGTGGTCGAAATGGTGTTGGTCGGCCGGGTCAACAAGCAGATCGTCAATGGCCTCCACCAGGTAGGGGGGCGGGCCGTGGGGATCTGCGGCAGTGATGGGGGGCTGGTGCTGGCCCGCACCTACGGCGATGGCTCCAATGGCCTGGTGGGCGATGTGGCGGCGGTGAATCCCGCCGTGCTGCTGCCCCTGCTCGAGAACGGTTACATCCCGGTGATCTCGAGCGTGGCCGCCAACGCCGAGGGCCAGGCCCACAACATCAATGCCGACACGGTGGCGGGCGAACTGGCCGCAGCTCTCCAGGCCGAAAAGCTGATCCTGCTCACCGACACCCCCGGCATCCTGCGGGACCGGGACGATCCCAGCTCCCTGATCCGCCAGGTGAGCCTGGCCGGCGCCCGCGCGCTGATCGAGGACGGCATCGTGGCCGGCGGCATGACCCCCAAGACCGAGTGCTGCATCCGGGCCATCGCCCAGGGGGTGGCGGCGGCCCACATCGTCGATGGCCGCAGCCCCCATGCCCTGCTACTGGAGGTGTTCACCGACGCCGGCATCGGCACCATGGTGGTGGGCAGCCAGCGCCAGATCATCGGCTGAACCGTGGCGGACCTGCGGCCCAGCGAAAGCCCTGCCGATGGCCAGAGGGGCCCCGTCCAGCCCGACCCGCCGGAGCTGGCCCTGGCCCACCGCGCCCTGGAGAGCGGCGACTACGGCGCCTGCCTGCGGGGCCTGGCACCCCTGTCCGACGCCCATGGCGCCAGCACGGCCCTCGGGGGGCGGATCCGCTTACTGATGGCCACGGCCCTGATGGGCCAGGGCGACTCGGCCGGGGCAGCGGCCTGTTGCCGCAGCCTGCGGGGTTGCAAGGATCTCACCTTGCGCCAACAGGCCAGGGACCTGGAGGAAGTGCTGGAGGCTCCGGCCCTGCAGCGGCCGCGCAACTGGTCGGTGCAGATGCCGACCCTGGGGGAGCTGGAGGTGGTGGAAGGGCGCTCGGCCCTGCGGAGCTGGCGCCGCCGCCCCAAGCCCGAGCCGCCCCCGCCGCCGCCCGTGGGCGCCACCAAAACGCCCTGGGGGTTTGCCCTGGTGGCCGTGGCCCTACTGCTGCTCACCACCCTGCTGGCGGGCTGCGTCCAGGTGGAAACCAGCCTGACCTTCCCGGCACCAGGCCGCCTACAGATCACCCAAACCAGCACCAGCAGCACGGGCCAGGCCCTGCCCTGGCAACGGGACCTGGCCGCGGCCCTGGGGGGCGGCTCGGTGGTGGTGGAGCGCGACCATGGCCGCCAGAGCCTGCGCAACCGCCCCTTGCCCGCAGACCAAGCCCTCGCCTGGCTCGGCCAAAGCCTGGAGCGCGGCGCGGCCCTGGCCGGCGTCAGCCTGCCCAAGCCCGAGCTGGAACTGCGCGAGCGCAACTGGCTGATCGGCGTGCAACAACAGATGGAGCTGGCCATCGACCTGAGGGCGGTGGACTCCCTGCCGGGCCTGGACCTGTCCTTCCGGTTTGCCCCCCTCGATCCCCAGGCCATCGAGCGGGCCACGCCCAAGCCGGTAGAGCTGGGCCCAGGTGCCAAGGAGCTGCATTGGCCCCTGGAGCCCGGCGCCCTGAACCGGCTGGCCTGGCGCACCTGGCGCTGGAGCCGCCTGGGCCTGGGGGCCCTGGCCGTGGCCCTGCTGTTGGCCCTGGCCCTACTGCTGCAGCGACTGCGGTTCCGCGCAGGCTTCGGCTTCCCCCAGCTGCCCGCTTGAACCTTGAGCCGCCCCAACGGCCCTAGGGCCGTTACAGCTCCAGGGGATCGGGGTCGATGCTCAGGCTCACATCCCTCGCCAGGCCCTCCCGCAGCAGGGCCTCAGCCGGCAAAGGCAACTCGCTGCCAGCGGGGCCATGCAGGAGCAACTGCCAGCGGCTGCGGCCCGCCACCCGGGCAATTGGGGCCGGGGCCGGGCCGATCAACAGCCAGCCGCTGGCCTGCACCTGGCCGCGGATGCGCTCCGCCAGGGATGCGGCGGCCGTGGCCGTGCCGCTGGCCGATGGCCCGGCCAGGCGCAGCAGGCAGGCGCGACTGAAGGGCACCAGGTGAGCGGAGCGCCGCAGGGCCAGTTCCTCAGCCAAGAAGGCCTCGTAGCGGCCATCCACCAGGTGGCGAATCACCGGATGGTCGGGGCAGTAGGTCTGCACCAGCACTTCCCCGGGCCGGTCACCCCGGCCGGCCCGGCCCGCCAGTTGCAACAGCAGCTGGAGGCTCTGTTCGCCGGCCCGCAGGTCGGGCCGGTGCAGCAGGCCATCGGCGGCCAGCACGGCCGCCAGGGTGACGGCGGGCAGGTCCATGCCCTTGGCCAGCATCTGGGTGCCCACCAGCACATCGGCCTCCCCGGCGGCAAAGCGCTGCAGCAGGCGGCGGTGGCCATCGCGGCCCCGGGTGGTGTCCCGGTCAAAGCGCAGCAGGCGCAGGCCGTCGAGCTCCTTCTCGAGCTGCTCCATCACCCGCTGGGTGCCGGCCCCGAAGGGCTTGAAGGCGGTGGAGCCGCAGTGGGAGCAGCGTTCGCCAATCTCGGCGCGGTGGTCACACCAGTGGCAGCGCAGCCACTGGGGCCCATCACTACGGCCATGGACCGTGAGCGCCACATCGCAATTGGGACAAAGCACCACCTCGCCGCAGCTGCGGCAACTGAGAAAACTGCTGTGGCCGCGGCGGGGCACCAGCAGCACCGCCTGCTCGCCCCGCTCCGCCAGGCTGCCGAGGCGCTGCATCAGGGGCCGGCTGATCAGGCGGCGGTGGCCGTCCTCCAGCTCCAATCGCATGTCCACCAGGCGCACCGGTGGCAGGGGCCGGCCGCCGATGCGCTCGGGCAGGCGTAGCAACTCGGTGGTGGCTGCCGGCCCCTGGCAGGTCTGCCAGGTCTCCAGCGATGGGGTGGCGCTGCCCAGCACCAGGCGGGCACCACTGCGGCGGGCCCGGTGCCGGGCCACGTCCCGGGCGTGATAACAGGGCATGGGGCTGTCCTGCTTGTAGGAGCTGTCGTGCTCCTCATCGAGCACGATCAGGCCCAGGTTGGTGATCGGCAAAAACACCGCCGAGCGGGTGCCCACCACCAGCAGGGGCTCCCCATCGGCCTCCAGGCAGCGACGCCAGGTGTCGATGCGCTGGCCCTCGCTGCAACCGCTGTGGAATTCGGCCACCGCCGCACCAAAGCGCTGGCGGCACCGGTCCAGCAGTTGGGGCACCAGGCCGATTTCGGGGGTCAACAGCAACACCCCCTGCCCGGCGGCCACACAATCCGCGGCTGCCTGCAGATACACCTCGGTTTTGCCGGCACCGGTGACGCCCCAAAGCAGCAGGCCCTGACCCCCAGGCGCGCGGCGAATCTGTGCAAGGGCGGCGGCCTGGGCGCCGGTGAGGGTTTGGGACGGTGCCAGGTCCAGGCGGGGGGTCCCTTTGGCGCCATCACTGGCCTGGGGAACCCGCGCCTCTTTGCGCACCAGGCCGCGCCGCTCGAGGCCGTCGAGCACCGATCGACTCAAGCCACCGCTGGCCAGCAACTCCGCCTGCCAGGCCCCGCCGCCCTGGCTGGCCAGCTGGTCGACCAGGGCCTGTTGCTTGGCCGAAAGGGAAAGGCCGGTGCTGCTTGGGGTCGCCGCTTCAGCGGCCAGGGCAACCCAAACCCGGCTCCGGGGGGCGGCGGCCGCCTTCGCGGGTCGTTGCCCCAGCCAGCCCGGCGGCAGGGCACTTTTGAGGGTGCGAAACAGGCTGGTGTGGCAATCGCGGGCCACGTCCTCGATCAGGCCCTGCCATTGGCCATCCACCGCCGCCCGCTGATGCAGCGCCTCGACCGCGACCAGGGTCACCCCCTCCAGGCCCTCGGGCCGCGCTTGCAGGGTTTCCACCACCAGGCCCACGTGGCGCCTCCCCCGCAAGGGCACCCGCACGAGATCGCCACTGGCCAGCGCCAGGCCATCAGGGTTGGCATAGGTGAACACCTGGCCCTCCCGGCCCGCCTCCACCCACACCTGAACCCAGGGGTCCCCGGGGCTGGCAACGGGCCCTTCGGCGGCTATGGGGCGATCAGCTTGGATGGGCAACCTTGCAGAACTCACCACTCTTTCTTAAGATGTGGGGGTTGAGCAGCCGTCACCAGCTGCTGTCGGAACCCGGCAGAGTTCCGTCCAGAGGGAAGATCGATGCCCGCGTCCAGGGAGTTTCCAGCCCTGAACCGCCGATCTGCGAACTCCCCTGACAGCGCTGCCGGGGCCTTGCCCACTCTTGTTCTGTCCATGTCGGGTTTCTGCCCCACGTCTTGAACCAGTCCAGTCCCCTGCGACCCACACCTGCCTTGTTGACCCAGCGTGGCTAGGGATGGTTGGTGCGTCCTGCATCACCGTTCCTGTTCACGGCCCTGGTCATCGCCAGGGCGGCCCCCAAGGGCTTGATTGAAGCTTGATTGGTTCCTTCATCAGGATTCCGCCGCCCACTTGGGCTCCAGGCCTGACGTTCTGCCCCAATCCAGGACCTGCCGACCCAGCGCCCGTGCCCGCTCGCCTGCTGCCCTTACCCCCGCGACACCTGCGCCGCCCGTAACGCCTTCCCCCGTCTTCCCATCCCCATGAGCCCTGTTGCCGCATCGGCCAAAACCGACCTTCCCGAGATCCTGATAGTGGCCACCACCGCTGGTGAAACCCTCCAGGTCAAGACCCGCAAGGCCAGCAGCAAGGCCAAGGCGCCGGCCCCTGGGAACGGCAGCCCTGAGGTGGAAGGGGACGGCAGCACCAGCACGCCTGCGGCCAAGGCGAGCAAGGCCAAGGCGGCCCCCAAAACCGGCACAACCGCCAACCCCAAAGCCCCACCCAAGCCCAAGGCGGCCGCCACGGCCACCAGCGGCAAGTCGGCTCCCCCCAAGCCCGCAGGCGCCAAGGCGGGTGCGGTCAAAACGACGACTGCTAAAACCAGCCCGGCCAAATCCGGTACGGCGAAATCCGCCGCTGCCAAAGCCGCTGGCGCCAAGGCCCCAACCACCAAAGCCGCCGCCAAGACCACTGGGACGAAGGCCCCTACCGCCAAGGCTGGCAACAAGGCCAAAGGCGACGCCGATCTTGATCTAGAGGTGGATCTCAGTGCCGCCGCCGATGACCTCCTCGATGGCATCGACACCGCCGCCGCCGCCAAGGCCGACAAGGAGGCCAAGGCCAAGGCCCTAGCCAGCATCAAGGTGGGGCCCAAGGGGGTCTACACCGAGGACTCGATCCGGGTGTATCTGCAGGAAATCGGCCGGATCCGCCTGCTACGGCCCGATGAAGAGATCGAGCTCGCCCGCAAGATCGCTGATCTGCTGCAACTGGAAGAACTGGCCGCCCAGTTTGAAGTGGACCACGGCCACCATCCCGACACGAAGGAATGGGCGGTGCTGGTGGACATGCCCGTGATCAAGTTCCGCCGCCGTCTGATGCTGGGCCGGCGCGCCAAGGAAAAGATGGTGCAGTCCAACCTGCGCCTGGTGGTGTCGATCGCCAAGAAATACATGAACCGGGGCCTGTCCTTCCAGGACCTGATTCAAGAAGGCAGCCTGGGCCTGATCCGCGCCGCCGAAAAGTTCGACCACGAAAAGGGCTACAAATTCTCCACCTATGCCACCTGGTGGATCCGCCAGGCAATCACCCGCGCCATCGCCGACCAGAGCCGCACGATCCGCCTGCCGGTTCACCTCTACGAAACCATCTCCCGCATCAAGAAAACCACCAAGGTGCTCAGCCAGGAGTTTGGCCGCAAGCCCACCGAGGAGGAGATTGCCGAAAGCATGGAGATGACGATCGAGAAGCTGCGCTTCATCGCCAAATCGGCCCAGCTGCCCATCTCCCTGGAAACCCCGATCGGTAAAGAAGAGGATTCGCGCCTGGGCGACTTCATCGAAGCCGACATCGAAAACCCAGAGCAGGATGTGGCCAAAAACCTGCTCCGCGAAGACCTCGAAGGCGTGCTGGCCACCCTCAGCCCCCGGGAGCGGGATGTGCTGCGCCTGCGCTACGGCCTCGATGACGGTCGCATGAAGACCCTCGAAGAGATTGGCCAAATCTTTGACGTCACCCGCGAACGCATCCGTCAAATCGAAGCCAAGGCCCTGCGCAAATTGCGGCACCCCAACCGCAACGGCGTGCTCAAGGAATACATCAAGTAGGCCAGATGCCTGAGTCCCCCTCCCTGGAGGCAGCACCTGCTGCCCCCAGGGTTTCGATTGTTCTGCCCACCTACAACGAACGGGGAAACATTGAGTCCCTGCTCAACCAGCTGCTGCCCCTCAAGGCCCGGTTCGACCTGGAAATCCTGGTGGTGGATGACGACTCCGCCGATGGCACCGCCGAGTTGGTGCGCCAACTCGCCCATGGCGAACCCTGCCTGCGCCTGATCCGCCGGGTCGGCCGCGCCGGCCTAGCCAGCGCCATCAAGGAGGGATTGCTCGATGCCACCGGTGACCTGGTGGTGGTGATGGACAGCGACGGCCAGCACCAGCCCAGCTCCGTCCTGGAGGCCCTCACCACCCTGCAGCAGGGGAACTTCGACCTGGTGATCGGCAGCCGCTTCCACGCCCAGGCCCAGATCCAGGGTCTCAGTGGCCGGCGCGAGACCGGTTCCACCTGGGCCAACAAGCTGGCCCGGGCCAGCCTGCCGCGCTACCGCCAACTCAGCGATTACATGAGCGGTTTTTTTGCCCTGCGGCTGGATCGCTGCCTGCCCCTGATTCGGGCCGTGGATGTGAACGGCTTCAAGTTTCTCTATGAGTTGCTGGCCCACAGCCGCGGCCGCCTGCGCGTCTGCGATATCCCCTTGAGTTTCCAGCCCCGGGGCTATGGCAGCTCCAAGTTGGACGTGGCGGTGTTATGGGATTTCGGCATCTCGATCCTGCACACGCTTTGCCTGCGCCTCTTGCCGCGGCGGGCGATCAGTTTTGGCCTGGTGGGCGCCTCTGGCTTCCTGGTGCAGATCCTCGTCACCCAGCTGGTGATGCTGCTGGGGGTGGCCTTCACCCAGGCCCTGCCGGTGGCCGTGGTGGCTGCCGCCAGCTCCAATTACCTGGTCAATAACGCCCTCACCTTCCGCTTCCAGCGCCAGCAAGGCCTGGCCCTGCTGCGGGGCCTGCTCAAGTTCCTGCTGGTGGCCTCCCTACCGGTGCTGGCCAATGTGGGTGTGGCGTCAGCGTTTTACAGCTACGTCTCCCACAACACCTTCTGGGCCCAGTTGGCGGGGATTGTGGTGGTGTTTGTTTGGAATTACGCCGCCTCATCCCGCTTCGTCTGGAACACTCCTTGACGAGGGTCCAGCCCCTAGCCGCCCCATCCATGACCAACGCCCCTGCCCCGAGCGATTCGATGGCCCCTGCCGAGCCCAAATCAGCGCCAGAAACCCCTGGGGGCCTGAGCCTGGCGGACCTGGCCAGCCTGCGCACGGCCCCAGCCCTGGCAGCCCACCAGCGCCCGGGCCTGCTGGCCGAGCTCAAGACCAAGCTGGCGGCCTGTGACTGGTTCACGATCGGTGTGATGGCCCCCTCGGCGGCGGCCGCCCTGGCGGCCCTGCGGGCCTGCGAAGCGGGCCTGGGCTGGCCGGCCCTGGAGGCCCACGGCCAGGCTCCGCAAGCTGAGGGCGTGGCGGGCCCGGTGTTCCTCAAGGGGAACCAGCACTCGGGCCAGTTCCTGCTGCGGGGCGAAGCGGGCCTGGGCGAGGGGATCCTGATCAGCGGCCACCTCAACGGCGAACCCGATCCAGCCCTGGAAGGCACCTGGGGGCCCCTGCCCCTCGACCTTTTCAACGCCTGAAACCCCTCAAGGACCCAGTAGTAGTCCGTGGTGTCCAACCACCAGCCGGCCATTTCCGGCGAGGGGCCTTTCAACAGGTCAAGAGTTGCCGCGGCAACGGGCGGGCGGACCCGCCACTGCCTAGGCTGACCCGCTGTTGTCAGGCAGCAGACGCTGCCCCCGAAGGTTTCTGATGGCCGGTTCCACCCTGCGCATTGCTTCCCGACGCAGCCAGCTGGCCATGGTGCAGACCCATTGGGTGCGCGATGAACTGGCCTCGGCCCATCCGGGCCTGGAGATCAGCATCGAAGCGATGGCCACCCAGGGGGACAAGATCCTCGATGTGGCCCTGGCCAAGATCGGCGACAAGGGCCTGTTTACCAAAGAATTGGAGGCCCAGATGTTGCTGGACCGGGCCGATATCGCCGTCCACAGCCTCAAGGACCTACCCACCAACCTGCCCGAGGGGCTGATGCTCGGCTGCATCACCGAGCGTGAAGACCCCGCCGATGCCCTGGTGGTGCACGAAAAACACAAGGACAAAACCCTCGCCACCCTGCCCCAGGGAGCCGTGGTCGGCACCAGCTCCCTAAGGCGCCTGGCCCAGCTCCGCCACCACTTCCCCCACCTGGACTTCAAGGATGTGCGCGGCAATGTGATCACCCGGCTGGAGAAGCTCGATTCGGGCGAATTTGATTGCCTGATCCTGGCCGCCGCGGGCCTGGGGCGCCTCGGCCTGGGCGACCGGATCCACGAGCGCATCGATCCTTCGATCTCCCTGCACGCCGTCGGCCAAGGGGCCCTGGGCATCGAATGCCGCCTGGGCGATGACACCGTGCTGGCCCAGATCAAGGCGCTCGAACACCTGCCTACGGCCCGCCGCTGTCTGGCCGAACGGGCCTTCCTGCGCCAATTGGAGGGGGGCTGCCAGGTGCCGATCGGCGTCAACAGCCGCTTTGAGGGCGAGGAGCTGGTCCTCACCGGCATGGTGGCCAGCCTCGATGGCTTGCGGCTCGTGCGCGATGAGGTGCGGGGCCCCCAGGCGGACCCCGAAGCGATCGGCGTCGCCCTAGCCCTGGCCCTGCGCGCCCAGGGAGCGGGTGAAATCCTGGAGGAGATCATTGCAAGCGTCCGGCCCCAGGCCTGAACTGCCCGATCCCCAACCCTGCCCGGATCTGGGCCCGGCCGCTCCAGCGGATCCAGCCCCACTGGAGGCGGATTCGGCTGAACTTGATCCGGCAGACCATGATCCGGCTGACCCCGATCCGGCCGAAGTCGAGGCCAGGCCCCTGGCCTTTCAGTGGAGCCTGCTGGCCTGGGCCGGCCTGGTGGGCGTGCTCACCGGTTTTGCGGTGGTGGGTTTCCACGTGCTGCTCGGCTTCATCAACAACGTGCTGTTCGGCCCCGGCGTCGAGCTGCTGTTGCACCTGATCGGCGACAGCCAGCCCCAACCACCGCCGCTGGTGGAAGTGGTGGCCCTGCCCGCCGATAACGGCACCCCCTTGAAGGCCCTGCTGCAGATCGGCCTGGGCGGCCTGGGCTTTGTGCCGCCGCCACCGGCGCCGGTGGTGCCCGACCCCCTGCCAACCCAGCCGCTGTTGCTCAGCTGGCTCGCCTCCTGGCCCGTGGTGCTGGTGCCCCTGGTGGGTGGCCTGGGAGTGGGTCTGTTGCGCTTTTTTGGCGGCACTCTCGGCCCAAGCCTGCCGAGCTTGATGGCCATGGCCGATGGGTCGGTGAAGGCGGCAGCGAAGTTGCCGTTGCTGCGCCTGGTGGCGGCCTCCCTCAGCCTGGGCAGTGGCGCCTCCCTCGGACCGGAGGGCCCCAGCGTGGAGAGTGGCGGCAACATTGGCCTCTGGATTGCCAGCCGCTGCGGCCTCTCGCCCAGCAACCAAAAGGCCCTGGTGGCCGCCGGGGTCGCGGCAGGCCTGGCCGCGGGTTTCAAGGCACCGATTGCCGGCGTGTTCTTTGCCTTTGAGGGCAGCTACAGCACCATCCCGGGGCGGCCCAGTGTGCGGGCCGTGCTGGTGGCGGCGGTGACCTCGGAATTGGTCACCCAGCTCTGCCTGGGGGATGAACCGATCTTCCGCCTGCCGGCCTACGAGGTGCGCTCGCCCCTGGAGCTGCCCCTCTACCTGGGCCTGGGCCTGGTGGCCAGCCTGATGTCCTGGGCCCTGGTGGCGGTGCTGGCGGCTGGGCGCAGCGATGGCGTTCAGCGCCAGCTGGCCCGCCTGCCCGCCTGGCTCATCACCGGACTTGGAGGGCTGGGCGTGGGCCTGCTCGCCCTCGGCTTTCCCCAGGTGCTGGGGGTCGGCTACGACACGATTGAAGCGCTGCTGGGCAGCAACGGTGGCATTGCCCTCACCACCTTGCTCGCCCTGCTGCTGGTCAAACTGCTGGCCACGGGCCTGAGTAGCGCCACCGGCTTTGTCGGGGGTGGCTTTGCCCCTGCCCTCTTTCTGGGGGCGGTGCTCGGCAATTGCTACGGCCAGATCCTGGGCGATAGCGGCTTCCACTTACCCGTGGCCGAACCGCCGGCCTACGCCATGGTCGGCATGGCGGCGGTGCTGGCCGGCAGCGCCCGGGCGCCCCTCACGGCCCTGCTGCTGCTGTTCGAGCTCACCCATGACATCCGCATCGTGCTGCCCCTGATGGCGGCGGCCGGCCTAAGCGCCGCCCTGGTGGAACGCTGGCAGGGGCTGGCCGATCCGGGCCTGCTTGGACCCGATCCAACGGAGGAGGAGCGGCGCCGCCACCTGGCGGGCCTGGCCGTGGCCGTGGCCCTGGAGCCGGAAGCGCCCCTGGTGCTCGAAGCCAGCACCCCAGCCGCCAGTGCCCTAGACCAGCTGCTCGCCGCCCATGGCCACTGCCTGCTGGTAGAGCAGGACGACTGGGTGATTGCCCTGGTCACCCTCTCGGATCTGCAGCGGGCGATCAGCGCCGAACCCCAGGAGGGACTGGTGTTAGCAGCCTGCCGGCGAAGTGATCTGGTTTGGCTCCCCAGTGGTGCCAACCTGGCCCAGCTGGAGGACCAGCTCAGCCCCAATGGCCTGCGCCAATTGCCAGTGTTTGACCTCAGCACTGCTGCCCCTGCGGTGCTGCCCGAAGGGGTGCCCAGGGGAGGCCTTCCTTTGGGAAGCCTGCGGGGCCTGGCCAGCCGCGATGGCATGGCCCGGGCCCTGGCGCGGAGCCGTCGTCATGCCCTGGATGGGCCCACGAGTCCAGGCGCCCAGCAGCCTGAAGTCGCCCACCAAGGGATCTGAACCTGCCGGGGCGGAGGCAGGTTCAGGGCAGGCGCTCAGTGCACGGCCTAGTTGACCAGCTTGGCTTCGATCGTGTCGAGATAGCGCTGCTCACACTCCTTGATGATTTTCACAGCCGACGGCACATCGAGGAAGCCATTCACCTTGCAGGTGCCGGGCTTTTTGAGATCCTTGTAGTGCTCCCAGTAGTACTGGGTTTCCGTTTTCCAGTGGGCACCCAGTTGCTCAAAGCTGGTGATGTGATCCATGCGCTTGTCATCGGCCAGCACGGCGATCACCTTGTCATCCACTTCACCGCCATCGTCAAAGGTCATGATGCCGATGATGCGGGCTTCCACTAGGGAACCGGGCACCAGGGGCTCGGTAACTCCAACGATTTCGATGTCGAGGGGGTCGCCGTCCTCATCCCAGGTGCGGGGAATGCAGCCGTAGGCGAAGGGATAGGCCAGGGAGGAATAGCCGACCCGATCGAGCTTGAGGTGGCCGGTTTCGGTGATCAGCTCGTATTTGTTGATCGTGTTGGAGTTCAGCTCAACGATGGCGTTGAGGCGCAACTCTCCCTCATCGGCGAAGGCCGGCAGCACGTGCAGCAGGTTGAGCATCGTGCGGCTGGGGGCGTGGTCGATGTTCGCCATGGCGGGCGGGGGCCTCAAAAGAGCTGGGCGGCATCCTACGGAGTGCCCCAGGGCCGCTCCCCCGGCGGGCCAGCCCCAAGCCCCCAATCCCTCAGCTCCAGTGCAGCTCCATCGCCACCGCCCCCTCCAGGCTTTCCTTCACCGGGCAGCCCTCCGCCGCCCGCTGCAGCACCGCTTTGGCCCGATCCTCCAGCCCTTCAGGCCACTGGATCCACACCTCCAGTTTGGCGATCTTGCGGCGGCCGCTGCTCGTCATCGTTTTCTCGACGCGGGCACTGCAGCCCCCTAGGGACCAACCATGGCGCTCGGCCATGATCCCCATCACGGTCAGGAGGCAGCTGGCCAGGGCCGTGGCCACCAGATCGGTGGGGGAGAAGCGCTCGCCCTTGCCCTGGTTATCGAGGGGGGCATCCGTTTCCAGGCGCGAGTGGGAGGGGCCGTGTTCGGCCTGGCAGCGCAGGCCGCCGGAGTAGTCGCAAACGATCGACACCATGGCAATCGGGGCAAGCTGGACGGGGGACCCCAGACTGGCAGGAGCGGTCGACTTGCCCGGCTAACGGCCTGCTCCCCTGGCTATCCAGCTGCCCTGGCTAACCAGCTCCCCTGGCTATCTGTCTTCCCTGGCTATCTGTCTTCCCTGGCTATCCATCTGGCCTGACCGTCCTCCTCTACTGGCCTTGTGCTGGCCAGCCTGCCCGTGCCAACCCTGTCCCTCCCCCACTTGATCAGCGCCGAGACCCTGGGGGTTTTGATCAACCTCGCCGCAGCCATGGGGGCCCCCAACGCCCCGGAGCACGCCCCGGTGATTGGCCTGGCCAAGGCGATCCAGTTGTCGGTGGCACCGGTGTTCCTGGTCACAGGCATCTCCGGGCTGCTGGGGGTGCTCACCAACCGCCTGTCGCGGGTGATCGATCGGGCCCGCTCGCTCCAGGAACAGCAGCTGGACAGCCACCTGGCCCATGCCCGCCGCCTCGCCCAAGATCTGAAGATCCAGAAGCGACGGATGGGCCTGCTCAACCGGGCGATCCAGGCGGCCACGGTCACGGGTCTGCTGGTGGCGGCCGTGGTGGCGGTCACCTTCGTCAGCGCCATGGCGGCCCTGGACCTGGCCGCCATCGTCGTGCCCTTGTTTGTGATTGCGATGGGGAGCCTGATGGCCACCCTGCTGCTGTTGCTGAGGGAAACCCAGCTCGCGACGGGCCAGATCAACCGACGGTTCTAGGCCGGCGGTTCTAGGCCGCCGGATCCCAATTCCAAGCTCCAGCGCCCTCAGCCCAGGGCGGTCTCCAATTGGGCCAAGAGGTTATGGATCAGGCGCCGGCCGCTGGTCGCGACCGCCTCGCCCCAGCGGTCGGCCCCGTCGCGGATCCGCTCGGCCCCGTCGGGCCCCAGGGCCCCGCGCACGTAGTCGGCGTCTTCGCTCAACCAGCCCTCGATTCCCGCAGCTTCCATCTCCACATGAAACTGCAGGCCCCAGGCGTGCTGGCCGATGCGGAAGGCCTGCTCGCGGCAATGGAGGCTGGAGGCGAGCAACACGGCCTCGGGCGGCAGCACGATGCGGTCGCCATGCCAGTGGAGCACGAGCTCACTGGACGCCAACCCCGCCAAGACGGGTTCGCTGGTTGCCGGGGCCGTGAAGGTCACCGCCCCCCAGCCCACCTCCCGCAGGGGCCGGGGCGGATCGCCCACCAACAGGGGCTCGGCGCCACCACCAGCCGCAGCAGCCAGCAGCTGGGCACCTAGGCAGATGCCCAACACGGGAGCCTTTTGGTCAAGGCGCTGGCGCAGAAGCTCGAGCTCGGCGGCGAGCCAGGGGTAGGCCGGATGGCCCAGATCGCCCACCCCCATCGGTCCGCCCATCACCACCAGGATCTGGCCGGGCACGTGGGCAGGCGGGAGGGCCGCGCCGCTGGAAAGGTCCACCTGGCGGATCGTGTGGCCCCGCTCAGCGGCACAGGTCGCGATCAGGCCGGGACCCTCGAGGGGCAGGTGCTGCAGCACCAGCAACTCAGCCATGGCAGGACGGGATCAGCGGGCCACCCAGCCTGGAGCAGGGCCCCTATTTCTTGCGGCAGTAACCGCCACCCACATTCATCCAGCCCTCCAGGCAGGCCTTGCCCCGGGTCGGCGCCACCGTGTAGGTCATCAACCCCAAGGTGGAGCACTTGCCGTTGAAGGTGTCCACATAGCCCATGGGACACACCACCTGGAGCTTGGGCACGACCCGCTGGGCCTGGGCCTGGGGAACCAGGGCCCCGGCCGCAACGCTGCTGGCCAGCAGGAGGGCCCAACGGGACAAGGATCGGCGGCCCATGGTGACGCGGAACTCTGGTGCAGGTTGAGTCTGGCCCGATGGGGGGATTCGGCAAGGGAGGGGATGGACCCAGCACCCCGGGGGCCCCTCAGCCGCTGCCCCTGAAGCCGAGGCCCCCAGGGCCCCTGCGCCCGCCGCCGCAAGCGATCCTTTGCGCGAATCCCGCCAGGCAAGATGGCTCCACCCCGCGTCCCTGGTGCCATGGCGCAATGGCGCCCCGAATCTGCAGCGCCCGAGGCCGGATTCCAGCAGCTCGCCGAGGAACTGGCGGGCCTGCGCCAGGAGCTGGCTGGCCTGCGAACCACGCTGGCTGAGCTGGTGGCGGCCCTGACGGCAGCTGGCCCGCCAGCAACGGCCCAGCCCCCGGGTGCTGGAGATCCCCTGGCGCTCCAGTCCTCCGCTGCAGCTGGAGCCGCAACCGGGCCTGAAACGGAGCCGGTCCCCGGCGAGGTGCGGCCCATGGGCGCCAGTCCCAGCGCCCTCCTGGCCCGCCGTAACGCCGAACGGCTGGCGGGGGAGGTGCAGCGCCGCGCCGCCCTGGCCAGCGATCCAGCCGACGACACCGAACTAGACCTGCTGATCGATCGTCTCCATGAGTTGGCCCTCACCAAGGGCTCGGGGCCCGCGGGCTAGCCCGCCGCTGCTGGGCGACCAGCGGTCTTTGCTGGAATAGCCCCAATCGCCATCGCCCCATGGCCAGCCTGCTCAGCGCCGAATCGGTGGCCGGATTGGCGCAAAGCGTTCCCGGCTGGCAACTGCAAGCAGGCCGGCTGCATCGGAACCTGGTGTTTGGCGATTTTGTCGCCGCCTTCGGCTTCATGGCCCAGGTGGCCCTAGTGGCCGAAGCCCTGGGCCATCACCCCGATTGGAGCAACAGCTGGAACCGGGTGGTGATCGACCTAACCACCCACGATCTCGGTGGCCTCAGCAACCTGGACCTGGAGCTGGCCCAACGCATTAACCAACTCCTGGACACCAGCCCCAACCAGGCCCGGCCTTGACCCAGCCCTGGGCTAGCGGGCCCGCTCAGGCAGAATCGGCGCCGCGCCCCGAGTGAGTCGGCGTGGATCCAGGGACAGATGGGCCGAATCCCCCAGCCAATGGCTGACCCAGGCCCCGTTTGATCGATCCCTTCTGTTCATTGCGTTGCCCTGACCATGCCGCCCCTAAAAACAGCCCTGATCACCGGCATCACGGGCCAGGACGGCAGCTACCTGGCGGAGCTGCTGCTGGAGAAGGGCTATGCGGTGCATGGCATCAAACGCCGGGCCAGCAGCTTCAACACGGCCCGGATCGACCACCTCTACCAAGATCCCCACGAACTCGATCCCCGGCTGGTGCTGCACTACGGCGATTTAACCGATAGCACCAACTTGATCCGCATCATCCAGCAGGTGCAGCCCGATGAGATTTACAACCTGGGCGCCCAGAGCCATGTGGCTGTGAGTTTTGAAGCGCCCGAATACACCGCCAATTCTGACGCCCTAGGCACCCTGCGCATCTTGGAAGCGGTGCGGATGCTGGGCCTGAGCGAGAAAACCCGCATCTACCAAGCCAGCACCAGTGAACTTTACGGGCTAGTTCAGGAAATTCCCCAGAAGGAAACCACCCCCTTCTATCCGCGCAGTCCCTACGGGGTGGCCAAGCTTTATGCCTACTGGATCACGGTGAATTACCGCGAGGCCTATGGCATGTATGCCTGCAACGGCATTCTTTTCAACCATGAAAGCCCGCGCCGCGGTGAAACCTTTGTCACCCGCAAGATCACCCGAGGATTAGCGCGCATCGATGCCGGCCTTGATCAATGCCTGTACATGGGTAACCTCGATTCCCTGCGGGATTGGGGTCACGCCCGCGACTATGTGGAGATGCAGTGGCGGATGCTGCAACAGGAGAGTCCCCAGGATTTCGTGATCGCCACGGGCCGCCAGGAGAGCGTGCGGCGCTTCATTGAGCTGGCGGCCCAGGAATTGGGCTGGGGCGGCAGCGATGGGGCGAGCCCAGGGTCCGCGGATGGCGCGGCCAGCCCAGGGTCCACGAATGGAAGGGCGATCCTCTGGAGCGGCGAGGGCCTGGAGGAAACGGGCCGCCGCGCCGACACGGGCGCCGTGGTGGTGCGTATCGATCCGCGCTACTTCCGTCCCGCCGAAGTGGAAACCCTGCTGGGCGATCCCACCCGGGCCAAGGAGGCCCTGGGCTGGACCCCCACCACCACCTTGGAAGAGCTGGTGGCGGAGATGGTGAGCTGCGACAAGGAGGAAGCCGCCAAGGAAGCCCTGCTGCGCCGCAAGGGCTTCAACGTAGTGGGGTCGATGGAAAATCCGCCCACCAACCCGGCGGCGGTGGCCGCCGCCGGTGAACGCAACGGGGGCCAGGCCTGATGGGGCCGAACCAGCCGGACCTGTTGATCCATCCGGGCGACCGCATCTTTGTGGCCGGCCACCGGGGCATGGCGGGCAGCGCCATCGTCCGGGCCCTGGGGGCGGGCGGCTACGCCAACCTGCTGACGGCCGAGCGCAGCGACCTTGATCTGCTCGATCCGGTGGCGGTCAACGCCTGGTTTGGGGCCCACCGGCCCGATGTGGTGGTGCTGGCGGCAGCCAAGGTGGGCGGCATCCTGGCCAACAGCACCTACCCAGCCGACTTTCTGCTGGAGAACCTCAAAATCCAGAACCATGTGATTGAGGGGGCCTGGCGCCATGGGACCCGGCGGTTGCTGTTTCTTGGCAGCAGCTGCATCTATCCCAAATTTGCCGACCAACCGATCCGCGAAGAGGCCCTACTCACCGGTGCCCTGGAGCCCACCAACGAGTGGTATGCGATCGCCAAGATCGCCGGCATCGAACTCTGCCGGGCCCTGCGCCAGCAGGTGGGCTTCGATGCGATCAGCCTGATGCCCACCAATCTCTATGGCCCGGGCGATAACTACCACCCCACCAACAGCCATGTGCTGCCGGCCCTGATCCGCCGCTTCCATGGAGCCCAGGTGGCCGGCGAGCCGAGCGTCACCTGCTGGGGCACGGGCACGCCCTTACGCGAATTCCTCCATGTGGACGACCTGGGCGAAGCCTGTGTGTTCGCCCTTGAGCGCTGGCAGCCGGCCGCGGGTGAGCTCCAGCACCTCAATGTGGGCACGGGCCTGGATCTCTCGATCAAGCAGCTGGCCGAATCGGTGGCCGAGGCCACGGGCTACCGGGGCGAAATTCTCTGGGACACCACCAAACCCGATGGCACGCCCAAAAAGCAGCTGGACGTGGGCCGCCTGGCGGCCCTGGGCTGGCGGGCCCGCATTCCCCTGGCCCAGGGGTTAGCCAGCACGGTGGACCTATTCCGCCAGCAGTTGGCTACCGGCGAACTAAGGCTCTAGCCAAACCCCGACAAGCCAGCCCAGCCCTCCATCCTTCCCCGTCGCCCCTGTTCCGTGGCTTCCTCCAAGCGCAACCTGATCACCGGCGGCGCCGGCTTTGTCGGTTCCCACCTAGTGGACCGGCTGATGGCGGCGGGAGAAGAGGTGATTTGCCTTGATAACTACTTCACGGGGCGCAAGGCCAATGTGGCCCAGTGGATCGGCCATCCCAACTTCGAACTGATCCGCCACGACGTGACCGAGCCGATCCGCCTGGAGGTGGACCGCATCTGGCACCTGGCCTGCCCCGCCTCACCGGTGCACTACCAGCACAACCCGATCAAAACGGCCAAAACCAGCTTCATCGGCACCTACAACATGCTGGGGCTAGCCCGCCGGGTCGGGGCGCGCCTGCTGCTGGCGAGCACCTCCGAGGTCTATGGCGATCCTGAGGTCCATCCCCAGCCCGAGAGCTACCGCGGCAACGTCAACACCCATGGCATCCGCGCCTGCTACGACGAGGGCAAACGGGTGGCCGAAACCCTCTGCTTTGACTACCAGCGCATGCATGGCGTGGAGATTCGCATTGTGCGCATCTTCAACACCTACGGGCCGCGCATGCTGCCCGATGACGGCCGGGTGGTTAGCAATTTCATCGTCCAGGCCCTGCGCGGCCAACCACTGACGCTCTACGGCACCGGCTCCCAAACCCGCTCCTTCTGCTATGTGGACGACCTGGTGGAGGGACTGATCAAGCTGATGAACGGCTCCCATCCTGGGCCGATCAATATCGGCAACCCCGGCGAATTCACGATTCGCCAACTAGCAGAAAAGGTGCGCGAACGCATCAATCCTGCCCTCGAACTGATCTACGAGCCCTTGCCCGCCGATGATCCCCTGCAACGTCAGCCGGTGATCGACCTGGCCCGGGAGCAGCTCGGCTGGGAACCCACCATCAGCCTGGACCAGGGCTTGGAGCCCACGATCGCCCATTTCCGCGCCGCCCTCGCATGAGCAGCACCCCTGCCGGTCCCACCCCGCCCCAAGGGGCTCCGATTCGCTCCATTTGCTGCCTGGGGGCGGGCTATGTGGGCGGTCCCACCATGGCGGTCATCGCCGACCATTGCCCAGCCATCACCGTGACGGTGGTGGATCTCAACGAAGCCCGCATCGCCGCCTGGAACGACCCGGACCTGGGCCGCCTGCCCGTCTATGAACCGGGCCTGGATGCGGTGGTGGGCCGTTGCCGGGGCCGCAACCTCCACTTCACCACCGCGGTGGAGGCGGCGATCGCCAGCGCCGACATGGTGTTCCTTTCGGTCAACACCCCCACCAAAACCCGCGGCATTGGGGCCGGCCAGGCCAGTGACCTGCGTTGGATCGAGGCCTCGGCCCGCCAGGTGGCCGCCTGCGCCCAGGGCCACACGATCGTGGTTGAAAAAAGTACCTTGCCGGTGCGCACGGCCGAAACCGTTAAGGCAATCCTGACGGCTGCCCAGGGGGCCGGAGGCCAGAAAACTTTTTCGGTGCTCTCCAACCCGGAATTCCTGGCCGAAGGCACGGCGATCAGCGATCTGGAGAAGCCCGATCGGGTCTTAATCGGTGGCGAGGAGCCGGAGGCCATCGACGCCCTAGCCGCGATCTACGGCCATTGGGTGCCGGCGGAGCGCATCCTGCGCACCAATCTTTGGAGCAGTGAACTCTCCAAACTCACCGCCAATGCCTTTCTGGCCCAGCGCATCAGCTCGATCAATGCGATCGGTGCCCTCTGCGAAGCCACCGGCGCCGATGTGCGCGAAGTCGCCAAAGCGATTGGTAGCGATAGCCGCATCGGCTCAAAGTTTCTCTCCGCGGGCCCGGGCTTTGGCGGTAGTTGCTTCCAAAAAGACATCCTCAACCTGGTCTATCTCTGCGGCCACTACGGCCTGCAGGAGGTGGCCAACTACTGGCAGCAGGTGGTCGAGCTCAACAGTTGGCAGCAACACCGCATTGCCAACTTGGTGGTGCGCTCCCTGTTTGGCACGGTTACGGGAAAACGGTTGGCGGTGCTGGGCTTTGCCTTCAAGGGCGACACCAACGACACGCGCGAATCGCCGGCGATCCGCATCTGTCTGGACCTGATCGAGGAGGGGGCCCACCTGGCGATCTATGACCCCAAGGTCTCCAGCACCCAGATCACTGCCGACCTGGGCCAGGCCGAAGCGGGCCAGGACCAGGGACCGACCCAGCCAGGCCAGGGCGAGGGCCGCTGGCAGCTAGCCCCATCCGCCCGCGAGGCCGCCAGCGGCGCCGATGCTGTGCTGATCCTCACCGAATGGAGCGAGTTCCGCCAGCTCGACTGGGCGGCCCTGGCCGCGTCCATGCGCCAGCCGGCCTGGCTCTTTGATGGCCGAGCCATCGCCGATACTGCGGTGGCTCGGGCTGCCGGCCTGAATGTCTGGACCGTGGGAGAGGGCTGAGGCGATGCAGGTTCTTGTGACAGGTGGGGCCGGCTATATCGGCAGCCACGCGGTGCGGGCCCTGCAGCGGGCCGGCCACCAGCCGGTGATCCTCGACAACCTCGTGTATGGCCACCGGGACATCGCGGACACCTTGGGGGTGCCCCTGGTGGAGGGCCAGGTGGGCGACCGGGCCCTCCTCGATTCCCTGCTCTCGGGCCAGCATCCGGCCCTGGCCGGCACGGCGGCGGCCGGACAACCGATCGGCGCGGTGATGCACTTTGCGGCCTACGCCTACGTGGGCGAATCGGTGGCCGATCCCGCTAAGTATTACCGCAACAATCTGGCCGACACCTTGGTGTTGCTCGAGGCCCTGATTGACCCGCGCCACCATCGCCCCCGCAGTAGTCAGGTGGGAGGAACCAACGGCACCCCGGCCAGCGGGCCGATGCCGATCGTGTTTTCGAGCACCTGCGCCACCTACGGCGTGCCCCAGCAGATTCCGATCACCGAAGACCATCCCCAGGCGCCGATCAATCCCTACGGCCGCAGTAAGTCCATGGTGGAGCAACTACTCCGCGATTTTGGTGCCGCCTACGGGCTGCCCAGCGTGATCTTCCGCTATTTCAATGCCGCCGGCGCCGATCCCGATGGCGATTTGGGCGAAGACCACAACCCGGAAACCCACCTGATCCCGTTGGTGCTTGATGTGATGGCGGGCCGTAGCCCCTACCTGCAGATCTTCGGCGACGACTACCCCACCCCCGATGGCACCTGCATCCGCGATTACATCCACGTGAGCGACCTGGCCGAAGCCCACGTGCTCGGCCTCGGCCGCCTACTCAACCAGGCCCCCCAGGCCGAACCGCTCATCTACAACCTCGGCAACGGCACCGGCTATTCGGTGCAACAGGTGATTGAAGCCGCCAAGGCCGTCACCGGCCGGGGCCTGCTGGCCCATGTGGCCCCCCGCCGCTCCGGTGACCCCGCCCAACTGGTGGCCGGCGCCGAAAAGGCCCGCCGGGAACTGGGCTGGCTGCCCCGCTATCCCCAGCTGGAGGTGATCCTGCAGCACGCCTGGGCCTGGCACCAGACCCGGCATCGGGGCTAGTTCGGCACCAGCAAGAGCATTCTGCTGATCGCCATGCCGTCGGCAATGGGTAGCGGGCCCAGCCCAAGTCCGGGCCCGATGGCCAGCACGCGGCTCTGAACTCGACCTTTGAAACCATCCCTAGGCTAGCGAGACAACAGTAATCTCACCCCCTTGGCCTAAAGCAAAGCAAGCCCACAGAGCCCCATTCATTAGATCAAAAACCCTACTATTTGTTGCAATAACAACAAAGCAAGGCCGTTGCCGGCCATAACGTTTGAGCACAGTTTTGCGGCCCACCGGCTGTACCTATGGAAGCCAATCCAGGCCAAACTGGCGCCATCGATCCCGGGTCTGCCCAACTGGACCCCAAGCAACTGCGCCCCTGGCCCCTGGCGATCACGGCCCTTGCCCTGGGGGGACTCGGGGACCTGCTGCTCTTCCACCCCAGACCTGGCCTGGGGACCACCCTCTTCCTGTTGCTGTTGGCTGCCGCCTTCGGGGGGCTGCTGCGGATCCACGGCCTGCGCCCCCCGGCCCGAGCCTCTGGCCCCTGCTCGGGGCCTATGGCTTCTTCGCCACCATGCTGTCGGTGCGGGCCAGTGCCTTTGTCACCGCCCTCAATGGGCTGGCCTGCCTACTTCTGCTGGCTCTCCTGGCCAACCTGGCCCTCCCCGGCCAACTTCTGGAGATCCGATTGGCCGCGATCTTCGAAGCCCCCTTCCAGCTGCTGGCCGCCAGCCTGTACCGGGCGGCCCCGATCGTGACATCAACCCTGGACTCGGCCTTGGGCCATCTCAAGAGCGCCGACAGACGCAGCACCATTTGGCCCCTGCTTCGGGGTCTGCTGCTTAGCTTTCCAGTTCTCTTGATTCTGGTCCCCCTGCTCGCTTCAGCGGATTCGGTCTTTGCCAATCAGCTGCACTTGCTGGGTCGTTGGTTCAACCCTGAGCAGATTTCTGACAACCTCTTTCGACTCAACCGGGCTGGGTTCGTGGCCTGGTTAACGCTTGGCGGACTGACCTTCGCTTTAACAGCAAAGCCGTATGCGCTGAAAAGCCAAACGGGGGACACACGCCCCCTTGGCTTTATCGAAGCCATGACAGTTCTCTCGAGCGTGGCACTGGTGTTTGGCTCCTTTCTCTCGATCCAAATCACCTATCTTTTTGGCGGATCAGCCAGGGTTCTCTCCGTTCCAGGCATGACTTTCGCGGAGTATGCCCGCCGAGGCTTTGCGGAGCTTGTGCTGGTCTCCCTGCTGACCCTGATCCTGGTCCTAGGCCTCTCGGCAGTGACCCAGCGGGCGGGGCAGCAGGCCATCGGATTTTCTGCCCTTGCAACGGTGATTGTTGCCGAAACCCTTGTCCTTCTGGGTTCTGCCTGGAACCGAATGGCCACCTATGAAGCGGCCTATGGGGCAACCCAGACCAGAATTCAGGTGGATGTCTTCATCCTCTGGCTAGGGGTCGCCCTGCTCTGGCTAGTGCTGACGCTTTGGTCAAGCAGCTGGGCACCACGATTTGCGATCGGGGGACTGATCTGCGGCCTAGGCTATATCGCCAGCTTGAACCTGCTCAATCCCGATGCCCTGGTCGCCAAGCGCAACATTCAGCGCTGGCAAGACACAGGCAATCTAGACGTCAACGCCCTCTGCGGCCTCTCCCATGATGCCAAAAACCTGCTGGTTCCCTTAGCCAACAAATTGCAGAATAGGGACTCACGCCAAGCCATCAACAACTGGATTGCATCCCACACCAAGCCAATCAAGACCTGGCAAAGCTGGCACTGGGCCAAGCGAAACTGATTCAGAATACCGCTTACCGAAACCTTTCCTGCCATTAAACAGATCAGCGAAAAGCGAAAGTCGGCAGCATCGCAAAACCCACTAAGGTCAATTTTCAGAAGAAGGAAAACCAAACTTTAAAATCCACCCCAACCTAATTCCCCGAAGACCCCCGATAACGACTAATCAGCACTCCCATCACCAGGGCCAAATAGGTGGTGCCAATCAAGGACACCGCCACACTGAACATCTGGGCCTGGGGCGTCAAGGGAACGATGTCGCCAAAGCCCACGGTGGTGAGGCAAACAAAGGCGAAATAGTTGAGCCGCATAAAATTGATTTTCCACACCGAACTGAACACATCCTCCGCCCCCGGCGTCAGAATGATTGCGGCCCCGCCCGAGCCGTTGGCGCTAGTAAAGCTGCCAGGCACCACCGTTTCCAAGGCACTAAACAACAGGCCGGCGGTAAGGCCCACCAGCAGGTAGCCAGCCAGGGCCCCCATCAACACCTTTTCACTCACCTCCGGTTCCTGGGCCAATCCCCGAATCAGCCGCAGGCTGCTCCAGCCCACAAAGCCACCCCAGAGCACCAACATCGGCACGCCTGTGCCCCGCATGAAAACCGGGGTCAGGGTCCAGACCAGCGAGGAGAGGAACGCCGCAATCCCCAGCAGCCGAAACAGGCGATGGGGCACCCGGCCAAAGGGGCGCCGGCCAAACGGTTCGCCCAGGCCGCGAATGATCACCAGCGGCAGCAAGTTGTAGCCCACCAGGCCGATCCAGTTCAGGCCCTTGGGCAGGGCAAAGGTGACCATCACCACAAGACAGATGGTCAGCAATTGGGAATAGCAGCGATGGCGCCGCATCACCCCGCTTAACTCTGACGACAACGGCTCCCCCCAACCCAGTGGCGCTGATTGTGACCGAGGGGGCCGCCAGCACCAACCCCCCTAGCGAGCTGGACGCCAACGCACCATGGCGGGGGCTTGCCAGCCAAAGCTTGGGGGCCCATCACCAACCAGTCCGATAGGCCCAACCCTTGGGGCCCAACCCCTGGGGCAGAAGCCTGGGGCCCCCGTTGGTGGAACCCCGTCAGCCGAACAGGGGCAGCTGGGCAGCCGTAGCCTGGGCGACTGGCGGCCGCAAGGGCGGATCGATCTCCCAGCCAAGCGGATCCCAACCCCCTAGGAGCGGTTCTAGGGCCCGTAGGCCGGGGCCATCGGCGGGGGCTAACCAGGCCTGCTCGAGGCCATCGGGCAGCAGCACCGGCATGCGGTCATGCAGGGGACGGATCAAACCATTGGCGGCGGTAGTGATCACGCAGCAGCTCTCCACCTCACTGCCGTCGGGGCCGATCCAGCGGTCCCACAGGCCCGCCAACCAAAAGGGGGCGCCATCGCTGCGGCGGATCAGGCGCCCCTTTTCGTAAAAACCATCGGCGGGCAACAGGCAGCGGCGGTGGCGCCAGGGGCCGCGGAAGCTGGCCTTCTCCGGCACGGTTTCGGCGCGGGCATTGAAGGGACGGTGGGCAGCAAGGGCATCCTTGCTCCATTCCGGCAGCAGGCCCCAGAGCATCAGCGCCGCCTCCGGCCGGCCATGCTCCTGGCGCAGGGCCAACACCGGTTCGCCTGGCGCGATCAGGGTGCGCGGGGCGTAGTGCCGATCCAGGCCCGGCGGCAGGGACACCCCCAGCTGGCGGCCCAGGGTGCCGATGGGGATGGTGAGGCTGAAGCGACCACACATGGTTGGACCCGTCTCGAGCGGAGGCAAACCTGGATCCAGCCCTGCCGATCACCAACAAGGGCCGGGCGTTCGGTTCTCACCCTGCCAGGGGGGCTCCGCCAGGGGACGGGCCACCTAGTTTGGGCCCACCGACCCGCCATTCGCCCGTTCGCCCCATGGCCATCCGTCAGGACGACACCCCCCCGAACCGGCGTTTCGGGATCATCAACCTGGTTTTGATCGGTTTCGGCGTGTTGCTGCTGGTCAGCAGCTTCTTGCCGATCCAGGCGAACCAGCAGGTGCCACGGGTTCCCTACTCCCTGTTCATCAACCAGGTGGATGACGGTGCCGTGAAGCGGGCCTTCATCACCCAGGACCAAATTCGCTACGAGCTCAATAACGCCGAAGAAGGAGCCCCCTCGGTGCTGGCCACCACGCCGATCTTCGACATGGAGCTGCCCCAGCGGCTCGAACAGCATGGCGTGGAATTCGCCGCTGCCCCGCCGAAGCGCCCCAGCTTCATCACCACGGCCCTGAGCTGGGTGGTGCCGCCGCTGATCTTCATCCTGGTGCTGCAGTTCTTTGCTCGCCGCTCCATGGGCGGCGCCCAGGGCGCCCTGAGCTTCACCAAGTCGAAGGCCCGGGTCTATGTGCCCGATGAGGAATCCCGCGTCACCTTTGCCGATGTGGCCGGCGTGGATGAGGCCAAGGACGAACTAACCGAAATCGTTGATTTCCTCAAAACCCCTGAGCGCTATACGGCCATCGGCGCCCGTATCCCCAAAGGCGTGTTGCTGGTGGGCCCCCCCGGCACAGGCAAAACCCTGCTCTCCAAGGCCGTGGCCGGAGAAGCAGGAGTGCCCTTCTTCATTATTTCCGGTTCGGAATTTGTCGAGCTGTTTGTGGGCGCTGGTGCGGCCCGGGTACGCGATCTGTTTGAGCAGGCCAAGCAAAAGGCCCCCTGCATCATCTTCATCGACGAATTGGATGCCATCGGCAAGAGCCGCTCCGGCTCCATGGGCGTGGTCGGCGGCAACGACGAACGGGAGCAGACCCTCAACCAGCTGCTCACCGAGATGGATGGCTTTGCCTCCAAGGACAAGCCAGTGATTGTGCTGGCCGCCACCAACCAGCCCGAAACCCTTGATGCCGCCCTGCTGCGCCCAGGCCGTTTCGATCGCCAGGTGCTGGTCGATCGGCCCGACCTTTCCGGCCGTCGCACAATTTTGGAGATCTACGCCAAGAAGGTGAAGCTCTCTGAAGGCGTCGATCTCGATCGCATCGCCCAGGCCACCAGCGGCTTTGCTGGTGCCGATCTGGCCAACCTGGTGAATGAGGCGGCGCTCCTGGCGGCAAGGGCGAAACGCACCTCCGTGCTGCAGGGCGACCTCAATGAAGCGATTGAACGGGTGGTAGCGGGCCTCGAGAAGAAGAGCCGGGTGTTGCAGCCCGATGAGAAGAAAGTGGTGGCCTATCACGAGGTTGGCCACGCCATCGTGGGACACCTGATGCCCGGCGGCAGCAAGGTGGCCAAGATTTCGATCGTGCCCCGCGGCATGAGCGCCCTGGGTTACACCCTGCAACTGCCCACCGAGGAGCGATTCCTGAATTCCAAACAAGACCTGGAAGGCCAAATCGCCACCCTGCTGGGCGGCCGCTCGGCCGAGGAACTGGTGTTTGGCTCGATCACCACCGGTGCCGCCAACGACCTGCAACGGGCCACCGACATCGCCGAACAGATGGTGGGCACCTACGGCATGAGCGATACCCTCGGACCCCTGGCCTATGACAAACAGGGCGGCAGCCGCTTCCTCGGCGGCCCCAGCAACCCGCGCCGGGTGGTGAGCGATGCCACGGCCCAGGCGATTGACAAGGAGGTGCGCCACCTGGTGGACCGGGCCCACGACCGGGCCCTGGCGATCCTGCGCGGCAACCGGGAGCTGCTCGAAAGCATCGCCGAAAAGATCCTCGAAAAGGAGGTGATCGAAGGCGATGACCTCAAGGGTTTGCTGGCCTCCAGCGTCATGCCCCAGGAGGCAGCCGCCTGACGGTTTGACCCAGCCCCCTTGACGGCGGGGCCCCCGATCCCGGATAAGGGTTCTTTGAGATGGGCCCATGGGCTCCCAGCTCAGCTCCTATCCCGATCTGTCCGGCCTGGCGGGCAGGGATCTGCTCTCGTCGGCCGATCTCAGCGCAGCCGAAACCAGCGCCCTGATCCAGCTGGCCACGGGCCTCAAGGCGGGCCGCTGTCAGGTGGACCTGGGCGGCAAGGTGTTGGGGCTGATCTTCAGCAAGGCCTCCACCCGCACCCGGGTGAGCTTCACCGTGGCCATGGCCCGGCTCGGCGGGCAAACCATCGACCTCAACCCCCAAGTCACCCAGGTGGGCCGGGGCGAACCCGTGGCCGATACGGCCCGGGTGCTGAGCCGTTATGTCGATGCCCTGGCGATTCGCACCTTCGCCCAGGCCGAACTCGAGGAGTACGCCCACTGGGCCTCGATCCCGATCGTCAATGCCCTCACCGACCTGGAGCACCCCTGCCAGGCCCTGGCCGACTACCAGACCCTGCAGGAAGAATTCGGCCAGCTGGCGGGCCTGACCCTGGCCTACGTGGGCGATGGCAACAACGTGGCCCACTCCCTGCTGCTCAGTGGCGCCCTGCTGGGGGTGAACGTGCGCATCGGCTGCCCCAGGGGCTTTGAGCCGATCCGGGAGTTGGTGGAGCAGGCCCGCTCCCTTGCTCCGGCCGGCTGCAGCATCGAGGTGGTGCACGACCCGATCGCCGCGGTGCGCGGCGCCCATGCCCTCTACACCGATGTGTGGGCTTCGATGGGCCAGGAACAGGAGCAGCTGGAACGGGAACAGGCCTTTGCCGGCTGGTGCCTAGACGAGGCGCTCCTGGCCGAAGCCGACAGCCGCGCCATCGTGCTGCACTGCCTACCGGCCCACCGGGGCGAAGAGATCAGCGCCGGCGCGATCGAAGGCACGGCCAGCCGGGTGTTTGACCAGGCTGAGAATCGCCTGCATGCCCAACAGGCCCTGCTGGCCGCCCTCCTGGGCGCCTGAACCCTTGACCGTCCCGGCCCAAGGACCCGGGGCAACCGAGAACGGGATTAAGGCCTGCGAAGCCAGCCATCCCTTGGCCTACCGCACTGGACAAATGGTCGCCGCCATGACATCAATGGGGCAGTGGTTCATCCGTATTGCCGGTGATTGCCAGGTCCCCCCGCGCCAGCCTGTCCAGCTCCGGCCCCCAGGCCGGCCTAGGCCGTCCAGCCCACGCCAGCCGTAGCTCCGGGGGAACGGCCCCTGGATTGGCCGGTGAAGGGGAGGAGCTCACCCCCGCCCAGCAGGAGCTTTATGACTGGCTAGCGGACTACATCGGCAGCCATCGCCACAGCCCTTCGATTCGCCAGATGATGGAGGCCATGGGGCTGCGCTCGCCGGCCCCGGTGCAGAGCCGGCTGCGCCACCTGCAGCAGAAGGGCTGGCTCACCTGGCAGGAAGGCCAGGCCCGCACCCTGCAGCTCCTCGGCGGCCCTACGGCGGGCATCCCCCTGCTCGGGGCCGTGGCGGCGGGCGGCCTGATTGACACCTTCGACGACGTCCAGGAGCGGCTGGACCTGGCTCCGGTGCTGGAAACCCGCGGCCTGTTTGCCCTCACCGTGAATGGCGATTCCATGGTGGAGGCCCATATCGCCGATGGCGACGTGGTGCTGCTCGAGCCGGTGCCCGATCCCCTCAGGCTCAAGGAGGGAACGATCGTGAGCGCCCTGGTGCCCGGAAGCGGCACCACCCTCAAGCATTTCCATCGCCAGGGAGCCCAGGTGCGCCTGGAGGCCGCCAACCCCAACTATGCGCCGATCCTGGTGGATGCGGAGCAGGTCACCGTCCAGGGCAAGCTTGTGGCCGTCTGGCGCCAGCTCTGAGGGGCGGCACCCCCTGCGGTGTAAGCTTTCAAAGCGCTGAACCAGGGCTTCCGAGCCCAACCAGACCACCAGGATCTGGGAAAGCCAACGCACCAATGGGGCCATAGCTCAGCTGGTAGAGCACCTGCATGGCATGCAGGGGGTCAGCGGTTCGAATCCGCTTGGCTCCATTCAAAGATCCCAGGCCTGGCCTGGGTTTTCTTGTTTCTCACCTAGGGGCAAACCCTGACACCTGGGTACTGCCTTAAGTAACAATAATGTGCTGATCTCTCCTCCAGCCCTAATCACCATCCGGTGGAGCGGGCGATTGAGACATTTTATTAGACCCAAGCAGATGGCCAAGCCCATGGCTAGTAGCTCCAACATTGTGGCGTGAAGGAAGTCCCTGTCAGCATGGAGACATCAACCAGGACTGCCACCATCGCCCGAGCCCAGTGGGAGCCAAAGCAGCGCAGCATGACGCGTAATGCCCGGCAGGCGGCACTACAAGCAATCGACACCCTGGAGACCTGGTTGCCTTCCCCAACTTGGCAGGGGAACCCCGCAGCGGGTGCGATTTGCGAAGCTTGGGCCTTGTCGTATAGATTGAGACATTGGGGAGCAAGCCCGGATTGATCTGCGTATAGAGTTGACTTCTTAGAATTTGACACTCAAACCGGCCCAACCACCACCCACGTAATTCATCCCCCCACCGGCTTCAAAATCCCCCCTCACCTTCAAGGCAACGGTTCTGGAGAGATCAAGCGTAACGCCTGCTGAGAGCGCTACTGCGCTGCGGCTTGATGCCTCTGTTG
The DNA here is from genome assembly GCA_943370385.1 of Pseudanabaena sp. UWO311. Lineage (GTDB taxonomy): Bacteria > Cyanobacteriota > Cyanobacteriia > PCC-6307 > Cyanobiaceae > BAIKAL-G1. The sequence goes on from CALRQT020000007.1 coordinate 196,599, forward strand.
GCAGAGCCAGTGATTGGCCAATCATGGTGACACCTGCCGTATTATCGCCAACGACGCCGCGATAGACATGCCCAATTTGGCCATCTAACACCATCTTGGTATCGTTACCAAGATTAGTTTTGATGATTTTACGGGTGCCGATACCGATTAAGCTTTGGCCGATGGCCACACTGCGTCCACTCACAATGGCATTGGCTGAGCCGCCACCTGTTTCCGTGTATCCACCCATCCATTGCTGGGCGTAGCGCAGGCGTGCCGTTGGCAGAATCGTCCAACCGCTGATTTGCCCAGCATCATAGGTAACACCAACCTCAGGAGAGAGCCACCATCCCTGGTAGGAAGCCTTGGCGCTTGAATTACCGAGGTATGCCAAGTTGTCGTTCACATAGCGCTGTTGCTGAAAAGTTTGAACACCGCCATAGAGCGCAACGTCAACGGCCACATTCTTCCAGCGCTTCTGCCCATAAAGGCCCAAGAAGCCATCATCACTGGCAGAGTTGAATGATTGGGTCGTTTTGCCATCTGCCGTTTGACCGCTTTGGCCGTAACCACCCATTACCCCAAGGGTGAGATCCTTTGTGCGCATGGCGTCGTAGCCAATGGCGACACCTGAGAAGCTGTAATTACGATCGAGGGTTGCGGCGGTTCCGGCATAACTGGATTTGACTCCAAAGCCCTTGACCCACACAGGATGCTGGCTATCCGATCCATTGAAGCGTCCCGGAATCAGCGACGCGATGGTATTTGTCATATCCCCTAGGGCATCGGACGAACTCGCGATAATCGTGGGGTCATAGGTGCCGGCTTGCTGGGTGGCCAAGTTGTTGAAAAGTGGTACCGGTCCAGAACCATTAATCGAGAGAGAAACCCCTTCAAAGGTATAGAGCTTGGAGTAGTTTGCCCCTGTACTGAAATTAACAGTTCCCGAATCCCCCATATCGACACCCCCTGCAAGAAAATTATTAAGCGTGTTGAATGTATTATTTTCACCATTAAAGGCCAATGCAAGATCTTGGACACTAACAATACTGCCAGAATTGATGAATATATTTTGATCGCCTTTTATGAAAGCCCCGCCAGCATAGGTACCCGAGACAAAAATCCTGCCAGAGTTAACAATTAAATTTGAATCTCCTGTCACATGTATGCCGTGCCCCTGCAAGCCTGAGGTAGTAATATCACCTGAATTATGGATGACGCTTGATCCACCAGACGCGAAGATTCCCATGGCACCCTCTCCCGAAGTAGCGATAGACCCAAAGTTTGCGAGCGTGTTCAAGCCGCTTGCTGCCGTGATGCCATTCGCATCTTCGCCTGCAGTCCTTATCAATCCATGGTTGGTAATTGAACTGGAGCCCACGCCGCCCGCAAAGATCCCATAGCTACTATATTCAGCAGTACTTATCGATCCAGAGTTGACGATCGTATTCGAACCGCCTAATGCAAATAGGCCATGGGCACCTTCCCCCACAGTACTGATCGAACCAGAGTTCGTAATCTTGCTAGAGCTGCCCTGAGCATAAACGCCAAAGGCCCCGGCACCAAAAGCCATACTTATCGTTCCGGAGTTAGCGATCGTGTTAGAGTCGCCATCGACATAGATACCGCCCGAATAATCCCCAGAAGAAGTAATTGAACCGGAGTTAGCAATCGTGCTGGAGTCGCCATCGACATAGATACCGCGCGAATAATCCCCAGAAGCAGCAATTGACCCGGAGTTCACAATCGCGCTGGTACCATAGAACTCGATGCCGATAGAATTCGCGCCAGCAGTGCGTATTGAACCAGAATTAGTGATTACGCTATTACCATCTGGCGCAAAAAGCCCAATCGAATCATCCCCGACAACTTCTATTGAGCCAGAATTAGTGATTGTGTTATTGCCAGATGAAAATGATGGCACATAAATCCCAATCGAGCCGTATCCCTCAATGCCTATTGAGCCAGAATTAGTGATTTCGCTGCCACCAAATGATGGCACATAAATCCCAATCGAGTAGTCTCCCGCGATATCTATTGAGCCAGAATTAGTGATTGTATTATTGCTAGATAATGGCGCATAAATCCCAAGCGAATTACTTCCAGTAATACCTATCAACCCAGAATTGGCGATCGCGTTATTGTCACCGCTCACAAAGAAGCCATACGAGTTATTGCCAGCAAGACTTATCGATCCAGAGCTGGTGATTGTGTTATCGTTGGTTGCATAGATGCCCCAACCGCCAGGTCCAACAGACCTTATTACCCCAGCGTTAGTGATTCTATTATTGCCTTCCGATGCATCGATAGCGGTAAGCGAAGGAGCACTTATAGACCCAGAGCCGGTGATCACTAATGTGTCGCCGCCTAAGACGGTTAGCGGCCCTGGCACAAGGCTATCAATTAGTAGTGTATCCGCCTGAGCACATTTTGGCCACGGCATCAGAATTGCGCAGACAGCGACAGATTTGATAATGCCGTAGGGCCTACTTCTCAACACCCTAACAACCCAACTTGCCCTTGGCATTTCCTGCATTAGAAGAGCTATTCCTTCAAGGAGTTTCGCTAGCCAAGAGCAGACCGAGTAGTAGGCCAATCCATGAAGTGTCTATAACGCCGAAAGCCTTGATGTTAGGGTCAAATTGAATCAAACTGCGCTCAGGGCTTGGGATCAACTCCCATGATTGCAACTCTCAGCAAAGGGCATCCGCCCCTGGAGGAGCGTCAAGCCATAGGATTAGGGGCCGATCGGAGGTCGGTGATCTGGCCGCTTCGGACAGTCAATCGGTCGTTTGATTTTGACACTGGTGGGTGCTCTGCTCACGCGGAGCTCTCGATCGGCGAGAGCACACAGGGAGGCCATCCAATTGCCATTATTCTTGCTACCCGATATTTTAGATTTCTTTCTAAGCCCAGCAAACCCAGACTGATTGCTGGCTTTGCCTTGGCTTCGATCAACCAGCTCGCCACGGAATACAAGGACGCCTGGCCAAGGCCAAAGGGCACACGATGTACCCATGGCCAATAGTCCTTCGGCAAGTTATCAAAGATCATGGACCTGCCGCCAAGCCAGGCACCCCGTAAAGGCGCGACGACAACCGGTCAGCAATTGAAGTGATGGCAATGGACGCTGCTGGCCCATGCCATGGCCTTCAGGGACGCCGGGACAGCGGCTGAACGAAAAGGATGGCCCACGCGGGGGGAATGGCCGCAGAAATCTTCTGTGCCCAACAGACCCTTGCCCTGTGCCATGGGGAAGCGTGCCCTGGCTAGCCATGCACATCGATGCTCTGCCGCAATGGGCAGCAGGCTTGCCCTAGATCTGTAGCAGTGTGATCAGATCTGGGCCCCATTCCCCTAAACATTAGGGTCGAAGCGAAAGCTAATCCCACTGACCCCTACTCTTTGTGATCAAGCTTGGGGAATTTTCGCAGCGCTCGCTTGCGATCACTCGCATCGATGCAGCCTGCGAACCAGGCCGAAAGCCGATCCAAGCGATCGGCGACAAGCTGGGCTCGCCGCCAATAAGGCAGTTCTCATCATTGGCAAACAAGGCTGCCACCTGGGTCTTGACAACAATTCGGCGATGAAGAACCCCAAAGCGATGAGCCCGATTAGCAGTTCCGGCAAACCGCAACACCAGTGGCCTCCCTACGGGATCCCAACGTGACGGTCGTTATTATTTGCGAGGGCATGGCGGAAGGAGGAGCCGTCGCCAATGTTGCCTGGCAACAGGCCATTGGCCTATGCAGTGATCAACCCGTCTACCTCGTGAGCGATGGCCTAAGCCAGCAAAGACAGCAACAGATGGCTGCCTACGGCAGCTGCCTCCAGGCACGAATCCTGCCATCGCCAAAACTGCGTATCCTGCGTCGCTTTGCCCATCTGCCAGGGCAGCTGATCTGGATCTTCAGCGCCATCAAGGCAACTGTTGATGCAATCCATGGGCAGCCCAAAACGGGGATAACGGTGATTTGCCATAGCCATCCGATGGCAGCAGCTGTGGGCTGGTATTTCGGTCCCCGCATGAAGTTGGTGATGGTGAGCCATGGTGATATCTTTCATCGACCGCCCGGCAGCTATGACCCCGCCATCACGTGGCTCTATCGCCTCACCACCCGAAAGGCCCACCACTTAGCAGCCATGAATGTGGCCCTTTCTCCCGTGATGGCCGAACGAATCCAAGCCTATGGAATTGCCAGCAATCACATCATCCTGATTCCAAATGGGATCCATCCCAGCGAAATAGGCTTGATTCAACAGGGCTTACCGCAGATCGAGCATTGGGAAGGCCATCCCTTGAAATTGCTCTTTGTTGGCAGGCTAAATCCGGTCAAAGGGGTAGACATTTTATTGGAGTCCATGAACCAACTGCGGGAAAGAAAAATTGGCGTGTCGCTTACCATTATCGGGATTGGCCGGCCAACAGACCATGAATCGATAGGGCATTTTGTTACACAAAACGGCCTAAATGCGTCCGTGACTATCCTTCAATCCCAGCCCAGAAACGAACTGGCAAAATACTATGAAGACTGCCACCTGGTGGTTGTGCCATCGCGCGATGAAGCCCTACCCACGGTTGTGCTTGAGGCGATGGCCTGCGGCCGGCCGGTGGTGGGAACCAAGGTGGGCGGCATAGGCTTCCTGGTTGAAGATGGCAAAACAGGACTGGTGATTGCGCCTAATTCGCCATCGGCCTTGGCGAACGCCCTGATCCATCTCAATAATGACCGCAACGCAATGGCCGCCATGGCGGAAGCAGCCCTAAACCGCTCCCAAGCATTCACCTGGCATGCCAATGTCAACAAATTGGCATCAACCATGGCCCCCAATGAAGCCTTACCCTGAACGCATTGCCTTGACACCTTAGAGACAATCAGAAAGAAGACAGGGCCAACAATAACAACGCCTAGAATCGCGCCAATCCAAGGCCCGGATTCGTGCAACCGAAACAATCAAACGCACGCGTCCAAAAAGATTGACAAGCGGCAATCGCTTCAAAAAAAAGATTAAATACAAACCAAATCAAACCAGGAAGCACTTCGAGGGCCAGTCAGCAAACGGTCTTCCAACACAACAATGGCACCAGCCCCCGGGGCAAAACCCCTAGCGCTGGAAAGGGATCCGCCTCGTTCGCCAGGCCAAGCCCCCAAGGCCAAGCGCCACCAGGGGCCATTCCCCCCAACGGGCGTAGGGGGTGGTACCAAACCGCTGGCGCACCTGAACCAGTCCCGTGCTGGAACGTCCCGAGGGCAGGGAGGCTTGCACAACTCCCTGATGGTTCACCACCAGGCTCGGGCCCGTGTTGGCCACGCTCACCAGCCAGCGGCCCGATTCGATCGCCCGCAGCTGGGCCAGGGCTGAAAACTGTTGCTGTAACAACAAGGGATAGGGGTCGAGGTTGGCGCTGGCAAGCAACCACTGGGCCCCGTCACGGCTAGCGCCGGCCAGGCCATGGCCGTCGGCGATCTCATAACAAATCGCCACGCCGATGGCCCCCAGGGGACGGGGCAAGAGCCGCGACGGGCTGCCCGGGGTGAGCCCCCCCACCGCCGACAGGCCACTCCACTCGAACAGGCCCGCCAGGGGCACCCATTCGCCCAGGGGCACGAGCCGGTGTTTGTCCACCCAGCCCGCCGGCTCGATCCGGTCCGGGGCAAAGCGCAACAGGCTGCTGCGGTGGTCGCCTTCGTTGTGGCGGAAGCCGCCACTGAGCACCTCCACCGGCGACTGCAGGGGCAGGCCCTGGCCCAGGGCTAGGGAACCCTCCGGCAAGAGCACCGCCTGCACGCCCCGCTCACTGGCCTCCTGTTGGGCGGCGGCCAGGCGCTGGAGCAGCCGTTGCTGTTGGCCAAACTCAAATTTGTGGCGGGTGGGAATCGCCGGCTGCAGCAGCAAGAGCGACGTGGCCTGGGCGCTGGAGGGGGATTCGGCCGCCAACAGGCTCCAACCCAAGCCATGCCCGACCAGAACAGCGGCGCACCAAAGCAGGGCAAGCCGCCGCCAAGGGCCCCGGCCCGAACGGACCGCCACCAGCACCCGCCACAGCCCCCAACCCAGCCACACCTGAACCGCCGCTAACCCGCCCGCCCCAATCACCAGGGCCAGTCCGGCCAGGGGGCGGTCCCCCGGCAAGGCGGCCGATCCGAGGCCCAACCAAAACAACGGTCCCTTGGCCAGGGCCACTTCCACCAGGCCCCAGAGGGCCGCACCCACCAGGGCCGTGGCCGGGCGCTCCGGCCCCAGCCGACCGATCAGGGCGCGCCAACTGGCCACCAGCAGGCCGGCGAGCAGGCCACAAGCCCCCCAAAGGGCGAGACAAAGGGGCAGGCTCAGGGGCCCCGGCACCCCCACCCAATCGAGGGGATGGAGCCACAGCAGCCAGCGATGGCTCACCAGCACGGCAACGCCGGCGCCCGCTCCGGCAGCCAGGGGCCCCAGGCCCCACAGGGGCACCAGGGCCAGCCAGAGCAGGGGCGGCCAGCCCTGGGGCGGCAGGGCCAGGCCCGCCAGCAGCCCCGCCAGGGCACCCACCAGCAGGGGGTGCTGCCACTGAAAAAGCCGGTTCTCTGCCATGGCCATGGACCCTAGGAAGCGCCAGGGTCAGAACCACCCGCGCTCGGCCCCATGACCATGGATCCCGCCAATCCGCTCCAACAGCTGTTGCTGCGGGGCCTGGGCACCACCTCCCTAGTGGCCGACCGATTGCGGCTTGTGACCCAGGCCTGGGTGAGCAGCGGCCGCCTCGATCCGAGCGAGGCCAGCCGGCTGGTGGATGAGGTGATGGCCAGCCTCAGGGGCGAGAACCCGGAGCTGGAGCAGCAGACCGGCCGCAAGCTGGAGCGCAACATCGACAACGTCCTGCAGGACCTGGGCCTGGCCCGGCAACGGGAACTGGATGAACTGCGCGGCCGCATCGACCGACTGGAGCAGACCCTGCGCCAGCAACGCAGTGCCAGCGATCCGCTCCCCCAGGTGAGCGATGCCGATGGGCCGCCCAATTAGGGACCCGAGCCCCGCGGGCCTAGGCCCCCTGAAGCCAAGACCGGGGCCCCAGGCGGGCCCCTGTCAGAATCGCGCCACTGGTGTGGAGCTGCCTCCCCATGCGCGACATCCTGATCAGCTCGGCGGTTTGCGTGGCCTGCCTGCTGCTGGCCTTGGTCAGCCAGCTGGTGTCCCCGTCCACCGTGCAGGCTGCGGCGCCCCGGCCCTCCAGCACCGGCGCCCTTAGCGCCCCCGCCGCCAACTCCAGCGCTTCGGTGCCCTCCGGCCGCCTGGAACTGGATCCCGACGACTCCAATCCTTCCCTATTCACCATGGCTCCCGACTCCCCCGCCCCGGCCAACGACGAGCTGGCCCAGGCCGGTGCCTCCGCCCTGGGTGGCTCGATGGATGCCCCCAAGGAACGCACCACCGACACGGGCCTGCGCATCACCGACCTGGTAATTGGCAGCGGCGCCGAGGCCGTGGCCGGCCAGACCGTGAGCGTCAACTACCGCGGCACCCTGCTCACCGGCAAGGAATTTGACAGCAGCTACGGACGGGGTCCCTTCGCCTTCCCCCTCGGCGGTGGCCGGGTGATCAAGGGTTGGGATGAGGGCGTGGCCGGCATGAAGGTGGGCGGCAAGCGCAGGCTGGTGATCCCCCCCGACCTGGCCTACGGCGAGCGGGGTGCCGGTGGCGTGATCCCCCCCAACGCCACCTTGGTGTTTGAGGTGGAACTGCTCCAGGTAGGCCGCTGAGGCGGTTTCCCCACCAGAAACTCCGGCCTGAATCGTTAGGATGGCCCTGGCCGACTGCCGGTCGCCCCAGTGCGTTGGCGGCCTGCCCAGTTCGCTGGCACCCGCCCAGTCGCTAGTCGGACAAGACACTCTTTTTTCCCCTTTCCATGGCTCACACGCTGCCCGCGCTGCCCTACGGCCTCGATGCGCTCGAGCCCCACATCTCGCGCCAGACCCTGGAGTTTCACCACGGCAAGCACCACGCCGCCTACGTGACCAACCTCAACAACCTGGTGGCTGGCACCGAGCTCGAGGGCCAAAGCCTCGAAGCCACCATCACCGCCGTGGCGGGTGATGCCAGCAAGGCCGGCGTGTTCAATAACGCCGCCCAGGTGTGGAACCACAGCTTCTATTGGCAGTGCATCAAGCCCGGTGGCGGCGGCAGCCCCACGGGCGCCCTGGCCGACAAGATCGCCGCTGATTTCGGCGGCTTCGACAAGTTTGTTGAGGCGTTCAAAACCGCCGGCGCCACCCAATTCGGTAGCGGCTGGGCCTGGCTCGTGCTCGATGGTGGCACCCTCAAGGTGACCAAAACCGCTAACGCCGACCTGCCCCTGGCCCATGGCCAAACGGCCCTGCTGACCATGGATGTGTGGGAGCACGCCTACTACCTGGATTACCAGAACCGCCGTCCCGATTACATGACCACCTTCCTCGACAAGCTGGTGAACTGGGACTTCGTCGCCGCCAACTTGGCCGCTGCCTGATCCCGAGGCGCCCTAGCGCCGTGCCCCTCCCCTGAACCGGCTAAGAACCGCGACCCGCGTAACCCCCCAAGCCCCCGGCCAACCCGGGGGCTTTTTTGTGCAATCCTCCGCCCACCGATCTAGTCTGACCAGACTGACCAGACCAGGAAGACCCATGGCCACCGATCAGTGGGTCAATATTCAGGACGCCAAAACCCACCTTTCAGCCCTGCTGGCCCGGGTCGCTGCCGGCGAGCGCATCGTGATTGCCCGCAACGGCAGACCCTGCGCCCAACTGTTACCCCTGGAGCCCGAACCCCGCCGCAAACTGGGCTTCCTGCAAGGGTCTGTGGACGAGAGCTTCTTCGAACCCCTGCCGGAGGCGGAACTCAACGCCTGGGGCCGCTGACGCCTGGGGGTGCCTAGGACCCACGACACCCACTGCAGGATGTAGACCAACAGTCGGAGAACCCTCTGCAAACCATCGGCCGGATGAAACTCCTTCTCGATACCCACGTGCTGCTTTGGGCCGTGCTGGAGCCCGCCAAACTCTCCCCATCCCTACGCGACCACCTAGAAGACAGTCGCCATGACCTTTGGGTCAGTGCCGCCTCGGCCTGGGAAATCGCCACCAAATGGCGCATCGGCCGATTGAATCACGCCGAAGCGGTGGTGAAGAACTACCGGCAAGCGATCAATGGCCTGGGCGCCAAGGACTTACCGATTAACGCTGAGGTGGCCAGGCAGGCAGGCCTTTTCGTGGTGGATCATCGCGACCCCTTCGACCGCCTGCTGGCCGCCCAGGCCATGGCTGAGAATCTGATCCTGGCCAGCAATGATGGCGCCTTCGACCAATTTGAAGGGCTGAAACGGCTCAGCTAATCCGCGCAAGGGAAAAGTTTACTTCAACAGTTTGGTTCAACAGCTTAGTTTAAGAGTTCGATTGAGGATTTCTGTTAGCAAGATCGTTGAACCCGCTCTTTTGACAGTCTCAGCGAAGCGGCCGGGCTGACTTCAACACCGCCGCCGGATCGATCCACATGGCGTCGCCGTAGGAAAAGAAGCGGTAGCCCTCGCTGATTGCTTCGCCGTAGAGATCGAGCAGGCGCTTTCGGCCAATGAGGGCGCTAACAAGCAACAACAGGGAACTTTTGGGCAGGTGGAAATTAGTGAGCAGGCCCTGCACCACCGCGAAGCGATAACCCGGCTGGATCACCAGGTTCACCGGGCCGCGGTGGGGGGCGAGCTGGCCGCCGTGGAGGCCTGCCACCGCCTCGAGGCTGCGAACGCTGGTGGTGCCCACGGCGATCACCCGCCCGCCCCGGGCCCGGCAGGCGGCTACCGCCGTCACCAGGGTTGGGGTCACCTCCACCCACTCGCTGTGGAGCTGCAGCTGGCGGAGGTCTTCCGTTTCCACCGGGCGGAAGGTACCGAGGCCCACGTGCAGGGTGACCCGGGCCAGCTCCACGCCCCTGGCTTCCAACTCGGCCAGGAGCTCATCACTGAGGTGCAAGCCTGCCGTGGGCGCGGCCACGGCCCCAGGCTGGGCGGCGTAGCGGGTCTGGTAACGCTCCCTATCGCTGGGGCTGTGCTGATGGATGTAGGGGGGCAGGGGGATGGCGCCGTAGCGCAGCAGCAGGGGCTCCAGGGCCGCCGCATCGATGCATTCGGCCGGAAACTGGACAATGCGGCCGCCCGTAGCCTGATCAATGGCCTGCACCTGGAGAGCCAGGGGCGGCTGGCCGGGGGCCTCCACCGTGAGCCAGTCGCCGGGCCGGAGCTTTTTGGCGGGTTTGGCCAGGCAACACCAGCGCCCTTCCCCCTGGGGCTCGAGCACCAACAACTCCACCGCCCCGCCACTGGCCCGCCGGGCCGCCAGCCGGGCCTGCAACACCCGCGTGTCATTCACCACCAGCAGGTCGCCGGGCTGCAGGGCCTCCGCCAGATCCCAGACGCGCCGATGCTGGGACCCCTGCTGGGGCTGCACCATGAGCAGGCGAGCGTCATGGCGCGGCTCCACCGGCCGCTGGGCAATGGCGGCCTCGGGCAGGTCAAACCCGTAATTGGAAAGCCACAGGTCGGCGGGATCAACGGGTAACCCTTGGCTGTCTCCAAAGAGTTCATCGGCGTTCCAGCCAGCGAGAGGGCCTCCGCTGGAGCCTTCAGGAGGGCCGCCCTTGGAGCCCGCCTCGAGGAGGCCCTCCCTGGGGTCCCCCCTGGTGCCGCTGGAGCTGGTGTCACTGGTCATGCCGCCGGCCACAGGTCGTTCAACCCAGGGCCTTGCGGCGGTTGAGCAGGGCGAAGCTGCCCACACCCAGCCCCAGACCCAGCAACAGGGTGAGTCCATGGCTCACGGCTGGGGAAGGGGGCCATAGGGCCAATGGCTCCGGCAGGGCACTGCCCTTGGGATCGGGGCCGTAGGCCACCTGGCAGGCGGCATTGAGCAGCTGGGCCTGGGCGGCGGTGGAGGGAATCTGGCCATCGAGCAGGCCCTCCTGGCAGTTGGCCTCGCCCTTGATCGGGGTGGGGGTGTTGGCCACGGCGTAGCTGAAATTGGCACCGCTGCTGCCCACCCCATCAACCGAGCCGTAGTTGAGCTGGTAATTACTATCCGGCACCTCAATGACGGGCGATTGCTGGTTTGACGCCTGGTCCACCAGATCCGTAATCACAGCGCCGGTAGCCAGGGCCGCCAGATCCCAGCCCCCGGAGTTACCGCCCCACCAGCCCCAGCTATCCGGCGACCAGTTGTACCAGCCGTAGCCCCAGGGCCGATTGCCCCAATAGCCGCCGTTATTCCACTGGGAATTCCAGCCCTCAAAGTTGCGGTTATAGAAATTGTTCTGGTTGTAAGTGGCCTCGTTAAAACCGCGCCGGCCAGCGAAGGCGCCCCCTTGCCAGCCCTGGCGGCCAAAGCCTCCTCGTCCAAAGGCGTCATTGGCGCCACCGGGATAACGACCCGCACGAAACTGATCGGCCGAAATGTTGTGGCCCGTCCAGGGGGTGCGGGACCCGGCACCGTAGAGGGGATGGGAGCCGCCATAGCCCTGGCTGAGCCGGGCCTCGCTCGGGGCCAACCGGGAGGGGGCGCGATAGGAGTTCACGGGCTCGCTCACCCGGGGCTCAGCGAACCGTTCCGGCGCCGGGGCGACGGAGCCGCCGCCGCTGAAGCGATAGCTGCCGCCCCCACCACCGCCAAAACTGCGATCAGCAAAGCCACCGCCGCCCCGAAAGCCACCGCCACCTCCACCGCCACCCCCACCGCCAAAATCCCTAGCGACAGCCGGCCCCGTAGCTGCGCCAACCAGCACCAAAACTCCTAGTACACCCAGGCGCCGGGATAAGGCCTGACGGCGAACAAACCAGAACTTGGATCGCATCAGTGTCAAATGGATTCTTTCCGAATCCAGACTTAGGCCATAGCCCACGCCATCACAAGCCCCTGAGGAAACTTTGACATCAGATCGCCAGGCTCTCTGGATTGGTTTCAATCAACTGGGCCAGATCCTTCAGGAATGCCGCCCCGTGGGCGCCATAGATCACCCGGTGGTCACAGGTGAGATTCACCTGCATCTGGGGCTTCACCGCAATCGAACCATCCTTGCCGGCCACCACGGTGGGACGGGAGGCCGCCACCGCCAGGATCGCGCCCGTGCCGGGCGGCAAGATCGCATCGAAGCGATCGACACCGAACATGCCCAGGTTGGAGAGGGTGAAGGTGCCGGTGCTGTATTCCTCCGGTTTGAGTTGTTTGGTGCGGGAGCGGGCCACCAGGTCGGCCCAATTGCGGGAAAGGGAATATAAATCGGTTTTGTCGGCGTTGGCCAGCACTGGGGTGATTAGGCCACCGTCATCCATGGCCACGGCCACCGCCACATTCACCGAGGCCGGGTAGGCCATGCCGGCCGCACTGGTAGCCGCATTCACCTGGGGATGGCGGGCCAACACGACGCCCACCGCCTTAGCAAGCAGGGCCGTCATCGTGACGCCCTTGGGCTTCACTTGCTTATAGAAGGCATCCAATTTGTCGGTGGTGATCGTGTAGCCCACGTGGAAACAGGGCACCTCCAGGCTGGCGACCATGTTGCGGTTCACCGCCTGCTGCAAGGTGTTGAAGGCGGTGGTTTCACCGGGCTGGCCAAAGGTTTGACCCACCGGTGCCGGCGCCGCAGGAGCGCCCTTGCCATTGCCGGAGGCCGTGACCACGGCAGGGCCAGTGCCCTCGGCCACGCGGGGAATGCCGGCGGATTGGCCGGCGGCGGCAAGCACGTCTTCGCCCTGGATGCGGCCATTGGGACCAGAGCCGCGTAGGGAGCCGAGGGCAACACCCAATTGGGAGGCGAGCTTCTTGGCCCGGGGGGAGGCCATCACCTTGCCGTCGGCAGGTGCTGCAGCCGCAACCGGCGCAGGAACGGTCACGGGCGCAGGAACAGCTACGGGCGAAGGAACAGCCACGGGAGCTGGAGCCGCCCCAGGGGCAGCGGCAACGGGCGCAACCGCCGCGGGTGCCGCCACCGGCGTTGGAGCCGCAGCTGCGGCAGGGGCTGCGGGGGCCTGGGCCTGAACGCCAGCGATTTCTGCCTCCGTTTCCACAATCAGGCCAATCGTTTCGCCCACCGGAGCCGTGCCCCCGGCCGGCATCAACACCACCGCCAGGAAGCCCTCGTTAAACGACTCCACATCCATATCGGCCTTATCGGACTCGACCACCAACACCGACTCACCCCGGCCCACCCGGTCGCCAGGCTTTTTGAGCCACTCGACGATCTTGCCCTCCGTCATCGTGGAGCTGAGGGCGGGCATGAAGATCTCGTGGGTCGCCAAAGTGCTGTCTCCGCCTGGGGTTTGGGGTGGTAGCAACCCTTGCCCCAGCCAAGTCCCAAAGGGGAAAGGCCTGCAAGAGCCGAATTGAACGGCAGTCTAAGGCGACGAACGGCCAGTCCCTGACAGGGGAAAGCCGGGGGCTAGCACGGCTGACGAGCCCGGAGCAGGCGCCTGCCAACAGGCTTCGGGGAAGCGCAGCGACACGAACCCAGGGACAACCCCCAGGAAGGAGGGGCGAACTGACCCAGCGTTGGCGGGTTTAGCTGATCTTGGCCAACAATTGGGCCGACAGTTGGGAGTCTTGGCCTTGATGCAGGGCCTGGACGCTTGCGATGGTGCCGAATTGGGCTGCCAACTGGTGACGCCAGTCCTCGTCGGCGATCAGGCGAAGGGCTGCCTTGATATAGCTCTCTTCATCGGTTGCAATCAACCAGTCCGGCAGGCCAAGGCGCCGGTACAGGGCCTGGTCAATCGATTCAAACAGGTGGGGGCCCTGCATGCACACACCAACAACACCGTTGAGCAAGACATCGACAATGCCATTGCAATTGCCAAATGGGTAGGGGTTGAGGGCGAGATCACAATTGGCGATCACTTGCATGTAGGCATCAAAGCCCAGCTGGGGATAGACGCTGCTCATACCAGGCAAGAAACTGGCAACAGTTTTGCTGATTTGCCGATAGACAATGCCGATGCAGCCAGCCACCAGAAAGTGAAAATGCACAGGCACCTCAGCCGCCTGGACAATGCGCACCAAGGTACTTAGGAATGCCGGATTGAGCTTCATGGTTGAGGCGCAGATGGCGATCTGCAAAACACCCCTGCTCGCGATGGCCTGCCGTTTCGCCATGGCATGGGCCATCGTCTCAGTGATGCGAAAGGGCATGGCATCGGGGTCCAACCAGAGGAGCTGCTCGGAGAACAGGCTGGGGTCGGGCACGAGGTCGCGCTCGGCGATATAATAGTCGATAAAGGGAGAATTGCTAGTGGCAGGATGGCCCCAGCTGGTGGCCTGCAGCGGCGCCAACCGGAGATTGGAGAGAAAAATATTGAGCGGGCTCATACCAATGCTCACCATATAAATCACGGCCACGCTGTGCTGCTCGCAGAGCTGACGTACCTGCTGCAGCTGCTGAGCCATGTCCACTTCGGGAACTTCAATAAACTGATCAAACACGTGGCGGACGTAATGGTCCACACATTTGCCATAGCCCAGGCCAATCACATGGAAATCGGCTCGCATCGCCTCAATTGTTTTGGAATGGGTGCGGTAAATCGAATGGTTGCCGCCAAACCATTCCAACACCACCAGGGCCACCGGCTTGCCAGTGGTCGCAGCAACGGGGAAGGGCTGGACTGGCAAATCCTCCAGGCCTTGCTCCACAATCCATTGCCGAACCAAGCGATTGATCGAGCCCTTAATGGCATGGCGATCGCCAATGGTGGCATAGCTACAATGCATGTAGACATCATGCAACGTTTGGGTTGGGATCGCCTCCAAACGGGCCAACTGGTTGAGCTTATCGGTGAGCCAGGGAAGGAGTTGATTACGCTTGTGGTGGGCTGCATCAGACCCTAAAAAGCGCGGAGAAAGCAGCACCATCGCCAGGGAAACGGCCATCTCCGGGTAATGCTGCCAGAGCAAATCGATATTAAGGGGAATCTGGGATTCGGGGGAGTAGAGAAAAGCAAATTTAGGCAGGTCTTCCAGGTTGAGGGTGTATTCGGGGGTATCGCTAACCTGCGGCAGGTTAAAGGTTTCCAGGATATGGTCTGTGGAGTGGAAATCACTGGCGCCAAAAATCGCCGAAATCCAGCGCTGCCAGCGCATCAATTCGCTGAAACCCTGGGCACTGAGCTGGAAGCCGGGATCGGAAAACAGGGAAGTGATTGCCGCCGCCAGGCGATGGATCACATGGTCGAGGTAAGTATCGAGCGAAGAATTGTCCGGAGACTGGGGATGGATGCGGTCATCGATCATGCCTGCCGCAGAATCCAGGGTGGTCAGGATCGCCTGAAGCTGCTTAGCGGCCTGCTCCGGTTCGCGGCGATAGACCGTTAGCTCAAATACTTCTAAATTTGACTTCAACGCACTGTAATCCACTTTGGAAACCATACCGTAGAACCATTACCCCGTCAACGCAACCACTGGAATTAGGCATCCGAAATGGAAAAATCACATTCGCTGGATTAAAGCTGGATTAGCCCTGAAGAGCACGGACCCAAGCATCCTGAGGGGGTCCGCTGCTCACCCACCTTGAGCAGCTTGGACAACATGATTGACTGGCAACCGCCTAGGCGCCGCCACAGAGGTGCCAGGAGTCCACCCCCTCAGCCCGAGCCCCCGTTTGCAGATCCACAACGCGATAGCGCTTGCCCCGGTCATCCCCCGGGGGGCAATTCAGAGGTAAAGACTGCAAACAAGCCCGCACCCGATGGCCTGCCGCAAAAGCACTAGAGAGGATGGAATCATCACCCTCACCAGAAAAAAGACGCAAGCCATTGGTGAGACTGATAATCACCTCCTTGCCAAAGGGGTCGGTGGTGCGTTGGTAGTCCTGGTCGTCCGGGCTGGGCACCATGCGAAAACGATTGGAGAGCACGAACGACGCGGAACAGCTGCCAACCCGGCTGGGGGGAAAGGCGGCCGTAGCCGGGTTAATCATGGCTAACGGAAAACCTGCAGCCACCAAAGCGACACTGACCAGGGGAAGCACTGGCCAATGACTCCAACGAGCCTAAGCCGGCGCTAGCGAGGCCCAACAGCGCAGATCTATAGCAGCTTGTTCAAACAGCATCAGCAAAAAAGCAAGCCTTGATGCGAGAAGCAAAAGGTAAATTGGCATCAAAGAACTCCGCCATGGGGTCCACTAGCCAGTAGAGCACTGGAACCCAATGGGCTCGACCGACACCAGCGGCACCACGATCCCCCCGAGTGAGTCTAAGGAACAGCACCACCAAACTATTGCATGTGCAATACGACTGCACCAACCAAACATAAGACGCAAGAGGCAATGACAAGGCCTGGCAAAGCGTGCGGGCGGGCTACGGCGATGGGGTGCTGGGCCAATTCCGGCGCCTGTTAAACCCAGGCAGGGATCTTGGAGAGGACAAAGCTCCCTAAACAATGGTGCCTCACATCCTAGGAAGCGAACCCAACAGGGGCCTTAGGGCAGAATGGCAATAGGCATTACTCGCTTTGACAGCATCGGCCTGCCTGGCTTGCCAACAAGTCCGGATCCATGGAACAGCAGGACTTAACCGGGTCACGAAGGGGCACTTTGGTGGTGAATTCCTGACAAAAGAACCAACGACCCCGATCGAAGGAATGCTCCTCCTACCAACAAGGGGCCTCGGGAGTCGCCCCAACCACTGCCCTAAGAACAATCGAGCAGCGATCGACACCCCAAAAACCAGCTCCTAACAGGGAAAACCCAAACGATGGGGACACCGAGGCGCTGGGCTGATCCTGGTGAGGGGAGCCCTGCAAACAGCCGCAGAGAGCAACGAGAGCTAGGCCCACGCAAGCATCCCCCAAATGGGACAACTCGGGGAGGGGCATAGGTGTATAATTTCAAAATAAATCGACTAAAACCAGATCACCGCCAAACATGGGCTATCGCAATAAAAGTAAAACTCAAAACAAACTAGCAAAAATAGATCAACAAGAATATACTGCCAATCCGGCACATACCAACGCCAGCGATATTAACCTTGGTGGATTAATTCACCTTTCAGACTCAGAAGATATTCATCAAGTCCTTTACCCTTACGCTAAAGACAGGGTCCCCTATTGGTATTACGGCAGCCCAGCAACATCCCCAATAGGCCAACCAGCGACCTATCCCCTAACCCATGCCACTATCCATACGGCCCTGTTGCTTTTAATCGACGGTTGTGCCCAAGCGACCCGTCTCTTCAGCCAGCCGGAAGGGCAACGATTTGGCCATCCCAACACGGACATAAGCACCATTTTAGACCCAAACACCGATGCAGCCTGGCCCAGCCACAAAAGCAGTACCCAAACAATCAGGAATCGCCAACTCCTAAGCCCCCCAGCCCTTACCCTCTCCGCCCCAGTTTCAGGGTCCAGCAACCTGATCCTGGCGCAACGGACCAGCACCAAGGCCCTTGCCTACCAGTCCTTGTCGGCCAATGGGGGCACTCACCCAGCACTTAGCAGCACGATTCATCAACAGCAAAGAAATGACCGTATAGAGGACCTGAAGCCTGTCAGTAGGGCCACTCGTAGAAGAAAAAGAACAAGAGGCCCTGCCTTAGCGATCGGGTCGGCGGCGATCAACTGCCTGATGGCCGTGTCACCGATGGTGACCCTCGCCCAGACAACAACAACCTATGGAACAGGAGAGGCTTCAACAACCTATACCGGCGGCACGATTAACCCTGGCGACACGGTGATCCTGAATAATGGCGCCAGCGTTACGGGCGCCATCAAAGCAAATGGCACCTTGCAATTCAACCAAAGCACGAACCTAACGATCAACAAGGCGATCACTGGTAATGGCACCCTTTCGCTAACAAATACCGGCAACCTTACTCTTACTAGCTGGATCACCGCGTATACAATTGGATTTGACATGGGCCTCTCAGTGACAACGGGAAGCCTTTATGCTGATACAGGGGGATCAGTTAATCTCGTTATAGGTTATTCTGGAAATGGCTCTTTAGCAATCGCTGGAGGCAGCGTTAAAGATGCCAATGGATTTCTTGGTTACTCATCTGGGAGTACTGGCAGTTCAGTGGTTTCAGCAGGCAACTGGTCCCACGGTGGAGATCTCTATGTAGGCCACTCGGGCAACGGTAGCCTTACAATTAATGGTGGAAATGTATCCAACGGTGCTGGCTACATTGGCAACAACCAAGGGAGCGTTGGGAATGCCACGGTATCGGCAGGCAATTGGAGCAATTCTGCAAGTCTTTATGTCGGCAATACTGGAGAAGGAAATCTCACTGTAAACGGCGGCAACGTTACCAATTTCAATGGGTTCCTAGGCTACAGCTCCGGAAGTATTGGTAACGCAACAGTCTCTGCCGGTAATTGGACTAATACGAACGATCTTTTAGTCGGAATCGCTGGATCTGGCACGCTGACGATCAGTGGTGGTAAGGTTAGCAATAGCAATGCCTTTCTTGGCAACAACTCTGGAGGCAACGGCTTCGCAACGGTCTCCGGCGGCAATTGGAACACAACGTCCAGCCTAAATATTGGCAACCAAGGCAACGGGAGCCTAACCATAAGTGGAGGCAACGTCAAGA
>CALRQT020000008.1:0-153331 GCA_943370385.1 Pseudanabaena sp. UWO311
GGCTTGGTGCCGCCGGCGCGCATCGTTAGCTCCAGCTCGATCTCCTCGATCGCCATCAGCTCCTGCACCTGCCGCCCCAGGGTGATCTCCTGCTCATGGCTCAGCAGCGGCACCCGGCCGATGTCCCGCAGGTAGGACCGCACCAGGTCACCATCCACCGGAGGCATGGAGCGGCCTTGGGCCGGCACCCGAACCGTGGTGGCCGGGTCCGGCACGGGCCCAGGGCCGGAGTCGGCCAGGGCTGTTGCTAGCGATGCGGTCGCCGCCGAACGGGACCCACCGGACACCAACTGGAGCCCCTGATCAGACAGGGAGAAAGCGGCGACCACGGCTGAACACTGAACTTATGTGAAGCATAACCTGAAGAAGTGTGAAGCCTCTCTCACAAACCGGGGCAATCCCGCCGATCGGGCCCGCCGAAACTCGGGTTGGACCCTGAAACCGGCCTGGACGACTGGGCTAGACAGCGGGCCCAAAGCCTTTGCAAAGGGGCGGGGCTTCGCCCAACCCGAGGCTCCAGGAGCCGATCCCTGAGCCGCAACACTCCTACGCCAGGCCCCCCTAAGCCAGGGGGAACCGGTGCAGCAGCCAGGCGGCCGTACTGAGGTAGATGAACACCCCGGCCACATCGGTGGCGGTCGTGATCGATGGGGTCGACATCAAGGCCGGATCCAGCCCGAAGCGCTCACAGAGCAGGGGCAGGGAGGCTCCGCCGGCCGCCGCCAGGGTGGTGATCACCACCAGGCTGATACCTGCCGCGGCGGCCACCTGGGGGTTGCCGCCCAGGGTCCAGGCCCAGGGCACCACCGCCACCAACATCAGGCAACCCAGCAGAAAGCCGGCCAGGGCTTCGCGGCCGATGCTGGGTCCGGCCCCGAGCCCCTGCAGGCGCTGGGTACTAAGGCCGCGGATCACCACCGTGGCGCTCTGGGCGCCAACGATGCCGCCGGCGCCAATCAACAACGGGATGAAGGCGGCCAACACCACCATCTGTTGCAACACGTCCTTTTCGGCCACGATCAGGGCCGAGGTGCCGGTGTTGGCGATCAGCAGCACGATCAGCCACACCACCCGGCGCCGGGCCACGGTGAACAGGCTGCTCTGGAAGTAGTCGTCCTCATCGCCGGCCTGGACCGCGCCGGCCGCGTAGAGATCCCGGGTGGCCTCGTGCTGGATCACGTCGATCACGTCGTCAACGGTGACGATCCCCACCAGCCGCTGCTCCCGGTCCACCACCGGCAGGGCCAAAAAGTCATACCGCTGGATGGCTCGGGCCACCTCCTCCTGGTCGGTGTCGGTGGTGAGCCGCACCACCTCCCGGGTCATCACGGCGCCGATGCGGTCGTCGGGGTCGGCCATCACCAGATCCCGCAGGGACAGGATGCCGGTGAGGTGGCGTGAGGCGTCGGTGACGTAGAGGCTGTAAACGGTTTCGGTGTCGGAGGCGCGGCCGCGCACGATCGCCAGGGCCTGGGCGGCCGTGTGGAATTCCTTGAGGTCGATGAATTCGGTGGTCATCAGCCGACCGGCCGTTTCCGCCTCATAGCCCAGCAACTGGGCCGTGATCCGGCGCTCCTCCGGGCTCAGTTCGGCCAGCAGGCGCCGCACCACCTTGGCCGGCAGTTCGTCAAACAGGCGCACCCGGTCATCGGGGGACATCTGTTCAACCAGTTCGAGCACCTCGCCCGAGCGCAGTCGATCGAGCAGGGTCTGCTGAACCGTGCCATCGAGGTATTCATAGATGGCAATGGCTTCATCTTTGGGCAGCAGCCGGAAGGCCAGGGCCTGCAGGGTGCGGGGCAGCAGCCCGATCGCCTCGGCGGTGTCCACCTCCTGCACGGGGGCGAGCAGCAGCTTGACCGCGTCGTAATTGCCCACCTCGAGCAGGGCCTGGAGCTGCTGGGCCACGAGCTCCGCCAACACCGGCCCCCCGGGACCTGGGGCCGGGATCGATCCAGCTGCAGGCATGGGGCTTCCCTGGTCTGGGATGCCGCCCGTTGCCTCAGTCATCAGACCCGTGTGCGGGAGCTCTCTGAGTGTATGGGGATCACTCGCTAGGGTCCCGCCTTCCCCCATACCCAACCCCATGGCGATCAATGTGTCTGATGTGGTGGTGACCACGGCCAGCGGCACCTCCCAGCGCCTCGGCGAGCTGGGTAACCAGGTGCTGTTGATCGTGAACGTGGCCAGCCGCTGCGGCTTCACCCGCCAGTACGCCGGCCTGGAGCAGCTGCAGCAGACCTACGGGCCCCAGGGCCTGGTGGTGCTCGGCTTCCCCTGCAACGACTTCGGCGCCCAGGAGCCCGGCACCCTGGAGGAAATCCAGACCTTCTGCTCCACCACCTACGGCGCCACCTTCCCCCTCTACGCCAAGGTCCACGCCACCGGCGCCAAAACCGCTCCCTACGACCTGCTCACCCAGGCCGAACCGGCCGGCGATGTGGCCTGGAACTTCGAGAAGTTCCTGATTGGCAAGGACGGCACGGTGCTGGGTCGCTTCAAGAGTGCCGTGGAGCCGGCCGATCCCGCCCTGGTGGCCGCGATCGAGGCGGCCCTGGCGGCCTGAGCGCCCCGGCGAAACTGGGCTAGGGCTGGGACTGGCGGCCCCGAAACAGGCGGCGGCTCAGGGCTCGGCCGCCCAGGGCCGCCAGCAATCCCAGTCCCAGGCTGGCAACCAACAGCAGCAGGGCCCCCAGGCCCTGGCCCTGGTGCTGAGGGCTGGCCAAATCGAGGATCCAGCCGCTGAAGGTGGTGAGGGAGCCGCAGAAGCCGATCCCCAGGGCCAGCATCAAGGGGGTGCGGTAGGGCACAGGCCCGCTCAGAACGCCAAGCAAGCAGCAACCCACCAGATTGGCCAGCAGGTTGGCGCCCCTGGGGCCACCGAGCTGGGGCCCGAGCCGCTCGACCAGCTGCCAGCGCACCAGGGCACCCGGCACGGCCCCCGAGGCCACCAGGGCCAACGCCTTCAACTCAAATCGCAACAGGCGATCAGGCCTCTCCAGACCTGCCATCTCAGAGGCCCCCCAGCCAGCGGCCCAGTTCGAGGGCCAGCAATCCACCCGCCACGGAAAGACCCGCCAGCCAAAGGGCCTCCCCCGCCTCGCCCTCGCCCAGGGCCTGGAGCAGCTCAACCACAAAGGTGGAGAAGGTGCTCAAACTGCCGAGAAAGCCCACGCTCAGGAGCAGCTGGAGGCGATGCAGGTCACTGCAGCCATCGCCGAGGGAGAGCAGCAGCCCCAGGGCCAGACAGGCCAGCAGGTTGACCCCAGCGGTGGCCCAGTGCTTGCGAGGCACCATGGGCTGGAAGTGGTTAACCAGGTAAAAGCGCAGCCAGGCGCCGGGAACGGCACCAGTGGACACCAGCACGGCATCGGCAAGGGCCATGGCGGCTCAGCCAGCCAGCCAGCCGCGGCGGGGCTCCCCCGGGCCGGCGGCGGTTTGCACCTGCAACCAGCGGCGGCCGCTGGGGGACCACCAGCTGCGCAACAACTCCAGCGGTTCGCCCGCCTCCAACCGCGCCAAAGCCGGTGCCTGCTGCCGCGGGGAAGAGCGCAGGGCCAGGGGCCCGGTGGCCAGCAGGGGATCGCCCGCCTGGCGCCGCCTCAGTTCCGGTTGCCGCCGCTCCGCTCCCCCGGCCGGCAGGGCCGCCGGGGCGATCAGGGCCAGGCCCAGCAGGGCTGCCAGCCGCCAGGAGGGCACGGCCAACAGGGAACCCGGGCGACGCTGGAGGGGGCCCATCAAATGTCGAGCTGGGCGAAATCCAGCTCGGCGCTATGGGTTTCGATGAACTCGCGGCGGGGTGCCACCTTGTCGCCCATCAGGATTGTGAAAATGCGATCGGCCTCTAGGGCATCTTCAATCTCCACGCGCTTCATCGTGCGGGTGGTGGGATCCATGGTGGTTTCCCAGAGCTGCTTGGGCATCATTTCGCCCAGGCCCTTGAAACGCTGAATGGTGTAATTGGCCTTCTCGCCAAAACCACTCAGAACAGTCTTGAGGTCTGCTTCGTTGTAGCAGTAGCTGTGGTTCTTGCCGCGCTCGACCTTGTAAAGGGGCGGACAGGCGATGTAGATATAGCCGCCTTCCACCAAAGATTTTTGATAACGGTAGAAGAAGGTGAGCAGCAGGGTACGAATGTGGGCGCCGTCCACATCGGCATCGGTCATGATCACAATGCGGTGATAACGCAGGTTTTTCTCCTGAAACTCCTCGCCCTTGATACCCAGGCCCAGGGCCGTAATCAGGGCCTGGATCTCCGTATTTTTATAGATCTTGGCATCATCGGTTTTCTCGATATTCAAGATCTTGCCCCGCAGGGGCAGGATCGCCTGGAAGCGGCGATCGCGACCCTGCTTGGCGGAGCCACCGGCGGAATCCCCTTCCACGATGTAAATCTCCGATTCGCTCGGATCGCGGGAGCTGCAGTCGGCGAGCTTGCCGGGCAGGGTGGAACTTTCCAGCACGGATTTACGTCGGACTAGTTCCCGGGCCCGCCGGGCCGCCTCGGCCGCATTGAAGGCCTGGATGGCCTTCTCCAGGATCATGTCAATCACGGCCGGATTGAATTCCAGGTATTGGCTCAGCGACTCCCCCACCAGGGTGTCGACAATGCCGCGCACCTCCGTATTGCCCAGCTTGGTTTTGGTTTGGCCCTCAAACTCGGGCTCGGGCACCTTCACCGACAACACCGCAGTGAGCCCTTCGCGGATATTTTCGCCCGCCAGATTGCCATCGGCCTCCTTGCGCTTGCCCCGCTTTTTGGCGAAGGTATTCAGGGTGCGGGTCAGCACCGTCTTAAGGCCTTCAATATGGGTGCCACCATCCACCGTGCGGATGTTATTGGCAAAGCCCAGAATGCTGTCAGAATAGGCATCCACACACCACTGCAGGGCCGCTTCCACCTGTACTCCTTCCTTGAAGGCATTCACATAGATAATCTCTGGATGGAGGGGATCCTTGTCCTGATTCATATAGGCCACATACTCCTTAATACCGCCCTGATAGTGATACACCTCTTCGTGGATCTCGCCTTGGGCGTTACGGGCCGAGGCCCGGCCGTCTTGAAACACAATGCGCACGCCGCCATTGAGATAGGCGAGTTCACGCAGGCGGGCCGACAGGGTCTGGTAATCGAAAACAATGCCGGTGCTGAAGATCTCGATATCGGGCTTGAAGCAGATCGTGGTGCCGGTGCGATCGCCGGGCTCGGCCTCGGAGATCAGGGTGCCGATCGGATTGCCCCGCTCAAAGCGTTGGCGGTGCACCTGGTTCTGGCGGTAGACCGTGACCTCCACCCATTCCGATAGGGCATTGACCACGGACACGCCGACGCCATGGAGGCCGCCGGACACCTTGTAGCCACCGGAGCCAAATTTGCCGCCGGCATGCAACACCGTGAGCACCGTTTCCAGGGCACTTTTGCCGGTGCGGGGATGGATGTCTGTGGGGATGCCGCGGCCGTTGTCGGTGACCGTGCAGGAGCCGTCGTCGTTGAGGGAAACGTGGATATCGGTGCAATGGCCCGCCAGGGCCTCATCCACCGAGTTATCCACCACCTCATAGACAAGGTGATGCAGACCGCGGGGCCCGGTCGTGCCGATGTACATGCCCGGCCGCTTGCGCACCGGCTCCAGGCCTTCCAGCACCTGGATCTGTTCGGCGCCGTAGGCGGACTGGACCTTGCTGGAGTCGCTCATACGGGGCAGGAGGGGCGCGGAAGGCGAGCGGAGGCCTGCCAATCAGGCTTAATCTACCACCGATGCAATAGAGGGCCTTCTGGGGGCCTCTCCGTCGCTTTTTGTGCGAGGGGTGCAACCCAGCCCTGGCTTCGACCCGGGGCAGACTGCTCCGATGGGATCCGCTTTCAGCCCCGAATCCAGCACCTGGGGCCCCGATGCCGGCGCGTCCGATCCGGCCCTCACCCCAGCCGATGCTCCCCTGGTGATCGTGCTGCTGGGTGCCACCGCCAGCGGCAAAACCGACCTGGCCATCGCCATCGCCGAAGCCTTTGACCTGGCCGTGTTGTCGGTGGACTCGCGCCAGATCTACACAGACATGGACATCGGCACCGCCAAGGCCAGCGCCGCCCAACGGGCTCGGGTGCGCCACCGGCTGCTGGACCTGCGGCCGCCGGACCGGCCCATGAACCTGCAGGAGTTCCGCGCCGAAGCCGAAGCCGCCATCGCCGCCGAGCATGCCCGCCGCGGCGTCGCCTTTCTGGTGGGGGGCAGTGGCCTCTATCTCAAGGCGATCACCCAGGGCCTGGAGCCCCCGGCCGTGCCGCCCCAACCCCAGCTGCGGGCCCAGCTCACGGCCCTGGGCCAGGCCTGGTGCCACCCGCTCCTGGCCACGGTTGATCCCCTAGCGGCCGGCCGCATCGCCCCGGCCGATGCGGTGCGCACCCAACGGGCCCTGGAGGTGATCTATGCCACCGGCCGGCCCCTGTCGGCCCAACAGGGGTTCCGCCGCCCCCCCTGGCGCCTGTTGGAGCTCGGGCTCAATCCGGCCGATCTCACCAGCCGGATCCGCCAGCGCAGCGCCGGTCTGTACGGGGCCGGATTGGTGGCGGAAACGCAGCGGCTGCTGCGCCGCTACGGCCAGGCCTGCCCCCTCCTGGACACGATTGGCTACGGCGAAGCCAAACGGCTGCTGGCCGGCGACCTCGATGAGGCGACCGCGATCAGCCTGACAACCCAGCGCA
This sequence comes from Pseudanabaena sp. UWO311, assembly GCA_943370385.1. GTDB lineage: Bacteria > Cyanobacteriota > Cyanobacteriia > PCC-6307 > Cyanobiaceae > BAIKAL-G1. Next base: position 6,701 of record CALRQT020000008.1, read on the forward strand.
CCCTGCAATTCGCCAAACGCCAGCGCACCTGGTTCCGGCGCCAGCACCGGCCCCTGTGGCTGTCTGGGCCCGACCGGGCCCTGGGCCCAGGGCCGGACCAACCCGGTGACCAGCCAGCCGGCCAGACCGGCCAGCAGGACAGCCATCAGCCCACCGGCCAGCCCGATGATCGGACCGGCGATCGGGCCGATCGGGCCGCCACCAGCGGGCCCGAGCCGGATCTGGTGAAGCGGGCGTTGGCAGCGGTCCAGCAGGCTCTAGGGTGAAGGGTGAATACCACCTGTTTTCACCCTTCCGTCCCCTCGCTTTCCTGAATGCCACCCCGTCCCCGTTTTGACCGTCGCGCTCCTGTGCGGGAGCTCCCCAACATCAATGACCGCATCAGCTACCCCCAGCTCCGGGTGGTTGATGCCGACGGCAGTCAGCTGGGGGTGATCACAAGGGAAGAGGCGCTGGAGGTAGCCAAGGACCGGGAGCTCGACCTGGTGCTGGTGAGCGAGAAGGCCGATCCACCGGTTTGCCGGATCATGGACTACGGCAAGTATAAATTCGAGCAGGAAAAGAAGGCCAAGGAAGCGAAGAAAAAGTCGCACCAGACCGAGGTTAAGGAAGTCAAGATGCGCTACAAGATCGATTCGCACGACTACCAGGTGCGCATTGGTCAGGCCGTGCGCTTCCTCAAGGACGGCGACAAGGTGAAGTGCACCGTGATCTTCCGCGGCCGCGAAATCCAGCACACGGCCCTGGCCGAACAGCTGCTCTTTCGCATGGCCAAGGACCTGGAGGAAAGCGCCGAGATCCAGCAGGATCCCAAGCGGGAAGGCCGCAACATGATCATGTTCCTGAGCCCGCGCAAAACCCCCCTGGCCAAGGAAAAGGATGCGGCGATTGCCGCCACCAAGGCCGTGCGCACGATCGAAACCAGCCGCGACATTAATCGCGACATCAGCCGCGAACCGACCCGGATCTAGGCGCCCCGGCCCGGGTGTCCTACGGCTTAGGCACCCGGCCCCCAAGGGGATTGCCCTGGGCTGTTGAGTCCCCCCAACCGGGCTGTTGGTCAGTCCTTGGGGCTGGCGGATTCGTCTGCCATGGAGGCGAACAGGGCGAACATGGCGATCCAGCCAGCGCGGGCTGCTTCTGGCGAGAAATCGGCGCGGTCCTCGCACATGTAGCCGTGGCCGGCCCCAGGGGCCAGCAGCAGGCGGTGGCGGGCGGCTGCCGATTCAGCAGGCACGCCGCCATTGGCCGCCGTGAGGGCTACGGCCACCGCCGTGATCTCCTCGGGCGGGATCAGGGGATCCTGGTCACCGCAGAAGCACCACAGCCGCCCGGGGATCTGGGGCACCAGTTCCAGGCTGGGCGGGCCGCCGCCGGGGCGGAAGCTGGACACCCGGGCGCCATAGAAGGCGCAGGTGGCCCCAATCGCCGGCAGGGTGGCGGCCACTAGGGCCAGATGCCCGCCAAAGCAGAACCCCACGCAGCCGATCGGCCGGCCGGCCAGGTCCGGCTGGTCCCGGATCCAGGCGACGCTGGCGGCCAGGTCGTCGAGGAAGCCGGCAGCGGTGACCGCATCGCGGTGCTGGCGACCCAGCTCCAGGCCAGCGGCGTCGTAAGTGAGCTCCAAATCGGGGGCAGTGCGGGCCATGGTGTTGAGCGCCAGGGCGGCGTAGCCAGCGGCAGCCAGCCGATCAGCCACGCTGCGCACCCAGCCGTTGACGCCAAACACCTCCGGCAACACGATCACCGCCGCCCGCGGCGCCTGGCCCAGCGGCCGGGCCCACCAGCAGCGCAGGGGGACGGCAGGGCCTGCGGCCTGGCCCGAAGACCCATCCCATGCCCCAGCCCGACCGGGGCCGATCGTCACCCAATCAGCCCCGATCACGATCGCAGCAGGGTCGGTCATCGGCTCAGGGGCTAGGGGCTAGGGGCTCCAGTCTGGGCGAAGGCCTCCGGTTGAGGGTCTTCGAGACCCCGTGGACGCCAACCGGCACAGCCCGGCACAGGCTCTTATGCCAACGGGGGAATTGTCACCATGACCAAAGCTCCTTAAGGTGGCCAGCACCAGCTCTGTCCCACTCCGGCGTGCGCTTTCATATCCAGCAGGACAGCGACATCCCGGCCTCGACGCAGCTGTACAACCAGATCTGCTTCGCGATCGCGGCTCGCCATTACCCACCGGGCCATCGCCTGCCCAGTACGCGCCAGCTGGCGATGCAGACGGGCCTGCACCGCAACACGATCAGCAAGGTCTACCGCCAGCTCGAAAATGACGGCGTGGTGGAGGCCATGGCCGGCTCGGGCATCTACGTACGCGACCAGCAAAAGCCCCGCGAAATCAAGCCACCGCCGGGGATCCGCGGCAAGGCCATGCCCGACATCGATCGGGAAGTGCGCCAGAGCGTCGATGGCCTGCTCAACGCCGGCTGCACCCTGCAACAAACCCGCGACCTGCTCACCCGCGAAATCGACTGGCGGCTGCGCTGCGGCGCCCGGGTGCTGGTCAGCACCCCCCGCGAAGACATCGGCGCCTCCCTGCTGATCGCCGAGGAACTCACCCCCAACCTGGCGGTGCCCGGGGAGGTGGTGCCCATGGAGGAGCTCGAAGCCGTGCTCGAAACCTCGAGCAATGGCACGGTGGTGACCAGCCGCTACTTCCTGCAGCCGGTGGAGGAGATCGCCAAGCGCCATGGCGTGCGGGCCGTGGCGGTGGACCTCAACGACTTCCGCCACGAACTCGACCTGCTCAAGGAGCTGCGTACGGGCAGTTGCGTCGGCCTGGTGAGCATCAGCCCCGGCATCCTGCGCGCCGCCGAGGTGATCCTGCACAGCATGCGCGGCAATGAGCTGCTGGTCATGACCGCCACCCCGGACGTGGGCAGCCGGCTCTTAGCCCTGCTGCGGGCCGCCAGCCACGTGCTCTGCGACCGCCCCAGCCTGCCCCTGGTGGAGCAGAGCCTGCGCCAGAACCGCAGCCAGCTGATGCGCCTGCCCCAGGTCCACTGCGCCCAGAGCTACCTGGGGACCGCCACCATCGACCTACTGCGCAAGGAAATCGGGCTGCAGTCGGCGGCGTGATGCTCAAGGCATTTCGGGCCGACCTGGCGATCATCAAGGAACGGGACCCGGCCGCCCGCGGCACCCTGGAAATCCTGCTCTGTTATCCGGGGCTCCACGCCCTCACGTTGCATCGGCTCAGCCACAAACTTTGGCGCCTGGGCCTGCCCCTGGTGCCGCGGCTCATGAGCCAGCTGGGCAGGCTTCTCACCGGCGTGGAAATCCACCCCGGCGCCCGCATCGGCCAGGGGGTGTTCATCGACCACGGCATGGGCGTGGTGATCGGCGAAACCTGCGTGATCGGCGACAACTGCCTGCTGTACCAGGGGGTGACCCTGGGCGGCACGGGTAAGGCCATCGGCCAGCGCCACCCCATCCTGCGCCAGAACGTGGTGGTGGGGGCCGGCGCCAAGGTGCTGGGGGCGATCACGGTGGGGGCCAACACCCGCATCGGCGCCGGCTCGGTGCTGCTGCGCGATGTGGCCGCCGACAGCACGGTGGTGGGCATCCCCGGCCGGGTGATTCACCAATCGGGGGTGCGGGTGGATCCCCTGGCCCACTCGGCCCTGCCCGATGCCGAAGCGCGGGTGATCCGCAACCTGATGGAGCGGATCGACAGCCTCGAAAATGAACTGGGGCGCCTGCAGGCTTGCCTACGCGAAGTTGCCGAAGGGAGGCCCTTGCTGGAACCCTGCCGCGGCCAGGCCCAGAACCTGCGCGACCGCGAAATCATCGAATTTTTAGGGGAGGACAGCCCGGCCCTGCTAGAGCTCGAACCGGGCAGCCCAGCCGGCGGGGCTCCCGGGCCCTAGGCGCCCTGAGCCCAACCCGCCTAGGGCCCTAACCCAGCTCGCCTGCCCTCGCAGATGAACGGGCCAGGGCTAGAGCCCAGCGCCAAATCAGCCGATGGCTGCCTGCTCGGGGCTAGGAGCCGGCTGGAACATGAACATCGAATAGATGACATTGCGACGCATGCCCGTCATCATCTCCAGGAACATGTCATAGCCCTCATTTTTGTATTCGATCAGGGGGTCCTTCTGGCCGTAGCCCCGCAGGCCCACCGACTCGCGTAGGGCATCCATGGCCTGGAGATGCTCCCGCCAGAGGGTATCGATCTGCTGGAGGATGAAGAAGCGCTCGGCTTCGCGCATTAGGCCGGGGCGCAGCTGCTCCACCTGGCCCTCCTTGATGTCGTAGGCATTGCGCAGCTGCTCCTGCAGGAAGGCCTTGAGCTCCTCCACCTGCAGCCCCGCTAAATGGTCGGGCGCCATGTCATCGAGCAGGTAGACAAACTCCTTCACCTTGGAGACCAAACGGCCCAGATCCCACTCTTCGGGGGGCAGCTCCGGGTTCACATAGGCGTCCACGATGTCATCCATGGTGCGCTCGCCATAGCCAATCACCTGCTGCTTCAGCTCCCGGCCTTCGAGCACCCGGCGCCGCTCGGCATAGACGGCCCGGCGCTGGTTATTCATCACCTCGTCATACTCAAACACCTGTTTACGGATGTCGTAGTAATAGGTTTCCACCTTCTTCTGGGCCCCCTCCAGGGAGCGGGTGAGCATGCCCGATTCGATCGGCATGTCCTCCTCCACCCGGAAGGCATTCATCAGCCCGGCCACCCGATCGCCGCCGAAGATCCGCAGCAGGTTGTCCTCCAGCGAGAGGAAGAAGCGGGTGCTGCCAGGGTCGCCCTGGCGGCCGGCCCGGCCGCGCAGCTGGTTATCCACCCGGCGTGATTCGTGGCGTTCGGTGCCGATCACATGCAGGCCACCGGCCTCGCGAACCTGGCCGTCCTCCTGCTTCACCACCAGGTCGTATTCGCCCTTGACCCGGGCGATCAGCTGGCGCAGTTGCTGGATCTGGGGGTCGTCGGTAGGGGCCTTTTCAGCCGCCTGGGCAATGCGATCCTCCAGCTCCAGCACGGTGAGGGCCCGGTCGCCCCAGGCCGCCACCAGGTCGTGGGCCAGCTCGGAAAGGGAGTGCTCGGTGGCATCACTGAGGGCGCAGGGGTAGAGGGCGCCAATGGCCCGGGCCTCAGTGGGGGGCTGGAACGGGGCCGCCTGGGCCGCCGTGCCAAAGCCTCCGCCGCCGGCGGGACCCCGCTGCAGGGGCACGGGCGGACGATGGCCCTCCTCGGGGCGCACCAGCCGGGGCAGCAACACCTCGCGCAACTTCAGGCGCGCCATGTAATCGCTGTTGCCACCCAGGATGATGTCGGTGCCGCGGCCCGCCATGTTGGTGGCAATCGTGACGGCGCCGGCCCGGCCCGCCTGGGCGATGATTTCCGCTTCCCGCTCCACGTTCTCGGGCTTGGCGTTGAGCAGGTTGTGGGGGATTTCCTGTTCCGCCAGCAGGGCCGAGAGCACCTCGGATTTCTCCACCGACGTGGTGCCCACCAGCACGGGCCGCCCCTGTTTATGAATCTCGGCCGTTTCCTGGGCCACGGCCCGCCATTTGGCCATTTCGTTCTTATAAACCTGGTCGGTCCAATCGGAGCGGGAGCGCACCCGGTTGGTGGGGACAATTGCCACTTCGAGTTTGTAGGTTTTCTCGAACTCCACCTCTTCGGTTTTGGCCGTGCCGGTCATGCCCGCCAGGCGGGGATAGAGCAGGAAGAAGTTTTGATAGGTGATGCTGGCCAGGGTTTGGGTTTCCGGCTGAATCGCCAGGCCTTCCTTGGCTTCGATCGCTTGGTGCTGGCCATCGCTCCAGCGGCGCCCCGGCATCACCCGACCAGTGAACTCATCGACAATCACCGCATCGCCATCGCGCACGATGTAGTTGACATCCTTGATGAATAGCTCCTTGGCCTTCAGGGCATTGGTGATGTAGTGGGCCCAGGGATCGGCCGGGTCGAACAGATCGGCCACCCCCAACAACTCCTCAGCCTTGGCATAGCCCTCGTCGGTGAGGGTGGCATTCCGTTGCTTCTCGTCGACTTCATAGTCGCCTTCGGGATCGATGCCATCCTTGCCGATCTCGGCGGAACGCACCAACTGGCTAGCCACCTCAACCGCCCGCTGGTATTTCTCCTGGGGCCGCTCCACCTGACCCGAGATGATCAGGGGCGTGCGCGCCTCATCGATCAAGATGGAATCAACTTCATCAATAACGCAGTAATGGAAATCGCGCTGCACCACCTCGGCGATGTCATTCGCCATGTTGTCGCGCAGGTAATCAAAACCCAGCTCCGAGTTGGTGGCGTAGGTGATGTCGCAGCCGTAGTTGCGGCGCCGCTCGGCCGGGCTCATCTCCTGCTGGATCAGGCCGACGCTCAGGCCTAGGAAGCGATGGACCTGGCCCATCCACTCGGCGTCGCGCCGGGCCAGGTAGTCATTCACCGTCACCACATGGACGCCGCGGCCGGTGAGGGCGTTGAGATAGGCCGGCAGGGTGGCGACCAGGGTCTTGCCTTCGCCGGTTTTCATCTCGGCGATTTGGCCGTCATGGAGCACCATGCCGCCGATCAGCTGCACATCGAAGTGGCGCATGCCCAGCACCCGCTTGCCGGCTTCGCGCACCACGGCAAAGGCCTGGGGCAGCAACTCATCGAGCAGGGCTTTCTCGCGGTTGCCCTGGCCCGCCACCTTCTCGAGCTTGAGCCGGAACTCGGCGGTGAGACCGCGCAGCTCCTCATCACTGAGGGGCTCGACCTCCTCTTCCAGCAGGTTGATATCGGAAACAATCGGCTGGAAGCGCTTCAGCTTGCGGGCATTGGGATCTCCCAGCAGCAGCTTGAGCATGGATCGAGGCCGGCCAATTGGATGCACCCTACCACCGCCAGGCCGGGAGCGAGAGCCGAGAAGCAAGGCGGGGCAAGGGGTTTGCCCATCCCAATCGCCCTAGGGGGCCAGGCTGGCTCAGCCGCCTCGGCCCGTCTGCAGCAGCAGCGCTTCAAAGGCGAGGATTTAGGCCATCCGGCCGGCACCCCAATCCCTTGAGCGACCCAGCCCCGATCCGCCTGATTCGCCATGGCCGCCTGGCCCTGCGGCTGCGCTGGCGGCTGGGGGCCCTGCAGGCGCTGCTGGATCAGCACAGCTTCTGGGCCCGGGGACGGCAGCGCCAGGAGATCTCAGCCATGCTCGGGGGCAGCCAGGCGGTGGTGAGCGCTTGGCAGGGCCAGCAGCTGGTGGGCTTTGGCCGGGCCAGCAGCGATGGCGTCTTCCGCGCCGTGCTCTGGGATGTGGTGGTGGCGGGCGAGCACCAGGGCCAGGGCCTGGGCCGGCGCCTCGTGGCCGAGCTCCTGGCCTGCCCGGTTGTGGCCCGGGCAGAGCGGGTTTACCTGATGACCACCAACAGCGCCGGCTTCTACGGGCGCCTGGGGTTCAGCACAAGCCATGCCCAACACCTGATGGTGTGGCACCGACAACAACAATCAAGCGGATGAAGAGATTCGAACTCTCGACCCTCTCCTTGGCAAGGAGATGCTCTACCACTGAGCTACATCCGCCCACGCACCACAGCCCTGAAGGGCGCTGGTGATGGCATCGGTCTGGGACCGACCTAAGGAGCATGCCCTACGGGCCTGCCCCCGGTCAAATCGCTGGGGCGCCCAGGCGCTCGCCCCGGTGGCCGGCGCGGGCCTGAACCCGCTGGCACCAGTCGCCGTTGGCCAGGTACCAATCGACCGTGGCGGCCAAGCCCTGCTCAAAATTGTGGCGGGGTTGCCAGCCCAGTTCGCCGCTGATGCGGGCCGGGTCGATGGCGTAACGGCGGTCGTGGCCGGGTCGGTCGCTCACCCGGGTGATCAGGCGACTGTGGGGGGCCGCCGCCGGCCGCCGCTGGTCGAGCAGGGCACAGATCGCCTCCACCACCTGCTTGTTGGTGCGTTCGCCATGGCCACCGACGCAGTAGGCCTGGCCCAGGCGCCCGCGGGTGGCCGCCAACAGCAGGGCCTCAACATGGTCGTCGACGTAGAGCCAGTCGCGCACGTTGGCGCCATCGCCGTAGAGGGGGATCGGCTCACCAGCCAGGGCCTTGAGGATCACCACCGGGATCAGCTTCTCGGGAAACTGCCAGGGGCCGTAGTTGTTGCTGCAGTTGGTCAGCACCACCGGCAGGCCATAGGTGTGGTGCCAGGCGCTGACCAGGTGGTCGCTGGCGGCCTTGCTGGCCGAATAGGGGGAGCGGGGGTCGTAAGGAGTCGTTTCACTGAAACGCCCCTGGGGCCCCAGGGAGCCGAAGACCTCGTCGGTGCTGATGTGGTGGAAGCGGAAGCGGGCGGCGCGCTCCGGGGGCAACTGCTCCCAGTGGGCGCGCACCGCCTGGAGCAGCTGGAAGGTGCCGGTGACATTGCTCTCAATAAAGGCCCCCGGGCCATCAATCGAGCGATCCACGTGGCTCTCGGCGGCCAGGTGCAGCACCAGGTCGGGATCGGCCCGCCGCACCGCCTCGGCCGTGGCGGCCCCATCCACCAGATCCACCCGCAGCAGCTGGTGGCGCAGGCCCCCGGGCCCCTGGGCCGCAGGCCCGAGGGTGGCCAGTTGCTGCTCAATGCCGGCCAGGTCACTGGCGTAGCCGCATTTATCCAGGTTGAACACCGTGGCGCCGCTATCGCGCAGCAAGCGCCGCACCACCGCCCCGCCGATAAAGCCGGCGCCGCCGGTGACCAGGACCCGGTCCGTGCCGGGGGGGAGCAGCTGGTCCATCAAGCGTCAATCAGTGGTTTGGCGCAGAGTAAGGGGGGCACGTCCAGAGAACACAAGGCCCCTGAGGCCTCCCCCTCAGGCCCGAGCGCCTGGGCTGGTCCGCAGCTCCGCCAGCTGGCCCAACACCTGGGCGAGGGCCGCCCGCCAATGGGTCGGCTCCAGCCCCAACAGCTCCCGGCTGGCCGTGCAATCCAGCAGCGAATAGGGGGGCCGGGCCGCCGGGGTGGGATAGGCGGAGGTTGGGATCGGTCGCACCCGGGCGGCTTGCTCGAGCAAACCGGTGGCCACGCCCAGCTCGCCGATCGCCACGGCGAAGTCGTACCAACTGGCGGCCCCGGCGTCGCTCCAATGCAGCACGGCTGCAGCAGCTGGATCGACCCCGATCCCGATCGCCCGCCAGCAGGCGGCCGCTAGGCCAAAGCTGGCGGTGGGGCAGCCGACCTGATCAGCCACCACCCCCAGGGGTTCACATGCCGCCGCCTTCAGGCCATGGAGCCGCAGCATGGTGAGGCAGAAATTGGCCCCCACGGGGCCATAGACCCAGCTGGTGCGCAGGATCCGGGCCCGGCCCGGCTCCAAGGCCGCCAGAACGGCCCGCTCGCCTGCCGCCTTGCTGGCGCCATAGACCCCCAGGGGCTCGGGCGCCTGGTCGGGGCGATAGGGGCTGCCCTGCTGGCCGTTGAAGACAAAATCGGTGCTCACCTGCAGCAGACGGCCCCCGGTCTGGGCCAGGGCCTCGGCAAAGGCCTGGGGGGCGGCAGCGTTCACGGCCATCGCCAGCTCAGGTTCGCCCTCGGCCCGATCCACGGCGGTGTAAGCACCGGCATTGAGCAACCAATCGGGTTGGTGCTGCCGCAGCAGCTGACGGCAGGCGTTGGCGTCGGCCAGATCCAGGTCGCTGCGGCCTAGGGGCACCAGTTCCACCCCCTCGGGCCTGGAGGCGATCAGGGCCTGGCCCAGCTGGCCCGTGGCGCCGGTGAGCAGCACCTTCATGGGGGCAACATCGTCATCGGAGCACTTCCGTCATGGAAACAACTCGCCTGGGGCCAGCTCCGCCAACAGGGGCGCATCCCCATCCTTTGCGGAGACCTGGGGGCTGGTCCCGCCTAGGGCCGCCTGGGGCCAGGCAATCGCTAACTCCGGGTCATCCCAGCGGATCGCCCGCTCGCACTCCTTGCTCCAGTAGTCGCTGGTTTTGTAGAGCACCTCGGCCTGGTCGCTCAGGGTGAGAAAGCCATGGGCGAAGCCCTGAGGCACCCAGAGTTGGTGATGGGTTGCAGCGCTCAACCGGGTGCCAACCCAGTGGCGGAAGGTGGGCGAACTGCGGCGCAGATCCACCGCCACATCAAAGATCTCCCCCAGAACGCAGCGCACCAACTTGCCCTGGGGCTGGGGTGGCAGCTGGTAATGCAAGCCGCGCAGCACGCCCTGGGCCGAGCGCGAATGGTTGTCCTGCACGAAGGCCACGGGGCCGGCCAGGGCCTCAAACGTGCGCTGGTTCCAGCTCTCGAAGAAAAAGCCGCGCCCATCGCCAAAAACCCTGGGGGTGAGCAACAAGGGCCCCTCCAGGGCCACGCCGCCATTGCCAATCAGTTGGTCAGCCTGCATGGCGTCCTCCCAGGCTGGCCTGCAGCAGGCTGTGGTCGCTGTTGCTCTCCTCCAACAACTTCAACAGGTAATCGCCGTAGCCGCTCTTGCGCAGGGGAGCCGCCAGCTGCTCCAGCTGGTTGGCGCTGATCCAGCCCTGGCGCCAGGCCACCTCCTCGGGGCAGCCCACCTTGAGGCCCTGGCGATGTTCGAGGGTGCGGATGTAGCTGCCGGCCTCATGGAGGGAATCACAGGTGCCCGTATCGAGCCAGGCCATGCCCCGACCCATCAGCTCCACCTTGAGCAGGCCCTCGGCCAGGTACATGGCGTTGAGGTCGGTGATCTCCAGTTCACCCCGGGCCGACGGGCGCACCTGGCGGGCCCGCTCCACCACCGAGTCGTCATAGAAATACAGACCGGTCACGGCATAGCGGCTGCGGGGCTTGGCCGGCTTCTCCTCCAGGCTCAGCACCCGACCATCGGCGGCAAATTCCACCACGCCGTAGCGCTCCGGATCGCGCACCGGATAGGCGAACACGGTGGCACCGGTAATCGCCGCGGAGGTAGCGCCTGCCACCCCACCGTTGCTGGCCTGCAGCTGGGGCACCAGGTCGTGGCCATGGAACAGGTTGTCGCCCAACACCAGGGCCGCCGGCGAGCCGGCTAGAAACTCAGCACCGATCAAGAAGGCCTGGGCCAGGCCATCGGGGCTGGGTTGAACCGCATAAACGATCTCCATGCCCCAGCGGCTGCCATCACCTAAGAGCCGTTCAAAGGCGGCCTGGTCCTGGGGGGTGGTGATGATCAGCACCTCCCGAATCCCCGCCAGCATCAACGTGGTGAGCGGGTAATAGACCATCGGCTTATCAAAAACCGGCAGCAGCTGCTTGCTCACCGCCTGGGTGATCGGATGCAGGCGCGTGCCGCTGCCGCCGGCCAGGATGATGCCCTTGCAGCCCATGGGTCAGGTCCAGGCCATCGGTTCAGGCGGGCAGGGCCGCCATCAGGGATCCCATCTCGATCGCCTGCAGGCCGTAACCCCAGCCCAGGTTGGCCTTGATACCAGCCCGTTCCAGGGCCTGCTGCAGGGTGTCGGTGGTGAGCACGCCGAAGATCACCGGCACGCCCGTGTCGCGGGCGACGGCGGCCACGCCCTTGCTCACCTCGTTGACCACCACATCGAAATGGGGCGTGTCACCACGGATCACGGCCCCCAAGGTGATCACCACCTGGTAGCGGCCGCTGGCCGCCAGCCGCTGGGCCACCAGGGGAATTTCAAAGCAACCGGGCACCCAGGCCACATCCAGCTGGCTGCTGGTGGGGCCCACGTCAATGCCGTGGCGGGTGAGCGCATCGAGGCAACCGCTCAACAGCTTGCCCGTCACCAAATCATTAAATCGGGCCACCACGATGGCGACCCGCAGGCTGCTAGCAGCGGTGAAGAACCCTTCAAAGACCGTCAAGCGCCTGCACTCGCGAGGGGGATCAGACTACGAAGAAGCTGACGCCCCAGTTGAGCAGCACCAGCCCGACCCAGGCAAGACCGCCCAAGAGGATCAGGCGGTTGGAGCGGCCGCTGTCTTCGTTGCTGGCGTAGAGCACGGGCACAGCCACGATCAGCGCAAACGACATCACCACCAGGGCCAAAACGGTGAGGGTGTTGAGGATCTGCATGGATCAGCGTCGGGGTTGGCCGGCCCGCTGGCCAGGGCCCGCGTCGGTCAGTGGGCGGATTCTCCCACGCCGCTCCGGCCCCTCGGGACAGCGCTGGCTGGTTCCTTCACAAGTTGTCGGGAGTGGGGCGCAGTGCCCACCGGGCAGCCCAGCCAGCCCTCCTACGATCAGGCCCCCTGCCCCCAGGATCCGTGGCTGCGGAAGCCCCCCAGCAGCTTTCGCTCGTGGCCGATACCGGTTTGTCCGAAACAGCCCTGCAGGGCAATCTTTTTGGTGCGCCCGAGGAGCCCAAAACCGCGGCCCATACAGCCCGCCCCGAGGCCCTGGCCGATCCCGGCGAGCTCGACGACGCCGCCCTGGAGGCCGATGCCAGCAGCCGGCCCCGACGGCGCCACAGCAAAACCGGGGCGGCTGAGCCGGATCTGAGCGCTCCGGACCCGACGGAACTAGCCCCAGCCGGTCTTGCCGCAACGGATCCAGATCCCAGGGCTCCCAGACCCAAGGATCCCGACAGCGCCGAATCCGCCGGCCTCGCCAACGAAGCCGAGCCCCCCACCGCCGCGGCCCCCGAGTCCGACCTGCCGCCCTGGCACCACCACTCCCTGGTGGATCCGCAGCAACTGCCGCCGATGCTGCGCCACTACGTGGAGCTCAAGGCCGCCCATCCCGAGCGGCTGCTGCTCTACCGCCTCGGCGATTTTTTCGAATGCTTCTTTGAGGACGCGATCACGCTCTCCCAGCTGTTGGAGCTCACCCTCACGGGCAAGGAGGCGGGCAAGGCCCACGGGCGGGTGCCGATGGCGGGCATTCCCCACCATGCGGCCGAGCGCTACTGCGGCGACCTGGTGCGCCGCGGGTTGTGTGTGGCCCTCTGCGACCAGCTGGAAGCCACCGCCGCCAAGGGGGCCCTGCTCAAGCGCGACATCACCCGGGTACTCACCCCCGGCACGGTGATTGAAGAGGGGATGCTGGCGGCGCGGCGCAACAACTGGCTTTGTGGCGTGGTGGTCGTAGGCAGCCGTTGGGGCCTGGCGGTGGCGGACGTGAGCACCGGCGAATTCCGGGTGATGGAGCGCCAGGGCAGCGACCAGCTGCACCAGGAGCTGCTGCAACTGGACGCCGCCGAAGTGGTCTGGCCCGGCGAGGGGAACCGCCCCGGCTGGTGTCCCGAAAGCCTGCGGCTGACGCCCTCGGCCCTCACCCCCTTCGCCGCGCCTGAGGCCAGATCCAGGCTGCTCAAGCGCTTCAAGCTGGCCAGCCTGGCGGGCCTGGGCCTGGCCGACCTGCCCCTGGGCCAGCGGGCCGCCGGCGGGCTGTTGCGCTATCTCGACGACACCCAACCGGGCGCCGCCATCCCCCTGGACCTGCCCACCACTTGGCATGCGGGCGACCAGCTGGTGCTCGATGCCCAGACCCGCCGCAACCTGGAACTGACCCGCACCCAGCTGGGCGGGGGCGTGCAGGGGTCGCTGCTGTGGGCCCTGGATCGCACCGTCACGGCCATGGGCGGCCGCTGCCTGCGCCGCTGGATCGAAGCGCCCCTGGTCGATCGGGCCGCCATCGGCGCCCGCCAGGAGGGGGTGAGCGAACTGGTGGGCCAGCGCCCCCTGCGCCAGGCCCTGCGCCGGCTGCTGCGGCCCATGGGCGACCTGGAGCGGCTTGCCGGCCGGGCCGGGGCCGGCAGCGCCTCCGCCCGGGACCTGGTGGCCCTGGCCGATGGGCTCGAACGGCTCCCCCAGCTGGCCTCCCTACTGGCCCAGGCCAGCAGTCCACCCCTGGTGGCCCTGGCCCGGCCCTGGCCCGACCTGGCCGAGCTGGCGGCCCTGGTGCGCCACAGCCTGGTGGACACGCCGCCCCTGGCCCTCACCGAGGGCGGCCTGATCCACGACGGCGTCGACAGCCGCCTCGATGGCCTGCGCAACCAACTCGATGACCAGGACGCCTGGCTGGCCGAGCAGGAGGCCAGCGAGCGCCGCGCCAGCGGCATCGCCAGCCTGCGCCTGCAGTACCACCGCACCTTTGGCTACTTCCTCTCGGTGAGCCGGGCCAAGGCCGGGGCCGTTCCGGACCACTGGATCCGCCGCCAGACCCTGGCCAACGAGGAGCGCTTCGTCACCCCCGAGCTCAAGGGCCGCGAAGGCCGGATCCTGCAGCTCAAGGCCCGCGCCGCCCAGCGGGAATTCGAGCTGTTCAGCGAGCTGCGCAGCCAGGTGGGCGCCGAGGCCACGCCGATCCGGGCCGCGGCCCGGCTGGTGGCTGATCTCGATGCCCTCGCCTCCCTGGCCGAGGTGGCCGCCACCGGCGGCTATTGCCGGCCCGAGATCACGGCCGGGCGCGAGCTGCTGATCGAAGCCGGCCGCCATCCGGTGGTGGAACAACTGCTGGTTGAAAGCCCCTTCACCGCCAATGGCATTGCCCTGGGCGGCGGCCCGGCGCCCATCGGCCGCCCAGACCAGGACGGCAGCCCCCCGGACCTGCTCGTGCTCACGGGCCCCAATGCCAGTGGCAAGAGCTGCTACCTGCGCCAAACGGGGCTGCTGCAACTGATGGCCCAGATGGGCAGCTGGATTCCGGCCCGCTCCGCCCAACTCGGCCTCGCCGATCGCATCTTCACCCGCGTCGGTGCCGGCGACGACCTGGCCAGCGGCCAGTCCACCTTCATGGTGGAGATGGCCGAAACGGCCAACATCCTGCACCACGCCAGCAGCAGCTCCCTGGTGCTGCTCGATGAGATCGGCCGCGGCACGGCCACCTTCGATGGCCTCTCAATTGCCTGGGCCGTGGCCGAACACCTGGCCGTTGAGATCCAGGCCCGCAGTGTGTTTGCCACCCACTACCACGAACTCAATGAATTAGCGGAGCTGCATTCCAACGTGGCCAACGTGCAGGTGCTGGTGAAGGAAACGGGCGACGACCTGCTGTTCCTGCACCGGGTCGTGGCCGGGGGCGCCAGCCGCAGCTACGGCATCGAAGCCGCCCGCCTGGCCGGGGTGCCGGCGGCAGTCGTGCTGCGGGCCCGCCAGGTGCTGGGACGGATCGAGGCCAACAGCCATGTGGCGGTGGGGCTGCAGCCCTAAGTCGTCGTCCGGTCCATCGCAGCACGCTGGATGCAGTGCTTTTCAGCGTCTGATGATCAGCGCTGTGAGGCTCAACTCAATCAGCCGATGGGTTTGAAACAGCACTTTCAGCTCCGGTAGCACCCGTTGGAAAAGGGCAAATAACTCCTTGTTACTGATGTTGCCAGTGGCAATAACCAGGAGCTTGCGTGGAGACTCTCTGAGAAAATGACTCTGGATGAAATCAGCATCCTTGCTGAACACCACACGACCATCCCGATCAGCGCTGGCGCTGATCATTGCATCGGAGCTGCGGTTGCCGTCTGGGAGATCAAAGGTATGCAGGGTATCGAATCCCTGATCCCGCAAGGGCCTAGCCAAGGAGCGAGGCAGCTGGGCATCCAGCAGGATTTTCATGCTGCCAGCAGTTCCACCCGCTGAACTCGGGCTAACTGGGCGGCATATTGAAGGACGGCGGTGATATCTGCGGCTTCCAAATCGGAATAGTCAGCAAGGATCTCCGCGGCAGTCATTCCCGAAGCGAGCAATTCCAGCACCATCTCCACGGGGTAGCGCAGGCCGCGAATCGTGGGCTTGCCGTGGCAGATCTCAGGCGCCATGGTGATGCGCTCAAGCTGGCTTTCCATGGCGCCTCCGCTGTTGGCTCACCCTAGGAGGAGCCAATCGATTCAGCTGTCATCGCTCTGCTGAATCCAACCTCACCTGAGCGCTCCGCCACCCACAAGTTGGCCCTCGCCAACACGGTCGGAGCATGCCCTCGATCCAAACCGGTCCAGCCACGATGGCCGGATCGGCATCGGTTCGCACTTAACAGGCCGAGCCGCAGGTGGGCCTGAACCAGGGCTAGATCCGGCAGGCGCCCTCACCGCGGCTGATCCAGCCAGGCCCGCCGCAGCAGGGCATTGGCCGCCGCGGCCACCAGGGCCGCCCCGCCCCGGCTGCCATCGAGCCGGATCTGGGCCAGGCCGCTAGCCGCCAGATGGCGCTTGCTTTCGGCCACGCCGACAAAGCCCACGGGCATGCCGATCACCAGGGCCGGCGGCGGACCCTGCTGGGCCAGGTCCAGCAACTGCTCCAGGGCGGTGGGGGCGCTGCCGATCAGCACCACGGCACCGGGGTGGTGCTCGAGGGCTGCCGCCATGCCGAGGGCGGTGCGGGTGCCACCGACCGGAGCCCGCTGGGGCGCCCAATCGAGCACGCTCAACACCGGATTGGCGAAGGTGCGCCGGGCCATGGGCTGCACCGCCGCGGCCGCCATGGCCGTGTCGGTGAGGATCACGGCGCCGGCCGCTAGGGCGGCCATGCCCTGGGCGCAGGCCCCAGCAGACCAATGCAAATCAGTGGCGAGGCTGAGGTCGCCGCCGCTGTGGATCACCCGTTCAACCAGGTCCTGCTCGGCGGGATCGAAGTCGGTGGGCCCCAGCCAGCCGCGGATACGCCGCACGCTTTCGCTGAAGATCGGATGGTCGAAGGGTGCCGCACCCTGGCTCTCGCGGATGGTCTCGCGGAAGGTCTCGCCTGCGCCCACTCCACACCCTGAGACAGCCCACAATTGAGCTTACGAATGGGCTCCCGCAGCCAGGTGCGCGCCGATGCCGATCCATCTCTTCTGGGGGGATGACGAAGCGGCCCGCAACCGGGCCGTGGATGCCCTGATCCAGCAGGTCTGCGACCCCAGCTGGCAGAGCATCAATCTCACCCGCCTTGATGGCAACGACCAGGGCCAGGCGGCCCAGGCCCTGGCCGAGGCCCGCACGCCGCCCCTGGGGGCTGGCGACCGACTGGTGTTGCTGCAGCGCAGCCCCTTCTGTAACCAGTGCCCGGCCGAGCTGGCCAGCCAACTGGAGGCGGCCCTGGGCCAAATCCCCGACCACTGCCACCTGGTGCTGGTGAATGCCGCTAAGCCGGATGCGCGCCTGCGCACCACCAAGGCCCTTAAGGGCATGGCCGAGGAACGCAGCTTCAACCTGCCGGCGGTCTGGGACGGGGCCGGCCAGGTGGAGCTGGTGAACCGCACGGCCCGGGAGATGGGGCTGGCCGTGGAACCGGCGGCAGCCGAGGCCCTGGCCGAGGCGATCGGCAGTGACAGCGCCCGCCTGGCCAGCGAACTGGAGAAGCTCTCGCTCTATGCCGGCACCGGCAAAGCCGGCGGCCCTGGCGCCCCGATCACGGCGGCGGCCGTGGCCGCCCTGATCGGCAGCCACGCCACCTCGAGCCTGCAGGTGGGCGATGCCCTGCTGGCCGGCCAGGGCGCCGAAGCGATCGCCCTGGTGGAGCAGCTGCTGGAGGTCAACGAGCCGGCCCTGCGGATCGTGGCGGCCTTGAGCAGCCAGATCCGGGGCTGGCTGTGGGTGAGCTTGCTCGATGCCCAGGGGGAACAGGACGTGGCCGTGATCGCCAAGGCAGCCGGCATCGGCAACCCCAAACGCATCTATGTCATGCGCAAACAGATCCGCGGCCGCCCACCGGGCCGATTCCTGAGCCTGCTGGGCCAGCTGCTGGAGGTGGAGGCGGCCCTGAAACGGGGCATGGACCCGGGCGATGCCTTCCGCGATGGCTTTTTGCTGGCGGGACCCTGATTGGCGTCCTTGGCCGATCAACCACCAGGCCCGGATGGGCCAAGCCGGCCTTAAAAGGCGCCGTAACTCTTTTCTTCCACCAGCTGGGAGCCGCAAAGCTGGTTGATCTGGGCCTTGATCTGCTGGATCGTGAGCTTGTCGACCAACTCCGCCGCTGAGACGGGCACAAGCAGCTCCATCGCCAGGCTCGATCCAGGGAGTCCGGCCTAGGGGCCGATAATCGGCCGATCACGCGCAGCAACACCGGGAATGGGCCTGCTGGTTCAGAAGTTCGGCGGCACCTCGGTCGCGGATGTGGAACGGATCCAGGCGGTGGCCCGACGCATCGCCGCCAGCCGCGAGGCCGGCCATGACCTGGTGATCGTGGTGTCGGCCATGGGCCATACCACCGACGAACTCACGGGCCTGGCCCGGGCGATCAGCAGCGACCCGCCCCAGCGGGAGATGGACATGCTGCTGGCCACGGGCGAGCAGGTGTCGATCGCCCTGCTGGCCATGGCCCTGCATGCCCAGGGGGTGCCGGCGGTCTCGATGACCGGGCCCCAGGTGGGCATCGTCACCGAATCGACCCACGGCCGGGCTCGAATCCTGGAGGTGCGCACCGAACGGCTGCAGCGCCACCTGGACAACGGCCTGGTGGTGGTGGTGGCGGGCTTCCAGGGCACCAGCAGCGGCCACGCCGGCACCCCGGAGATCACCACCCTGGGCCGGGGCGGCTCCGACACCTCGGCCGTGGCCCTGGCCGCGGCCCTGGGGGCCGAGGCCTGCGAGATCTACACCGATGTGCCGGGGGTGCTCACCACCGACCCCCGCAAGGTGGCCGATGCCCAGCTGATGACCACGATCAGCTGCAACGAGATGCTGGAACTGGCCAGCCTGGGGGCCGCCGTGCTGCATCCCCGGGCCGTTGAGATCGCGCGCAACTACGGCGTACCCCTGGTGGTGCGCTCCAGCTGGAGCGACGCCCCCGGCACCCTGCTCACCAGCGACAGCGCCAACCGCCGCCCCGGCCACACGGGCCTGGAGCTGAGCCGGCCCGTGGATGGGGCCGAGCTGGAGGAGCACCAGGCCGTGCTGGCCCTCTCGCACGTGCCTGACCAACCGGGCGTGGCGGCTCGCCTGTTTGAGGCCCTCTCCGCCGCCGGGCTCAACGTGGATCTGATCGTGCAGGCCACCCATGAGGGAGCTAGCAACGACATCGCCTTCACCCTGGCCGAAACGGAACTGGAGCGGGCCCGCACCGTTTGCCAGGAGCTCCTGGCGGCCCTGGGCGCCGACCAGGCCAGGCTCACGGCCGAGGCCGGCATGGCCAAACTCAGTATTTCTGGTGCCGGCATCCTCGGCCGCCCCGGCGTGGCCGCCCGCCTGTTCGACACCCTGGCCAAGGCCAGCATCAACCTGCGCCTGATCGCCACCAGCGAGGTGAAGGTGAGCTGCCTAGTGGCGGGGCACCAGGGCAGCAAGGCCCTGCAGGCGGCCGCCCACACCTTCGAATTGGCCGAGCAGCAACTGCGGCTCAACCCCAGCCCGGCGGGCCTGGGCGAGCCGGAGGTGCGCGGCGTCGCCCTCGACCGGGACCAGGCCCAGGTGGCGGTGCATCGCATTCCCGACCGGCCCGGCAGCGCCGCTGCCGTCTGCCGGGCCCTGGCCGATGCGGGCCTCTGCCTCGATGCGATCGTGCAATCGGAGCGCACCCACGGCAGCGGCGACCAGCTCAGCCGCGACATGGGCTTCACCCTGCGCCGCGACGACCTGGGCCGGGCCCAGGCGGCCCTGCAGCCCCTGCTGGCCCAGTGGCCCGAAGCCCGCTTCGAGCAGGGCATGGCGATTGCCCGGGTGAGCGCGGTGGGGGCGGGCATGCCGTCAACCCCCGGCACGGCCGCCCGCATGTTCCGCTGCCTGGCCGAAGCCGGCATCAACATTGAAATGATCGCCACCAGCGAAATCCGCACCAGCTGCGTGGTGGCCGAAGCCGATGGGGTGGCGGCCCTGCAGGCGGTCCATGGCGCCTTCGGCCTGGGCGGCGCCACGGTTCACAAGGCCGAAGGCACCGAGGCTTGAAGCGCAACCGCAAGGGGCCCTAGGCGACCCCGGCTCAGGCCTTGCCCACCAACTTCTGGCGCAGGGTCTTGATGCGGTCGCGCAGGCTGGCGGCCCGTTCGTATTCGAGGTTCTTGGCGGCGTCCTTCATGCGATCTTCCAGCTGGGTGATCAGTTCCGGCAGGGATTCGAGCGGCACTTCGTTGTGCACCGCCTGGTCGGTGGCCTCTTCCAATTGCTCGTCATTGAGCCGGCGGGACACCTCCAGGAAGGCAAGAATCGAGTTGCCAGCCCGCTTGCCCGCCGGGGTGGGCGTGATGCCGTGTTCGAGGTTGTAGGCGTGCTGGATGGCACGGCGGCGCTCCGTTTCCGAGATCGCCTTGGCCATCGAATCGGTGAGGTTATCGGCGTAGAGCAGGGCCTTGCCTTCGATGTGGCGAGCGGCCCGGCCGATCGTTTGGATCAGGGAGCGCTCGGCCCGCAGGAAGCCCTCCTTATCGGCATCGAGGATCGCCACCAGCGACACCTCGGGCAGGTCCAATCCTTCCCGCAGCAGGTTCACGCCCACCAGCACGTCATATTCGCCATTGCGCAGATCCTGGATGATCTCGATCCGCTCGATCGAATGGATTTCGGAGTGGAGATAGCGCACCTTCACGCCATTTTCGGCCAGGTAATCGGTGAGGTCCTCGGCCATGCGCTTGGTCAGGGTGGTGATCAGCACCCGTTCTTTTTTGTCGGCCCGCTCCCGGATTTCGCCCAGTAGGTCATCGACCTGGCCCTCGGTGGGACGCACCTCCACCATTGGATCGAGCACGCCGGTGGGGCGGATCACCTGCTCCACAATCTGGCCCTTGCTTTGGGCCATCTCCCAATTGCCCGGGGTGGCGCTCACAAAGATCGTCTGTTGGGCCTTTTCCCAAAACTCATCGCCCTTGAGCGGCCGGTTATCGGCGGCCGAAGGCAGGCGGAATCCGTGCTCAATCAGCACCTGCTTGCGCGATTGGTCGCCGTTGTACATGGCCTGCAGCTGGGAGCAGGTGACGTGGCTTTCATCCACCACCAGCAGCCAGTCCTTGGGGAAGTAATCAATCAGGCATTCGGGCGGCGTGCCGGCGGGCCGGCCGGCCAGGTGGCGGGCGTAGTTTTCAACGCCGTTGCAATAGCCCACCTGCTCGAGCATCTCTAGGTCGTAGGTGGTGCGCTGTTCCAGCCGCTGGGCCTCCAATAACCGGCCTTCCCGGTTGAGCAGGTCGAGCCGGTCATGCAACTCGCCACGAATTTCCGCGATCGCTCCTTCAAGACGCTCCTTGGGGGTCACAAAGTGCTTGGCGGGATAGATGTTGATCGTGTCGAGGCTTTGTAGGATCTCACCGGTAGTGGGATCGACATAGCGGATCGCTTCGATCTCATCGCCAAACAACTCAATCCGCACCAGCCGATCCTCGTAGGCCGGCCCGATCTCGAGCACATCGCCGCGCACGCGGAAACGGCCGCGGGAAATTTCCAGGTCGTTGCGGGAATACTGGTTATTAACCAATTCCCGCAGGGAGCCGCGCAGGTCCAGGGTCTCACCCACCTGAAACTTCACCGCCGCCTTGAGATATTCCGAGGGAATGCCCAGGCCATAGATGCAACTAATCGAGGCCACTACGATCACATCGGAACGCTCAAACAACGAGCGCGTTGCCGAGTGGCGCAGCATGTCGATCTCCTCGTTAATCGAGGCGGTCTTGGCGATGTAGGTATCCGAGACCGCCACATAGGCCTCGGGCTGGTAATAGTCGTAGTAGGAGATGAAATATTCAACGGCATTGTTGGGGAAAAATTCCCGCAACTCATTGCAAAGCTGGGCCGCCAGGGTTTTGTTGTGGGCGAGCACCAGGGTGGGACGGCCCGTGCGGGCGATCACATTGGCGATCGAAAAGGTTTTGCCGGTGCCGGTGGCGCCCAGCAGGGTCTGGTAGCGCTCACCGCCATCCACGCCCCGGACCATGGCCTCAATGGCCGTGGGTTGGTCGCCTTTGGGTTCGTAGGGGGCGTGGAGTTCGAAGTGGGCCATCGGGCCATTCTCAGCCCAACGGGACCGGAGTGGGGGTGGTCCACCGACCCTGAAAAGCGGTCAAACCCGCCAGGAGCCCCCCAAGGGGACCCCGGGCGGGTCTGATCACGCCCCTAGGGCAGGGAGAACGCGGAGGATTGCGCGATCAATCAGGCCTGGGCCCCAACGGCAGCGCCGCTGCCCAGGGCCTCGCGCAGGCTGCGCACCACGGCCACCATGGCCAGCTCATCGCCCAGGCGATTCACGGCCGAACCCACGCCAACGCCACTGGCGCCGGCGGCGATCGCCATGGGCAGGGTCACGGCCGAGAGGCCGGAGGCGCAGAGCACGGGCACGGCCACGGCCCGGCTGATCGCGTGGGCGGCGGCCAGGGTGGGGGCGGCCTTCTCAATCAGGCCGAGGCTGCCGGCGCTGAAGGGACGGGCGCTGGTGCCGCCCTCGGTTTGGATCAGGTCGGCGCCGGCTTCCACCAGGTCGATGGCGAGCTGCTCCTGCTGGTCGAGGGGCAACACGTGGGGCACGGTCACCGACAGCACCACCTCAGGCAGCAGGGCCCGGGTGCGGCGGGTGAGGTCAAGCACCTCGGCGGCATCAAAGAGGCGCCCGAGGGGATAGAAGGCGTCGTAGTTGCCGATCTCCACCATGGTTGCGCCCGCTGCTACCGCGGCAGGGAACAGCTCGGGATCCACGGCCGACACGCAGATCGGCAGGCCGGACACGGCAGCGGCGCGGCGCACCAGCTCCGGATCACAGGCGAGATCGATCAGGTCGGCGCCACCCAGGCCGGCGGCGCGGCTGATGCGCTCCACCGAGGCACCATCAAAATTGGTGAGACCGGCGATCACCTTGAGCAGGTGCCGCGAGGCCAGGGCTTGCTGCAGTTGAAGCGGCAGGCTGGACAGACGGGACATGGGCGGCCGGACAGCGAATGAATCCGATTCTCCCATCCGAAGCCTCGCCAGAGCCAGGCCCGCCCCTGGGGCCCCCAAACGTTGGCGGCCAGGCCCGCCCCCCCTGGGGCCCAATCCATGCTGCCCTGCACCAACGCCTGCGCCGCGACCCGGAGCTCCTACCCGCCGGGGCCCGACTGCTGCTGGCCGTGTCCGGCGGCCAGGACTCCATGGCCCTGACCCGGCTGCTGCAGGACCTGGGCCGACTGCATGGCTGGAGCCTGCACCTCTGGCACGGCGACCACGGCTGGCGCCCCGAATCGGCTCGCCAGGCCGAAGAACTCCAGGCCTGGGGCGCAGGGTGTGGACTGGCGATCACGGTGGAACGGGCCAGCGCCCCCCCCGCCAGCGAAGCGGCGGCCCGGGCCTGGCGCTACGACCGCCTGGAGGCCCAGGCCCTGGAACGGTCCTGCACCCATGTGGTGACCGGCCACACCGCCAGCGACCGGGCCGAAACCCTGCTGCTGCACCTGGCCCGCGGCAGCCACCGCCAGGGCCTGGCCAGCCTGCGGCGGCGGCGGCCCCTCAGCCCTAACTCGCCGATCAGCCTGGTGCGGCCCCTCCTGGGCCTGGGCCGGGCCGACACCGGGCAGTTCTGCGCCGACTGGACCCTGCCGATCTGGCTCGACCCCAGCAATGCCAGTCCCCGCTTCAGCCGCAACCGCATCCGCCAGGAGGTGATGCCTGTGCTGGAGGAGCTCCATCCCGGCTGCGCTAGCCGCATCAGTGCCCTCGCCGAACGGCTCGAAGCGGAACAGGCCAGCCTGGAGGAGCTGCTCGATCTCGCCCTGGACCCCCTCATCCCTCAACAAGCTGAGGGAACGGCCCCGGGCCTAGACCGGGCCGGCCTCACCCGCCTGGGGCGCGCCAACCAGGGGCGGCTGCTGCACCACTGGCTCAAACGCCAGAGCGGCCTCAACCTGGAGGCCGCCAGCCTGGAGTCTTTGGTGGAACAGCTCCAACCCAACCAGGGCCCAGGCGAGCGACCCTTGGGCCAGGGGTGGCGGCTGAACTGGACCGGTCGCATGCTGGTGTTATTGCCCCCAGATAGGGGGGCTGAACCAGGGCCGGCCTAACCCAGCCCCAAGGCCAGCAGGATCCAACACAGACCTTCAGCCCCAATCCCGGTCAGACTCCCGCAACGCCACTCCGTCACCACCGCCTGAACCGTTTGTGAGCATCAACCTTCAGGACGCCTATATCGCCGTCGAGCATGCCTACAGCATGCAGCAGTTTCCTGAGGCCCTGCGGCTAGCCCAGGACCTGGTGCCCCGCATTCCCAGCGGCTCGGAGGACCAACTGGATCTGCGGCTGCAATTGCTGATCGGCCACACCTATCTCTATGGCCTGGGCCAGCCCCAAAAAGCCCTGCCCTGTTATCAACAGGTGTTGAAACAGAGCTACGACCCCACCTACCGGGAACTGGCCGAACAGGGCGTGACCCTCTGCCAGCAAGCCGGCGCCAGTTCAAGCCTGGCTGCCAACCCAGACGAAGCGTCCACCAGCTCCAGTACGGGAGCGGCCGTGCCCTGGCTGGAGGACCTGGGCAGCCTGGGCACCACCGACCAGCCTGGAAACGACAGCCCCGAGGCCCAGCCTGGGTTGGCGGGGGGAACGGCGGCGGCCCAACCCTGGGCCGTGAAGGCTGAGGAGTCGGTGAAAGGCGAGCTGGTCGAGCGGATCGAACCGGACCTGGTGGAGGTGATTGAGCAGCCCGCCCCCTCCTTAGGGCCCACGGGTGGCCTCGAGAGCCCCCAGGCCTTCAGCCCTGCCGAAGCGGCGGAACTGGCCAAGGGCCTGCTGCGGGTGGTGCTCAACTAAGGCCCAGGCCGGGCTTAAACCGGCCCAGGCCTAGGCAAGGGCGCTGCCCTCAGCTGGCGGCGCCGGAACGGCGGCGACGGGTGCGGGTGGCGGCCAGGTCCGGATCTTCGATCGGGGCTTCGGCAGCCGTCACCGCCACCAGTTGGCGCTGGGGTTCTGCTGCGGCTGCTGCTGGTGCTGATACAGGGGCTGCGGGCTGGGCAACGGCCGTGGCAGCAGCGGCCGGGGCCTGGCGATCGCGGATGACATCACGGTTGACGTCGCGGTTCACCTCGCGGCTCAGCTCACGGCCGCCATCACGGCGACCACCCCGAGGAGCCGGACGGCTATCGGGTTCGGCATCGGCGCGACCCTTGTAGGCGGGGGTGCCGCCGGGGGCCGGCTGGACCAGACAAATGATCAGCGGTTCCACCTGGAGCTCGCGGCGCAGGCGCCGCTGCAGGCCCACTTCGATTTCGCGCTGCACACCCATCCAATCGACATCGGGGGCGGCTCCGCCACTGTTGCGGGACAACTGGCTCCAGCGGTTCTCCAGGACCCAGCCGATCTCCCGCTCGGCCCAGAGGGACATCTTGCGGGCATCGGCCGTGGTGACCACGCCGCGCAGGTTGACCCGGGGCGGCGCCGCCATCACGCCATCGGTGCTGATCACGGCCAGCAGGGTGATCACGCCGTCTTCGGCCAGCTGCTGGCGCTCCTTAAGCACACGGGCATCCACGATGCCGTTGCGGGAGGCATCCAGCAGTTCGATGCCGGACTTCACCGGATCGCCCTTACGGATCGACTCGGGCTTGAGTTCCACCACATCGCCGTTTTCGATGATCAGGCAGTTCTCGGCGGGGATGCCCATGGACTGGGCCGTTTTGGCGTGGGCCACCAACATGCGGTGTTCGCCATGCACGGGCACGAAGAACTTGGGCCGGGTCAGGGCCAGCATCAACTTGTCGTCTTCCTGGGAGCCATGGCCAGAGACGTGGATGCCTTCACCCTTGCCGTAAACCACCTTGGCGCCGAGCATCATCAGCCGGTCAATGGTGTTCACCACGGAAATGGTGTTACCGGGAATCGGGCTGGCCGAGAAGATGATCGTGTCGCTTGACTTGACCTGAACCTGGGGATGGTCGCTGCGGGAGATCCGGCTTAGGGCGGCGAGGGGCTCCCCCTGGCTGCCGGTCATCAACAGCAGGGTTTCGCGGTCGGGCAGGTCGCGAATCTGCTTGATCGGCACAAACAGGTCATCGGGGCAGCGCATATAGCCGAGTTCCCGGGCCTTGGCAATCACGTTGAGCATGGAGCGGCCCAGCAGACCGACCTTGCGGCCATGCTTCATCGCCAGCTCGAGGATCATCGAGACCCGGTGGGTGGAGCTGGCGAAGGTGGTGAGAATCACCCGGCCTTGGGCATTGCCGATGTGGCGATCGAGGTGGGGAAACACGGCCCGCTCGGGCGGCGTGAAACCGGGCAGCTCGGCGTTGGTGGAATCACTGAACAGGCACAGCACCCCTTGCTCGCCGTAGTGGGCCATGCGCTGGATGTCGAAATACTCGCCATCGACCGGGGTGTGGTCGAATTTGAAATCTCCGGTGAAAATCACCACGCCAGCGGGGGTGGTGATCGCCAGGGAGAAGCTATCGGCGAGCGAGTGGGTGTTGCGGATGAACTCCACCTTGAAGTGTTGGCCAACCTGCACCACGTCGCGGGGGGAGACCGTTTGCAGGATCGTGCGATCCATCACGCCCGCCTCCTCCATCTTGCCCGTGAGCATGGAGAGGGCCAGGCGGGGCCCATAGATCACCGGAATCGTGAAGTTCTTGAGGTGGTGGGGAATGCCACCGATGTGATCTTCATGGCCGTGGGTGACGATCATGCCGCGAATCCGCTTCTGGTTTTCGCGCAGATAGCTGGTGTCGGGCAACACCACGTTGACGCCATGCATGCCATCGCTGGGGAAGGCAAGGCCGCCATCAACCAGCATCAGGTCATCGCCGTATTCAAAAACGCAGGTGTTTTTGCCGATCTCATGCAAACCACCGAGGGGAATCACCCGCAGGGTGGGCTGCTTGTCGGCGGCTTCGGAACGGCCGGCGCTGGCATTACGGGTGATCGGATTGGATGGGCTCATCAGGGGAAGGGAAAAGGAAGGGGAAGGGATGCCGGACTGAATGCAATGCCTCCGGACCGTTGTTGGCAGGTTGGGCTGCTAGGGGGCGGAGGACTGGGATGGGCCTTGGCGTCAGGTGGGACGCAGGGCTGCCAGGGCTGTGGTTAATCGCTCGCGGACATCACTGGAGGCGGAAACAAGGGGAAGACGGGGGGCGCCCACGGGCCAGCCGCTCAACTCCAACGCGGCTTTAACGGGAATCGGATTGGTGGTCAAAAACAGGGCCTTGCAAAGGGGCAGGAGACGTTCATGCAGGGCCAGGGCAGTGCTGTGATCACCGGCCAGGAAAGCGGTGACCAGCTGGCTGATCTCGCGGGCCACCAGATGGCCGGCCACACTCACCACGCCCACGGCGCCCACGGCCAACATCGGCAGGGTGAGGGCGTCGTCGCCGCTGTAGATCGCCAGCCGCTCGCCGCAAACGGCCCGCAATTGGCTGACCTCCTCGGTGGTGCCGCTGGCGGCCTTGTAGCTGACCACGTTGGGCAGATCCAGGAGCCGGGCCGTGGTGTCCGGGCTGAGGCTGGTGCCGGTGCGACCGGGGATGTTGTAAAGCATGATCGGCAATTCAGGCGCCGCCAAAGCCACGGCCCGGAAATGGGCCTCCAGCCCCTCCTGGGGCGGCTTGTTGTAGTAGGGCACCACCACCAACGCCCCGTCGGCGCCCAGGGCGGCCGCCTGGCCGATTGCCTCGATCGCCTCGGCGGTGCAATTGCTGCCGGTGCCCGCCAACAGGGACGCGCGGTTGCCCACGGCAGCCTTGACGGCGGAGAAGAGCCGGTGTTGCTCCTCCCAGCTGAGGGTGGGGGATTCGCCGGTGGTGCCGCAGAGCACCAGGCCATCGCAGCCCTCATCCACCAGGTGGCTAGCCAGCCGGCCGGCCAGGTCGAGATCCACGGCGCCATCGGCGCCAAAGGGGGTCACCATGGCCGTCACCACCCGGCCGAAGGGGGCGGGGGAAGCGGCCCCAGGGGTGAGCGGGCTTGGGGGCGAACCGGTCATCGGCCCACTCCCGCAGCCGCTGCGCTCGCTGGGGCGACGGCCCGATCCGCAGCGGCGGGATCGAGCAGCAACTCGGCGATCTGGATGGCGTTGAGGGCCGCACCCTTACGGATCTGGTCGCCGCAGAGCCAGAGCTCCAGGGCATTCGGTTCGCTGAGGTCCTGGCGGATGCGGCCCACGGCCACCGGGTCCCGGCCCGTGACATCGGTGGGCATCGGGAAGCGGTTGGCGGCGAAATCCTCGATCAACTCAACGCCCGGCGCCTGGGCCAACAGGGCGCGGGCCTCCTCCACGGGGAAGGGTTCGTGGAACTCAATGTTGAGGGCCTCGGAGTGGGCCCGCAGCACCGGCACCCGCACACAGGTGGCCGTGACCCGCAGCTCCGGCAACCCCATGATCTTGCGGGTTTCGTGCAGCATTTTCAGCTCCTCTTCGCAGTAGCCGTTGTCCTGCAGGGGCGAGTTGTGCAGGAAGAGGTTGAAGGCGAGCGAATAGGGCAGCACGGTGCTTTCAGGGCTGCCGCCATCGAGCACGGTCTGGCTGAGGTTGCGCAGCTCCTCCATGGCGCGGGCGCCGGCGCCGCTGGCCGATTGGTAGGTGCTCACCACCACCCGACGCAGGGGCCTCCGGGCCGCCAACGGCGCCAGGGCCAGGGTCATCAGGATCGTGGTGCAGTTGGGGTTGGCGATGATCCCCTGGTGGGCAAAGGCCGCCTGGGGGTTCACCTCTGGCACCACCAGGGGCACCTGGGGATCAAGGCGAAAGGCGCTGGAGTTGTCGATCACCACGGCGCCAGCCGCTGCGGCCACGGGTCCCCACTGCTTCGACACCGAGCCGCCGGCGGAGGCCAGCACCAGATCCACCCCGGTAAAGGCCTCGGCGCTCACCGGCTCAATCGGGTAAGCACGGCCGTTCCAGGTCAACGTCTGACCGGCGGAACGGGGCGACGCCAGCAGCACCAGCTCCGCCACCGGGAACTGGCGCTCGGCCAGCAGGGTGAGCAACTCCTGGCCCACGGCCCCGGTGGCACCGAGCACGGCCACCTTCAGGGGCCGGTTGGGGAGGGAACTGGCGGTAGGGAGGGACAAGGGCGGCAGGGGAGAACAGGAACGGTTGGGCGAAAACCCAGGGATTGTCAGCAGGCTGGGAATTAATCGAGAAAGGCTTGGGATTCGGAAAAGCGGAGGAGCCGTCGGCGGTTGGGTCCTGAAGAAACGGGTCCCGGGGCCTGGGTGGCTGGCTCGGCCCTAGAACCCCCCGGACTCACCAAACCTCTGGCCGGTAAAGGCTCGCACCAGGGACAGGAATCCTGGAAGCGGAGACCGGGGCTGGCGAAAGAGGGGGGCTTGCCGGGAGAACCCTGCTGCCGAGTCGGAACCCCGTCGATGGAGCTTTGGGCTGGAGCTGCCAAGGACCTGGAGCAGGACCTCAGGAGCGGGATGGGGGCGACGGGATCAGCTGGGCGTTGACCTGACTGGTCGGTCTTGGGGCTGGGTCAGCAGGACTGCCGATGAACAGGTGCTGAACAGGTTTGGAACGGGATCTGGACCGGATTCAGGGCTGGGTCTGGTCGGGTGGACTGGATCTGGGGTCGGTGGGAACGGGTGGGTAGGGGGACGTATGGGAGGCGAAGGGTTGGGGCAGCGACCGCCCAACCCCCCACCGGAGGGGATGGCAACAACAATACGTGGCCATTCGGTCCTTGGCGAAGGGTCCAAGGGCCGCGCCCATGGGGGCTGGTGAGGTCAGTTCCTAGGATCGCGGGCTGCCCCGCCGATCCGGTCCGGCGTTCCTCCCCCCTAGCCCGCCATGAGTTCTGCCGCCAGCGCCGCCGCCCCCGCCAACCTGAAGGTCACCACCAGCCCGCGCCCGGGCAGCCGCCTGGCCGTGGAAGTGGCCGTTCCGGCGGGCCGCAGCCAGTCCAGCTACGACGCCGCCCTGGCCAAACTCAGCCGCAGCATCAAGCTGCCCGGCTTCCGCAAGGGCAAGGTGCCCCAGCCCGTGCTGCTGCAGCAAATCGGGCCCCTGCGGGTGCGCGCTACGGCCCTGGAGGAGCTGGTCGATGCCGTGTTCCGTGACGCCCTGGCCCAGGAGGAGATCCCGGCCATCGGCCAACCGGAACTGGCCGGCGGCTTCGAGGCCCTGCTGGAGCGGTTCGCCCCTGGCGAGGAGCTCACCTTGATCCTGGAGCTGGATGTGGAACCCACCCCCAGCCTGAAACTCACCAAGGGTCTGGTGGCCGCCAGCGAAGCCGTCAGCTACGACCCCGCCCGGGTCGATGAATGGATTGAGCAGTCCCGCCAGAAGCTGGCCAGCCTGGTGCCCGTCGAGGGCCGGCCCGCCCAGGCCGGTGATGTGGCCGTGGTCGACTTCAGCGGCACCTT
The DNA here is from genome assembly GCA_943370385.1 of Pseudanabaena sp. UWO311. Lineage (GTDB taxonomy): Bacteria > Cyanobacteriota > Cyanobacteriia > PCC-6307 > Cyanobiaceae > BAIKAL-G1. The sequence goes on from CALRQT020000008.1 coordinate 36,746, forward strand.
CAGCGATGACGGCAGCCCGATCAGCGGCGGCAGTGGCGAAGGCATGGACGTGGAATTGGAAGAGGGCCGCATGATCCCCGGCTTCGTCGAAGGGGTGATCGGCATGGCGGTGGGCGACACCAAGACCGTGGCCTGCCAGTTCCCCGAGGAGTACCCCCAGGAGGACTGCCGCGGCCGGGCCGCCAGCTTCGTGCTGACCCTCACCGACCTCAAGACCAAGGAGCTGCCCGAGCTCGACGACGCCTTCGCCCAGCAGGCCAGTGACAAGGAAACCCTCGCCGAGCTGCGCGCCGACCTGGAAGCCCGTCTCCAGGAGGACGCCGACCGGCGCGACAAGGCCAACCGCCATGACGCCCTGCTCGACGCCCTGGTGGAGCAGCTCGAGGTGGAACTGCCCGAAACCCTGGTGCAGGAAGAGATCCGCGCCCTGCTGGAGCAGACCGCCGGCCAGCTAGCCCAACAGGGCATGGACGTGCGCAAGCTGTTCACCCCCGAACTGGTGCGCAGCCTGCGGGACACCTCCCGGCCCGAAGCCGAAAAGCGCCTGCGCCGCAGCCTCGCCCTCAAGGCCCTAGCCCTGGCTGAAGCGATCGAACTGGCCGAGGAGGAGCTCGAAACCAAGATCAAGGAGCTCTCCCGCAGCATCAGCGAGAGCGGCAGCATCGATCCGGCCCGCCTGCGCCAGGCCGTGCAGGAAGACCTGATGCGCCAAAAGCTGCTCGACTGGCTCGAAAGCCACAGCACCATTACGGCCAAGTCCCCCGAAGACCTGGCTGGGGAACTGGCTGGGGAAGCGGAAGGTGGGGAGCCAGCCCCGAAGCCCGCGGCCAAGACCAAGGCAGCAGCCTCGAAAAAAGCTGCCGCCAAGGAGCCTGGGGCCAGCGCCTGAGGGGCCGACACCCCTGGGCCCGCTTGGGCGCCATAGATTGACTCCACTGCCCTAAGCCCTACGGCCGCGTGATCGACGCCCAACCCCGAGCCCTGCGCCACCATCCGGTCCTCAACCAGTGGCAGGGCGTCCGCCCCGAGGCGATTGCCCCCAGACCCCAGGCTGCCCCTGGGGTCCTGCCCACCGTGGTCGAGCAGTCCGGCCGGGGCGAGCGGGCCTTTGACATCTATTCGCGCCTGCTGCGCGAGCGAATCATCTTCCTGGGCACCGGCATCGATGACGCCGTGGCCGATGCCCTGGTGGCCCAGCTGCTGTTCCTGGAGGCCGAAGACCCCGAAAAGGACATCCAGATCTATGTGAACTCCCCCGGCGGCTCGGTGACCGCGGGCCTGGCCATCTACGACACGATGCAGCAGGTGGCCCCGGACATCGTCACCATCTGCTACGGCCTGGCCGCCAGCATGGGCGCCTTTTTGCTGTCGGGCGGCACCAAAGGCAAGCGCCTGGCCCTGCCCAATGCTCGGATCATGATTCACCAGCCCCTCGGCGGCGCCCAGGGCCAGGCCGTGGACATCGAGATCCAGGCCAAGGAGATCCTCTTCCTCAAGGACACCCTCAACGGCCTGATGGCCGAACACACGGGCCAACCCCTGGAGAAAATCGCCGAAGATACGGACCGGGATTACTTCCTCTCCCCCGCCGAGGCCGTTGCCTACGGCCTGATCGACCGGGTGGTCACCGAGGTAACTCCCGCCTAATCAGCCCACTCCCCCTCCGCATCAGCGCTCCGCGCCCCACCTGCCCTGGACCTACCCCTTAGACACTCCCCTCGATGGCCAAGTTCGACGCCCACCTGAAGTGCTCGTTCTGCGGCAAGTCCCAGGAGCAGGTCCGCAAGTTGATTGCCGGCCCTGGCGTTTATATCTGCGACGAATGCATCGATCTCTGCAACGAGATCCTCGATGAGGAGCTGACCGAAAGCCAGGTGGCAGCCCGCAGCGCCCCCGAAACCAAGAGCAAGGCCCCCAGCAAGAAAACCGCCAAACCGGCCCCCACCCTGGCGGAGGTGCCCAAGCCCCACCAAATCAAAGCCTTCCTCGACCAGCAGGTGGTGGGCCAGGAGGAGGCCAAAAAAGTGCTGGCGGTGGCGGTGTACAACCACTACAAACGGCTGGCCTGGCAGGGCGATGGCCAGGGGGAAACGGATCAAACCGCCACCCGCCTGCAAAAGTCGAACATCCTGCTGATTGGCCCCACCGGCTGCGGCAAAACCCTGCTCGCCCAGACCCTGGCCGAGATGCTGGATGTGCCCTTCGCCGTGGCCGATGCCACCACCTTGACCGAGGCGGGCTACGTCGGCGAAGACGTGGAGAACATCCTGCTACGGCTGCTGCAGAAGTCCGACATGGATGTGGAGCAGGCCCAGCGCGGCATCATCTATATCGATGAGATCGACAAGATCGCCCGCAAGAGCGAGAACCCTTCGATTACCCGCGATGTCTCCGGCGAAGGGGTGCAACAGGCCCTGTTGAAACTGCTGGAAGGCACCCTGGCCAACGTGCCGCCCCAGGGGGGCCGCAAGCATCCCTACCAGGACTGCATCCAGATCGACACCAGCCAGATCCTGTTCATCTGCGGTGGCGCCTTTGTGGGGCTAGAAGATTTGGTGCAACGGCGCCTGGGCCGCAACTCGATCGGTTTCCTGCCGGCCGATGGTCGCAGCCGCCAACACAAGGACCTGCAGGCCGCCCAGGTGTTGCGCCACCTGGAGCCCGACGACCTGGTGCGCTACGGCCTGATCCCGGAATTCATTGGCCGGCTGCCGGTGAGCGCCATGCTCGAACCCCTAGACAGCCACGCCCTCGAATCGATTCTCACCACCCCCCGCGACGCCCTGGTTAAGCAGTTCCAGACCCTGCTGAGCATGGATAACGTGCGCCTCGAATTCGAACCGGGGGCTGTGCAGGCCATCGCCGCCGAGGCCCATCGCCGCAAGACCGGGGCCCGGGCCCTGCGCGGCATCATCGAAGAGCTGATGCTGGATGTGATGTACGACCTGCCCTCCAGCACGGAGGTCAAGAGTTTCACGATCACCCAGGAGCTGGTGGAGCAACGCAGCAAGGCCAAGGTGCTGGAGATTCCCAGCAGTAAGGCCGACCGAAGCCAGCGCGAGTCAGCCTGAAGCCCCCCGGATTCCCCGTCCCTTTCCGGTGTCCTGATCTCTCCCCCCTGCCTTGGCCAGCGCCGACCATCTCAAGGTGCCCCGCCAGCACGGCCTCTTCGTGCACCACGGCATTGACCTGGGGGATGGCACGGTGGCCCACTACCTGGAAGGCCGCCAGATCCTGCGTAGCAACCTGCAGGACTTCAGCCTGGGCCAGCCGATCGCCACGGTGACCTACCCCCCGGGGAGCTGCTCGCCGCCAGGGGTGACCCTGGCCCGGGCCCTGGGGCGCCTGGGGGAGCAGCGCTACAACCTGATCTTTAACAACTGCGAGCACTTCGCCCACTGGTGCAAAACCGGCCGCCACCGCAGCGCCCAGGTGGAAGGCTGGCTGCACACGGGCAGCCTCGGCGCCCTGGCCCTGGGCCAGATGGTGCCGGCAGCCCTGCTGGCCGGGGTTCGGTTGCTCCTCCGCCAGGACCTGCGGCTCGATGGCCTGCCCATCGACCAGGGCCGGGAGCTGGCGCTGCGCAGCCTGGAGCAGCTCGAAAGCCTGCGCCTCAAGCTGCAGCAGGCCCTGGAGCAGGAACTGACCAAGGCGGAAGCCCGCTGGGGCCAGGGCAGTGCCCCCTGGTCGGGAGGCGGGACCGGGGCCGAGGCCTTCGACGGCCTGCGCCTGGCCGCCCAGCGCCTGGAGGACAAGCTCAGCGAGGTGGAGGAGCTGCAACTGCGGCTCGACCAACTGCTCAAGGGCCGTGAGGATTAGCCTCAGGGTCTGTCCGTTCGCGGGGACGGAGTCCGGACGCAGCGATCCATGAGCCAGGCCTACCAGCCGCTGCACCACAAGTACCGGCCCCAAACCTTCGACCAGCTGGTGGGCCAGGAGGCGATCGCCGCCACCCTGGGCAACGCCCTGCGCCAGAACCGGATCGCGCCGGCCTACCTGTTCAGCGGGCCCCGGGGCACGGGCAAAACCTCCAGCGCCCGCATCCTGGCCCGCTCGCTCAACTGCATCAGCGGCGACGGCCCCACCCCAGACCCCTGCGGCATTTGCGCCCTCTGCACCAGCATCGCCGCCGGCAACGCCCTCGACGTGATCGAGATCGATGCCGCCTCCAATACCGGCGTTGACAACATCCGCGAACTGATCGAGCGCTCCCGCTTTGCGCCGGTGCAGGCGCGCTGGAAGGTGTATGTGATCGACGAGTGCCACATGCTCTCGACGGCCGCCTTCAACGCCCTGCTCAAAACCCTGGAGGAGCCGCCACCGCGGGTGGTGTTCGTGCTGGCCACCACCGATCCCCAGCGGGTGCTGCCAACGATCCTCAGCCGCTGCCAGCGATTCGATTTCCGCCGCATCCCCCTCGACGCCCTCGAAGGCCACCTGCGCTACATCGCCACCGAAGAGCAGATCGGCATCACCGCCGAAGCCCTGCATGTGGTGGCCCAACGGGCCCAGGGGGGCCTGCGCGATGCCGAGAGCCTGCTCGACCAACTGAGCCTGCTGCCCGCACCGATCGAGCCGATGGCCGTGTGGGAGCTGGTGGGGGCGGTGCCGGAACAGGAGCTGCTGGCCCTGGCCACGGCCCTGGCCCGCTTTGAACCCCTGGGGGTGGTGGAGGCCTGCCGGGAGCTGCTCGACCGGGGCCGGGAACCCTCGGCGGTGTTGCAGGGGCTGACCAGCCTGCTGCGGGACCTGGTGCTGGCGGAGGTGGCCCCAGACAGGCTGGAACTGACCAGCTTTTCGCCCCAATTCCGCCCCCAGCTGCCCGAGCTAGCCCAGCAGTTGGGCACCGCCAAGTTGCTGCAGTGGCAGAGCCAGCTCAAGGGCAGCGAACAGCAGCTGCGCCATAGCGTCCAGCCGCGCCTCTGGCTGGAGGTGTTGGTGTTGGGTCTCTTGGCCCAACCGGCCGTGGCCGCCCCGTCCCCAGGCCCAGGCACAACTGCAGGGCAACCGGCCCCCACGGGGAGCGCTGCGGCCAATCCCCAGGCTCGCGGACAAGCCGCCCCGGCCCAACCCCAGGGCCAGGTCCGGCACGCCGAACCCGTCCATGGCAGCCCTCCGGCAGCGCCCGATGCCCAGGCCAGCGGCCCCTCCCAGGCGGCCCCATCGCCAAGCCCGGCCCCTGATCCAGCGCCAACGCCGAAGCCGGAACCGGCTCCAGGCCACCAAGGCGCACCATCGGCGGGCGCCAACCTGCCGGAGCTTTGGCAACAGATCCTCACCGGCCTGGAGCTGCCCTCCACCCGCATGTTGCTCTCCCAGCAGGCCACCTTGGTGCGGCTCGATGGCCAACGGGCCGTGGTGCGGGTTGCAGGCAACTGGATGGCCATGGTGCAAGGGCGCCTGCCCCTGCTGGAGCGGGCCATGGAGACGGCCCTCGGCAGCCCCCGCCAGGTGATCCTCGAAGGCGCCGACGGCCACCAGACCACGGCAACCCCAGCCAAAGCCGCCCCCGCACCAGCGCCAGGCCCCAGGCCCCAGCCCCAACCCCAGGCCCATGCCCCGGCACCCGCCCCGGCCCCGGTCAACAACCCTGCAGCCGCCGGGTCCATGAACCCGGCACCAAATCCAGGCCCGGTCGCGACTCCGAAAGCGGTGGCCATGGCGGCAGCGGTGGCGGCCCCAGCTCCCAACCCAGCTGGGGGTGCGACAGCGGTCGCCCTTACCCCTGCGCCGACACCGGCAGATCTCGGCCCTGGGGCGCCGCCCGCAGCAGCCCCGGTTGCCAGCGGTGCCAGCCAAGCCCCGCCAACTCCCATGGAGGCCCCGCCCCAGCGGGCCCTGCCCGGCAGCATCGATGAAAAGGCCAAGCGCCTGGCCGATTTCTTCAACGGCGAAGTGATCTCAGACTTCAGTGACGACATGGCCTGAACGGGCCCCGATTGGAGCAGCGCAGCGGCGGATTCCCACGCCAAAAGCAGGCCTGGCAGCGGATCTTCCCCCGACAGCAACCCCGCGGCAACGGCCAGCAAAGTGAGGCAGTCTTCACAAGAAGAAGAAGCCATATTGCGGCATGAACCTATCTCCAACGCCCTTAACATTAGTCAGCCTTCGATACAAACGAGCCCATGCCCCGTCATCATGGCTTCAAACTCCTTGCGGCCGGAGGCCTGTGCGCCGCTGCAGCCACCTTCTGCCCTGGCCAGGCCATGGCCGGCTCAATCAGTCCATCCACATTCAACGCTTCCATCGCCATTGGTGACACCGTAACGGTGGTGAAAAAGATATTCACCGACGTGGGTGGCGGCTTGGTGGACTTTCTATTTCTCGCCGATAACACTGGAAGCATGGGTGACGTCATCGGCAATGTTCAAAGTGTGGCCAACCAGTTGTTGACCAATCTCAGCACCACCTATACGGGATCCCAGTTTGCCGTGGCTCGCTATTTCGGAGATCCATCCGAATCAGGAGAAACATTCAATAGCTCCTATGATGTGCTGCAGAAAATCACCCCTCTCACTCCCCTTGCGGTAGCTGGTATCAACAACTGGTTCGCGAGTGGTGGAGGTGACCTCCCGGAGGCAAACTTCTATGCGCTTCAGCAAGGTGTTCAAAATGGCGCCACCACCTGCCCAGGCCTGGGATCCGACCCAATACTCTGTGGCACCAGTGGCGAAACGGTGGACTGGCGCTCAGGTGCTCGCAAAGTAGTGCTCTGGTTCGGTGATGCTTCCTCGCATCAACAAACAGTCACTCTGAACAGCATCAAATCAATCCTGAGCACTGAGAATGTGGCCCTTGTGGCCCTCAATAGCTTACCCGCTACGGCAGGAATGGATGCCGACTTCCCCGATGGCGGCCAATCGGGCAATCAGGCCAGCACCCTGACCAGCTTCCTAGGGACCAATGGCGCCCTGATCAACAGCTTTGCCTCCGTTCCGATCAGCTCAATTCTCAGCACGGTGGAAGCGGCCGTCGGCACCGTGACCTCAACCCAGGATCTCAGCCTTAAGGTGGTGGGTGGCGCCCCCGTCGGACTGGATGTGAGCTTTGTCTGCACCGATCTCCTCGGCTGTAACGATGTCCCCAGCGGTGACTCCCGCGAAATCACCATGGCCGTGAAGGGCCTGGCCGCCGGCGATTACAACTTCTCGGTAGAAGCACCCGGTGTGGCAGGGGCGATCGAACGGGATCGCATCCTTGTTGGCGACGGCGAACGGGTGCCAGGCCCCCTGCCCCTATTGGGCGCCAGTGCGGCCTTTGGCTGGAGCCGGCTGCTGCGCCGCCGCATTCAAAAACGCGAAGCCTTGGCAACAACCACCTGAAGCCAAGCCAACTTGCATCAACCGCTGGCCCCGCTCCAAGACGCGGGGCTTTCCTATTGGAATCGACCAAACCTTGGTCTGGATCCATCCAATCAATCAACAATCCAGTCGCTTAATACCACAACCAACAAACGCAACAAGGACGTCAATGCCGCAGAGATGCGGCAGCCCTACCGCATGAAGACCTTAGCCTATCCCATAGGATTTGCGGGCATAAACTAGATTATTAGATGGTTAGCAATCCGATCACTACGCCGAAACGTCCTGACCTGGCCGGCATTCTCTGGTGGGCAGCTGTCGCCCTCTACATAGTCTTTGCCCTGACAATCCTCAGTGCGGCGATCCCCTTGAACCTGGGCTCCGCCCTGTGGCAATTACAACTCAGCGACGTGCTCATCAGCCAATCGCCGATAGCCCTTCTCGCCACTTGCCTGGTCTTCCTATCCAGCCGCCTCGATGGGATCGGCGCCGTTCCGGCGGGGGCCCTGCGCTGGTGCACCCGCGCCGCCGGCGCCGCAGGTGTGGGCTATGCGCTGCTGATCCCCGTGCTCATGGTTGCCAGCTGGACGATGCTGAATCCCCCAGCCGGAACGGCCCAAGGGGGAGCGGAGGCCTCCATGAAGGGTCTGGAACAGATCCAGGCCCGCGTCAAGCAAGCGGGATCCCAGGCCCAATTGCAGGAGATCTACGGGGCCCTGCCCAAGGGCCTGCCCGCCCTCGCCAGCCTCGGTCCCGACCTACCCAGCCAACGCCAGGGCATGGGGCAATTACTCGAACGCATCCACGGGCGCCTCACCATGCAGGTGAACCAGGAGCGCCAACGGCGCCAACTCCTGGTCGGCAAGAACGTGGCCCGCCTCGGCCTCTCCTCCCTGGTGCTGGCCTGCCTCTATCTAGGGGTGGCCACCCCCCTGCCCGCCACGATCGCCCGTTGGCGCGGCGGCGGCACGGCCCCCAAGCCAGAGGTGGCCAAACGCCCCAGCGCCAACGAGAGCTACTGGCAACGGCTAGTGGAGGACGACCAGAGCGAGGCGACACCCCACGGTTGATCAGCCCGCACTGATCGGGCCCCGGCAACGCAGCTGCTTTCGGCTTGGGCCCAACAGCCCCATCCGGCCTGGGCCAGCCAGCCCCATCCCCCTCCGCCTGGTGATCCTCGGCCAAGGGAAAGGCCCCGGCAATCACCTTGCCGGGGCCCCTTTGTCATGCAGGCAGAGCATCGGATGGGCGATGGGCACCTCCCACCCGTCATTGGGATTCAGCCCAGGCGGAACGTGCCAACCCGGCGACGCAACTTGCGGCTCCACCCAAACGCGGCAGCCGCGCCCAGGAGGGGCAAGGGACCGGGGACCTGCTCAAAACCGTTGGTCAGCGTCGCGAGGGAATGGCCCGCATCCACACTCCAACCGTCCCGGATATAGAGCTGCTGGATGCCAGTTCCAGCCAGGTTCAGATCGTCGTGGCCACCGTTCACGGACGTGAGCACCCCCAGGGAACTGGTGTCGGTCAGGCCCTTGAAAATCTCCTTTGTGGCCGTGGTGCCGCCACTGCCCAGCTCAGAAGAATCCAGGCTGATCAAGCCAAAGCTATAGCCGGAAGCGGGATCAATCGACAGCGTGTAATCAAAGTTGCCGCCGGCAGTGGGTCCAATCAAACCACCGGAGCCCCAATCAATCGTCGAAACCCAATCATCATCGAGGCTGACGCCATTGCCGGCGTAGTCGATCCAGGTGAAATCAACATGGCCCTCGCCCTGGTTGGGAGGCTTGACCACACTGAAAATCTTGTCACCCAGCCGTCCCTTGCTGGTTGTGTAACCAGCGCAATCGCCACCCAGAGGGCCAAAGCTGCAGCTGTCTGTGACCACAACCGGCGCCGCCTGGGCCGAGGCGCCACCAAACAGGCCGGCAAAGCCCGTCAGCAGGCCGCCGCAAACCAGCGCCGAGCGCAGCAGCTTGATGCCAGAAGATCGGGCCTGGGGACCCGGATAAAACGTTGTCATGGATGCAATGAAATGGGTTGCTAGATAAACAAGCCGCGGGCAGTTTATCCGTGCCAATAATTACATGGTTAAACCGATTTTTAATTCCTGCCGCAGATCCGCCAATGATCAGGCGTTTCAGCGAAGCAGCCCACCCTATGAATTAAACGCGCACGAGAATCAACTCCACTCCCCGTAGAACAGCAGTTACGATTGAGGACCCTTGCAGCGATCGCGAGGTGGCAACCATCACATCTGCGGCCCATCAGGACCAGGCCGATCTATTTCACTTTTAACAATCTAATTTAACTTGGCCCTCTTCATCTCATTGACGATGAAACCAGCCCGCTCTCCATTGCCACCCCGCCTACGCGCCTTTGCCTTGAGCGGTGTTGCCGTCGGCCTCGCCCAGCTGGCCCTATTCGGCGGCAGCGCCCAGGCCGTAACGGTGGACAAGATGCTCTTCCTCTCCACCGATGTATCCGGCAGTATCGACACCGCCGAGTACAACACCCAACGGCTGGGTTGGTCCAACGCCTTCCTGCTACCCACGATCAAATCCTCGATTGCCGCCTCGCCCAACGGCATTGCCGTGGCCGTGGGCCAGTGGGACACGATTGCCCGCACCCCACTGGCGATCGACTGGACCCACCTGACCGACAGCGCCAGCGTCGATAGTTTCGCGGCCCAGCTGGCCACCATGGCCCGCCAGGGTTTGGGCAGCACCTGTGTGTCCTGCGGCATCGATGCAGGTGTGGCCTCCATTCAAAGCGCCATCAGCAGTGGCCTGTTTGATGCGGCCGTCAAAATCATTGACATCTCCAGTGATGGCATTGAAAACGTGAACGACGATGCCACGGTACGTGCCGCCCGGGACAATGCCGCCAGCCAGGGCATCAGCATCAATGCCCTCGCCATTGAAGGCGACTACGGCCCTACTGGAGTCAGCGATTTTTACACCGCTAATGCGATTACTCCTGGTGGTTTTGTCAAAACAGTGACTGGTTTCACCGAATTCGAGAACGCTGCCACGATCAAGTTGGAACGCGAAGTCAATGGGGTTCCGGGTCCGTTGCCCGTGTTCGGAGCGATGGCGGCCTTCGGCTGGGCTGGTCGACTCCGCAAGCGCGTCAGCCTCGCCAAGCGCAACCTGACGGCCATGGCCTGAAGCCACCGCTTGATCCAGTGATCTGGGTCGGTTGAAAGTTGGGAACTGCCACGCTGGTCGCCTGCCGCGACCAGCGTTTTTTATGGCAAACCTGGGGCTCCTGAAGGAAGCGCCCCACAACTGCCATCGATCCCATCGGGGGCCTGCGGAAGCATGGTCCTGGTCACCCCATCGGGCTTCTGGGTTGGCTGATTCAGGCCTGCCTAAACCGAATGGCCTCAATCGACGCGGGATGGGTTGGACGGCTGGGCTCCTGGGGGCTCGGAGCTCGGATGCGTCAGGGCCCCGGCTCCACCCCATTGGTTGTGGCCTGCCGCCAACGCCGATCACAACCACGACCGAACCTGGCCAAGCCTTCGTTAAGGCAGGGCCCCGGGGGAAGCAGGTGCCTGCGCCGCTGGGGCCTCGGCAACGGCAGGCCCCGGAGCTGGTGCTGGCACCGTCGCCTTGGCGGTGACAGGGCCCTTGGGCAAGGGATGGAGATGGAGCACCACCGGTTGGACGCTGCCCTGGGCCGGCGTCGCCTGACGGGAGGCCCAATCGCTGAGGTCGCGGTCGGAGACCGCCGGATCCTTCGCCACCAGGGCATCAATGCTGCCGTCGTGTTGCATCGCCAGGGGCAACACCACGGTGCGGCTGATGCGCTCCGAGGGCACGTGCACCACCCGGGCCTGGCTCAACCGGGCCGCGCCCAGGCCCTGCAGCTCGCGGCGCATGGGCTCACGCCAGCGGGCGGGCACGGGGGCCAGGGGGTCGCTGGTTTGGGCCAGCCGCGCCTGCTCAGCCCGGGCCAGGGGCGACATGGGCTCCTGGCTGGGCTGCTGCAGGGTCAAGGGTCCCCCCAGGAGTTCCGAACCGGAAAACTGCCGCAAAACCGGACTGGTGCGATCCACCCCCGACACCAGGGGCAGGCTGGAACGCCCCGCCAGGGACCGGGGCTGGAGCGCGGGCGGCTGGACCGCAAGGCGATGGGCGTTCCGGGTTTGGGCGGAAAAGGGCTGGGTGGAGGTCCAGGAGCCCACCAAGCCTGGGGCACGCAGGGGCCGCGAAGGGGCCTCCAGGGTGGCCCTACTCAAGGGGACCCTGCCCTTCGGCAAGGGGGTCACCTGAGATGGGGACACTAGCGAGGCAGGTACTTGGGAGGCTGTCTCCTGACTCGCTGCCCCCGGACTCGCCATCCCCTGGCCTGGCGTCCCCATCTGGCCCTCACCGGCGACCACGGGAAGGGAGTCGGCGGGGAGGGGCTCGCCGGCCAGGAGGCTGGCAACCGGCACCTGGGTCTTGGCCTGACTGGGGGTAGGCACCGCTGGCTGCTGCTGGGGATGGTCCGGCGGCTGCAACTGGCGCACCTGCAACCACTGGTCATGGGCCACGATCAGGAGCACGGGCAACCAGTAGCTCTGCCAGAGCAGGGCATAGCCAATCGCCTTGAAATTGAAACCGGACTTGGAGTTTGCCATGGCGGGGAGAATCAATACTGGGAGTAGTTGCGATAGAGGTAATAGAGATTGCCCACGGAGGTGAGGGGCGCCACCACCTGATTAATCGCGTCCATGCCGGCGCCATAGACACTGCGATTGACGATCACCGTGTCACCCTCCTTAAGGGGAGGGTTGTAGGCATTGGAGACTCCCTTGCTGTAATTGAGCGTGAAAATTTCCCGGGTTGAGGTGCCATCCCGGTTCATCCTCACCAGCTCAATGTCATTGGTTTTGGCGCGCCAGGGGGTTGTGCCGCCCGCCGCCAGAATCGCCTCCGACAGGGTGATATTGGCGGGCAGGGCCAACCGTCCTGGAGCCTTCACTTCGCCCACCACGTTGATGGAAACCGTGCTGGGCCGCAGGTTGGAGGCGCCGAGGGCAAAGATCTCCTCGGGCACCGGCTTGTCGATGCGGCCCACCACAACGGTGTCACCATCAAAGAGCAGGGGGTTCTGGCGCTGGTCACCCGATTGCAGCAGGGCGCCCAGGTTGAGTTCCGATTCGGCCACCCGGCCGGAGCGGCCCAGGGGCTGGCGCTGCAGGCTGACCTTGCGCACATCTGCATTCAATGTGATGCCCCCGGCCGCCTGGATCGCCGACACGGGCGTGGCGCTGATCGTGGCGAGGCTGTAGAGGCCAGGCTTCTCCACCTCACCCAGCACGGTGACCTTGACCGGCCGGGGCGTGACCAGGCTCAAGGTGAGATCGGGCCGCAGCAGGTACTCGCCATAGAGGTCCCGCAGCCAGACCCGGGCCTGGCCGATCGTGAGCCCGGTGAGCTGCACCGACCCCAGCAAGGCCAGGGTGGCGGTGCCATCGGCCAGGATCGTGACGGCGCCCGACACCATGCTGGCCGAGGGATCCAGGAAGCTGAGGCTGAGGCCATCCCCGGGCCCGAGCCGGTAGAGATCGGCCTGGGCCGCCAGGGCGGACCGGGATGGGCCGCCTCGCTGGGGCGCGCCCGAGGCGCGAACGGCGGCAACCAGTGGCCCGGAACTGGCCGCCGTCGCCGGAACCAGGGCCAGGCCCTGGCCGACCACGGCCGCCACCATCAGCAACCCGGGGACCTGCCGGGCCCGCGGGCGCCCCGCTCGCTTCTGCAGCAAGCTGCTGCGTTCCTGCATCAAAAAGCCGCAGATACGCCGCCTAATTGATACATACTTGCCGCTATTTACAGCTGGACTGGCTTGGCTAAGTGCCCTAATCATGAGCAGGTGACCTCTGAACGAGTTTGCAATATAGCCCTCTTCTGTCAATATGTTGAGCAGCACTCTCGCGAGCAAACCTAGAGATGACTGGCACACTATCTGGCCAAGGTTCTAATCCTGCTGCCCCGGGCGGCGGTCGACGATCGACCCGCTCCAACGCTGTTCATCTGTATCGCCAACCCTCTGGCCTTGACGGGCTGCCACCGCCCCTGGCATCCGGGGCCGAGCGGGCTGGAGGTGGCTCATCCGGCCTGGGCCAACTGCTGCGCACGGTGAAACGGCGCCAGGGGACCTTTGTGCTCACCTTCATCGTGGTCAGCAGCCTGCTGACGGCCAATACCCTGCGTCAGCGCTTATTCGCGCCGGTCTACGAAGGCGGCTTCGAGATGCAAATCGTGAATCCGTTTGAAATGAACGGTGCAGGCGTCGATCGGGGCAATGGTGGTGGTGATTCTGGGCTGGTGGAGAGCATCGCCCGCGGTGGCAATCGCAACGATCTGCCCAACATGGTGAGGCTCCTACGCAGCCCCCTGTTGATCGCGCCGATTGCCGACCAACAGGCCGTATCCATGCAACTGATCATGCGCAATTTGCGCTTTGGCCTTCCCCAGGAAGGGGTTAGCAACGTGCTGGCGGTCTCGCTGCGTTGGGACGATCCGGTGAAGGGGAAGCAAATCCTGGATGCGCTCTCGCGCAGCTATGTGGCCTTCTCCCAGGTGCAACGGCAGGAGGCCCTCGATTCCGGCGTGCGCTTCCTGGGCCAGCAGGCCCCCGAGCTCCTGGCGCGCATGGACCGCCTCCAGGATGAACTGCGCCGCTTCCGGGTGCAATACGGCTACCTGGACCCCACCGCGCAAAGCGGCCAACTGCAGTCTTCCCGGGACAACCTCACCGGCACCCTGCGGGATCTGCAGCGGCAACAGGCCACCCTGGCAAGCCAGCTCGCCTCCACCCGGATCGGCCGGCTGCAACTGCAAGCGAGCGGCGCCCCGTCGGCCGACCAGCAACTGGGCCCGGCCGGCCTGGCCACCGCCCCCCGCACCGACCTGCGCGACATGGCCGCCAGTGGGGCGGCCACGGCCACACCCCTGGCGGAACTGCAGATGATCGAAAAGGACCTGGCCTCCGCCCGGGCCACCTTCAAGGAGTCCTCCCCAACGATCGCTGCCCTGAAGGCCCGGCGGGCCAAAATCATGCCGGTGGTACAACGGCAAACGGTTGATTCACTCACGGCCTCCCTGCTGGCCAATGGCGCCCAACAGGATGAGGTGAATCGCCAGATCCTGCTACTCGATGACAAGTTCCGGGCCAGCCCGCAGCGGATCAAGGAATACGAAAGCCTGCAACAACGGCTGGCCGTGGCCCGGGAAAATTACACCTCCTACATCCGCGCCCGGGAGTCCTATCGACTGGAGCAGGCCCGCTCCACCACCCCCTGGAAGGTGATTGCCCCAGCCGACTTCAATCCCGTGCCGGTGGAACCGGACCTTCAACAGGGTTTAGTACAGGCCCTGCTGTTGGGCCTGGTGGCCGCCACCCTGGCCGCCTACCTGCGGGACCGCACCGATCGGGTCTTCCATACCCCCGAAGAAGCGGAAAAGGCCTTGCAACTGCCCGTACTTGGCCTGATTCCCTTCCTGCCGCTGGAACCCGGCAAAACGATTGCGGCCTCCTTGGGAGACATGGGCGAAGCCGAGCGCTTTGCGATCAAGGAATCCCTGCGCGGCCTATTCACCACCTTTCGCATGCTGCGGGTCGACAGCCAGCCGCGCCTGATCGGCATCACCTCCTCCAGCCAGGGGGAAGGCCGCTCCACGGCCGTGGCCATTTTCGCCACAACCCTGGCCGACCTGGGGCTGCGGGTGCTGGTTGTGGATGGAGACCTACGCCTGCCCAATCAACAGAGGCTGTTTGGCCTGGAGAAGGGCGAGGGTTTCACCTCCCTATTACTGAATCCAGCCCTGCAAGCCGCCGATCTGATCAAGCCCGTGAACGACCATCTCGACCTGCTGCTGGCGGGCCCGAAGGTACCCGATCCGGCCCGATTGTTGAACTCGAGGCGGTGCAAGGAGGTGGTGAATCAGATTCGCCAATTGCCCAACTACGACCTAATCCTGGTGGACACCCCTCCCTGCCTGTTAATCACCGATGCTTCCATGCTCGGCGAGCAACTCGATGGCATGCTGTTCCTGGTGGGGCTTGGCAAGGTCAGGGGCGACATGGCCCCCCAGGCCTGCCGCCGCATCGAAGCCGCCGGCATCGATCTGCTGGGCACCATCTGCAACCAGCAGATCCTGCCCACCCGCCTCAATGATTATGGCCACGAGTATGGCTATGTGCATCACTACGCCACCACCTCAAGCCCAGAACCTACCTGGGAAAAGGCCCTAGGCGAAAGGATGCAGCCCCAACTGGATCGGCTGGGACACCTGCTCCAACGCAAATCCGTAAAATAATCCCGCCAGGCCCGATCGAGGGGGCCGCCATAACGGGTTGGGCCCTTGATGCCCAATCCGACCCGGCAAACAGCAAGGGCGCGCCGTCAACTTGACGTGGCTAAAAACAGACAGCCAGAGCGCGGTAGAACCCTGTCGATGGTGCCCTCCGCTGGCCGGCCCCAAAGCTATCGAAACCAACCAACTAGAGCATCCCCCGTGCGAAGAACCATCACTGAGTTTCAGGCTCGCTTCGGCCGGACGGGGCCATGGTCACCATCACGTTGGTCCATGCCAACCATCTGCCCCATTAACGCTTCTCTTCGACTGCATTGACACCAGTCCGTGGTCAACCATTTAGACTTTGCCCTTCAAGACTAGCCCCAGTCAGCCGCCAAGCAAAGCCAATGGCTACTGGGTTTATTTATTTTTGAGGGCAAGTCAGTGACTGCAGAAACGGATCGGCAGCGCAGCCTGCTATGCATTCCCTACTGGTGCGGCCTCAATGACGTGCTTGTACAGATTTGGAAATCTTACAAGTATGCGATCGATGCCAATCGCCAATTGCTCATCGACACCCGAGTCTCTGGGTTCTGGGATGACTTTGACAATTACTTTGTGCCCACTGATGCCACACTGACTGGCCCCATCCGCATTGCTTGCCGTGTCAGTGATCACGAGATTAAACAACTGAATCAGCGTTCCACCTACCCAGCTGCTCGCCAAGGGCAAATCGAGTTCTGCTATCGCGAAATCCAGCTTCGCTGCGCCGGAGATCACTTGCCAAGTCGCCTGCAACGCGCTGTTGCCTTCGCGACCAACCAGTTCCAACTTCCCCCTTCCCAGGAGTTTACAAATACATTCACTCGGCGTATTCAGTTCATCGCCGATGCCGCCCTGCATCGCCTTCGCTCGCATGATTATGGCTGCACGCTACCCCGCGATGAGGAGGTGGTGGTCCACCACAGAGCGGGCGGCGGTCAAGAATCATTTGATGCCCTAAAGCTATTCACTTTCACGGAGCCAGTTCGTTCGGCCGTTCGCCAAGCCCTATCGAAATGCGGGGATGACTACGATGCCATCCACATCCGCAACACGGACATCCGAACGGACTACCGCACCTTTCTAGCGCAAGCGGCACCCCGGTTAAGCGGCAGACGGGTGCTGGTTTGCAGTGATGATCTGGCGGTAATCCGTGCTGCCAAAGAGGTATTGGAAGCCAGCCAGGTCTTCACTGTTACCACCACGGAGGACTCGGGTGGACAACCCTTACATAAGCTCGGCGTATCCAGAGATGGCGAAGAGCGGCGGCGACTGAACATCAATATGCTTGTCGATCTGATCTGCCTGGCGAGCAGCCAAGAGCTGTTGATCACTGCCTCCAGGCCCCAATGCTGTAACTCTGGCTTTTCAGGCCTTGCCAAATTGTTGCATGGACACCCCAATTTGATCCATCAACTAATTGGCGCAGATTCAAGATTGGAACACCAGACCTATTCTCAGCAGCGAAGCCATTCAGCCCTATCAAGTGGCAACTGACCCTTAAACGCTACGATTCACGCCAGCCCTACTCATCCTTGCAGAGCCTGGCCCCCTGCCACAGGATCAGAGCACCCATCACAAGGCACAACTCAACTCTGGAAGGCGGGCAGCCACTGCCCGCAAAGACAACCTCAGTTGATCCAAAAGCAACTGGATACCCGGAGCCTCCCCATTCTCTCTCAAAAACACGAGATAGTCGCTAGTGGTGCAATTCACACCAAAATCAATGCGCAATCGATCGTCCTGGCCCAAGCCCAATGCGCTGACGTAAAAGACAGGTGCCTTGGTGGCACAATCAGCACAATGGGCTGACTTTTCAGCTTGAACCGCAACTAGGTTTGGCTTACCAAGCAAACTGCCGTGCAGCTGTTCCGTGGCCAGGCGGGTGGCTACGGGTAAAACATTCAGGTGGATCAACTGGGCTTGACTAACCAGATCAGCAGCCGTAATCCCCTTTTCCTCAGTGAGCGCATGGGCACCATTGGCCACCAAAAATAGTGGTGAGTTCAACAGTTCAACCACGCAATAACGCTGGGAATCGAGCGATGCCACCTGGGGACGCTGCATGATGCAGGCATCCAGCACATAGCCATCTAGGAGGGCAGCCCCATCCACCTGGTACTCGAGTGGACAGGGAGGATTGGAGCACCAGCCAGGGGGGAGACCCATGGACAAATGGCCCTTGCCCGTAATGAGATGGAGCCGCAGCGGCCGCCGCCCTTGGAGACGGGCCACCTGGTGGACCTGGCGCTCAAGCCTCAGCAGGCGATCGTTGCCAGTGACCCCATAGGTGCCGCCTGGCTGGCGTTGCAGGCTGATTCCAAGGGTCTTTTGCCCATGGACTGCGTGCCGAGACACCGTGGCTTGGTTGCAGCAGAGCTGGCCGGCAGCAAGGGCTCCGGTGCCTAACCACTGAAGAAAGTCAAGGGATTCCAGTTCCTCCTGGGAGAGCATTGCTGGCTGGACCACACCAGCAAAAATCTAGAAAGAACCGCATGAACGGGCTACATAAGCTGCGTATTTGCTGCATATTTCGACCATTGGCCCCTTCTGCTCCTTCATTGTTCGCGATGTTGCAGCTCGCCCCGCCACCTTGCGCTGTGGGACCTGGGCTGGCAGGACCAGACTCACCCAGGGCCGGCCCGCCGATCCCTTGCCCTATGCAATGGAGCGCCGCTCCATTGCGATCATCCCGTTTGATCCGAAGCTATGGACTGGCCTGGAGAGTCGTTACCCAGGGCTCTTTCAAGCCATGGATTTGCCTGGATGCTCCTTACCAAGGGCTGCCCCAAGTCTTAGACAAGCCACGCAACAACTGGCTCCAAAGTCGATCGATCTCAGCTGGCGACGTTTGATCAGTCGTGCCAAGACTCACCAACAGGCATCCGAAGTTGCGATTGGGGGTCAGGCCCAGGATGCGGCTGAGCGTCACCTGGGCGCCTGAGGCGCCACGATCGGCGCCGGCCTCCAGCTGGGCGGCGCTAACGCCCCCCACTGGAGCCAGCATGGCGCTGGGATTGGTTGGGGCTGGAGCTTCCCGAGGTCCATGGGATCCATCGCCAGGAGCAACCCCCTTAGGCTGGCCCACCAGGCAGGTCTGGCGCAGCTGCTGGGGGCCGATTTGGCCCTCCACATAGGCGAGCGAGCCGCCATCGCCCTGCAGGGGCAGGCCCCGGGGCAGGGCCAGGGACGGCTGGTCGCGGCTGATCAGGGCCAACTGGAAATTGGCGCGTTGGCGCACCTGGGCGGGCAGCAGCTGGAGCGTGGCCGTGGTGGCGCCATCGCGCAGCAGGAAGGCTTGCCGCGGGCCGCGCGCAAACTCACTGCTGCGCTGACCTGGACTCGAGGACAAGGGGGTGACCTCCAGGCCGGCCTGCCCTAAGGAGGCCACCACCGTCGGCGCCGCCAAGGGAGCGGCTTCAGGCCAGCGGGGCAGGGCCAGGGCCTGGAGGGCGGCCAGGCAGGCAACGCCACTGAGGCTGGCCAGGACCAGCCTGGTGGCGCCAACTCCGGCGCCGGCAGCATCAAGGCTGGAGGGGTCCATCCGCTTCCCAGGGGCCCTGGGGATCGGGGTAACAGTGGTCATGGCTTGATCTCCATGCGGTTGTTGCGGTCCCGCTGCGGGGCGAGGGGCAGGGGGCCCAATTCAGGCTCCAGCAGCCGCAAATAGCACATACCGAAGACAAAGACCGCCATTCCCGAGAAAATCAATGCGCCCGTATCCTGGTGAAAAAAGTCAAACCAAAAGCTGCCTTTACCATTGCCCGATCCCGTCACCAGGGTGAGAGTCGCGACGCGTATCGTGTTGCTCAACAAGCCAATTAAGGGGGCTACAGCCAACACGATCAAGCGACTCAAATTCGATCGGATCGGGAACGCCAACAGGAAGATGATCGCCGTACAAAACACCAGGGCAATCATGTCGAGGCCATTGCAGCCGGCCAGCACCTGCACCCCCCCGCCTGGACCCATCAAGACGCTGCGCTGATCCACAACCACCGGAATGCCCAGGCTGTTCAGCAACAGGCCCGCAAGCGAGGCGGTGAGCAGGCTGATCGGTTTCTCCGGCAACAGCCGCATCAACAGGGCAAAGCCCGGCAGCAACAGCAGGCAAAGCAAGGCATCCCGGAACAGGCCGAGCTGGCGCCAAGGCCGAGCCAACAGGGCCAGGGCCAGGCCCCCCATCGGTGCCAAGGCATAGAGCAGCCCGTCCGATTGCAACACCAAAGAGGTGCGGAGCAGCACCCACAACACCAGGGCACTGCCCAGCCACCGGGCTGTCCGCGACGGCCGCGGGTGCAATTGATCGAGCCGGTCCTCGAGGCAGACCAGGGCACCGCCCCAGACCAAGAGGGCCAACACGGTGGTGTTGGCGGTCTGGCTGCTGTGGAACACGGCGATGTTCTGGGTGGCAAGCGCCGCGGCTAGCAGCAGCCAAAGGTTGCGCGTGGTGGCCCGGGGCAGGACCGGGAACCATGGGGCTTGAAGCAATTTGGCCTGGAGGCGTTCGGCCTGGAACCATTTGGCCTGGAGGCGTTTGGCCTGGGGCCGTTTGGCCTGAACCAATTTCGAAACTCCCATGGTCAGTGGCTCCCCTGGGCCACCGGCCGGATCGTGCGGGCCGGGGCGTAGGACTTGAGCTTTAACGGCAGGTGGCGGGCCAGGGTGCGGGCATAGGCCTGCAAGGTCACCGAGGGGGAGGCGGTGCGCTCCAGGTGCCGGCGACCGGCCTGGCCTAGCTGCTCACAGAGGCTTGGATCGCCACTCAACGTTTCGATGTAGGCCGCCAACTCGATCGCCTCACCGCTGCGAAAGGCGGCTCCACAGCCCGCCCGTTCCACTTCCTGGCGCAGGTAGGAGCGTTCACCACAGATCACGGCGATCGGGGTGGCGGCGGCCAGGTGGCCGTAGAGCTTGCTGGGGGCCACCTGACCTTCCGCCTCGGCCAGCAGACTCACCACCGCCAAATCAGCCGTGGCCAACATTTCCGGCACCGTGGCATGGTCTTGATAGGGAAGGAAGCGCACATTGGTGAGGGTTAGCGCCTTCACCCGCTCCACCAACTCGCCATGGCGGGCGCCTGAACCCACAATCACAAATTGGATGCATTTGTGCTGCTGTTGCAGCAGGGCTGCCGCATCGACCAACGTGACCAGGTCATGGCAACGGCCCTGGTTGCCGGAATAGAGCACGGTAAACACCGACTCCAAACCATGCTGTTTAGCAAAGCCATTATGGGCCTTAGCCAGGGGCCTTATCCGCTCCGGATCCGCCCAACTGGGAATCAGGCTCACCGGCGTCTTGACGCTGGGATAATGCTCCCGCAGCCGCTCGCGCATGGTTGAACTAAGCACGATCAATTCCTTGGCAGAAGCAAAGCTGCGAGTTTGCAACCAGCGCCAGAAACGCACCAACGGCGCCGCATGGTCGAGCACCCCGAGGGACACGGCGATGTCTGGATAGAGGTCATAGAGAAGCACCAAATAGGGGGCTCCAGTTAACAGATGTACGAACCATCCCACAACTGGTAGGTAGGCAGGTTCGGTCGTAAAGATCAACAAATCACCACGACGAGCCTGTCTTAGCAGGCGCAGTTGGGTTCTTAGGCAAAACAGCAGGCTGTTCACGACCCGCCCCCGAAGCCGCGTTGGCCAGAAGCGGGAAACCGAGGTGCGGCGGATGCAGCGGTTGTAATCGAACTGAATACGATCTGCCCTACTGCGGCTATAGGCATAGCTGGGCTGGCCGGTCAATACCAGGGTTTGCAAACCGCCTTCGGCCAGGCGCCGCGACAGGTCATCGATAAATTGGCCAGTTGCAGCGAAATCAGGAGGAAAGAATTGGGTGCAGATTGTTAGGCGCGCATTGGCAGAATCCTGCAAGCGCCAACGCAGACGATCGATCACGGTCGACACAGCCAGCGAAGCCGGAATAAATGCCATTGATACCCTCTTCGTTCATGGCTCTCGGACCTGGTGGACCCGGTCTGCACTACAACGTATCCAGCTAAAGATGGGTTAGAGCCATCTAACGCAAGCCACCTCGAAACTGCGCTGGCTCTAGGGCAGGGGCGCCGCAACATGCCGCGTCTGGGCACAACCAAGGCTCGCCAAACGCTCCCCCGTGCGCGGCCCCACAACCACCGCCGGATTGCCACGCACGATCACCGCTGGCGCGATCTCGCCGCTGGCCACCGCCCCCAGGCCCACCACCGCCCCGGCCCCCACCCGGGTGCCCGGGGCCAGTACGGCCCTAGCCGCCACCCAGACCTGGGAGCCGATCAGGATCGGCTGGGCCACCAAGTCGAACCCCGGCGAGCGGAAATCGTGGTTGCCGGTGCAGAGGTAGGCCCCCTGGGAGAGGCAGACCCGATCGCCAACGCACACCGGGGCCAAGTTGTCGATCCAAACCGCTTCCCCCAGCCAGCAGTGGTCACCGAGGGCGAGCCGCCAGGGGAATTTCACCCGCAGGCCGGGCTTGATCCGGCAGCCCAAGCCCACCTGACTCCCAAACAGGCGCAGCAGGGCACAGCGCCAGCCCGAACCGGGCAACCAGCGCGCCGCCAGCAATGGGGATCCCAGGCAGAACCAACCGAGGCGCACCAACCAGGGGGCGCCGGGGTGCCAGTCGGGCGGCAACCGGTAGTGATCAAGCTGTTGCAGCTCCCTCATGGCAGGGCCGGGAAGGTGGCACGCAGGTGGTGGCGGAAGCGGCGACGGGCCACCGCGGGACTGGCGTGCCGATCGATCCAGGCACGAGCGCCCGTGCCCAAGCGCTGGCGCCGGGCCGGTTGGGCGCAGATCGCCGTGATCGCCTCAGCCATCGCCCCAACCACGGACGCCGCCATCGCCGCCGGTTCGCCCTCCACTAGGGCGCCGGTTTGGCCGGGAATCACAAAATCCTCTGGGCCGCCGCACCGGGTGCTCACCACCGGAATGCCGCAGGCCATCGCCTCCAGGGCGGCAATGCAGAGGCCCTCCTGGTGCGAGGGGATCACAAACAGGTCCCAGCTC
The DNA here is from genome assembly GCA_943370385.1 of Pseudanabaena sp. UWO311. Lineage (GTDB taxonomy): Bacteria > Cyanobacteriota > Cyanobacteriia > PCC-6307 > Cyanobiaceae > BAIKAL-G1. The sequence goes on from CALRQT020000008.1 coordinate 59,396, forward strand.
TGCAGGGTGGCGGCCAACTGGGCCGCAGGCAGCAGGGGATGGCAGTGCACCCGATCGGCGATGCCAAGCGCTTGCAGGCGGGGCAAGAGAAAGCTGCCATCCGCTTCTCCGGTCAGCTCCAGCTGCACGGGCCTGCCCTGCTGCACCAGCCTCTGCACCACCGCAAGCAACAGGTCGATCTGTTTGCGGGGATCGCTGTAGCGACCGGAAAAACCCAGCCGCCAGGGCACGCGACGCTCCGGGGCCGGAAAAAACAACTGGGGATCACTGGGGCGATAGAGCACCCCATCCATGGGGCGGCCGCCGATCGCCGCCAGGGCCCGGCCCGTAACCTCGCTAATCGTGAGGATGTGACCCTTAGGGGCGCGCAACACCTGCCGCTCCAGCCGTCGCAACACCGGCGCATTAACGCTGCGATCAAGCAGGCGCCGGGCCGGCGGAAACTGTCTCACCCGGTCGCGGCGATCCCCCTGCCAATCACTGCCGATCCAGGCCAGAAATGGCACATTCAGGCTCGAATAACGGGCGGCACAGAGGGGATTGCCGGTAACAGCCAGGTGCAGATCGCAGCTGGCCACCAGGGTTTTCCAGTAGTCCCGCGGCTGGAAATGGGTGAATTCCAGCTCCGGTAGCCAGGCACCTAGGCCATGGCCCAGGTGGCCCCCCAGGCTCGCTTCCTGGTGCTGACCGGGCTGGCGGCCCTGCAGCAAGGCGCCGAAGGGCACCGAAAGCTCGGGGCTACAACTCCAGGGTTCATACCAGGCCAACACCGGCGTGATCCCCAGGGCCTCCAGCTCGGCGATCACCCACTCCAGCTTCGCGGCCACACCCCCACAGGCCGGCCGGATCGTGCTGATCAGGGCCTTCATGGTCGGGCCTGGGTGGTGCGACCCTCGAGCAAGAACAGCAGCAGCAGCAACTCGGCGTAGATGCGCTGGGCCGTGTAATACAACCCCCGGGCCCCATCCCAGAGGTTGCCCTTAATCAGCAGGCAATACACCCCCACCAATAACGGCGCCAGGGGGCTGTGTTTGCGCAGACGATCGGCCAGGGACAGCTGGCGTGAGGGCGTCGATAGCAATTTCTGCCGTTCCGCCATCAGGTAGCGAGGTTGGGCGTTCAACCAACGCGTCAGGGGCTTGCGGTCGTCATGGAGGATCGGCTCATCCAGGGTCCAAACCTCACCGGGGAGTTGCAGGGCCTCGGCATGGCCATCAGCCACATAACAAGCCTGCCGATGGCGAAATAACACCGTGCGTGGTGGCAAGAGGGTGCCACGCAGGGGTTGGCCCTGAATGCAATAGCGAAAGGGCAGGGCAAAACCCGACACCAGCTCCGGTGCCGAAGCGATCGCCTGGCGCAGCACACCCGCCAGGCGATCCGAGATGCCGTAGTCAGCGTCCAGGCTCAACACCCAAGGCGTGCTGATGCGGGCCAGGCCAAAATTTCGCTGGTTCTCGAAGTTGTCAAAGCGACGGCCCACAACCTCCACCCCAGGGGTGCCCTGCAGAATCGCCAAGGTGGCGTCGGTGCTGCCGCTATCCACCACCAGAATGCGATCTACCCAGTGGAGCCCTGCCAGGGTGCGGGCGATGTTACTTTCTTCGTTAAAAGTAAGAATCAAGGCCGTTACAGCCCCTGCATTCATTGGTGTTACGACACAAGCCTGGGCATCGTCCTGAGGGCCCACAACCTGAATAGGGTTCCGCACTGCCATCCAAATTAAGCCCCTGGCAGAAATCAAGATCTAACAAGGCTAAATCAGCCGACCAGCCTATCTATACTTGATCTGCAGCAGATTCGCCGAGCGTCAGGAGTGCACTGGAGCAGACCGCTGCAACTCTGCGCTGGCAACACGGCGGCGACCCTGGGCCACAAGAACGGGAATAGCCAGGAAGGATCCAAGACAAAGGCTCAGCAAAAGCAATACGAATGGATCTCCATAAACTCCACTGGCAGCGAGGAAGAAAGGGGTGTTAGCCAAGCCAAAAGCCAGCAAGCCGATCAAGAAATTTGCTGTCGTTGCCGGCAGATACCGCAACAAAGGCAGGTAACTGCGCATCGCTTGAATCAACAGCACAATGGCCACCAATAACATCAACGCTCCTGCCGGTCCCAATTCCGTAATAATCTTGCCGCCGCCACCTTCAGACACGTAGCCCAGGTGTTTGCCAACAATCTGACTCTGGCCGAAATCAAGCACCCCCGTCTGGGAAGCGGCACCGGCACCAAAGCCGATTAGGCCAGACAACTCAAAGGCTTTCAACGACGCGTTAATTCCGAGCTCATTAAACCGCGAAAGAATATCGCCACCAACCGAGTTGGCACGATTCAGATATTCGGAAAATTGATTACCAAGCACCTGCCCCGCAAACAGGATGTACGTGGCGGAAGATAGGCCCGCCGCTGCAAAGATTGTGGTGAAAAGCCGATCACGCCAAGCTGGGCTCGCATAACGCCGAAACAACAGGCCATAGATCAGGCCAAACACCACCACCAACACCAAGGCCTTGCGCCGGCCTGTCAACAGGGTCAGCAAGGTGAAGACCAGGGCCAACACCGTCAGGCCACTACTTGTGGCGGGCTTCTCCGAGGCGAAGGCCAGGCTGATGGCCAGGCAGGCCGCCGCGCTCAGATGCCAGGCGGCCACCTCACTGCTGCGCCAGAGGCCACTGGCCCCCTGCACTGAAAACCCCCGGCGGAAGTGAATCAGAATGCCCGGTCCCACTTCCTTGAGCACGGAGGCATCAAAGCCGCTGTAACTCAACCAAACGCTGAAGCCATAGAGCACGGAGACCAGCAAGTAAAACTGCACAAGCCGCCGCAGCAACGCCTGATCACAGCCCACCTGGAAACCAAGCCACAGGCCCAGGGCCGGTGCCAGGTAGAACCCCACTCCGATTAAGGTCAGCACGGGCTGCTGGAAACGCAAGAACCCATTGAGTCCCTGCAGCACAATCAATCCGGCATAAAACGGCAACCAACGGCGCAACTGGGGAGCCCCCCACAGCATCGCCTCGAGATCCAATCCGCGGCGCTGGTCCATTAACACCAGGGCACAACAGGCCACGGCGATCAACACCAGGCCCACATAGAGGCCGGGCTGGCCGGGGGTGAGCTTGCGGATCGGATCCTGCAGAAAACCCACCAAAACGGAAAGCACCAGCCCATCCCGCCAGTTGCCATCCAGTAACAACACAACCAGCCCACTGGCCAGCAGCAGCAACAGCAGGGTGGTCATCGCAGCACCTCGCCATAGGCGCTCTGCAACTGGCCGGCGATCGCTGGCCAGGCAAACTGCTCGGCCGCCAGGCGGCGGGCCTCCTGGCGCTGGCTGGGCGTGGGTTTGGCCAGGGCCCGCTCCAGGGTGGCGGCCAACACCTGGGGCTCACTGGCACAAATCATCGCGGCCCCACTGGAGCTGAGCAGTTCGGCCACGGCCACCTCGGGGGAGAGGATCACCGGCAGGCCGGCCGCCAGGGCCTCAATCGCAGCAATGCCAAAGTTTTCCGAGGCCGAGGGCAGCACAAACCAGTCGGCGGCGGCCAGGGCCTGCCACTTGGCCTCCCCCGCCAAAAACCCGAGCCACTGGCACCGGCTGGCGATCCCCAGCTGGTCGGCCTGGCGCTGCAGGGACGCCACGTAGGCGGGTTCACCCTCACCGGCAATCTGCAGGGTCCAGTCGCCCGGCACCTGGGCCAGGGAGGCGAACAGCTGCTCCAGCTGCTTTTTGGGATGGATGCGCGAGAGAAACAAAAAGCGGGTGGGCCCATCCCCGGATTGGGCCTGGGTGGCCCCTTCTGGTGGCAGGTGCACCCCCAGGGGAATCACCACGGCCGGGGCGGCCAGGCCGAGATCGGCGCTTTGGTCCCGTTCGGCGTCCGTGGTGACATGCAAGGCCGCCGCACCATCGAGGTTGCGGCGCTCGATCAACCGCAACATCCAGCGCTTGCGCCGGCTGCTGCGGGCCAGGCTCCAATGGCAGAGCTGGCCGATCGTGCTGAGCACATAGGGAATCCCCGCCGCTCGCGCCTGGGCCATGGCGCTGGTGGAGGGGTAGGAAAACAGGGCGTGGATATGGAGCAAGTCGTAATCGGCCAGGTGGGCCGCCAGCCACTGGCTCAGGGCCGGCGCCACGGCGAACTCCCGCAGGGGCGTGATCGGCGGGCTCCAGCGGCCAAAGGCCAGGAGCGGCACCCCGGCGTGGTCAATCCAGCGGCCCAGGGGCAGGTCGCCCAGCAGGCCTGGCCCATCGTCGTTGGTGGTGAGCAGGGAGGCCTCCACCCCCTGCTGGCGCAGGGCGGCCGCCATCTCCAGGGCCGCCACCCCGGGACCGCCGCGCCGGGGGCTGATCGAGGGAATCACGTGGAGCACTTTCATCGGCGGATAGGGGTAGGACCGGTGGTGGCGTTGCCCTTGGCGGGCGCTGGGGCCGAGGCATGGCCAGGGCCGGCGGCTCCGGGAATCGGCAAGAGCTGGGGCGGGCGACGGCTGATGCGCCAGGCCAGCCGCAGGGCCCGCAGTTCACCGAGGAACTTCACCGGGATCAGCCAGGGATGGCGCAGGTGGAAACGGGTGCGCACCTCCCGAAACGGCTTGCGCAGCAGATACCAGAGGCGATCCCAGCCCCGGGCGCAGCGCAGGGCGAAATAGCCATCCCCCACCCCGTGGTGGGGAGAGGCGCTGGCCAGGTGGCCGCCGGCGGATCGGGTGCCGCCCGAACTGGCGGCCAGGTGGTGCAGGGCCGCCTCGGGCTCAAAACGGATACGCCCACCAGCCGCCACCAGCCGCTTGGCCAATTCCGATTCGAAGCGCGACGCCACCGGTGGCGGGAAACTCTCGTTGAAGCCGCCGAGGGCGAGGATGCGCTCCCGTTTAACGCTGAGGTTGCCGGCCATGGCGTTTTCAATCCAGGCACCGCAGGTGCGATGGAACGGAAAGTCGAGGTCCCGCCAGAAGGGGGAGCGGTGATGGCGCTGGGGCAGGTCAGCGGGCACCTGGCCGGGTTGCAGGATCTGACCCACCACCGCCCAGGCCTCCGGGTAACGGCTGTGGCAATCGATGTGACCCTGCACCAACCCCGGCAGGGGCACGATGTCGTCATCGAGGAAGAGCACCAGCTCGCCGCGGGCTGACACCAAACCCCGATTCATCGCCCCAACCAAATGGGGCTTCGCAAGACGCTGCCAGCCAATCAGGCCCTGGTCGTGCCATTGCTGTAGGGCCCAGGTGGTGGCGGGTTCATGGCGTTCGCTCTGGTCGATCACCAGCAGCTCCGTAGGACCATCGAGCTGGGCCAACTGGGGCAGCAGGGTGCCAATCGTGTCGATCAGAACCTGCTCACGCCGGTAGGTGGCGATCACAACGCTGAACATGGCGCTCCCTGCAGGGCCTGCTGCATCTGGGCCATGGAGACCTGGTAACTCCAGGCCGCCACCATCTGGCGGGCCGACGCCCCCATCGCCCGAACCTGGTCTGGCTGCTCCGCCAGGTGCTGGAGCTGCTTCGCCAGGGTCGCAGCATCACCGTTGTCGAAGCGCAGGCCATTGCGACCGGGCTCGATCAATTCCTCGCCCGCCCCCACGCCCGCGGCCGCCAACACCGGCAACCCACAGGCCATGGCCTCATTCACCGACACCCCCCAGGGTTCGTCGGGACAGGGATGCACAAACACATCGGCGTAGCCGTACCACTGGGGCAGGGCGCTATAGGCCACATAGCCCGGGGAATGGACCAGGGGCTTGATCGGCGCGATCGCCTGCTGCACCAACCCCTGCAAGGGGCCATCCCCCACCAGCAGCAGCCGCGCCCGGGGGCAAGGGCGCTGCAGCTGGGCAAAGGCCCGCACCAGGGTGAGCGGATCCTCCCGGGCTGTCCATTTCAAGATGCCGAGCACCACAAAGGTGTCGGTAGGCCAACCACGCTCGGTAAGCCATTGGGCCCGGCCGCTGCGTTCCACCGCCGAGCGACTGGCGAACCAGTGGTTATCCACAGCGTAGGCGAAGCGATAGCTGGGCCGATCCGTACCGGAGAGCTCCCGCAGATAGGCCAGGGCCTGGTTGCCCACCGGATGCCAACTGTGGAAAAGCCGCTGAATCCGGCCCACGGCCTGGCGCCGCAACCAACCCCGCCAACCGATCAGGTGGGTATGGCGAAGGGTGTTATCGGAGCGCAAGCCGATGCGTTGACCCCGGAGCCGCAACAACAGGGCCAAGAGCAGCTGGAAGCGGGGGTAATAGCCCGCCACAATCACCAGATCGGGCTTCAACGAGCGAATCCAACGGGCTAGCCGCCAGGCCTGCAAGGGCGACTGGCCCTGGAGCACCCATTGGTCGTAGGAGCCGCTCGCCAGGTGGTCCCAACGGGGCGCAAAACCGAGTTCGTCATCGGCACCCTGGAGGGCCGCGGTATAAATCACCCGCAACGGATAGGCCGCGGAACTGGCGATAGCCCGATACAAAGGCGCATCGAACTGGGTTTCCCGGTTTTGCACGATCACCAAACCACCCAATCGCTCTAACGGGGCGGATGAATCACGCCGGTTGGGATTGGGCTGGAGGAGGGTCACCTAGGGCTACCGCGGTAAGGACCACCTTGGTCGCAGTCCAGCAATGAGGGGTGAGCCGGAGGTAAATCTGCGGCATCAAGGCTGCAGTCCCGGGGTGGGCCCAACCAGCGGGGGACTGGCAACCAGCAAGGGCCCCGCCTGGACTAGGCGTAGCCAGGCCTTGGCGAGCCAGGGGGCCGAGCGAATCGCCTCCAGGAAATAGGCGATGCAACGGCGATTGCCCCGACGCCGTAAACATTCGCCAATAAAATAGGCTCCCTCGCTGGCCCGCTGATCAAATGGTCTCCACCCCAACCAGCGGCACAATGGGTGCTTGGACTGGGAGATGGGAGGTCGAATTAGGGCTGCCTCCCGTAACCAAGGGGCCTCACTTTCGCCCCTGGAACGGGCCCCATAACAGGCCAAAGACAACCGGGCAATCTGCTGTTGCTCCCGCCAACGGCGCGACGAAATACCGCCCACAAACAGGCGGGTGCTGTAAAGCACCTGGGGGCAATGGAAGAAGGTTCCCAGCGGTGCCAGCCGATACCAGAGATCCCAATCCTGGCCGTAATAGAACGCGCTGCGATAGCCACCGGCCGCCAGATAGGCGCTGCGACGCATCATCACGGAACCGTGGTGAGGAATATCAAACTCCAGGCCCCACTCCGGCATGACGCCGTTCACCCAGGCCGGCGCCACCATCGGCTGGCCCCGTTGCTTGGTCAGCAGGGGCTCCCAGGCGGGTCCATACACCGCCACATCGGAGGTCACCAGCACGCAATCGCCATGGTCTTGCAGCACACGCCATTGGCGGCTTAAGCGCTCGGGTTCCATGCGATCACCCACATCAATGCGGGCAAGGGCCTCGCCCCGGGCCAGCTGGCAACCCCTGATCAGGGCCCGGGTCAGGCCGCCATGGGGAAGGCAAACCAGCCGCAAGCGCGGATCCGCCCCGGCCCGCTGGCGCAGGTCCACCAGGGTGCCCGGAGCCTGGGGCCCATCGGCCACCAGCAGGCATTCCAAGTCCACCCCCTGCTGGCCCAGGATCGAATCGAGACTGTCAAACAGGGCCTCCTGCTCGCCGTAAACGGCCATCACCACCGAAATTTGTGGGATCACGGCAGCACCACCCCGATCGGCCTGACGCTGCGCACAACGGTCCGCACCAGGGCGCCAAGGGTCAGGCGCGGTTGGCGCCAGAGCCGCTGCCAAGGGGAGGCCCGCACGGCCATGGCCAGAATTAGGGCGGCCTGCTGGCCCTGGCCCTTCCCTAGAGCCTCGGCCAGGTAGCTCCAGAGAATGGCACTGAGGCTGCGGCGAAAACAGCAGCGATAGCGCCGTTCAAACACCGCCGTAAACGTGGTGAAGAGTTGCTGGCTCCGGCGAGCCTTAGCCAAGGGCCCCAGGGGCGACCAAACCCCACCTCCATGGAGCCGGTAGACCGACATGCAACGGTCGATCACGCCGGCGGGGCCATGGCGGGCCGCCAGTAGATACAAAGGACGATCAAGGCAGTATTGGCCAAAGATCCAGGCGGGTAATTCCAGGGCTGTACGCCGCATCAGCACCGCCGAAAAGTGAAAGCTGTAGCTGCCAATCAAATCCGTAAAGCTCAAGGAGCTGGCCTCGCCCGCCGGCCCGATTTCCTTGCAATCCTGCCCTGACGACAACTCCCTGCCATCAAAGATGCGGGTGCGACCGCCACAGAAGGCCAGCTCCGGTTGGCGCTGCAATAACTGCACCTGGCGCTCGAGCTTGCTGGGATCACTCCACCAATCGTCGCCCTCAAGAAAGGCCACAAAACTGCCCCGAGCAGCCGTGGCAAGCCTCTCAAAATTGCGGTGAAAGCCGAGGGGTCCAGCCACACTTTCAAACACCCAGATTCGGCCGGGATAGGCGGCCGCCGCAGCCCAGGCCACAGCGGCAGTCTGATCCGTCGATCCATCTTCACCGATCAACAGTTCGCAGCGGTCAAAGAGGGTTTGGGCGATCACTGAATCAATCGCTTGTTGCAAGAAGGCGCCATGGTTGCGCGTCAGCATCAACACGCTCACCAGGGGCTCAATCCCTGGGGCTGGATCGGGTGGGGCTGGAGGGGATTGAAGTTGAATAGGTTGGTCCCGATTGGATGGTGGCCGCGGATCGGGTGCAGGGATCATTGCGGATGGCATAACAACCCCCCTCAAGCCCGGGCCAGGGCCGCCAGCCGCGCGGCGGATCGGGGCCCCAAGGCACGGCGGAGGGCGGCGTAGGTCTGGCGTTTCCAGGCCCGTCCCTCCCAGATCAGATCACTGAGACGCAACAACTGATCGCCCTGTTGTTGTTCACCCAAGCCATGGAGATCCCGGGCCCGCATGAAACACCAGCGGGCAAGATGGTCCAGCTCTGGCGCCTGGGGACGCACACCGGCCAGCAGGGCGCAGGCATAGAGCCGGGGCAAAAACTGGGCCTCATCGCGCAGGTACGCATGGGCCGGACCGCGCGACACCCGCTCAGCAGAAGCATGGTCCCGCTGCACCGACACCTCGCTGCCGCAATGGATCAAGCGGGCCCCAAGTGCCCCCATGCGCGCCTCCAGATCCCAATCCTCCGGACGAAACGGGGGCCAGGCGCCCGCAGCATCGCTGATCCAACGGCGAAATAGGGGCGTATGGGTATGCCACCAACGATCCACCAACAAAGCCGGAAACAGCTGGTCATGGCTTTGGGCCGTCTGGCGACTGGGGTTGGCTAAGAGCTGGCCAGCGCCATCCACCACGATGGAGGTGCCATAGGCAATGGCGCACTCCGGATGGGCCTCCAGGGCGGCAATCTGGTCGCGGAATTTATGGGGCAGCAGCCAATCATCGCTATCGAGATATTGGATGTAGGCGCCCCGGGCCTGGAGCCGGCCCCTTTCCCGCGCCGCGCCAGGGCCGGCATTGGCCTGATGGATCACTCGGATCCGCCGCGGATCCTGGCGCCGAAGAGACTCGAGCACCACGGCGGTGCCATCGGTGGACCCATCATTCACCAGCAACACTTCCAGGTTGCTATGGCTTTGGTGGAGCACACTCTCCACCGCCGCCGTCACGAGCTCAGGACGGTTGTAGACCGGAATAATGGTGCTAACCAGGGAGGAAGGAGTTAGCGATGAAGCGATCATTGATGACGTTGTCATAGGTAAGGCTCATCAACGAGACGGGTGCGAATCAAACGGGCCGGTGTTCCATAAACAACCACGCCATCGGGCCAATCGCTGAGCACCAGCGATCCCATGCCAATCACCGTATCGCTGCCGATACTGACGCGGTGTCGAATCGCAGAAGCGAGACCGATTGCACTGCGAGCGCCAATCGAAACATCACCTCCAGTGATCACCCCCGGCGCCAGACTGGCAAAGGCGCCCATCTGGCCATCGTGGTCGATGGAGCAGCGGGTATTCAGTAAACAGCCCATGCCAATGATCGAGCCCGGCCCCACATGGGCCAGGGGCATGATGATTGTGCCGGCACCAATACTGACCCCGTGGGCGATCACTGCTGAAGGATCAATCAACACAGGGAAAGTCACCCCCGGGCAAGCCTGACTAACCTTGGCCATCATCACGTTCCGTTGGTAATTATCACCAATGGCCACCAACACATGCCCAACGCCATGGGAGTCACAGATCGCGGCCAAGTCGGCAACTCCCCCCAAGATCGGATAGCCATGGCAATGACTCCCCTGGGGCACGTAGGAATCAATCAAGCCAACCACCCGATAGGCCGCCAAGCGCTGCATCACCGCGAGCACGGCATGGGCTTGGCCGGAGGAGCCCACCAGAATCAGGGGGGGTAGCGTCACCATCAACCCGCCTCCGTCAAACGCCGGCTTCGCATCGGCAGCGCCTGGGCCGCCGTGGCCTTGATCAACAGCAGAAACTGCCAGCCGGTGAGCAGCAGCAAACCCAGGGTGAACCGCTTCGAGCGTTGCACCATGGCGGGCCCCTCCCGCCATAACAGCAACACCGAAGCGTGCCAATGGCCCCAGGGATCCTCTGGCGTCAACTGCCAATCAAGCCGATAACACCAGAACTCCCGATCCACCAGTTCCGATCGATAACGACCTTGGAAATAGCTCTCCAAGACCCCAATGCACTCGCGGGTGTCCTGGAGCCGCTGCTGGCGGGAAATCCCCGTCCAAATACCGTCACCGTGGCGGCGGTAATAGGACATGTCCTGGTTGAGATAACCACAATCACCGCGCTGGGCCAAATGGCCGATCAACAGACTGTCATGGGCGGCGTTGGGAAAGCGGGGGAAGGGAATCGCCAGCTCCTTGCGAAACATCAGGCTGGAGGTATGGATCGGATAGCGGCGCAACAAATCGGCCAATTGGAGGCAGCCATCGGCGCCAAGCCGATTGATGCGATTCAAGGTGGCGGTGGCCACCATCCCATAGCCCGGATTAGCCCCAATCAAATCCTGCTGCTGCTGGAGCTTGCTCGGCTCAATCCAGTAGTCGTCCCCCTCCAGCAGAGCCACCAGCGGCGCCCTGCAGCGAAACAACACCCGCAAGAAGTTACGCGGGATGCCCACATTGCTAGCCGACGTAATCAGGCGTATCGTGGCGGGATACTGGCTTTGCAGCTGCTTACAGAGCTCTAATGTGCCGTCGCTAGAGCCATCATCGCCAATCAGCAGCTCAAAGGGCTTCTCAGTGCGTTGGGCCAACACACTCGCCACCGCCTGCTCAATGTAGCGGCAATGGTTATAAGTCAACATCAACACACTGACCGCTGGCGTCTCCACTAACTCCAGGGAACTGGACCATTCCTCCGCAGGAATCTGGCCGATCTCGTCTGCAAACCACCAGCCCGCCTCCGGCCAGCGCCAGGTGGCGGTCATCGCCCCACCTCCAGCAGCTCCTTGGCACCAGACTGCTGCCGGGGACAGTGGCGAATCAGATCGCAAATATGTTGCACCATGGCGGCACTGAGCTGGGTGCCATTGGGCAAGGCCAACAGGCGTTCACAAACCGCTTCGGTATGGGGCAAGTGCCAGGATTCCGCACCCTGGTAGGGGGCCATGCGGTGACAGCCAGGTGTGAAATAGCGCCGGGCCAACACATTGTGCTGGCGCAGATAATCACGCAGCTGGTCGCGGCTAGCGCCAAACGCCGTCTCGTCAACATCAATAATGATGTAGTGGTAATTGTTGGCGTTACCAGCGGAATAATCGATCAAGCGAATACCCGGAAGTGGCCTTAACTGCCTGGCATACACACCGTAATGGCCACGATTCACCGCAATAAAGGAATCAAGGTGCTCAAGGTTCACCAAACCCATGGCGGCATTGATCTCCGGCATCTTGCCATTAATGCCCAAGGCAATCACATGGTCTTCGGCCTGAAAGCCGAAATTCTGCAGCAAACGCACTTTGCCTGCCAAGGCAGCGTCGTTGGTGGCAACAGCCCCACCTTCAAAGGTATTGAACACCTTGGTGGCATGGAAACTGAACACCTCACAGAGGCCATTGCCACCAATCGGCTTGCCCTGATGGCGGCAGCCGAAGGCATGGGCCGCATCAAACAGCAAGCTGAGACCATGGCGATCGGCAATCTGCTGCAGGCGCTCAATCTCGCAGGGGCGACCATAGAGATGCACCCCAAGGATTGCCCGGGTGGCGGGGGTAATCAGGGCCTCAATCGCCTCTGGATCAATGTTGTAGGTAAGCGGATCGATATCACAGAACACCGGTTTGAGCCCCTGCCACTGCAAGGCATGGGCCGAGGCAATAAAGGTGAAGGAAGGCACAATCACTTCGCCACTGAGGCCAGCCGCCTGGGCCGCCAGTTCCAACGCCAGGGTGCCATTGGCACAAAGCACCACATGGTCCACCTGCAGATAGACCTGCAACTTCTGCTCCAGCTCGATCACCAGAGGGCCCCGGTTGGTCAACCAGCGACGGCGAAAGATCTCCTGGGCAAGCTCAGAAAACTCATGCCATGGGCCCATATTGGGGGCACCAACATGGAGAGGTGTGGCCAGAATCGGCGCGAACGGTTTGGCTTCTAAACGACTGGTCATGGCCGCAGTCCTCCAGCAAGAGGTTCGAGAATGGCGAAGGATTGGTCACTTTGCTGCTGCCAAAGTGCGGCATAATAGCGTTGTAATTTGAGCAGTTCACCATGGCTGCCCATCTCAACAATTTGGCCGTGATCCAGCACAACGATCTGGTCGGCCTCCCTGATCGTGCTTAAGCGGTGGGCGATCACCAAGGTGCATTGATCGGGGCCCCGTTTGAGGGCCTGCTGCACCAAATGTTCGCTATGGCTATCGAGGGCACTGGTGGCCTCATCGAGAATCAAGAGATCAGGCTTACGTAGCAATGCACGGGCCAGGGAAATCCGTTGTCGCTGGCCGCCACTGAGCCGGTAGCCCCGCTCACCCACCAGGGTTGCGAAGCCTTCAGGAAGGTCGCGAATGAAACCGGCGGCCTGGGCCTGCTCCGCTGCCGCTTCAATTTGGCGATCGCTGGCCTGGGGCTTGCCAAAGGCAATGTTGTCACGCAGGCTGGCATTGAATAGAAACGTATCCTGGCTAACGACACCGAGTTTCTGCTGCCAACTGATCAGATCAAGGGCACCCAGATCAACGCCATCGATTAAAATCCGGCCCTTGGTTGGTGCATACAAGCCCACCAGCAGATCGGCCAAGGAACTCTTGCCGGAGCCACTCGCTCCCACCAGGGCAATGGTCTTGCCCCTTGGAATCGAAAGGTTGATCTGGCGCAGGGACGGCAGGCCGCCAGTGCCATAGTCAAGGCTGACATTGTCGAAGACAATCGCCGATTCAATGGCCTTAAATGGGCGGCCACCAAGTCGCCGGAGTTGTTTATCTTCTGTGGTCAGAATTTCATTCAAGCGGCCCAGATGGGCAGAATTGCGATGCAGCCAGTTAAAGTTGGTGGCAACGGCAGAAAAGCGTTGATTGAGCCTCTGCAGAGCCAATAAAAAGGTAACTAAACTTGGCAAGATGCCCGTACTACGGGCATCAAACACCAGCAAACTCAGGCCCGTGATCAGGGCCAGAATCGCCACCGGCAGAAACATGCTGATCGGCTGGCTCAACTCCATCACCCTCAGCTGGCGGCGCAGGGCAGCTTCCAGCTCCGCCATGCGCCGGCGCAGGTCCTGGTCGGCTACCTCCAGCTGGCCAAAGCTATGCAGCAAGCGCAAGGCCTGAATATCCTCATTGATACGGGCGCTGATCGACACTTCAATCGTGCTGAGCCGATGGGCATGACGGCGGATACGCGGCAATAGATCATGTTGCAGCCAGACAATCAATGCCCCCATCACCACCGCCGCAAGCAACAGCCACGGCGATAACAACACCAGGATGACCAGATAACTCAGGGCCATCAGGCTGTTGAGGATCACCTGGCCCCAGATACTGATCTCCTTCTCAACGGCATCGGGCCCCTGGGAGGAATAGCTCATCAGATCGCCAATCCTATAGTGGCTGGCACAGGCATAACTCAAGGACAAGATCTGACTATGAATAAGGGCCGTGATTAGGGCCTTGCAGCGGGCAGCAAATTGACCGATTGCTAAGGCATTTAAATAGTGAATTAGGCTCTGTCCAGCCTGAATCAACACGGCCAAGGAAAGCATCAGTAGCAGCAACTGATTACTAGAAAGCAAGGACAACTGCCCGGTCAGACCGGGCCAACCTGCGAGCAGGGCTTGCTTTGACCAGTCGATGCCACCCTTTGCCGAAGCGGAAAGCAGCTGCACAGTCAAAAAGACGATGGCGAGGGTGGCGCCCTCACCGATGGCCTCCGCAATGCTCAACAGGCCATGGAGACCCAGCAGCTTCCACTGTTGTTTTGCGGTCTGACGAATCAGCCGACTAGCCGGACGTTGATCCGCAAAAATTGGCCGCCGATTGGCAAGGAGATTGCCAAAGAAATGGGTCAATTTACCGACCTCCTGGCTGCAGACATGGACCCAAGCAATACATGGATCTAACGCAACTCTTGAGAGACTATGCTATAAATATGAGGCCAAAGAGAGCCTGTACCGCATCTGCTTCGGCCTGCGGCTTGGTTGCAGCATTAGCGCATCAATCCCTGGCCATGTTTCTCGCCAATCTGGTTTTCCAGCAATCAGGTTTCCCACCAATCTGGTTTCTCACCAATCGGGTGTTGCCACCACCAGGGCTGGGGACGACCAGCTCTGCTCTGGAGCCGTTCCGGTTTTGCCCTGATCAAGAAGCAACGCTGGCCGGCCGCCCTAGGGCGGCCACCATGGCCCTCAGCACCTGGGGATCGGGCTGGCGCGGTTGGAAACTGGCCAGGGTCTGGCCGGCCCGGGGCTCCAGGTCCCAACGGCTGAAGGGGTGCCCCGGGGCGGTGATCGCCGTCTGTTGGCCCAGGAAAGCGGCCCAGGCCGAAAAACTCGACGAGCCCGAACCCAGCAACAGGCGGGTGCGACTCAACACCATTAAATCGATGATGGCCGTGGTGGGCCGCACCAGGCGCACAGCCGGCAGATCCAACAGGGGCCTCAGTTGCTGCTCACTGCCATCGGACACCACCAGGGCGGGAACCGGCTCCCCGGCGAGATCGCGCACGGCCTGCAGGGTCTCCATAAACCAGGCCAGGGGGGTTTGCTGCAACCAACCGATCCACTCCGCGCCGGCCCCGGCCGCTGGCGGCGGCCGAAAATCCCGGCCGCAGCGGATGTTGATGCCGATCGGCGCCAGCGGCACTGACCGAACCCGTTGCATTTGCTGCGGCCGGGTGATGGCCCAGAGATCCTGGCGCAACAGGGGTGCATGGCCATTCAGGCCAGCAAAGGAATAGTGGGGCCGATCCAGCAGCAGCAGGGCACGCCCATGTCCCTGCTGCCGATGGTCATTGGCAGGGACGGGGCCAGGATCCTGCTGAGGAGCCCCCCAGGAATCGGGACAGCCTCCGGTGGCCATGAAGTCCAGCCCATGCATGAAGTCCTGCTCATGAATGATGCGGCCCGCCAGCAGGGGTCCCAATCGCCAATGCCAGGGCAAATCCCCGGGTCCCGCTTGAAACAGGCCCGCCAGGGCAATCTGGCCGGCAAACCGTTCCGGCGACACCGTGCCCCTCAGCAGGTGACCCAGGGCCGGCCGCCACCAACGGGGCGCCACCATCGGCAGCCCATGCTCCCGGCAAAAAACCCGGGCGCGAGCCCAATAGAACAGCCGGTTGCCCAGGCCAGTGCCGCGGGGAAAGTGGGCTGTGCAGGCGATCGTGGCTCGCCGCTGCATTCGCCGTCCTTGGATTCGGGGTCACTCTGGTGGCTGCAAGACCCTGGCTAAACGGCGCAGCGCACCAGCGCAGCTGATCTACCGCAGCCATGCCACGCCCGCGTTGTCCGAGTCCCGGCCCGGACCTACGGCGTTGGATCGGCCAGGGCCGGTTCGACGCTGGCACCTCCGTGCAAGGTCTTGGCCCAAACCAGGGTCTTGGGCAACAGGGCCATGCGCAGGGTGGTGTACGGGATCACCACAAACCAATGGCCGAGATAAACGATGCCTAGGGCCAGATTGGCCAAGTCCATGGCCGGCAGGGCCGGCCCCTCGCTGGGGCGCCGGCAACCCTTGAGAATCGCGCCGCCGGAGAGGCCAAAAGCCAGCACGGAGAGGGGCCAGAAGGCTGGGGCCGTGCGGCTTAGTAACGACGCCAGCAAGTCGGCGGAGGCCATCACCGGTAGCCCGTATTGCAGCAGAAAAAACACGGCCAAATCGAGCCGCTTCTCGAGCGGTAACGCCCCAGACCACAGCCGGGGCCAGTAGTCGAAAAAGCGCTGTAGGCCCCCTTCGGCCCAACGCTGCCGCTGGCGCCACAGGGCCGCAAGCGTCGTTACCGCCTCCTCCTGAACCGGTGGATTCCAGAGCAGGCCCACGGGCTGGCCTTCGAGCAGCAAGCGAAAACTGAGATCGAGGTCATCGGTGACCGTGGCCTCATTGAAACCATCGCAAGCGAGCACCACCTCGCGGCGCAACAGCTGGCCGTTGCCGCGCAACTCGACCACCCCGCCCGCCTGGAGCCGTCCCTCCTGGATCACCGCATCGAGGGCCATCTCCATGGCCTGGCAGCGGGTCACCAGGTTGTGGCCGGCATTGACCACCGCCTTGCGCAATTGCACCGCCGCCCAGCCGCCGGCCTCGGCAAAGGGCACCAGCCGCCTGAGCACATCGCTCTGCAGGTCCGCATCGGCATCGAGCACCATCAGCCAGCGGCCCGCCAGCTGGGGCAAGACCGTGTTGAGGGCACCCGACTTACCCCCACCGGCGTCCCGGGGCCGGCGCACCACCTGGAGCTGGGGATAGACGCCCTGCTGCTCGGCGAGCACCGCTGCGGTGCCGTCCTCGCTGCCGTCGTCCACCACCCAAAAACGCAGCAACTCCTGGGGGTAATCGAGCTGGCTCAACCGCTGCACCAGCCGGCCGATCACCGCCTCCTCATCCCGGGCCGCCACCACCAGATCCACCGCCGGCAGGTCAACAGCCGGCAGGTGAGGTGCCCCAGGTTCCGCCTCTCCCGGCTTGGCAGTGTCGACAGACTCCCGCGAGGGGCCCAGGAAGACCGCCTTAAAGCCGTACCCCCCCAGGGCCAGGGCCAAGGCCAGGGCCGGCAGGGGCGACCAGGCCCCCAAGCCGTGGGGCAGGCTGCCGCCGAGTCCGCAACAAAAAAGAAACAGGGCGGCCTTCACGCGACGGCGTCCTGTGGCTATGCCGCCCGCGTCCATGGGTCCCCCAACCGTGGCGGCATCTTAAAGGCCCTGCTTCAGGCTTTCGATCGGCACCAGGGCCGCGCCCGGGTAGTAGCGCTCAAGAATCCTGGCCACGCTCCAGCCGCGCCGGGCCAGGTCGATGGCGCCCGCCTGGGACAGGCCAGCGCCATGGCCGAAGCCGCCGCCGGTCACCCTCCACTGGCCCGGGCCCACCGCCACCAGCTCAAACAGGGTGCTGGGCAGCTGGCGCAGGGCGCGGCGAATGACATCGCGGCGCAACACCAGCGACCCCTTGGCGCCCTGGATGCCCAGGGCCAGGACCCGGCCGCTGGCGCCCCGCTCCAGCACCGCCAGACGCCGCACCCCTCCCAAGGACGTGCCAGCTGGCCCCAAGGCCTGCTCCACCTGGGCGGCCGTGAGCTGGCGCTGCCAGCGGAATAACGGATGGTCGGCCCCATAGGCCGCCTGCCCCTGGCGCAACAACAGCGGCAGGGTCCCCTTGGCCAGGGGCAGGGGGAAGGCCTGGCGGAAGGGGGCGGGACCGTCGGCAAAGGGCTTGAGGTAGGGCAGGGGAGCCCCTCCCCAGGCCTCCTCAAATCCGGCCGCTACGCCGCCATTGCTGGCGTGATACACCGCATGGATCGGCTGGTCGCGCCAACTCAGCAACTGGCGGTTGGTGGCGGCCACGGCCCGGCGCAGCTCGGCGCTGGCCTGGCCCGGATCGCCGTACACCTGGCACTGGGTGTCGGCGCAGAGGTGGTAGCCATCGGCGACGAAGCGCTGGCGATTGCGCAGGGCCCAGGTGCGGGCCAGAATCGCCTGGGCCGCGAGGGCCGCCGCCGGGGCGCCGGCGCCGATTTCCCGGGGCACCACCCCCAGCAGGTAGCGCTCCAAGGGCACCACCTCAACCAACGTCCAGCTGCCGTAGGCATCGCCCTGGAGCCGGAAGGGACCCTTGAAAACGCCCCCCTCCCAGCGCAATCCCCCCGGCGCCCTCAGGCTGATCGGCCCCTGCAGGGCCACGGTTCCCTTTGGCCCCTGGGCGGCCAGGGCGGTGCGCCGCAGGAGGCGCAGGCTCAGCTGGCTGGCCTTCAGGCCCGCCGGCGCCGCCGTAGCCGGCGGCGCCCACACCTCCCAATCGGCGGGATGGGCGATCACCACCGCCACCCCCTGCTGGCGCCACCGGTCGGCGGCCAAAGAGGCGGTCTCATAGCTGGGAAAGGGACCCAGCACCGTGCGGCTAATCCGCAATGGAACGGCCAAGGGCTCGCTGCGCCAGACCAATTTCAGGCTGGGCCCCACCAGCCGCTGACCCTTGGCATCCACCAATTCCAAGGGCCCCTGAACGCTCTCCAGCAGCAGCGGGGCCGCCGAGGGCTTGCTGCCTAGGTGGGCCGCCAGGCCGACCCAGAGCAAGGGTTGGTCGCTGCGGATCGCTGGTGGCGCTGGCACTGGCCAGGCGAGCTGGTCGGCGGCGCGGCAACCGGGCGCCAGCAAGGGCCAGGCCAGCAGCAGGGAAACCAGGGCAAAACGGCTGCGCCCCAGGGGCTTAGTGCGCAGGCACGACGGGTCGGGCATGGGGGGTGGGGGCACGGCCTGGGGATGGGAGCTTGGCGGAAGGCACTTCCGCGTCGTACTTTGATTGTTTGTGCCCGAGCGGCGAGAGACATGCCGAAGCTCAAGACCCGCAAAGCTGCCGCCAAGCGGTTCAAGGCCACCGGCAGTGGGAAGTTCATGCGGCGGCGTGCTTTCCTCAATCACCTGCTCGATCACAAGAGCCCGAAGCGCAAGCGCCACCTCGGCACCATGGCCCTTGTCGACGAGCGCGACGCCGACAACGTGCGCGCCATGCTCCCCTACAGCTGATCGCTGCGCCGGTTCCCGTTTTTCCCTTTCCCTGAGACCCATCCATGGCACGCGTTAAGAGGGGCAATGTCGCCCGCAAACGCCGCAACAAGATCCTGCGCCTCGCCCGGGGCTTCCAGGGCAGCAGCGGCTCCCTGTTCCGCACCGCTAACCAGCGGGTGATGAAGGCCCTCTGCAATGCCTATCGGGACCGTCGCCGTCGCAAGCGCGACTTCCGCCGCCTCTGGATTGCCCGCATCAACGCCGCAGCTCGCCTCAACGGCCTCAGCTACAGCCGGCTGATCGGTGGCCTTAAGAAGGCCGATGTGCAGATCAACCGCAAGATGCTGGCCCAGCTAGCCGTGGTTGATCCGGCCAGTTTCACCGCAGTGGTTGGCGCCGCCAACAGCTGACTTTCCCCTGGTAGGCCCATGGATCATTTGCTTCCCCAGGCCTACCTCATCGGTCTGATCGTTCTGCTTGGTGGCGCCGCCGTGGTGGTTGCCAGGCAGATTTTTCGTGTTCGCCGCGATGAGGCGACCCTGAGCCGGCTGGAAGGGGTGAGTAAATCCAGCGACCGCTCCTGCGCCGACCTCTATGAGCTGGGCTCGGTACAGCTGCGTAAACGGCTCTATGGCGAAGCCGCCGCCAGCCTCAAGCTGGCCCTCAAATCCGCCGATGGCGAGCCGGCCGAAGCCCAGGCCCTGATCCAAAACGCCCTCGGTTTTGCCCTGGCGGCCCAGAACAATTACGCCGCAGCCATCCGCCACTACCGCTCGGCCCTGAAGTTCAAGCAGGATTACCCCGTGGCCCTGAACAACCTGGCCTTTGCCCTGGAAAAGCAAAGCAAGGCCGAGGAAGCCCTCACCACCTACCGCCAAGTGCTGGAGCTGGATGCCTCCAACAGCACGGCCCGCAAACGGCTCAAACGCCTGGAACGCACTGCGGTCTGAGGCAGCACCGACGAAACAGAAGCTTCTGGGTCGGGCTTGAAACCCAAGCCCGGGGCAGCTGCCCCTGCCTAGGCGCCTACCAAAGACCCCGAACCGGCTGGGTGTTGGTGACGCCCCGGGGGGTCCGGCCAGCCACCTGCACCGGATTCAAAACCAGCTGGCCGCCACTGTTGGTCAGCCGGGGCGCAATCCAGCCATTGAGGGCCAGGGATTCCAGCCCCTGAAATTCGCCGCCCGCCTCCAGGCCAGCGACCTTGTTGGTGGCGAGCACCAACAGGTCGAGCTGGTCCGATTTGGCGTTGAGGTTGCCTTGCACCGGCACCGCCACCGAACCCACGGTCAGCTCGCCGTGGAGATCCACCATCTGGCCCAGGGCCCGCACGGAAACCAGCCGGAGGGTCACGGGCAACACCGAGCCACCGTTGAAGGCCTGGTAGGTGCCGTTCCACTGGCGCGGCAGCTGGCTTGTGATCTTGGCCGCCCGGGCAACGGGATCAAAGGTATCGATCGGCGCCAGTTCGCCCAGCACGGCCGTATCGGCCGCCTGCTCGCTGCGGGGAGGCGCCTTGAACGGCACGATGCTGCCCTCCCCCAGGGTGGTCGCAGCCAACAGAAAAGGAATCACAGCTCTACCTGGAATTGCCCCCAGGCTAAGGGCAAGTAGGGCGGCGACAAGCGCCAGGCATTACCTTCCAACCAGGCTCCAATCCTGGAGTTGTCCGTTGTCCATCCCTGGAGAAATCAACGAGCGGAATGGCCCATAGCTCCAACCCTCTTCCAAGCAGCGCCGTCCCCAGTCCTGCCCAGGACCCTGGCCTGGTGATCGGCGGTCGCCGCTTCCGCAGCCGCTTGATGACCGGAACCGGCAAGTACCCCAGCCTGGCGGCCATGCAGGCCAGCCTGGTGGCCAGTGGCTGCGAGATCGTCACCGTCGCCGTACGCCGGGTGCAAAGCCAGGCCGCCGGCCACGAAGGCCTGCTGGAAGCGATCGATTGGCAACACATCTGGATGCTGCCCAACACCGCCGGCTGTGCCACCGCGGAGGAGGCGGTGCGGGTGGCCCGCCTCGGCCGGGAGCTGGCCAAGCTGGCCGGCCAGGAGGACAACACCTTTGTGAAACTCGAGGTGATCCCCGATTCCCGCCACCTGCTGCCCGACCCGATCGGCACCCTGCGGGCGGCGGAAATCCTGGTGAAGGAGGGCTTCACCGTGTTGCCCTATATCAACGCCGATCCGATCCTGGCCAAACACCTGGAGGAGGCCGGCTGCGCCACGGTGATGCCCCTGGGCTCGCCGATCGGCTCGGGCCAGGGGATCCGCAATGCCGCCAACATCGCCCTGATCATCGAAAACAGCCGGGTGCCGGTCGTGGTGGATGCGGGCATCGGCGTGCCCAGCGAGGCGGCCCAGGCCATGGAAATGGGGGCCGACGCCCTGCTGATCAACAGCGCCATCGCCCTGGCCGGGGATCCGGCCGCCATGGCCCATGCCATGGGGCAGGCCTGCGAAGCGGGCCGCACCGCCTTTCTGGCCGGCCGGTTGCCCCGGCGGGCCCAGGCCAGCGCCAGCTCACCCCAACAGGGCCTAGTGGGCCATTGATGGCTGATGGGGGGGGGAGGCCCCGTCTGCCCCCGACGAGGGCCCTGGGGGCGCGGGGCCCCGCTGGGTGGGTGAAGTTCCGTGCCGGATTGGTGATCACCCCAACGACCCCCCTTAGGGTCCGGCCCACGTTTGCTGCCACACCATGGCCGTCACCCAGGAGGACGGAGGGCGCCTCAATGCCTTCGCCAAGGAACCGCGCATGGAGCTGATCGAGGCCGGCCAGGGCCCCAGCCGCGCCAACCTGGTGCTGCTGGTGGGCGGGGCCGCCCTGGTGGTGCTGTTGATGGCCGTGGCCATGGGCATCAGCTGAGGCTGGCTGCTTCCTTGGCTCAAGGGTCCAGGCCCCAAGGCAAGTCAGGACCAGGGCCGCAGGGGCCAAACCCGCCAAGCAAGCCTGGAAACCCCTGCCCAGGGAGGGGGGCGGAACACCTGTAGTAGCTTGCCCTCACCGAGCGTTTGCTCGTTCACAGGAGTCCTGGGGTGAAGGTTCTCGTTCTCGGCGGCGACGGCTTCTGTGGCTGGCCCTGCTCGGTGAATCTGGCGGATGCCGGCCACGATGTCGTGATCGTCGACAACCTGAGTCGGCGCAAAATCGACATCGATTTGGGCGTGGAATCGCTCACGCCGATCGCCACGATCCAGGATCGCCTCACCGCCTGGGAGCAGGTGGGTGGCCGGCCGATGCGCTTCGTCTCCCTCGACGTCGCCAAGAATTACGCGCGCCTGCTCTACCTGCTGCAAACGGAGCGGCCGGACGCGATCGTCCATTTCGCCGAACAGCGGGCTGCCCCCTACTCGATGAAATCGAGCGCCACCAAGCGCTACACCGTCGATAACAACGTCAACGGCACCCACAACCTGCTGGCGGCGATTGTGGAGAGCGGCCTTGATCCCCACATCGTCCACCTGGGCACCATGGGGGTCTACGGCTACGGCTCCCACCGCGGCGCCACGATTCCAGAGGGCTATCTCACGGTGGAAGTGCCCCAGCCCGATGGCAGCCGCTTCACCGAAAAGATCCTGCACCCCACGGATCCCGGCAGCGTCTATCACATGACCAAGACGCTCGACCAACTGCTCTTCTTCTACTACAACAAAAACGACGCCATCCGCGTCACCGACCTGCACCAGGGCATCGTCTGGGGCACCAACACCGCCCTGACTGAGCAGGATCCGCGCCTCACCAACCGCTTCGACTACGACGGCGATTACGGCACGGTGCTGAACCGCTTCCTGATGCAGGCGGCGATCGGCTATCCCCTCACCGTCCATGGCACCGGCGGCCAGACCCGCGCCTTCATCCACATCCGCGATTCGGTGCGTTGCGTGCAACTGGCCCTAGAGAATCCGCCCGAGCGCGGCGAGAAGGTGAAGATCTTCAACCAGATGACCGAAAGCCACCAGGTGGATGAATTGGCGCGCAAGGTGGCCGACCTCACCGGCGCCCAGATCAACTATCTGCCCAATCCCCGCAAGGAGGCGATTGAAAACGACCTGATCGTGGACAACCGCTGCTTCATCGAGATGGGTCTCAAGCCCACCACCCTCGATGACGGCCTGCTCAGCGAGGTGGTGGATGTGGCGCGCCGCTGGGCCGACCGCTGCGACCGCTCCAAGATCCCCTGCGTGTCCGCCTGGACCACCACCCAGGCCGCCGCGATCCAGGCGCCAGCCTGAGCCTGGCCCCGCCGTCCCTCCGCCTCCACCCATGCGCCCCAACCAGCCATCGTGAGGATCGCCTTCTTCACCGAAACCTTCCTGCCGAAGGTGGACGGCATCGTGACTCGGCTCACCAAGACGCTGGAGCACCTCGTGGCCGCCGGCGATGAGGTGATGATCTTCTGTCCGGAGGGGGCCCCTGAGACCTACCTGGGCGCCCAGGTGGTTGGCGTGCCAGCCATGCCCCTGCCCCTCTATCCCGAGCTGAAGCTGGCCCTGCCGCGGCCCTCGGTGGCCGAGGCCCTAGACGCCTTCGCCCCTGACCTGGTCCATGTGGTCAACCCGGCGGTGTTGGGCTTAGGCGGGATCTGGCTGGCCAAAACCAAGGGCATCCCCCTGGTGGCCAGCTACCACACCCACCTGCCCAAGTACCTGGAGCACTACGGCATGGGCATGCTGGAGCCCCTGCTCTGGGAACTGCTCAAGGCGGCCCACAACCAGGCCCAGCTCAACCTCTGCACCTCCACGGCCATGGTCGAGGAGCTGCGCGAGCACGGGATCCAACACACCGCCCTCTGGCAGCGGGGCGTGGACACGGACCTGTTTCGCCCCGAACTTCGCTCCGAAGCCATGCGCGAACGGCTGCTAGGCCGCCACGGCGCCAGCGACAGCCTGCTGCTCTACATCGGCCGCCTCTCGGCCGAAAAGCAGATCGACCGCATCCGCCCCGTACTGGAAGCCCTGCCCGGCAGCCGCCTGGCCCTGGTGGGCGATGGCCCCTACCGGGCCCAGCTGGAAAAAATCTTTGAAGGCACCGCCACCACCTTCATGGGCTACATGGCCGGCACCGACCTGGCCAGCGCCTATGCCAGCGCCGATGCCTTCCTCTTCCCCTCCAGCACCGAAACCCTGGGCCTGGTGCTGCTCGAAGCGATGGCTGCCGGCTGTCCGGTCGTGGCCGCCAACCGGGGCGGCATCCCCGACATCGTCAGCGATGGCGTCAATGGCTGCCTCTATGAACCGGACGAGAGCGGCAGCCTCACCGCCGCCACCCAACGGTTACTAGGCGACCCCAGCCGGCGCCAGCAACTGCGCCTCGATGCCCGCCAGGAAGCAGAGCGCTGGGGCTGGGCCGGTGCCACCGCCCAGCTGCGCCGCTACTACGACCAGGTGCTGACGCCGCCCCTGCAACTGGTGGCCTGAGGGCCAGGGACGCGCTCCCTGCGGACGCCCACAGTCCAGCGTTCAGGGAGCCACCAGCAACCGCTGTTGCAGCTCGGCCAGATCGCTGGACACCCGGGCCAGGGTTTGCTGCAACAGGAGCCGGTCGGCGGCGGTGGGGGCCGCTGGCTTGGCGATGGCGCCGGGCTCCTGGTCGGCATCGGCCATCTCCTCAACGGTGACCTTGACCACCGGATTGCCCAGGCCGGGCTGGAGCCGATCGAGGCTGTCCCGCAGGGAGCGGGCGGCGCCATCCCCTTCCTGTTTGAGGGTACCCAGGGGATCGCTGGAGTCGGTAAAAGCTTCGATCACATCGCGGGGTCCGCCCCGGCGGGCCCGTTCCACCACCGCCATGCCCACGGGCAAGACCTCCTGCATCAGGGTCAGCCGTAGGGCATCAAAGGGGTCAGCCGCCATGGCAGGCACCACGTGCTTGCGCACGACTTTCGGAATCACCCCAGTCTGCCGGCCCCGGGCTCAGGGTGTGCGGCTCACCCCGGGCTGGACGATCACCTCGCGGCTAACCGGCTGGCGCGACCCCAGCCACCAGCCGCCCACCACGGCCAGCACCAGCAGGGCCGTGAACGGCAGCACCGCCTGGCGGGTGACCTCGAGGCTGCACCACTCGGACCAATTGCGCAGCAGGCGCTCGCGGTCAAAGCGACGGCGCTCGCTGGTCTGCTGCTGCAGGCGACGCCGCAGGGATTTGGCCACCCAGCGCTCAAAGGCCCGCTTCTTGGTGACCGCCATCTTGCGCTCCACCTCCAGCAGCTGGCCGGAGGTGAGCTCGGGATTGAAGGTGCTGATCAGCTCCAGGGTCTTGAGGAACATCTCCACGGCGCCATCCTTGATGGCGGTGTCCTCCGGGGGCACCAGCTCCCAAACCAGCTCCGGATAGAAGCGGGCCCGGTTGGCCTGGATCTGGTCCTCGTCCAACTGGCCGGGTTCCCGCAGCCAGCGATCCGTGTTGGCGTCAAAGCGGCGCCAGTAGAGGAACGGGTTGAGATAGATCGTCTTTCCAGCCAGCTGAATGCTGTCCTGCTGAAGGCGGCGCTGCAGCTGGATGTCCTGCTCGATGGCGGCCGTCAAGGGTTAGTGGCTGGGCCCCGATGGTATCGAAGCCGGCCCGATGCCACCAGCCCCGCCCCCCAGGACCCATGCCCTAAACGGTTGGTGGTTGCGAGCGGGCCGTGGTAGGGGCGCCGGTCGGGCCCGGGGCCGTCAAGGCCCCTCATTCCCACTCGATCGTGCCGGGGGGCTTGCTGGTGATGTCGTACACGACCCGGTTCACCCCTTTCACCTCATTCACGATGCGATTGGAGATCGTTTCCAGCAGGTCGTAGGGCAGCCGCGACCAGTCGGCGGTCATGCCGTCTTCGGAGGAGACGCAGCGCAGCACGATCGGGAAGGCGTAGGTGCGTTTATCCCCCATCACGCCCACACTCTTCACGGGCAGCAGCACGGCAAAGGCCTGCCAAATGTCGTGATAGAGGCCGGCGTTCTTGACTTCTTCGCGCACGACCAGATCGGCGTCGCGCAGGATATTGAGCTTTTCGGCGGTCACTTCGCCCAGGATCCGAATCGCCAGGCCGGGGCCGGGGAAGGGATGGCGACCGACGATTTCCTGGGGCAGGCCGAGGGAGCCGCCCACCTTGCGCACCTCGTCTTTGAACAGGCGCCTCAGCGGTTCCACCAGCTTGAATTGGAGATCCTTGGGCAGGCCGCCCACGTTGTGGTGGCTCTTGATCTTGACGGCGACCCGCTCGCCCGTTTTGGGATCGACGTTGGTGCCAGCCGACTCGATCACATCGGGATAAAGGGTGCCCTGGGCCAGGAAATCGAAGGGACCTAGGCGCTTACTTTCTTCCTCAAATACCCGAATAAATTCGGCGCCGATAATCTTACGTTTCTCCTCGGGATCCGTAATACCAGCCAGCTTGCCGATGAAGCGATCACGGGCATTGATGTATTCCACATTGATATGGAAACGCTTATCAAAAAACTCAACTAAAAATTCCGGCTCCCCCTTACGCATGAAGCCTTGATCGATGAACATGCAGGTGAGCTGGTCGCCGATCGCCTGGTGCAACAGGAAAGCCAGGGTGGAGGAATCCACTCCGCCTGAAAGGGCTAACAGCACCCGCCGATCGCCCACCTGCTCCCGCACCGAGGCAATCGCTTCCTCAATGAAGGCGGCCGTGGTCCAATCGGGTTCACAGCCACAGATGTGATACACGAAGTTGCGCAGCATCACCATGCCGCCGGTGGAATGCACCACCTCCGGGTGGAATTGCACGCCATAGAGCCGCCGCCCATGGTGGGCCACGGCCGCCTCGGGAGTGTTCTCGGTGTGGGCAAGCCGCACAAATCCCTCTGGTAGGGACTCCACCGAATCGCCATGGCTCATCCACATCGTCGAGCCTTGCTCGACATTGGTGAGCAGGTCGATTGGATCATCCACGGTGATCGGTGCCTTGCCGTATTCGGCCCGGCCGGCTGCCACCACGGCCCCACCGAGCTGCTGCACCATCAGCTGCATGCCGTAGCAAACGCCCAGCACCGGAATGCCCAGGTCCCAGATGGCCGGGTCGCACACCGGCGCACCCTCTTCGTACACCGAACTGGGACCCCCACTGAGGATGATTCCTTTTGGCGCCAGCTGGCGCAGCTCCTCGGCCGTGGTGGCATAGCCCATCACCAGGGAATACACCTCGGTTTCGCGCACCCGACGGGCAATCAGCTCCGAATACTGGGAGCCAAAATCAAGGATCACGATCGCCGGGGAGCGGCCGCTCTCACCGTTGGCGTTCTGCTGCGCAGCGGACATAGGGGCTCGTTGGGGCGACGGGGCGCGACTGGGCTACAGCCGCCAGGTCTCTGGGGCCAGCCTAGGCGTCAGGCCCGGAAGGCCTGCCAGAGCCGGTGTCCCTGGGGACCCTGGGCCGTGATCTGGCGCTGGCGATCAAACAGCACCGCCCCCACCCGGGTGGCCTGCTGCCCGTAGCGGGCCAGATAGGCCTCAGCCCGCTGCTCAACGCTGGTGGCAATCCTCCGGCGCAGGCGATCGGCGACGGCCGGATCGCTGGCCTCCAGACCCGCCAGGGCAGCCTCCACCGTGGCGGCTGCGTGCAGGGCCTGCAAATCCGCCCCAGCCACCCCCTCTAGGGCCGCCAGGGCCACCAGCACCTCGGCGCGGCCATCGGCCAAGTGGTGGTGGGTGTGAAAGATGCCGCCGGCCAACTTGATCAACTTGCCGTGGTAGCCAAACAGCATCAGCCGCTGGACTCCCGCCTCCGCCGCGGCCACCAGCAGGGGCCCCAGCCAGTTGCCCGCCTTCAGCAACAGCTCCGGCGCCAGGCCCAGGCGCGGGGCCAGATCCATGCCGTTCTCGCCGATTACCAACACCAGATCACCGTTGAACCCATCGGCGCCAGCGCGCCGCTCCAGCTCCGCGCGCGCCAGGGCCAGCTGGTCTGGGGCGGCGCTGCTTTGCACCAGGGCCTGGGTGCCGATCAGGGCCAGGCCATCGACCACGCCAAAGGCCGCATTGCTGGTGCGTTCGGCCAGGGCCCGCCCCTGGGGAAAGACCAGCCGCAGCACCAGGGCCTGATCCGCAGGCAGCAGGGGCCGCAGATTGGTTTCAAGCAGCTGGCGGGCGTAGGCCGAATGGCAGAGGGCCCGGTCTTGCCCATGCACCCCCACGCCTTCGCCGGCCTCTAACTGCAGCCAGGGCTGCTCCGGCTCCAGGGGCTGGCAGCGCACCAGCACCCACACCACCAGGCCGCGGGTGAGGTCGAGCAGGGCCCCGGGCTCGCAGCGGGCCACCGCCAGGGCCTGGCCGCCGCCCAGGGGCGCAGCAGCCACCACTGGCACTGGCCGGACCTGAGCGGGCTCGACCAGATCCAGGGGTTGCTCAGCCGCAAAGGGCTGTCCCTGCAGGGCCAGTAGGGCCGCCCGGGCGGCCGCAGCCACCCAGACGGGCAGGGTGTAGCCCTCAGCCATCGAACCGTTCGGCACGTGACATTAAAAGGATGGGGTGATGACCGTTTTTTATGGTGGTCGATCGCGCCGCCGCGGCGTCACCCCGCCCCTCGCCCCCGCCACTGCCATGCAGGACAAGCTCACCTTGATGATCCCCGGCCCCACACCGGTGCCGGAAACCGTCCTGCTGGCGATGAGCCGTCACCCGATCGGCCACCGCAGCGCCGATTTCCAGAAGATCGTCAAACGCACCACCGCCCAACTCAAGTGGCTGCATCAGACCAGCGGCGATGTGCTGGCCCTCACCGGCAGCGGCACGGCGGCGATGGAGGCGGGCATCATCAACGTGCTCAGCAAGGGCGACCGGGTGCTCTGCGGCGACAACGGCAAGTTTGGTGAGCGCTGGGTAAAGGTGGCTAAGGCCTATGGCCTGGACGTGCAGGTGATCAAGGCGGACTGGGGCCAGCCGCTAGATCCAGAAGCCTTCCGCGCTGCCCTGGAAGCCGACACAGGCAAGGCGATCCGAGCCGTGATCCTCACCCACTCGGAAACCTCCACCGGCGTGATCAACGACCTCGAGGCGATCGCCGGCCACGTGCGCGCCCATGGCACGGCCCTCACCATCGCCGACTGCGTCACCAGCCTGGGCGCCACCGATGTGCCCATGGACAAGTGGGGCCTGGACGTGGTGGGCTCCGGCTCCCAGAAGGGTTACATGATGCCGCCGGGCCTGGCCTTTGTGGCCATGAGCGATCGGGCCTGGACCGCCTACGAGCGCTCCGACCTGCCGAAGTTCTATTTGGACCTGGGCAAATACCGCAAATCGGCCGCCGCTGACAGCAACCCCTTCACCCCGGCGATCAACCTCTACTTCGCCCTGGAGGCCTCGCTCGAGATCATGCAGGCCGAAGGCCTGGAGGCGATCTTCGCCCGCCACGACCGACATCGCCGCGCCACCCAGGCGGCCATGAAGGCCATCGGCCTGCCCCTCTATGCCGCTGAGGGCCATGGCAGCCCGGCGATCACGGCCGTGGCCCCCGAGGGCATCGATGCCGAAGCCCTGCGCAAGAAGGTGAAGGATCGCTTCGACATCCTGCTGGCCGGCGGCCAGGACCACCTCAAGGGCAAGGTGTTCCGCATCGGCCACCTGGGCTTCGTCTGCGACCGGGACGTGATCACCGCCGTGGCGGCGATTGAGGCCACCCTGCAGGAACTCGGCCTGGCCAAGGCCGCCATCGGTTCCGGAGTGGGGGCCGCAGCGCTCGAGCTGGCCCGCTGAGGTCGGTCGCCGGGCCCGGGGCCAACCCCCCGGACCCGGCCCAAGCTCCAGATCCCCGGTCCCAAGCCCGCCCCATCCCCCAGGGCGGCGCAACCGGGGCAAGGGCGCAAGCCATGACTGCTAATGTTGATTTGCGCGGGTGTAATTCAGTGGTAGAATGTCAGCTTCCCAAGCTGAACGTCGCCGGTTCGAATCCGGTCACCCGCTTCGAGAGCTCAGTTGGGACTAGGGCTTAAGTCTGACCTTTCAGACCCAAACCCAAGCGTTGAAATCCCAGATTTGGCGAATATTGGCGAATAGTTACCAAGTCGCCCATGGAACGATCGGCCTAGTCCTAACCAGAGCTGACCAGGGGCCCCTTCAGCCGCGGGGCTTGATCAGCTGCAGCACCTGGGGACCGAGACTGCCAGCACGCCGCTCACAATCGAGGGCCCGCAGGATCAAGCGGGCGGCCGCTTCAACGTCACCCTGCACCGCTGCGGCTTCAGCAGCGGCCTCATGAACGGAAGCCTGGCCAATCAGGATCTTTTTCTGATCACCGCCAACGGCCGGTAGGACTGATTGCATGTCTGGCCGGAACAAAACTGATACCTTGATAGAAATATACCGCCAGGCGAAACATTTTGCCTAGGGAAGCTGGAAACCTTGATCAGGCCACCAAGATCAAGCCATCTTGGAGACCCAGTCGAACCACTCTCTAGGTGATCCAAGCTGATGATCCGGGCGCGCATAGCCAAGCCGGTTGCCTGATCAAACAGCCCTTGGACAAGGGTGGATCAAGCGTGGGGGTGCTCGCCCGGTTTAGGGGTCAGGTGCCCGGTTCTTCGCGGTTGCCACCCAGCTCGGCGATCTGGGCCCGGAGTTGGTCCGAGCGTTGCTCGTCCCCCCGGGTGATGGCAACCGCCAGGGCGAATTCCAGCTTTTCCAGTTGGTGGCCCCCTTCCTCCAGGGCCTGACAGGCGGGTGTTCCGGGCCCGACCTTGTTACCAAGGCGCCCGTTACTGGCCTGGCTGGAAACGGGCGATTGTCCAGCGCACTGGCTGTTGAAGGATGCCATCGTTGCCTTTCTTCCCATTGTGGCATCGATGGCCAGCCCTTAGCCAGCCGCAAAGGTGAGGGTCTCCTCGCTGGCCAGCCCGGCTTCCACCCCTAGGGCATCGCCTTCTCGAGCCTCCAGCTCCGCCAGCCCATCCCAGTCCAGCTCAGGATCTAGGTTTTCCTGGCCTGGATCTGCAGCATCGACTGGGGCGATCGGTAGCTCGCTGATCGGCAGCGAGCTATGGGGCAGCTCCGTGTCCGCCAACAAGCTGCGGCAATCGGCCAACAGCTGGTCGACCGAATCCAGGCACGCCAGCTCGGCCGGATCAACCTCGGGAGCAGTCCTGACCTGGGCCTGGAGGCTGGCGCCCTGCACCTCTAGGGCCCCGAGCCGTTGCTCAAGACTCACCAGGCGCTTGGACAGGGCTGCCACGGTCTGGGCCAGGTCTTCAGCGGTGCGGCTGATCCGGAAGGACACGGATTCGGACACGGTCGAATGGCGAACAGGTGGGCCGATGACACCACAGAAATGGCCATCGCTCAAGTGATCTCCCAGACTGCCTTCACCCCCAGGATCCGCCCCGCATGCACGGCCCCATCACCCTGCTGCTCTATCTAGTGGCGGGCCTGGGCGGCGGTTTGTTGGCCATCCGCACCGGCATTCCCGCCGCCCCCCTGGCCGGAGCCCTGCTGGGGGCCGGGTTGGTGAGCATGAGCGGAAAACTGGAGGCGGCCCAATGGCCCCAGGGCACCCGCACGGTCTTGGAAATCGCCATTGGCACGGTGATCGGCACCAGCCTCACCAGCACGGCCTTGGCCGAATTACGCCAGTTATGGCGTCCCGCCATCCTGATCACCGTGACCCTGGTGATGACAGGGCTAGTGGTGGGGCTGTGGTGCAGCCGCCTGCTGGGCATTGATCCGATCGTGGCCCTGCTGGGCGCCGCCCCAGGAGGGATCAGCGGCATGAGCCTGGTGGGCGCCGAATTTGGCGTGGGGGCGGCCGTGGCGGCTTTGCATGCGGTGCGCCTAATCACGGTGCTGCTGGTGTTGCCCCTGGTGGTGCGGCTGGTGCTCTCCCTGGGTCAGGCCCCACCGGCCAACTGAAGGCAGCTTCGCCACCCCCAGGCCAGCCGCCCTGAAAACTGGCGAACCTGGACAGACGCCAGGCGATCGATACGGTGATCGAACTCCCCCCAGCGCCGGACTCAGACCCATGGCGATCCACCCCCTTGCCTGCGCCCGCCAGCCCCGGCGCCCCGGCCAGTGCTGGCGCCAGGCCCTGCTGCTCCCCGCTCTGGCCATCGGCCTGCTGGATCCAAGCCAGCTCCTGGTCCGCCCTGCCCAGGCCGCCGCTGGCGACACCCCAGGGGGCAAGGGCGCCCAGGTGTACTGCTACATGCGCGCTAGCGGCAACAGCCACGAGGTCAGCTGGATCGCCGCCTATGCCTTGATCAAACGTCAAAGCGCCAGCCTGTTTAAAACCTCGCCAGAACATGCCTCCGTGATGATCACCGAAGCGGTGGTTCAGAACCCCACAAGTTTCCCGGAATGCGGCAAATACCTCGGCAGCCTCTATGAAAAGCAAGCGGCCGCCGAAGCCGCTGCCGCCGCCACCAGCCAACCCAGCAACAGCAGCAGCGGAGTCAACCGCAGCGATCGACCCAACTAGTCCCGGGCGGGGCCCGTCGCCACCTCGAGGCCGGGCGGTTCCGCTGGTGGTGCGGGCTGGCCTGGTCATGGGGGCTGGTGGCAACCCTGGGAACGGCCTGCGGCCCCGCACCAACGCCCCAGGCCCGGATTCCCGATCCCGGCGATTGTCTCAACGCCGTGGCGATCGACCAGCTGGAGGGGGCCATCGCCCGCTGTGATGCGGTGGTGGCGGCCCACCCCCGCGATCCCCGACCCGTCAACGACAGGGCCCTCCTGCTGAGCCTGGCCCATCGCCAGGGGGCGGCCTGCCAGGACACGGCCAAGGCCGCCGCCCTGATGGCCCGGGGGGGCCCAGGGGAATCGGTGGATCCCACCATGGCCATGGAAATCCGGGGCCGCGCCGCCAGTTGCCGCGGCCTGCTGGCCAACCCTGCTGCCGCCCGTCCCCCGTTCACCAATCCGCGAGAAGGGCCTTGACCATGGCCGGAAAACCCTGACGCCGCAGCTGCAGCGGCCGGCGCTGCAGCAACAGGGCAATCCGTTCCGCCTTACTGGCAATCAGCGCATCGACCAGCTGGTCGGCCACCCCCAATTGCAGCCAATGGCTGGTGAGGCTGCCCTCCATGCCGATGCGGTGGCAGCGGTCCTCAGCCTGCTCGGTATCGCCGGGGGTCCAGGGGCGCTCCAGCAGCACCACGTGGCGGGCCCGCTGCAGGCTGAAACCCAGGCCGCCGGCCCCGTAGGTGGCAATCAACAGGCGCGAGGCACCCGCCTGAAAGGCATCCACGGCACTCTGACGCTGGTGTGGCGGGACCTGTCCGGTGAGCAGCTGGCCGCCGAGCCGGTCCTGCAGCAACTGGGCAGAAGCCACAAAACTGCAGAACAACACCACCGATTCCCCCTGGGCCAGCAGCTGGCCCACCAGGGCCGCCGCCGCTGGCAGTTTGTAGTCGGCGCCGATCTGGCGCAGGGCCGTGAACACGGCTAGGGCCTCGGCATCGCGCCTCACCTCGCCGAGGGCCACCCGACGGCGATAG
This sequence comes from Pseudanabaena sp. UWO311, assembly GCA_943370385.1. Taxonomy (GTDB): domain Bacteria; phylum Cyanobacteriota; class Cyanobacteriia; order PCC-6307; family Cyanobiaceae; genus BAIKAL-G1. The sequence goes on from CALRQT020000008.1 coordinate 92,954, forward strand.
TCCTCCACCTTGCGCTGCAGCCGGTGTTGGAAGCCGCGGCCAGCGGCGTCATCCAGCTCGACCGGCACCATCCGCCGCTCCTTGGCCGGCAGATCCAGGCAATCCTGCTTGCGGCGATGCAAGAGCAGGGGCCGGGTCAGGCGCTGCAGCTCCTCGAGCTGGCTAGCGCCCTGGGCCTGCCAATGGCGCACACCGCCCCGCTCCAGCCAGTGGCCGTGGCAATAACGCTCCTCAAAGGCCCGTTGGTCCCGGGCGATCGGATGGCCGATCGCGGCCAGGAGGGGAAACAGCTGGGCCGGCCGGCCATTTTTCATCGGCGTGCCCGTCAGCAACCAGGCCGCCCGCAGGCGCGGGTGGCGGGCCAGGCGCAGGAAGGCCTGGGTGCGGGCAGCCGACACGTTTTGGGCGTAGTGGGCCTCATCGGCAATCAAGACCGTGCCCGCCGGGGGCAGGCCCCGGGGCAGCTTCGCCCAGCTGTGCAGCTCCAGGTCCAGCTCCAAGCTGGCGGCCTCCCGGCGCCAATGGCCGTGGAGCCCAGCCGGGGCCAGCACCACCACCCGGCAATCGGCGCAGCGCACCATCGCCCGGGCCGCCACCAGCGCCGTAAGCGTCTTGCCCAGGCCCATGGGATCGGCCAGTAGGGCGCCGCGGCGGGCCAGCAGCCAGCGCACCGCCGCCCGTTGGTGGGAAAAGAGGCGCCGCTGATCCGCCAGGGGCTCGCCTGGGGCAGCGGCTGCTACGAGCTGGCGGTGGGGCGGCAGGGGCGGCAGGGGCTGGTCCAGCCAGGCCAGCCACTGGAGCAGCTCCGGCTCCAGGTGAAAACGCCGGCCCAAGCCAGCGTTGAGGGCACCGCCGGCCTCCAGGGGAAACTCCCAGCAGCGGCGGCGCGAAAACCAGTGGCCCTGGGGTCGGATGGCCCGCAGTTGGGCCTGTGTGACGGCATCGAATGGGGTGACCACCTCGATCGTGCCGGCGGCACCAAGCCGCATCAGGCACCGGGACGGGTCAGCCAAGGGTGGTCGGCCGACAGCTTGGAACCCCAGGGCAGGGGGGATCACCCCATCGGACCAAGGGGCGCTGGGTCAAACAGGGGGCCCCAGGGGAATGCCTCCAGGCCAGCTCCAAACCTGACAAACAAAATGAAATCTTAAGCAACTTCGCCCCAGTCCGCCAGGGCAAGCAGGCCAGAACAGGAGCCCTTGCCAAAGGGGCAAATGGCAGTCTTCGACACATTGACATCTGGGCCGATCGGGCGAGAATTGCGCCAACCGAGACGATCGGATGCACGCCAGGGATGCGGTTTTCCTTGAAGATTTGTGCCCGAAACTTCGCGTTAGACATTGGAGGCAATCTCTCCACAAACACACGGATCAATCCTGAATTTACTGCGGCAAACAATCCGAATCGATCGACCATATTTTGCCCCGCAGCCGTGGCGGCCTAAGTGTCACTGAAAACTGTGTGCCAGCCTGCCTGTCCTGCAATGGCCTCAAAAGCGATACCGACGTGTTCGAGTGGTACCGCCGCCAACGCTTCTATGACCCTCGGCGGGCCATGGCGATTCGGGCCTGGCTTGACGGAGATCTAAAGCTGGCCCTGCGCCTACTGCAATGGGCCAATCCAGGCGTGACGGCAAAAACCGAGCCCGCTGCCACCAAGCACAACCATCCAAAGCCAAGCACAGGTCCCGGCTGGACCCTACAAGCTGCCTGAGGCCTACACCCTGCTTCAAGATCGATCCATCGCCTGCCTACGGAAAGGCAGCTTGATCATCCCGACGCTTACCTGATCACCAGGTGAGCATTTCTCTCATAACGGTTATTTTTAAGGGAACCATTGCTCCATCGGTTAGGCAGGAGAACTGAAACCCTAAGGGGACATTGCCAAGGCTGGGCGGACTGGGCCGCCAGCCGGTTCCACGACCAGGTCCAGGTCCAAGTCAGCCCCTAATCAAGGGCTTCGCAGCAGCACCTGCCGCGGGGCATGGCGCCCACGGCAGCGGCCAAGCCCTAGGGCAACTGCCAAGTCCTTTGCGAGCAAAAGGCGCCATCGGAGCTGCCTTGCTACGGATTTGAGCCATACTTGCCGCAAGTCCCATGGCCCTTGCCGGATCATGGCCATCAATTAAACATCAATGCCAATGGAACACACGACCTATGTTTACATGCTTCTGTTCGGAGGCCTATTACTACTCTCTCGTCTTCTAGAGAAGATCTCCGAAAAAATAAAACTTCCAGGCATGCTGCTCATTCTCATCATGGGAATGCTTTTGCCTGACTTTCTCGGCAATCATCAATCCTATCTTTCTGATGAGCAGGCGGAGTCAATCGCCAGCCTGGGACTGGCCATCATTCTATTTTATGGCGGTCTAACAACACGATGGACCTCGATGCGTCGGGTGATTTGGTCTGGTTTACGGATGGCCACCCTGGGCTGCCTGATCACGGCTGGAGCAGCAACGGCCTTAATTTATGGCCTATCGCGATTGAATCTTGATTACAATTTTATCCCTGTCCTAACCAATAGTGCTGGCACTCAATTTCCAGCCGACCTGCCCCTAGCCCTGTTTGTAGGAGCCATGCTTTGCAGCACGGATGCAACAGCCGTATTGGCGCTCCTGCGGCCGATCGCCAGCAAGATCCCGGGCCCATTGCTGAACCTGATTGAGTGTGAATCTGGTTTTAACGATCCGGTGGCGGTGATCCTGGCGGGCGTCGCCCTTGCCCTCGCCAAAGGCCAACTAGAAGATCCGCTTCTACTGATCCGTGATGTCGGCCTTGAGTTTGCCGTTGGAGCTGCCGTCGGCTGGGCTGGCGCTTACCTGGGAACGTACATCCTCGGCCGAGACCATTACTTGAAGCCGAATGCCGGCAGCGAAGTGATCTGCCTGTCCCTGTTGATGTTTAGCTGTGCAACGGCTTTCCTCTGTGGTGGTAGTCCGCTGCTGTGCGCCTATGTGATGGGCTGCGTGATCGGCAACTCCAACAAAATCGATTGCATCATCGTCTCCGAATTTACAATCATCAATCGGGCGTCCGAACTGATCTTATTGATTTGCCTGGGACTGGTTGTCTTTCCCCAAGATATCTGGCCCCTCAAGTGGTACGCGTTTGTGGTGTTCCTGATCACGATGGTCAGCCGGCTATTGATGACCTTTATCACCCTGTACCGCTCCCCTTTCCAGGCACCAGAGAAGACATTCTCAGCCTTTGCGGGCCTGCGGGGAGCGGTGCCGATTGCCATTGCGCTCCAGGCTGCCGCCAGTGGGGTTGTCTGGGGGCCCCTAATGCCGGCCTTCGCCCTCGCCGTCGTTCTATACGGGCTGATTTTGCAAGGCTATTTTCTGCCAGCCGCCACAGATTTGCTAGCCAACGCCCTGAAACCCCAGGCCGATCTGGCCATGAACGAGGCATCGAACTGAGGTCAGCGACTGGATCACGTTCGGATCTCCCGTTTGGGCCTTGGGCACCCAAGGTGCTCACCACACCCGGCAGGCCTCGGCTCCATTGTGGCGCTGGCAAATGGTTTCGAGGCTGCCTGGCTGCTCCGGAGCCACCAGCGTGGCCACCAGGAGCAACACCAGGGCCAGGAGCAGGGCCGCCGTGCCAGCGCCGGCACCTAGCCCGAATGGACCGCCATCCAAGCTGGTGGCAAGCCGGCGCGGACGCCGGCTGCTGGAACGGGAAGGGGAGAAACTGGAGGACGCCATCGGCAACAGCCAAAGCAGTGATACATCTGTACTGATGACCAGCGCACCTGTCAAGTCCCCGGGCCAGTTGCTGGTGCTCGGGGGCGGTTACAGCGGCCGTCGCTTCGCCGCCGCCATGGTCCAGGCCGGCTTTGACGTGACCGTCACCCACCGGGGCCCAAGGGACTCCGCCGCTGCCGATCCCTGGCGCTGGCTGGCCTTTGATCCCGATGCCGGGCTCGTCCCGAGCGCCGACGACCTGGCCGGCACCACCCACCTGCTCAGCACGATCCCGCCCGACCGCCAAGGCCAGGATCCAGCCCTGGAGGCCCTGGCGCCCTTGCTGCGCCAGCTCCCCCTCGACTGGGTGGGCTACCTCTCCACCACCGGCGTCTACGGGGACCGCCAGGGCGGCTGGGTCGACGAAACCAGCCCAGCTAATCCAGGTCTGGAGCGCAGCCGTGCCCGCCTCGCCTGTGAGCAGGCCTGGCTCAGCAGTGGGCTGCCGGTACAGAGCTTCCGGCTACCGGCCATCTACGGTCCGGGCCGCAGCCCGTTTGTGGGACTCCAGCAGGGGACCAGCCGGCTGGTCCACAAGCCGGGCCAAGTGTTCTGCCGGATCCACGTCGATGACATCGTTGGAGCCTTGAGCCACTGTCTGGGCCTACCAGCCCAGGCGCGGCCCCCCCTGGTCAATGTCAGCGACGATTGCCCCTGCCCCTCCAGCGAAACCCTCGGTTTCGCTGCCCACCTACTGGGCTGCAACCTGCCACCCGTGCAAACGTTCGCCAGCGTGGCCGCCAGCATGGGGCCCATGGCCCTGAGCTTCTGGGCCGAAAACCGCCGAGTCCACAATCGGCGCCTTTGCCAAGACCTGGGCTACTCCCTGCGCTACCCGAGCTACCGCGAGGGGTTTAGGGCCTGCCTGGCCGAAGAACGGGCCGGTGCCCCAGAGCCCGAACCGGCCGGCTGAGCCGGCGCCGGACCATCCTGGAAAAGGGGCACGCCGGCGTCGCGGAAGAAACGGTCCCAGCGCAGCTCAATCCAGCCATGGCTCACCCCGGTGACCAGGCCGAACAGCAGCAGTCCCAACAACAACAGACGCAGCATGGCAAACCCGGCCAGCAGCCCCGAGGTTAAAGAGCGCCGGATCGCCATCGCCCTGGGCGATCCCGCCGGCATTGGCGCCGAGGTCACCCTCAAGGCAATCGCAGCCCTACGGCATCGCGACAACGCCGCCGCCTCGAATCCCCTGGTGGTGGGCTGCCGCCACTGGCTGGAACAGAGCTACCAGGCCCTGCGAGGGGTCACGGCGCTGCCCTTAGCCGATCCGGCCAGCCTGGACATCCTCGATTTGCCCCTTGTCGAACCGGTCGCTGGGGGCCAGTCCAGTGCCGCCAGCGGGGCCGCCAGCTTCGCCTGGCTCACTAGGGCCGCCGAGCTGGTCTTGGAAGGGCGCTGCCAGGCCCTCACCACCGCGCCGATCGCCAAACAGGCCTGGCATGCCGCTGGCCATGCCTACCCGGGTCAAACCGAACGGCTGGCCGAACTAGCGGGGGTCCGCGAAGCCTCGATGCTGTTTACGGCCCGGGCGCCCCATGGCTCCTGGCGCCTGAACACCCTGCTGGCCACCACCCACATCCCCCTCTCCGCCGTGGCCACCAGCCTGGATGGGCCCCGGGTCGAAGCCAAGCTGAACACGTTGCTGGACTTCTGCCAGCGCTTTGCGCCGCGGCCCCGGCTGGTGGTGGCGGGTCTTAACCCCCATGCCGGCGAAGCGGGCCAGCTGGGCCATGAGGAGCAGGCCTGGCTGGAGCCCCTGCTGGCGGCCTGGCGCTTGCGCCATCCAAACGTGGACCTGCTGGGCCCCCTGCCGCCGGACACCTGCTGGCTCGGGGCCGGGGCCGCCTGGGCCGATCCCGCCTCGGCCGATCTCGGCGCCGATGGTTACCTGGCTTTGTATCACGACCAGGGCCTGATCCCGGTCAAGTTGCTGGCCTTCGATGCCGCCGTGAACACGACCCTGGGCCTGCCCTTCCTGCGCACCTCCCCAGACCACGGCACGGCCTTCGCCATCGCCGGCCAGGGCCTAGCCCGCTCCCAGAGCATGGAAGCCGCCCTAGAAACCGCCTGGGAGCTGGGCTGAACTGGCCCTTGGGAAGGCTCGGCTTAGCCGTTCACTGGCTTGACCGTTGACTGGCCTGGCCGTTCCCTGGCTTGGCCGTTGACTGGCCTGGCCACCGACTGGCTGGACGTGCTGGGTTACCAGGTTCAGGCTGGCCTGACCCGCATCAGCACCTGGCCGAACTCCACCGGAGTGCCGTTCTCCACCAGGATCTCCACGACCTCACCACTCACCTCCGCCTCCAATTCATTCATCAGCTTCATCGCCTCGAGAATGCAAATGGGTTGGCCGACGGAGATGCGACTACCCAGCTCAACAAAGGCGGGTTCGCCAGGGGCTGAAGCCCGGTAGAAGGTGCCCACCATCGGCGCCGTGATCTCCAGCAGGTCGCCGCGAACGGCGGCCGCTGCCGGAGGCGCAGCGGAAGGGGAGGCGGACGGGGCCGCCACGGGAGCAGCCACCAGGGCCGGAGCAGGGGGAGCCTGCATCACCACCTGGGGCTGGCTGGCCGGCAGGTTGCGGCGTAGTTCGAGGCGGAAGTCGTCTCCCTCGAGCTTGAGTTCCTGGATGTCGCTCTCGCCAAGCAGGGTGATGAGCTGGCGAAGCTGGTCGTGGTCGAGCTGCATGGCGTTCAGTTCTCCCGGCCGAGGTAGCTGTCGGTGCGGGTATCGATCTTGATCTTCTCGCCGATCGAGAGGAACAGGGGAACCATCACCTGGGCCCCGGTTTCGACGATGGCGGGCTTGGTGCCACCGGTCGCCGTATCGCCCTTGACGCCGGGATCGGTCTGGGTGATCTCCAGCACCACGGAATTGGGCAGCTCCACTTCCAGGGGCTTGCCATTCCAGGCCACCACGCTCACTTCCATGCCCTCTTTGAGGTACTTACGGCTCTCGCCGATCTGCTTGGCGGTGAGGCGGGTTTCCTCAAAGGTGCCCATGTCCATGAAGACGTAGTCGTCGGCCTCCATGTAGGTGTGCTGCAGGGTGGATTTCTCGAGTACGGCCTGGGGCACGGTCTCGCCAGCCCGGAAGGTCTTCTCCACCACGTTGCCGCTCTGGACGGCCTTGAGCTTGGTGCGCACAAAGGCGGAGCCCTTGCCGGGCTTCACGTGCAGGAACTCGACCACACGCCAGACCTGGCCATCGAGCTCGATCGAGGTGCCGGTACGAAAGTCGTTGCTCGAGATCATTCCGGCAGAACGTTTGAGGCGGATTGTACGGCTGTGCCAAAGTCCGTTCAGAGGCAGGCCTGAAGCAATGGATCCCAGTCACAGGCGGGTTCAACTGGCGGCCAGGCCCTGGACCTTCTGGCTCTCGGGCTGGTTCCAGGCCCTAGGCGCCGCTGCCTGCAGACCGCTCCTGGCCGCCCTGCTGCTAGTGGGGCTGCTCGCCCCTGGGCCCGCCTGGGCCTTCCTGCCGCCTGGCAATGCCGTGACCGACCCGGCGGCGATCCTGCGCGATGCCCTGCCGATCGAATCGGCGGATCTTCAAAAGCTGCAACACCAACTGGAGAGCACCAGCGACGACCTACGCGCCAAGCGCTGGGGTGCCCTCAGCTCCAGCGTGCGCCGCAGCCAGGGGCAACTGGCCACCCGGGGCACGGCGATCACCGCCAGCCTGCCTCCGGCCGATCGGGACGCCAGCGTGGCGGCCTTGAGCGCCGTGGCCGAGCAGCTCCAGGCCATGGCGAGCGCCGCCGACCAGCAGGACCGCGATGGCTTTCTGACCGCCCGCCGCGCCGCCCTGGCCACGATCGGTGACCTGGAAGCCCTGCAGGTGGGTCCCTTCCCGTTCGAGATCCCCGCAGACTTCGCCGACCTGCCCAGGCTGCTGGGCCGCGCCACCGTGGAACTGACCACCACCAAGGGCGTGCTCACCGCCGTGGTGGATGGCTACAACGCCCCCCTGACCGCCGGGGCCTTCGTTGATCTGGTACAGCGGGGCTTCTACGACGGCCTGCCCTTCAACCGGGCTGAAGACTTCTACGTGCTGCAAACCGGTGATCCCGTCGGACCGGCCAAGGGCTTCGTCGATCCCCAAACCAAGGCCGAACGCCAGGTGCCCTTGGAGATCCGGGTCCCGGACGAGAAGGATCCCTTCTACAACCAAACCTTTGAGGATCTCGGCCTGTTCAAGGCCACGCCGGTGCTGCCCTTTGCCACCAAGGGCACCCTGGGCTGGGCCCATTCCGACGAGGCCCTCAATGACGGCTCCTCCCAGTTCTTCCTATTTCTGTTTGAAGCCGAACTCACCCCCGCGGGCTTGAACCTGATCGATGGCCGCTATGCCGCCTTCGGCTACGTCGTGGATGGCTTTGATGTGCTGCAGGAGCTCAGCGCCGATGACGGCATCGTCAAGGCGCGGGTGATCGACGGCGCCGAAAACCTGCAGGCCCATGGCTGAGCCGCTGCGGCTCGCCGACCTGGGGGAATGGGGCCTGATCAAGCGCCTCGGGGCCTATGCGCCCCCCGGCCAATTCGACGATGACGGCGCCCTGATCAGCCCAGATCGGGACCGCAACCTGGTGGTGACCACGGACTTGCTGGTGGAGGGGATCCACTTCAGTGACGCCACCATGGGCCCCGAGGACCTGGGCTGGCGGGCCGCTGCGGCCAACCTCTCCGACCTAGCTGCCATGGGTTGCGACCAGGTGGTGGGGCTCACCGTGGGGCTAGCCGCCCCAGCCGAGACGCCCTGGGCCTGGGTTGAGGGCGTGTACACCGGCCTGAGCCAGGCCCTAGCCCGCTATGGCGGCGAGCTGCTGGGCGGCGACTGCAGCGGCGGCCAGCAGCGGCTCTTGGCGATCACGGCCCTGGGGCGCCTGAACCCGGCCCGGCCGATTCGCCGCAGCGATGGCCGCCCCGGCGACCTGCTGGTGAGCAGCGGGGCCCACGGCCTCAGCCGCCTGGGCCTGGCCCTGCTGCAGGGGGAGCTGGAGCCCCTGGCCTCGCCGGAGCTACAGGAGCGGGCCATCACCGCCCATCGCCGGCCGCGGCCGCGCCTGGATGGGCTGGCGGCCCTAGGGGCCAGCCAGCCCCCCGGCGAGCCCTGGCGGGTGGCCGGCATGGACAGCAGCGATGGCCTGGGCCAGGCCGTGGCGGCGATCGCCAACCGCAGCCAGTGCCAGGCGGTGCTGGAGCGAAGCCAATTGCCCCTGGCCGCCGCCATGGCGGACCTGCCCCAGGCCGAAGCCTGGTGCCTGGGCGGCGGCGAGGACTTCGAATTGGTGCTGGCCCTAGCCCCCGCCTGGGCCGAAGCCCTGGTGGGGCAGTTGGAGGGGGCCCAGGTGATCGGTCGCCTAGAGCCGGCCCAACCCTCTGAGGTCAGCGGCTCGGACGCCAGGCCCCTGCGCTGGGCCGACGGGACCGCCCTGGCGCTGGCGGACGCGGCCGGGTTTAGCCACTTCCACTGATCGCTGGCAACGAAGGCCGGAGGGCCAGCACGCTCTGGCAAAGGCGCCAGGTCCACCAGCCCCCGAACCCAGGGCCTCGCAGCAAAAAGCCTGACCCCGGCGGAACCATCAAAGGAACTGCTGGGTCAGGCTCAATGAAAGCGTGCTGAAAAAGAGTGGTTACCCAGGGGCAAAAGCCCCGATCCTCACTTCCAGTTGCTGGACACCAGTTCGGCCAGGTCAACAACGCGCTGGCTGTAGCCCCACTCGTTGTCGTACCAGCAGATCACCTTCACCATGTTGTCGCCCATCACCAAGGTGAGGTCGGAATCGACGATGGTGGATTCGTTGGTGCCGGCGTGGTCGCTGGAGACCAGGGGCAGGTCTGAGTACTTGATGATCCCCTTCATGGCGCCCTCGGCGGACGCCTTGAGCACGGCATTGACTTCCTCTTTTGTGGTGCCGCGGGCCACTTCCAGCACCATGTCGACCACCGACACGTTGGGGGTGGGCACGCGCATGGCGATGCCGTTGAGCTTGCCCTTCATCGGGGGATACACCAGGGCCACGGCCTGGGCAGCACCGGTGGAGGTTGGAACGATGTTGACAGCGGCGGCGCGGGCCCGGCGCAGGTCGCGGTGGCTGGCATCGAGGATGCGCTGGTCACCCGTGTAGCTGTGGGTGGTGGTCATCGTGCCCTTGACGATGCCAAAGGTCTGGTCGAGCACCTTGACCACGGGCGCCATGCAGTTGGTGGTGCAGCTGGCGTTACTGAGGATGTCGAAATCTTCGTGGCGGTATTGGTCAGCGTTGACGCCAACCACGAAAGTGCCGACACCCGCGCCCTTACCAGGGGCGGTGAGGATCACCTTCTTGGCACCGGCTTGAAGGTGCTTACTAGCGCCCACGTCGTCGTTGAAGACACCGGTGGATTCAATCACCAAATCCACACCCCACTCTTTCCAAGGCAGGTTGAGGGGATTACGGTCGGAGAAGCACTTGATCTCCTTGCCGTTGACGATGATGGCGTTATCGGTGTAGCTCACTTCCGCATCGCGGATGTGGCCCAGCATCGAGTCGTACTGAAGCAGGTGGGAGTTGGTGCGGGGATCGGAGGTGTCGTTCAGACCCACGACCTCGATGCCCGTATTGGCACCCCGGCTCAGCCAGCAGCGCATGAAGTTGCGACCAATTCGGCCGAATCCATTGATCGCAACGCGCAAGGTCATGGCAGAAAGGGGGGAAACCCGCTAAGACGGGGGATTTGGCTGCCGATCATACAGAAATGGGGGCCAGCTCCATGGAAGCGGCTTAGGCGGCCCCGCCGACCCGATTCGGGGTCCCAGCGTTTTGGAGACCAAGCTTTGCGGGACGCTGCAAGCCGGCGACAAGGAGGGCTTCCCGGCTTAGCGTCGCTCAGACCTGGAGAGCCGCCCTTGGCCCTGACCCTCGATCGTCAGCAGCCCCTCCACTTCATTGGGGTTGGCGGCATCGGGATGTCAGCGATCGCCGGGATCCTGGCCGACCGGGGCTTTGGGGTTAGCGGATCCGATCCCAAGGACAACGCCGTCTTGGCGGACCTGCGCAGCCGGGGCGTTCGCGTTTTTCTGCACCAGAGCGCCGCCACGATCACGGCCATCCTGGCCAACCCATCCCCCGCTGGGCCCCACTCTCCTGAGTCTGGGCAAGCCCTGCCGGCCCCCCAGCCGCTGGTGGTGGTCAGTTCCGCCGTGCCCAGCTCCAATCCCGAATTATTGGAAGCCCGGCGGCTCGGCCTCGAGGTGTGCCATCGCTCCGACGTGCTAGGCGCCCTGATCCGCTCCCAGAGCGCCATTGCCATTGCCGGCAGCCACGGCAAGACCACCACCAGCACGATGGTGGCCACCCTGCTGGCGGGCACCAACCAGGACCCCACGGCCGTGATCGGCGGCATCGTGCCCGCCTTTGGCAGTAATGGCCGCAGTGGCGCCGGCGCCCTGCTGGTGGCCGAAGCCGACGAATCCGATGGCTCCCTGGTGAAATTTCCCGCCAGCCTGGGGGTGATCACCAACCTGGAGCTGGACCACACGGACCACTACCCGGATCTGGACTCCCTGATCAGCACCCTGCAGCAATTCGCCCAGGGCTGCCAAAGCCTGCTGGCCAACTGGGATGACCCGGTCCTGCGGCAACACTTCGATGCCCAGGCCTGGTGGTCGGTCGTGCAGACGGAAGCGGTGGACTTCGCCGCCATCCCGGTTCAGCTCAACGGCGACAGCTGCGTGGCCGATTTCCACGAAGGGGGCCAACTGGTGGGCCGCTTCACCCTGCCCCTGCCGGGCCTGCACAACCTCAGCAACGCCACCGGCGCCCTGGCGGCCTGCCGCCTCCAGGGGGTGCCCTTCGCCGAGCTGAGCCAGGCCCTTGCCAGCCTGCAGGCCCCCGGTCGCCGCTTCGATTATCGCGGCACCTGGCAGGGCCGCCAGGTGGTTGATGACTACGCCCACCATCCCAGTGAGGTGGCGGCCACCCTGGCCATGGCCCGGCTGATGGTGAGCAGCGGCCGCAGCCCCCTGCCCTGCCCGCCCCAGCGGCTGGTGGCGGTGTTCCAGCCCCATCGCTACACGCGCACGGCCCAGTTCCTGCAGGGCTTTGCCCAGGCCCTCAGCCAGGCCGATGCCCTGGTGCTCGCCCCCCTTTACACCGCCGGCGAAGCAGCGATCGCCGGCATCTCCAGTGAGGCCCTGGCCGCCGAGGTCCGGCGCATCCGCCCAGATCTGGCCGTGAGCGTGGCCCGGGACCTGGACGACCTAGCCGATCAAGTCGTGCTCAGCACCGTGGCGGGCGATCTCGTGTTGGCCATGGGGGCTGGCGATGTCAACGGGCTCTGGAACCGCTTGCAACGGCTCGAAGAACGGCAAAGCCCCCTGGCCCTGGCGGCCTGAGCCATGGAGACCGCCGCCCTGCTTGCGGAGCTGGGAGCTGGGCTTCCCCCTGGGCTGCGGGCGGCGGTGAGCTTGGCCGACTTCACCACGTGGAAGGTGGGCGGAGCGGCCCAATGGTTCTGCGAACCCGAGGGCAACGACCAGGTGATCGGCCTGGCCCGCTGGGCCCGGCACCAGGGCCTGCCCCTGCAGGTGATCGGCGCCGGCTCCAACCTGCTGATCAGCGACCAGGGCCTGGCCGGCCTGACCCTCTGCCAACGGCGGCTCCAGGGCAGCCAGCTCGATGGCGCCACGGGCCTGATTGAAGCCCAGGCCGGTGAACCGATCCCTACCCTTGCCCGCCGGGCCGCCCGCGCCGGCCTAGGCGGCCTGGAGTGGGCCGTGGGCATCCCCGGCACGGTGGGGGGAGCCGTGGTGATGAATGCGGGCGCCCAGGGGGGCTGCACCAGCGAGTGGCTCGAGGAGGTCACCGTGTTTGATCCCAACGGCGACGGCGAGCCCTTTGTGCTGGCCAGCCGCGATCTGGCCTTCGCCTACCGCCACAGCCGCCTGCAGCAGGAGCCCCTGGTGGTGCTCTCGGCCCGCTTCCGCCTGCGGGCCGGGCTGGATCCGGCCGCGGTGGGCCAACGCACCAGCGCCAACCTGCGCAGCCGCACCAGCAGCCAGCCCTACCAGCAACCGAGCTGCGGCAGCGTCTTCCGCAACCCGGAACCCCAGAAAGCGGGCCAGCTGATCGAAGCGCTGGGCCTCAAGGGCCTCAGCGTCGGCGGCGCGGCGGTTTCGACCCTCCATGCCAATTTCATCGTCAACACCGGGGCGGCCCGGGCCAGCGACATGGACCAGCTGATCGCCCTAGTGCAGGAGCGGGTTCGCCAGGCCCACGCCATCGAACTGCACCCGGAGGTCCAGCGGCTCGGCCCCTTTGCCGAACCCGCCCAGGCCACCTGAAAGGACGCAAGGGCCGCAGGGATTAGCCTGAACTCACCTTGCGTTTTGCCTGAATGGCCGGCTTCGGACTTCCCAATTTCGGCCAGCTCACCGAAGCGTTCCGCAAGGCCCAACAGATCCAACAGGACGCCCAAAAACTCCAGGACGAACTGGATGCGATGGAGCTCGAGGGCAGTAGCAGCGATGGCCGCGCCAGCGTCTGGGTGTCGGGCAACCAGCAACCCCTGCGGGTGCGCGTGGCGCCTGAACTAGTGGCCGCTGGGGCCGAGGCCACCGAAACGGCCGTGCTGGAGGCCCTCAAGGCCGCCTACGAGCGCTCCACCGCCACGATGAAGGAACGCATGGAGGAACTGACCGGCGGCCTCAACCTCAACCTGCCCGGCATGGGGGGCTGAAACGGGCCGGGGGCTGACAGCTTTGGAGCCGGGTTCAGGGAGCCGCCAGCGCCCTAACCCCGAGTCCCTGGAGCCAGGTCCCGATCCTCCCCCTCCTCCCCATCGCGATCAGGGGAGGAGTCGTCACCCTGGGGCCCATCCCCCTGCCGTTGCCGCTTGCGCGACAGTTGGCGCAAGCGCGGATCGAGGCGGGGCTCCGAGCGGCCACCGCGCTGTTTAAGGCCGGGTTCGGCGGGCCGGGATTTGGCGGCCGCCTCCTGGGCCAGCACCTGGTCCAAGCACTGCAAATAATGGGGATAGCGGGGCCAGTCGCTGCCAACGGCGCAGCCCGGATCGCCCTGGTGCAGGCAATTGGTGAAGCGGCAACCGCCCGCGCCCAGGCGCCCCCGCACCTCGGGGAACAACCCCACCAGCGCACCAGGGTCCAGCGGTACGTCAGGCCGGTTGAAGCCGGGGGTGTCGGCGAGGAGGCCACCGGCGCCAATGGCAAACAACTCCACATGGCGGGTGGTGTGGCGACCCCGCTGCAGGCGCCCCGACACGGCCCCCACCCGCAGGGCCAGATCCGGCACCAGGGCATTCAGCAGGCTGCTCTTGCCCACCCCGGAGGGGCCACAGAGCACGGCAATCCCCGGCTGCGCCAAGTGGTGGCGCAGGGGCTCGATGCCGGCGCCCGTTTGGGCAGACACCAGCCAGGGTTCATAGCCCCAGGCCGCCAGACGCTGGCGCCACTCCTGCAGGACCTGGGGCGCCAGTAGATCGGCCTTGGTGAGCACCAGATCCACCTGGACCCCGGTGGCTTCGGCCGTGAGCAGGAAGCGGGTGAGCTGGATCGGATCGAGGTCGGGCTGCACCAGGGCCATCACCACCACCACCCGGTTGCAGTTGGCCACCGCCGGCCGGGCCAGCAGGCTGGAGCGGGGCGCCACCGCCGCCACGGCGCCGCGGCGGGAGCTCCAGTCGACCCCCTCCACCGTGACCCGGTCACCCACGCAGATCTGTTGGCCGGTCTTGCCCAGGCGGGTTCGGCGCACACACAGCAACTGGTCCACCCCTCCCGGGCCAGCGGCCTCCAGGGCCACCCGGCAGAAATTGGCCTCCAGGGCCACCACCAGTCCGCCCACAGAAAGGCCGGCAAGGGAGGGATCAGGGCCGGTCTCAGGCGCCCGTTGAGCGCTGGACAGACCTGGGTTGCCGAGGCGGGAGCCTTCGCCCGGATCCGGCGCCTCAGCCCCCATGGCGGCAGATCAGCAGGCGCACGGCTCCGTCGGCTAGGAGCGTGATCTGCACCTGGTGTCCGGCCTGGCGCAGGCCATCACCGACTAGGCGCTCGGGCTCGCCCGCATCCAGGTCCACTTGGAGCCAGGCCCCGGGGTCGATGGTTTCCAAGGCCAGGCGGGTACGGATGAAGTTCACCGGACAGGCCGTGCCGCGCAGATCCAGGCTCAGGCTGGGCACCCGTTGGTCCAGCTCCTGGGGAGCCTCGGCGCCCGTCCCCATAGCCCTGTCACCGCCCTGGGACGGATTAACCACCAAACAGGCCGCCGAACAGGCCGCTCTTATGGGGATGCTTGTGGCCCTTGGCACTGTGGTGGCCGGCCAGTTCCTCCAGCAAGTTGCGCTCCTCGCCGTTGAGCTTGGTGGGCAGCTGCACCTTGATGCTGATCAGGTGGTTGCCACGGGCAACGGGGTTGCCGAGTTTGGGCACCCCCTTGCCGGTGAGGTTCAGCACCGCCCCGGGCTGGGTGCCGGCCGGCAGGTCTAGGGCCTGGGCTCCGTCCACGGTCTCCACCTCGATCTTGTCGCCCAGGATCGCCTGCAGGTAATTGACCGTGACCTCGGAGTGGATCGTGATCCCGTCACGCCGCAGCTGGGGATGGGGCTGGACCGTGAGAAACACATACAAATCCCCAGCCGGGCCGCCCCGCTGGCCGGCGTTGCCCTCATTCGACACGCGCAGGCGGGTGCCGGTGTCGACCCCGGCGGGGATGTTGATGCGCAGCTTCTTGCGCACCTGTTGCAGCCCCTGCCCGCCACAGGCGTTGCAGGGATCGGCGATCACTTCGCCCGTGCCTTCGCAGGTGGGGCAGGGGGCCACCTGGGTGAAGCTGCCAAAGGGGGTGCGGGTGGCGCGGCGCACCTGGCCGGCGCCGGAGCAGGTACCGCAGGTGGTGGGGCCGCTGCCGGCCTTGGCGCCGGAGCCCTTGCAGGTGGTGCAGGTTTCCAGGTGCCGGATCTGAACCTCCTTCTCCTGGCCGGCGATCGCCTCGCTGAAGCTGATGGTCAGGTCGAAGCGCAGGTCATCGCCCTGGCGGGGGCCGCGGCGGCGGGCACCGCCGCCGCCCTGGGCGGCGCCGCCGCCGAAGCCGCTGAAGAAGGTCTCAAACAGGTCGGCAAAACCGCCCATATCGCCCATGTCGGGCATGCCGCCGCCACCACCCAGGCCGGCCTCGCCGAACTGGTCGTAGCGGCTGCGGGTCTGGGGATCGCTCAGCACCCCGTAGGCGCGGCCAATCTCCTTGAACTTGTCCTCAGCCCCAGGATCCTTGTTGACATCGGGGTGGTATTGCCGGGCCATGCGGCGATAGGCCCGCTTGAGGGTCTCGGGGTCCGCATCCCGGCTGACCCCCAAGAGGTCGTAGTAATCCGCCATCGCTCAGCTCTATTAGTGGAACCCTAAAACCGTGAACTGGCTCAATCGCCTTCGCTGGGGCCGGCCGGGGCCGGAGCCGAGGGACCTGGTCCCATGGACACCTTGACGAGGGCGTGGCGGAGCACCCGGCCATCGAGGTGATACCCCCGTTGCAGTTCGGCAATCACCACATCCTCAGGATGCTCCTCGCTGGGCTCGCGCAACACGGCCTCGTGCAGGCTGGGATCGAAGGGTTCGCCCTCCACCCGCATCGGCGACACCCCCAGCTGCTTGAACACCTCAACCAGCTGCTTGTAGAGCCCCTGGTAGCTGCGGTGCAAGCCCTGGGCTTCCTCGTGCTGGGGATCAAGCTGCTGGCGGGCCCGCTCGAAGTTGTCCACCACCGGCAGGATCTCGCTGAGGGTGGAGCAGGTGATCTGCAGGCGTTGGTCCTGCTGGTCGCGGGACTGGCGCTTGCGGAAGTTGTCGAAATCGGCGGCAATCCGCATGGACTGGGAGCGCAGGCTCTCGTACTCGCTGCGCAGGGCCGCAAGTTCCGCCTCCAACTGCTCCTCCCTGGAGCCTGAAACAGCCCCTATCTCGTTGGCCCCATCGCCCTCGCTGCCCGAAGCGGAATTGGCCTCCAGGACCGGACCTTCGGCCCCAACCCCAGGAGCCTGGTCAGAAGGATGGTCGACCGGCGCGGCGCTAACGGCCTCGGCTGCGGAGTCGTGGGGATGGTTGGCGTCGCCGCTCATGCTGACTGAAGCGAGGATCTGACCTAGACATGTTGGATTCTCACGGGCGCTACCCACAAGCGGGGGAAGCCCGCACCTCTCCAGGTCTGCCGGCCCCCCCCAAGCCATGACCCTGACTCCTTCGCGGCCCGTCCCTGTGGCCACCGATCCCCTGCAGCAGAGGCTGGAAGTGGAGCTGCTGCTGGGGGAACGGTTGCTGACTGCGGCCGAACTGGGCGAGGCCGGACCGATCCGTTGGAGCTGGAACCCCTCGCTCAGCCAGGAGCAATGCGAGGAGTTCACCTGCCTGCCGGTGCGTCAGTACGACGGCTTGCTGGTGGTCGCGATCCCCACCACCCTCGAACGGGTGGAGCGGGACCGGCTCCAGGAGATCGCCCTTAGCCAAGGACTAAGGATGGAACTGCGTTTGGCGATGAAGACGGATATCGAAGCGATTCTGGAAGAAACCCGCTCAAGCAGCGCTGAAGAGGAATCCTTCAAGGTTGATTCCAGCGATAGCAGCACCAGCAATGAGCCCTTTTCCTTGCTGGACAACCTCAACCAGGTAGCCAGTCTTGAAGCTGCTCCTGAGGAGGACAATTTCCTCAACATGGACCTGGAAACGACCAATTCCTCGCCCATCATCAACCTGGTAGACAAAATTTTAATTCAAGCCCTAAGCAGTGGCACCAGCGATATCCACATTGAGCCCCAAGAGGATGGCCTGGTGATTCGATTGCGCCACGATGGCGTGCTCGAGCAACTCGCCGTATTGCCGAAAAATATCATCCCAGCGATCACTTCTAGATTAAAAATCATGGCGGATCTTGATATTGCTGAACGACGACTACCCCAAGATGGTCGCATTCGCCGGATGTTCCGCGGCCGCGTCTTCGATCTACGCGTAAGCACCCTGCCGACCCGTTATGGTGAAAAAGTCTGCCTGCGGCTGCTCGATAGCGGTTCGACCAAACTCGGACTCGACAAACTGATCAGCAATCAAGAAGCCCTGGCCATGGTGAGGGATATGGGATCGAAGCCCTACGGCATGATTCTGGTAACTGGCCCGACGGGCTCGGGTAAATCCACAACCCTCTATTCACTCCTATCGGAACGCAATAGTCCGGCTATCAACATATCAACCGTTGAAGATCCTATTGAATACAGCCTCAAGGGGATCTCCCAAACCCAGGTGAATCGCGAAAAGGGCTACGACTTTGCCCGGGCCCTACGGGCGTTCATGCGCCAAGATCCCGATGTGCTGCTGGTGGGTGAAACTAGGGATCTAGAAACGGCCAAAACAGCTGTGGAAGCAGCCCTTACCGGACACCTGGTATTAACCACCTTGCACGCTAATGACGCTCCCAGTGCCATTGCCCGACTGGCGGAAATGGGAGTGGAACCGTTCCTGGTCAGCGCCTCCCTGATTGGCATCGTTTCACAACGCCTGGTCAGACGCGTTTGTCCAACCTGCCGGATTGCCTACCATCCGAGCGAACAGGAGCTAGCTCGCTTTGGCTTGCTTGCCAACAGCGAGGCAAATATCACCTTCTTCAAGTCGAAGCGGGCAACTGAGTCGCACGAGAAGCCTTGTGCTACCTGCAAAGGTCTTGGTTACAAGGGTCGGATTGGTGTTTACGAAGTTCTGCGTATCAATGATAGTTTGGCCTCTGCTATTTCCCTAGAAACAAGCACCGAGCAGATCCGCCGCCTGGCCCTGGAAAATGGCATGACAACCCTATTGGGCTACGGACTCGACCTGGTGCGCAATGGTTACACAACCCTGGAAGAGATTGGCCGGATGATTCTTACCGATGCCGGACTTGAATCGGAACGCAAAGCCAAGGCCCTCCACACGATCACCTGTAAGGGCTGTGGCGCCGGCATGCAGGATGACTGGCTGGAATGCCCCTACTGCTTAACCCCAAGAAACTAGATTGAAAATGGTCAGTCACCCGAAGGTCAAATGACAGTCGCATAAGTCCCAACGCTAGACTTTCAGGAAAACCCCCAATAAAACGGCCCAACGGGTTGCTTATTTATTAGATTTCCTTGATAATCGCTACTATCTTGACCGGGAGTCGGAACCATGGAATTACTGATCGAAGACCTCATGACCCAATTGGTGGAGGGGGGTGGCAGTGACTTGCATCTCTCGGTCGGCCAGCCCCCCTACGGACGTTTCAATGGCAAGCTGACGCCGATGCGCGAAGAGAAGTTATCAGAACAGGACTGTAATCAATTAATTTTTTCCCTGGTCAACAACTCCCAACGCAAACAACTGGAGCAAACCTGGGAACTGGACTGCGCCTATGGACTAAAGGGAATCGCCCGTTTCCGCGTTAATGCCTACCGGCAGCGAGGCACCTATGCCGCTTGCCTGCGCGCCCTCAGTAACCATATTCCGACCACGGAAGATCTGGCCCTGCCAGCCGTTGTGGTGGAATCCTGCAGCAAACCGAGGGGTCTGATTCTGGTGACCGGCCCCACTGGCTCGGGGAAAACCACCACCTTGGCCTCCTTAATGAATCATATCAACCACAGCAGGGCCGAGCATATTCTTACCATCGAGGATCCCATTGAATTCACCTATGTCAATGATCTCAGCCTGATCCATCAGCGGCAAATCAACGAAGACACCAGGAGTTTCAGCGCTGCCCTACGGGCGGCCCTGCGGGAAGACCCGGACGTCATCCTGATCGGTGAAATGCGCGATCTAGAAACCATCCAACTGGCAATCACAGCCGCCGAAACCGGCCACCTTGTCTTTGGCACCCTACACACCAGCTCAGCACCCCAGACCATCGACCGCATGCTCGATGTGTTCCCCGCTGAACAAATGAATCAGATTCGCACCCAACTCAGTAGCAGCCTGGTGGGCATCTTCTCCCAAACACTTTGCCAGGCCCTGAATCCCTTACCCGGTCAGTACGCCAGGGTACTGGCCCAGGAAATCATGGTCAATACACCGGCCGTCGCCAATTTAATTCGTGAAGGCAAAACCGCCCAGCTCTATTCTCAGATGCAAACAGGTGGGCAGCTGGGCATGCAAACCCTTGAAAAAGCCCTAGCCAATCTGGTCAACGCAAAAATCATCAGCACCAAAGAAGCCCTGTCGAAAGCCAGCAAACCGGAGGAATTAAGCCGGATGCTTCAAGCCACTTAAGGCTGCGATCAAATCTGCGGCCTCAACCTCAAGAGCCCACCACCACCCTTAACGCTTTTCAACGCCTTACCTGACTACCAAAGCGCCATGCCTGTTTTCATCGCCAACTACACCACCCGCCAGGGCGAATCCAAGGAAGTGCGCATCACGGCAGCGAGCATGGCCCTCGCCAAGCGAGACCTACGGCGCTCCGGCAAAATTGCAACCTCGATTGTTCCCCAACCCACCAGCAGCAAACCACCCAAGGCAAAGACGCCCCGTCCAGACCTGGGCCAAAGCATCTCGAAGCGGCTGGAAAAACGCCCTGGGGTGCGGGATAAGGCCCTGTTCTCCAACAAAATGGCGGCCCTGATCGATGCCGGAGTGCCGATCGTTCGCAGCCTGGAAATGTTGGCCAGCCAGCAGACCCAACCCCTGTTCAAACGAGCCCTCTCAGCCATCTGCATCGAAGTCAACCAAGGAACAACCCTTGGCAGTGCCATGCGGCGCTGGCCCATGGTTTTCGACCGACTGATGGTGTCAATGGTGGAAGCTGGTGAAGCCGGTGGTGTGCTCGATGAAACCTTGAGACGGCTGGCCAAGCTACAAGAAGATGTCGCCAAACTACAAAACCAGATCAAGGGTGCCTTGGGCTATCCGATCGCAGTGTTGTTCATTGCCATTTTAGTTTTCTTCGGAATGACAATTTTCATTATTCCCCAATTCGCTGATATTTTTATAAGCCTTGGCGCCGAACTGCCCATCTTCACCCAGATGCTTGTTGATCTCAGCGGCTGGCTGTGTACGCCCTTATATTCGATCTCAGCTTTAGTAGTGATTGCAATAATAATCTTTCTTTTTTTCTGCTATTATACTACTCCAGCAGGTCGCATGGGTGTAGATAAATTCTTCTTGAAGATTCCCCTCTTCGGCGACCTAATTCTCAAAAGCGCCACCGCCCAGTTTTGCCGAACCTATAGCGCCCTAAGCCGGGCCGGTGTGCCGATTCTGCAGGCTCTTGAAATCCTGAAACAAACCTCAGGCAATGCCGCCGTCCAGGAGGCTCTCGAAAAGGCCAGAAATGATGTGCAGGAAGGCATCAGCCTCAGCAAAAGCTTGCTGAGCAAACAAATCTTTCCGGACATGGCCCTGAGTATGTTAGCCATTGGCGAGGAGACTGGCGAAATGGATGCCATGCTCTCCAAGGTAGCCGATTTTTACGAAGAAGAAGTTGCTCTGATTGTAAAAAATCTCACGGCCATGCTGGAACCTGCCATGATCGTGATAGTGGGTGGAATTGTGGGCGCAATTCTGGTGGCGATGTACCTACCGATGTTCAGTGTTTTTCAAAACATCAACTAGGCCATCATCCTGCAGCTGCCCCAATCGCCCGTCCGGCCAGCCAGCCGGAGGTCCAACAATGTTGGAAATTGAAGCCGCCTGTTACCCCATCCACGTCCAGAAGTTCTCCCACCAGATACAAGCCTTCCTGCTTGCGACTGGCCATCGTGGCCAAGTTCAGCTCCTTGAGGGGCACCCCACCGGCGGTGACAAATTCCTCTCCAAACGGGCCGCGGCCGCTGACCTGATAGCGGCTGGCTCGGAGGGCCTGGATCAGGCGCTGTTGTTGCGGCCGAGTCAGATCAGCCCAGCGCTGCTGGGGATCGACGGCCTGCTGCTCCAGCAGCACCGTCCAAAGGCGCCGGGCCAACTCCGGCCAGGGCCGCCAGGCGCCGAGCTGTTTGCGGGCCTGGTCGAGGCGCAGGCTGGCAAACAGGGCCTCCAGATCCGCCTGGGAGCGGCCGCCACTCCAATCCACGCCCAGCTCGCAGCGGTAGGCCACCGCCTTGAGACTGCGGGCCGCAAAGGCCGTGAGGCGTAACACCGCCGGGCCACTCAAACCCCGGTGGGTGAACAGCACCGGGCCGGACTGGCGAAACCGGCCCTCCGCCAACTCAAGAGTCAACCCCACCGGATCCATCACCAGGCCTGCCAGCTCGCCCATCCCCGCCCCAGCCAGGGCCAGGGTGAACAGGGAAGGCAGCGGCGGCACCAACCCATGGCCCAGGTCTGCCGCCAGGCGCCGGCCACTGGGGTGGCTGCCGGTGGCGAGCACCAAGTGGCGGGTCTCCAGCCGTTCCAGCACCCCTCCCCCAGCCCGCAGGGCCAGCCGGAAGCCCCCCGCCGGCAGGGGCTCGGCCGCCTGCAGGGCCACGGCCGTGCGCAGGGTCACCCCCGCGGCCAAGGCAGCGTTGCGCAGGCTGGCCGCCACCGAACTGGCGCGATTGCTGCTGGGAAAGAGGCGGCCGTCGTCTTCTTCCACCAGGGAGAGGCCCCGCTCGGCAAACCAGGCCACCGTGTCGCCGGGAGCAAAACGGCTGAAGGGCCCCAGCAAGGCCTTCCCTCCCCGCGGGTAATGGCCCACCAGGCTGCGCGGGTCCCAGCAGGCATGGGTGACATTGCAGCGGCCGCCGCCGCTGATCAACACCTTGCCCAGGGGCGTGGGGGTGGATTCGAGCAGCAACACCTGCCGCACGCCCGCCTCCGCAGCCGTGATCGCCGCCATGAAGCCGGCCGGTCCGCCACCGGCCACCACCAGGTCCCAGGCCCGTAGGCCGGATGACTCGGCTACGGGCTCGGGTTCGAGCTCCGGCTGGGCGTCGGTCTGGGGCAAGGCAGGGGGCAGCATGGGGAGATGGCAAATGGGCCCAACCAGCACGACCCCACGGCGGTGCCATCCACCGAGGTGCCGTCCTACCGCTTCAGTGTGGCGCCGATGCTGGACTACACCGATCGGCACTTCCGGGTGCTGATGCGCCAGATCACGCGCCGCAGCCTGCTCTACAGCGAAATGGTGGTGGCCCAGGCCATTCACCACTGCGACCAGCCAGGCCAGCAGGACCGCCTCGAACGCCTGCTCGGCTTCGATCCCGTTGAAAAACCCCTGGCCCTGCAGTTGGGCGGCGACGATCCTGGCCTGCTGGCGGCCGCGGCCCGTCTAGCGGCGGCCTGGGGCTACGACGAGGTCAACCTCAACGTGGGCTGTCCCAGCGAGAAGGTGCAAAAGGGCCGCTTCGGCGCCTGCCTGATGGCGGAACCGGCCCGGGTGGCCGACTGCATGGCCGCCATGGCCGCCGCCTCCGGCTTGCCGGTGAGCGTGAAACACCGGATCGGCATCGATCACCGCGATTCCTACGCCGAATTGCTCGACTTCGTTGACACCGTGGCTGCCGCCGGCGCCAGCCGCTTCAGCGTGCACGCCCGCAAGGCCTGGCTAGAGGGCCTTGACCCCAAACAAAACCGCAGCGTGCCGCCGTTGCGCTACGAGCTGGTGCACCAGCTCAAACGGGACAGGCCCCAACTGCAAATCGAACTCAACGGTGGCCTGGAGGATCTGGCCGCCTGCGAGCACCAGCTGGAGCTGGTGGATGCGGTGATGGTGGGACGGGCCGCCTATGGCCATCCCCTGCGCTGGGCGCCGGTGGACCGGGACCTGTTTGGCGACCAGGCTTCCCCCTTGGCCAGTGCTTCGAGCGTGGTGCGGGGCCTGGTGCCCTATGCCCAGCGCTGGTGCGAGGCAGGCGGTCGCCTCTGGCCCATCGCCAGGCACCTGGTGCAGGTGGTGGAGGGGGTCAGTGGCGCCCGCCACTGGCGGCGGCGCCTGGGCGAGGCCGCCGGCGCCCGCAGCGCCGGGGCGATCGTGCTGGAAACCGCCGCCCAGGAGCTAGAAGCCCAGGGCCTTTGAGCCAGGGCCTACCCCTGATCCAGGGCCAACCGCCGGAATCAGACCTCGGCGCCGCCGTAGTCGTCGTTGCCGCCATGGGGGTCCGGCTGGGAGCTGCGCCGGCGCCGGCTGCGACCCTCACCAAAGCTGTCACCGCCGCCGCCGTAGCTGCGATCTTCCCAACCGCTGGCACCGGAAGACCGTTCCGCCCCGGCAGCTCCGCCGCCATAGCCGCCACCGCCTCCGTAGCCACCGCCTCCGTAACCACCACCGGCCGGAGCGCCACCGCCGTAGCCGCCCCCTCCTCCGTAACCACCGCCACCGCCATAGCCACCGCCCCCACCAGGGGCACGGCGCGGCGCACCAGCTCCCTTGGGTTCGGCCTTGTTGATCCGCAGGGGGCGGCCCATCAGCTCGGCGCCCTGGAGGGCCTCAATCGCCCGGCCTTCACTCTCGGCATCGGCCATCTCGACGAAGGCAAAGCCGCGCTTGCGGCCCGTATCCCGTTCCAAGGGAAGGGAACAGTTAGCCACCTCTCCAAAGGGGGCAAACAATTCAGCGATGTCTTCCTGTTCCGCGCGGAAGGGAAGGTTGCCAACAAAAATGCTCACAGGCCTGGGGGGCCAAAAGGCAGAGATCCAACAGGCCAAATCTAAACCCGGCGCTGCAATCCGATTGGTCCTTAGGACCCAATCAGCCAAGCCGGCTCCCAAGACTGGCCTCCGCCTCACTCCAAGGGAGCCAGGGCCCGACCTGGCTCAGCCGTAGAGGCGCGTGCGGGTGCGGGCCAGCTGGAGCTTGACTTGATCGAAGCCCGTGCCGCCCTCACTGCGGCGGGCCGCCACGACCTGGCGGGGGGCGATGGCGGCATAGATAGCCTGGTCAAAGGCGGGATGGAGCTGCTGCCAGCGCTCCAGGGGGAGATCCCGCAACAGGATGCCCTCCTTGAGACAGGTCTTCACCAGACCGCCCACCAGCTGGTAGGCCTCGCGGAAGGGCACCCCCTTGGCCACCAGATAGTCGGCCACATCGGTGGCATTGGAGAAATCAGATTCCACAGCCGCCTCCAGCCGCTCGGGCCGGAATTGGATGCCCTCCTCCAACAGGATGGCCATGGCCTCGAGACAATCAAGGCTGGTGCGCACCGTGTCGAATAGGGCTTCCTTGTCTTCCTGGAAATCCTTGTTGTAGGCCAGGGGCAGGCCCTTAATCATCACTAGCAGCCCCTGCAGGTGGCCGAAGACCCGGCCGCACTTGCCGCGCACCAGTTCGGGCACATCGGGGTTCTTTTTCTGGGGCATCAGGCTGCTGCCGGTAGCGCAGCGATCGGTGAGGCGGATAAAGGCGAACTCCTCACTCGCCCAGAGGATCACCTCCTCGGCCAGGCGGCTGAGGTGCACCATGATCAAGCTGGCGGCGGCGCAGAATTCCACCGCGAAATCCCGATCACTAACGGCATCCAGGCTGTTGGCGTAAACCGATTCGAAGCCCAGGGCCGCCGCGGTCTGGCGGCGATCGATCGGCACGGGGGTGCCGGCTAGGGCGGCGGCGCCGAGGGGGCAGGTATTAAGCCGATGGCGCAGGTCCCGCAGGCGGCCCCGGTCCCGTTCCGCCATCTCCACATAGGCGAGCAGGTGGTGGGCCAGGCAAACCGGCTGGGCCCGTTGCAGGTGGGTGTATCCCGGAATCAGGGTGTTGGCCTGGGCCTCGGCCTGGGCCAGCAGGGCCCTCTCAAAGCGCAGCAGGGCGCCATCGATCAGGTCCACCTTCTGGCGCAACCACAGGCGCAGGTCCGTGCCCACCTGGTCGTTGCGACTGCGGCCCGTGTGCAGGGTCTTGCCAACCGGACCGAGCAGCTCGATCAGGCGCCGCTCCACCGCAAAGTGCACGTCTTCGGCCTCCAGGCCGGGACGAAACTCGCCCGCAGCAGCCTCCTGGCGCACCTGCTCTAAACCGGCCACCAGCTGCTGGGCTTCGGCGGCGGTGATCACACCACAACTGCCCAACATGATGGCGTGGGCGATCGAGCCGTCGAGATCCTGCTGCAGCAGCTCGAGATCGAAGCCGATCGAGGCATTGAAGCGTTCAATCGCCGGATGGAGCCCCTCCTCGAAACGGTCGCTCCAGCCCGCCGCCCCACCGCCAGTGACCCCACCAGGGAGACCGGCGCCAAGGGATTCGGGGCCGGGGACGATCTCAGAATTGGGGGCTGCCATCGGGCCTGGTTGCCGCAACCGCTCAGCTTGGCAGGCTGGCCAGCGCTGGCTGGTCCTTCACCTTGAGCACCACCAGGGAGGCGTCATCCTCCAGGGGGCGATCACTGCCAACGAAGCGATCCAGGCGGGCAAAGAGTTGGTCGAGGATCGCCTGGGCCCCCAGACCAGCGCGGCAGGCCTCCTGCAGGCAGGTGAGCAGCCTCTGCTCCTCGAAGCGTTCACCGCTGATGCCGGCGGCTTCGGTTACCCCATCGGTGTAGCAGAGCAACACGTCACCAGGCTCGAGCACGGTTTGCTCACAGCCGTAATCGGCCTCCGCCTCCAGGCCAATCAACAGCCCGGGCGCATCGAGCCGCTCCACCTGCTGGCGCTGGCGCCGCCAGACCAGGGGCGGATTGTGGGCCGCATTGGCGTAACGCAGCAGGCGGCTGGCCGGATCAAAGTCGGAATAGAAGAGGGTGACGAAGCGGTGGGAGTGGGCCAGATCCTCCTGGGCCAGTTGGTTGAGGTCGTGGAGGATGCGATCGGGGGGCAGGCCCGTCAGCACCTCGGCCCGCAACATGCCCCGCAGCAGGGTCATCAGCAGGCTGGCGGGCACGCCCTTGCCCATCACATCGCCTATCACCAGAGCCCAGCGCCCCTGCTCGCGGCCGCGGCCCTGGAGCTGGGGCCGGGTGGGGATGAAGTCGTAGTAGTCGCCGCCCACCAGGTAGGCCGGCCGGCAGCGGGCCGCCAAGTCCACCCCCTCGATCACCGGGCAGTGATCTGGCAGCAGTTGGGCTTGGATCTCGGCGCCGGTGCTGAGCTGGCGATCGAGGCGTTCATGGCGGCGCCGTTCCTGCAGCAGCAGGTCGTTTTCCAGGGCCACCCCGGTGAGGTCGGCCACCAGCTGGCCATGGCGGCGATGCACATCGCTCCAGCCCGAGGCACCGGCAGGGCCGAATACGTAAAGGCGTCCCCGCTGGAGACTGCGGGCCACCACCGAGGTGCCGACCAGGGCTCCCTCACCCCAATGCTGGGCCACTACCTGATCCAGGCGGGCCACCAGGCCAGCCTCACCCGCCGATGCCAACAGACTGGCGTCGTCTAAGGCGGCCAGCTGGCGGAGCACGTCCCGGCTGCGCTCGGGTGGGGTGCCCTGGAACTGCTCCCGCCAGAGGTGGCCATTGGCATGGAAGGGCAGCAGCAGGGCCCCCTCGGCCTCCATCAAGCGAGCCGCCACCAGGGGCACCAACTCCAGGAAGCGGTTCAGGTTGGTAAAACTACGCAGGGCAAAGGCCAAGGAGGCCAGCAGCTCCTGGTTGCGGCGTTGCTCCCGGCTGAGGCTGTCGAGCAGCTGGCGCAGGGAGGCCGTTGCCGAGGCCGTGGGGGGAAGGGGATGGGGCGGAGGTTGAATCCGCGGCGGCTTGCTGCCCAAGGAGGGGCCGCAATGGGACCCGCAAGGTAGCAGTGTTGCCACCATTGTCCCGGCCCTGGGAGCCATTCGGCCCGATCAGCCCCTAACCAAGCAGGCCAACCAGCCACGAGGCAGGTCACCACCCTGGCGGGCAACCCGGGGGCCGATCAACGACTAACCGTCCAGCAGGGCCTCGATGAATTCGAAGCTGTTGAACGGGCGCAGATCCCGGATGCCTTCGCCAGCGCCGATGAACCGGATCGGCAGGCCCGCTTCCGACGCCACCGCCAGGGCCACGCCGCCGCGGGCACTGCCATCGAGCTTGGTGAGCACCACGCCGGTGAGGCCAGCCGCCTTGGCAAAGGCCATGGCCTGGCGCAGGCCGTTCTGGCCCTGGCTGGCATCGAGCACCAACAGGGATTCCACCGCCGCCTCGGGGGCCAGGCGATCGACGATGCGACGCACCTTGGCCAGTTCCTCCATCAGATTGTGCTTGGTTTGCAGGCGGCCGGCCGTGTCGACCAGAACGAGGTCGAGGCCCTTGGATTGGGCGGCGCCGATCGCATCGAACACCACCGCCGCGGGATCGGCATTGGCGGAGGGATTGGACACAACCGTGACGCCACTACGATCGCCCCAGACCCGCACCTGCTCGACGGCCGCGGCCCGGAA
The DNA here is from genome assembly GCA_943370385.1 of Pseudanabaena sp. UWO311. Classification (GTDB taxonomy): domain Bacteria; phylum Cyanobacteriota; class Cyanobacteriia; order PCC-6307; family Cyanobiaceae; genus BAIKAL-G1. The sequence goes on from CALRQT020000008.1 coordinate 120,949, forward strand.
GGTGTCGGCGGCAGCGATCAGGCAGCTGTAGCCGCTGCGGGTGGCCAAATTGGCCAGCTTGCCCAGGGTGGTGGTTTTGCCCACACCATTGACCCCCACCAGCAGCCAAACGTTGAGGCGATCGCGCTGGGGGGCGAGCAGGGCAGTGCCGCTGGCGCGAATCGGCGCCTCCAACAACTCTTTGAGCTGGTCCTTGAGGAAGCGAATGCCTTCGCTGGGATCCACCACCTCCACATTGAGGCGCTCGCGCAGGGCCCCCAGGGCCTGGTCCGTGGCCTTCACGCCCACATCAGCCCGCAACAGCAGGGTTTCCAGCTCGTCGAGCACCTCCGGGGTGAGGGGATCGTCGCCCAGGTTGGTGAGCAGCTGGGTAACGAAATTGCGACGGGTCTTCTCCAGGCCCCGGCGCAACCGGCCGAGCCAATCAATTTCCTCGAGGGACACCTGATCAGCGCGGCGGCCCTGGGCCGCCAACACCTCGGCCGACCAGGTGAAATCAGCATCAAAAGCACCCAGCTGGGGTTCCGCGTCAGCAGCGGTGGCCGGGGTCTGGGGAGCCGGAACCGGAGCCACGACAGCAGCCGCGCCGGCGATGGTGGCACTCCAGGTGCCAGGGGCAGAAGGCCCTGGTGGAGCCCCTGGGGGCACCGGAGACGCCGGTTCCTCGATCGCACGGGCCAGCAACTCCCGCTGGCGTTCGGCCCGCTGGGCCGCGGCCTGCTCCAGCAAGGACAACCCGGGCGCCGGACTGGCGGCAGGCTGGTCCGTAGGAACCCCTACAGCCGCGGCGGACTCAGGACGCTCGGGCTCCTGGGCCGGCAGCGAAGCCAAGGAACCCCCCTCCGGCTGGCTCGGGCTTGGCTCGGGGTTCGCTGGCTCGGACCCCTGGGGAACAGGGCCAGGCTGGGGTTCGGCAGCGCGTTGCGTTGATGGCTCCGGCTGGTCTGGCGCCAAGCTCTGGGGCTGGGGCGCCGGTTGATCCGCCTGCCAGGGCTGGCCGGGCGTGGGGGCCGCAGGCGCCCCAACCGCTGCAGGGGGTGCAGGGGCGGAAGCTGGCCCAGCGGCCGCTGGCGGCTCAGGTGATAGCGGCTCCTGGGGGGCTGGTTCGGGGGGACGGGCCTGGGCCTGCTGGCGAGTGGCTTCTTGCTGGGCCTTGAGGCGGGCATAGGCCTGGCGGGCCCATTCGAGGGCTTCGCTATCGACGCCAGCCATGGGCGCCGGGCTGGCCGGAACCGCTGGCGAGGCTTGGGGCCCACCGGCGTCAGCCCCAGGGGGGGACTCCGGGGGTGAGGGGGCGACGGATTCGGAGAGCCCCGGGGATTCGCTGGGTTCAGGGGCCGGGGCGTCAGCCGCTTGGGGGGCCGGCGGCGGCCCAGGCTCCAGTTCGGGCTGGTCCCCTGACTGACCCTCGGGGACGGAAGTGCGCTGGAACCAGTCGAACACCATCTGCGATCAGCCGGGAAGACTCGTGAGGCGCCGCAGCACCCCATTGATCATGCGACGGCCCTGCTCGTCGCTGTAGCGATTGGCCAGTTCCACCGCCTCGTTACAGGCCACCGCCGGCGGCGTGCCGAAATCCTCCATGTCCGTGGCGGCCAGGCGCAGGATGTCGCGATCGATGCGGGGAAGCCGGGTGAGCCGCCAGCCCTCCATCACGCCATCCAGGCGCTCATCGAGCTCCTGGCGGCGACTCACCACGGCGCGGGTGCGCTCAAGGGCGCCCTTACGCACCTCTTCCTGGTTGGCGAGCAGCAGCAGGCGCGGGAGTTCCAGGCTGGCGGAGAGGCGATTGATGGCCTGTTCGGCGTGGGAGAGGCCCTGTTGGAGGTGGGTGCGCACCTGGGGCAGGCTGTCGCCGCCGGCATCAACGAGCTCACTATCGAGCAGCTGCTGTTGGGCCTGCTCCAGCTCTGTGGCGGATTGGTCGAGGGCTTCACGCACGTGCTGACTCAGGCTGGCCAGGGCCTGGAGCAACAGCGCGTCCAGGGGCGTTGTGCGGGAGAGATCGCTAGCGGGTTGACGATCGCTGATCTGGCCAAGCATCAGCAGGGCCAATTCTCTGGCAACGGAACGACTCTGCATGGGACAGGCACTCAGGACCGATCAGGCCTTATTAGGAGGAACGGGGGAATAGGCGGGAGCCCGCAGCTGGGCCAGCAGGCTGGAAAAACTGCGACTGGCAGGGGTTTCGCGTTCATCGGGGCTGACAATGCCAGCCGAGATGATCGTGCGGAAGGCATCCTCCACCGAGAGATCCAGGTCCCGCACCGAGGTTTCCGGCACCACCGCGTACCAGCCGGTGGTGGGATTGGGGGCGGTGGGGATGAAGACGCTGAGCATGGGCTGGTCAAAACCGGCCTGCACCGAGGAACCCAACACCCCGGTCACGAATCCGAGGGCATAGAGACCCTGGCGGGGATACTCCACCAACACCACCCGACGAAAGCGGGACGAGTTGTCGCGCAGGAAGGTTTCCAGCAGTTGCTTGAGGGTCTTGTAGACCGATCCCGCCAGGGGGATGCGCTGCAGGGTGCCTTCGCCAAATTCGAGCAACCAACGACCGACGATGTTGCGGGCCATCAGGCCGATGAGCAGGATCGCCAGTAGGGGCACCAACAGCCCCACCCCCAGGTTGATCAGCTCCTGCAGGAGCGGATTGAGGGTGTTGAACGGGTTGACCTGCTTCGGAACCGACGTGAGGAAGGCCAGCACAAAACGGCTCACCGTGGTGGCCAACCAGATGGTGGTGGCCAGGGGGATCACCACCAGCAGGCCAGCGATCAGGTCGTTCTTGAGATCCTGCTGAAGGCGGTCGCCAAGCGGCTGATCAGGTCTGGGACTGGATTGCACCAACTGACCCCCCGGTGATCCGGACTGCACATCGCTGTGGGCAACTTAGCCAGCCGGCTGGCCAGGCCCGCTGGAGAGACCCGATTTCAGAGAACCGGTTCAGAGAACCGAAGCCAGGGCCAACAGGGTGAAGGCAATCGCCATCACCAGGGCCGTGCCCGTGCCAGCGATGGAGCGCTGGTTTGCCGCCAGATCACGGGCCTTCTGGGCCTCCTTGATCTGGCCTTCGGCCTGCTGCAGCTGGCCATTGATAAAGCGGGTGGCCGCCTCCTTCTTCTGGGCTTCAGGGGCATCAGGGGGAATCTGGCCGGCACGCTCGCCCTGGAGCACCACCTGCTCGATCACCTGGGGGTTCTGCATTTGGGTGCGGGCCATGGCGACCTGACCCTTCTTGGCGGTGAGGGCCTGGTCGGCCTGCTCGGTGAGGGTGCGATCACCACTAATCGACACCGGAATCGCCACGAGCATCGAGATCGCCAGCAGGCCGCTGATCACGCAAACCACCCAGCGCAGGGGCGTGAACCGCTCCTGGGGCGAATCGAGGCGGGAGCCAAACAGCACCAACAGCAGGCCCACCAGGGCCATCGGCGACTGGTTGACCAGGCGCTCCACCAGCAGCTGGTTGAAGCTCTCCTCGCCCCAACCATTCACGGAAAGGAGGGCGAGGAGCTGCAGGCCCAGCAGTAGCACCAGGGTCAGGCCCAGCCAGCGCAGCAGGACGCTGAAACGACCCAGGGAAGCGGAACTCACAGCAGGATGGCGGAATCGAGTGACTTTAGGGGTGGAAACGCAGGCCTCCCAGTTAGCAGCGCGGTTGAAGCAACAAGCCCGAACACTGGGGTTTGGTCCGGTGGGCATCGCTGCCCTGCCCGGCAGTCCCCGGATTGGACTGCGCACCGCCGCCCTAGAGCGCTGGCTGACGGCCGGTCACCAGGCCGACATGGCCTGGATGGCCGACCCCCGGCGCCGGGCCGCCGAAAGCCTGCTCCCCGGCGCCCGCAGCCTGCTGGCCGTGGGACTGAACTATTACGTGGCGGCTGAACGCCAACCCGGCAGCCTGAAGGTGGCGCGCTATGGCTGGGGCCGGGACTACCACCGGGTGATCGATGGCCGCCTACGACAACTAGGCCGCTGGCTGGAGCAGGAGGTGCCTGGCCTGGGTTGGCGCGCCTGCGTCGATAGCGCCCCCTTGCTCGATAAGGCCTGGGCGGAAGAAGCGGGCCTGGGCTGGATCGGCAAGAACGGCAACCTGATCCATCCCCGCCAGGGCTCCTGGTTGCTGCTGGGCCACCTGCTCACGACCTTGGACCTGCCGGCGGACCAGCCCGCCGACCCCCTCTGTGGCCGCTGCAGCCGCTGCATCGAGGCCTGCCCCACCGGCGCCATCACCGAGCCCTTTGTGGTCGATGCCCGCCGCTGCATCGCCTTTCACACCATCGAAAATCGAGACGCCGAACTGCCCGAAACCATTCAGGCCGGCCTGGGCGCCTGGGTGGCCGGCTGCGACATTTGCCAGGACGTCTGCCCCTGGAATCAGCAGGCCCTGGTGAGCAGTTCTGAGCCGGATCTGCAGCCTCGAGACTGGCTTTTAAACCTGCAGGCGGATCAGGTTGCGAGCTGGAGTGAGGCGGATTGGGACGAACGGTTGCGGGCCTCGGCCCTGCGGCGTATCAAGCCCTGGATGTGGCGGCGCAATGCCGCCGCTGCGGCACCAGCCCAGCCCAAAAGTGCCGCCAACATCAGGCCATCAACGGACTCGCGTCACCAGCCCCAAACCTGAGCCCAGCGCAGGCAACTGGCCGGGAATGGGCTCCTAGGCTGGGGCTTGGAACGAACGCCACCATGGCACCGCGCTGGTTGAGGTCCCTGGTAGCTCTGCCCCTGGTTGTGGGGGTTGGACTTGGCTCTGCCCCAACGGCCCAGGCCCAGGTTCCCTACGTGGTGCTGCCCGCGCCCCAGGACATGGAAGCCGCTGGCCTGGGGATTGCCCAGGCCGCCGCCCGCCTGCTGCGCATCGGCCAGGCCGAGGAAGCCGCCCGGCTAGCGGCCTTGACCGTGCAACTGATTCCCGGTGACCCCCGCGGCTGGATCCTGCTGGCCGAAGCCCAGCTGCGCAGCAAACAACCGAAATTGGCGGCCACCGCCCTCGACCAGGCCAAACGGCTCGATCCCAAAAATCCCGGCATCTGGTTTGCCGAAGGCTCCCTAGCCCTCCATGACAACCATCCCCAACAGGCGATCCAGTTGTTAGAGCAGGGCCTGAAACTGGATCGCAAAAACGCAGGCGCCTACTTCGATCTCGGCAATGCCCAGATCTTGCTCGGCAAACTGCGACCGGCCCTAGTGGCCTTCGAAAAAGCCGCCTCACTGCGGCCCAATTTCTGGGAATCGATCAACAACCAGGCCCTGGTGCTGTTTGAGCTGGGTAAACCGCTTGAAGCGATCAGCCGTTGGCACCAGGTCCTGCGCATCAAGGCCAATGCGGCCGAACCCAGCCTGGCCCTAGCCGCCGCCCTCAATGGCCTCAAGCCGGGCAGCCAGGACGCGATCGAGCTGGCCAATCGGGCCCTGGCGGCCGAACCCAACTACGCGCTCGAGACTTACCAGAAGGAGCAGCTCTGGGGGCCGCGCCTACGGGCAGCCACCCGCCAGCTGGTGCACCGCAACGAGCTCAAAGCCAGTCTGGAGCGGGCCTTGGCCAATGCGAGCGGCAGCAGCGACAGCCAGGACGACCAATAGGTTCCCCAGGGTCTCGCCCCGGCCAGCCTCGACAGGATCTGTAGGCTGAGCGCCGATCGCCCTCAGACACCAACAGCGGATGGCCGAGGAGCAGAACGGGCAGCGAATCCAACCGATCGCCCTGCATCAGGAGATGCAGCGTTCCTACCTCGAATACGCCATGAGCGTGATCGTGGGGAGGGCCCTTCCCGATGTGCGCGACGGCCTCAAGCCCGTGCAGCGCCGCATCCTGTTTGCGATGCAGGAACTGGGGCTCACCCCCGATCGTCCCTACCGCAAATGCGCCCGCGTCGTCGGCGACGTGCTCGGCAAGTACCACCCCCATGGCGACCAGGCCGTCTACGACGCCCTGGTGCGCCTGGTGCAGACCTTCGCCAGCCGCCATCCCCTGCTCGATGGCCACGGCAACTTCGGCTCGGTGGACGACGACCCACCGGCCGCCATGCGGTACACGGAAACGCGGCTGGCGCCGATCGCCAACGAAGCCTTACTCGATGAGATCGGTAGCGACACGGTTGATTTCGCGCCGAATTTCGATTCCTCCCAGCAGGAACCCACGGTCCTGCCGGCCCAATTGCCCTTCCTGATCCTGAACGGCTGCACCGGCATCGCCGTGGGCATGGCCACCAGCATTCCGCCCCACAACCTGGGCGAAGTGGTGGATGCCCTGATCGCCCTGATCCGCAAACCGGAACTCAGCGACGAGAAACTACTGGAGCTGGTTCCCGGGCCCGATTTTCCCACCGGCGGTGAAGTGCTGATCAGCAGCGGCCTGCGCGATACCTACCTGCTGGGTCGCGGCAGTATCGCCATGCGCGGTGTCGCCCACATCGAGGATGTGCAGCCCGGAAAGGGCCGCCATCGTCGCAGCGCCGTGATCATCACCGAATTACCCTACCAATTAAGCAAGGCGGGTTGGATTGAAAAACTGGCCGAACAAGTAAACGATGGCAAGATCACTGGCATCGCCGACATCCGCGATGAGAGTGATCGCGATGGCATGCGAGTTGTGATCGAATTGCGCCGCGATGCCGAGCCGGAAAAGGTATTAACCGAACTGCAACGACGCACCGCCCTACAAAGCAATTTCGGTGCCATTTTGCTGGCGCTGGTGGATGGCAAACCGCTGCAATTGTCCCTGCGGCAGCTGTTGCAGCATTTCCTCGACTACCGCGAACTCACGATCATCCGCCGCACCCGCCATGCCCTGAAACGGGCTGAAGATCGGCTGGAGGTCGTTGAAGGCTTGATCATCGCCCTCGATGCCCTGCCCCAGGTGATCGCCATGATCAGCGGGGCCGCCGATGCGGCCAGTGCCAAGGCCAGCCTGCAGGTCCATCTCAATTTGAACGAACGCCAGGCCGATGCCGTTCTGGCGATGCCGCTACGGCGGCTCACCGGCCTGGAGCAAACCAGCCTGCGCAACGAAGCTGAAGATCTGCGCCAGGAGCGCAATCGCCTGCGCCACCTGCTCGATGACCGCAGCACCCTGCTCGACACGATGGTGAGCGAATTCAAGGGGCTGAAAAAGCGCTACGCCACACCCCGGCGCACCCGCCTGATCGAAGGGGGCGATGACCTGGTGGCCCAACGGGCTGCTGCAAGCCGTCCAACGGCGGAACTGCAACGGCAGAAAGCCCTGGAAGGACTCTCCAGCGATGGCAAGGTATTGATCCAGGCCGATGGCCAGGTGAAGATCGTGGCGCCCCAATTGCTGGGCCGCCTCCACCTCGATGAAGCCATCGAAGCGGGCGATCACCCGGCACCGGCCAGGCTGATCCTGCCAGTGAGTGAAAAACCGTCGCTGTTGGCCTTCACCAGCAGTGGCCGAGTGGCCCTACTGCGCTGGGAATTTGCCGGCCAGAACCCCGGAACCCTGGAGCAGTTCCTGCCCGATGGTCTGCTGGGTGAACGGGTGGTCCAGCTGCTGCCCCTGCCCAGCGATGACGCAGCGGGCCTAGGACTGCTGACCAGTGATGGTCGCCTGAAGCGGTTGGCCCTGCAGGAGTTCCAGGAGCTTTCGGGCCGGGCCGCCACCGTACTCAAGCTCAAGGATGGAGTGGAACTGCGGCGGGTGGTGACCTGCCGAGATGGCGACAGCCTGGTGGTGGGCACGAGCACCGGCCGCCTGTTGCGCCTCCTGGTCGATGAGAGTGCCGTCCCAACCATGGGCCGCACGGCCCAGGGGCCGGTCATGCTGCGACTCTTGCCTGGAGAAACGGTGGCTGGGGCCGCCTGCGGACCCGCCGATGGAGATCTGCTGCTAGCCACCCGCCGGGGCCAGATCAAACGGCTGCAAATCGCCAGCCTGCGCCTGGCTCAGCGGGGAGATCTGGGCCAAATTGGCCTGCACTTTGGCCAACGGGATGACCAGCTCAGCGACCTGCAGGACGGCACCTCCAAGCTGGTGGCCATCGTGCTGAAGGAGGGTCGCAGCCTCCGGCTGGCAACCCAATCCCTGGAAGCCCAGGATTGCAGCGGCGCCGGCGAAACTCTCTCCTTGAAAGCGGATGAAGCGATCAACGAACTGATTCCCCTCCTCCAAAGCAATTCCTGATCGCTTGAGGATGGGAAACAGAAAATCTAATCATCGATACGGTCTTTCGCTTTCGCCCAAATAAAGGTCTTTTCAGGTTAAATCCTTTAAGCCTTCGCCACTAAAGTGGGTTCTAAGGTGAGTTTACTAGCACGCACGTCCTCATCCATGGGAATGGGATAGGCGCCGTCAAAACAGGCTGTGCAGAAGTGATTGGAATTATCCTGGGCCGCTTCCACCATGCCTTGCTTACTCAAGTAGGCGAGCGAATCCACGCCTAGGTGGCGTTCAATCTCCGCCAGGGTCAAGCGGGCCGCGATCAACTGGTCCTGGGTGTCGGTATCGATTCCGTAGAAACAGGGATGGGTCACCGGCGGAGAACTGATGCGCATGTGCACCTCGGTGGCACCGGCGTCCCGCAGGGCGGCCACCAGCTTGCGGCTGGTGGTGCCGCGCACGATCGAATCATCGATCACCACGACCCGCTTGCCAGAAAGCACATCGGGCAAGGGATTGAGCTTGACGCGAATACCGGCCTCACGCATGGCCTGGGTCGGCTGGATGAAGGTGCGACCGACATAGCGGTTCTTAATCAGGCCATCGGCAAAGGGAATGCCACTTGCCTGGGAGTAGCCAATGGCAGCCGGGATTCCTGAATCGGGAACCCCAATCACAATGTCAGCCTCTTGTGGCGTTTCCCGCGCCAGGATTTCGCCGATTCTCACCCGATAGCTATAGAGGGATTCACCAAAAAAGCGACTATCAGGCCTAGCAAAATAGATCATCTCGAAGATGCAGAGCTTGGCAGGCTCTTCACACCAAATCTGACGTAATGGCGTTGGATCGCCGGCACGGAAATGGATTAATTCACCAGGCTTGACATCATCTAAATAGCTGGCACCAATAATATCGAGTCCGCAGGTTTCACTGCTGGCGACCCAGTGACCCTGCTCCGGCTCCCCCAGGCGACCAAAAACCAGGGGCCGAATGCCATGGCCATCGCGCAGGGCAAACAGGCCCTCGGGAGTTCCAATCACCAGGCTAAAAGCCCCTTTACAGAGGCCCGCGGCCGCCACAATCGCCGCCTGCCAATCAAGACCGCCATCAACCGCCTGCTGGAGGGCAAAGGCAATCAATTCCGAATCGGTGGTGGAGGTGAATTCCACGGCAGTGGCCGTAGCCAGGGCCGTGGCCGCAATCGATCGGTTCAGGTCGGCCGCATTCACCAAGTTGCCGTTATGGGCCAAGGCAAAGGGCCCGAGCCGGGTCATCAACACCACTGGCTGGGCGTTGCAAACTTTGCTGCTGCCGGTGGTCGAATAGCGGTTGTGGCCGATCGCTAGATCACCGGGCAGGCGCTCCAGCACCTCCTGGTCAAACACCTGGCTGACCAGGCCCATGTCCTTGTGCAGGCAAACCTTGGCGCCCTGGAAGGCGGCAATCCCCGCCGATTCCTGGCCCCGGTGCTGCAGGGCATAGAGCCCGAAATAGGTGAGGTTGGCGACCGCCTGCCCCGGGGCCAGCACGGCAAACACGCCACAGGCTTCTTCAGGCTTATCAGGCCGTTCAGGCTGCTCGAACGGCACTGACAAATCGTCCCTCTGCAAGAAACCCATTCTGCCTCAGACCCCGGTTGCCATCCGCCGGGGGATCGCCTGCTCATAACTCTCCTTGAGCTCACTGATCGGCAGCTGCACCAAGGCCTGATCCGCCTGGCTGATCACCAGTTCAGCGCTCGCCTGCACCTGGCCCAACCGTTGGGCGGGAATGGCCGGGCCTGCGCCACCGGCTTGGTCGAGGGCCTGCTGCCAGACTTGGGCCTGCTCTGGGGCCACGCTCACGAGGATGCGGGCACCGCCTTCGGCAAACAGGAGGCGATCCGGGCGGATGGTGCCAGCAGGAACCTCAACGTTCACCCCCAGGCCCGAGGCCATGCAGGCTTCGGCCAGGGCCACGGCCAGTCCGCCATCGGCCAGGTCATGGGCACTGGCCACCAGACCGGCAGAGATCGCCTGGCGCAGGAAGGCCTGCACCCCCCTTTCCAGGTCCAGATCAACCAAAGGCGGCCGGCCCGTGAGCAGGCCGTGAATGCACTCCAGGTAACTGGTGCCCGCCAGGGTCAGCCGGTCATCCAGAGCCGGGGTCCCAGGGCCAGCTGGGGCCTCCAAGGGAACGCCTAGGAGCCAAATGGCGGCGCCAGCTTGCTGCCAGGCCAGGCCCGTGACCTGGGCCAGGTCGTGGACCAGGCCAACCATGCCCACCACGGGGGTGGGATGGATGGGCTGCATGCGGCCATCGGGCAGGCGGGTCTCGTTGTAGAGGGAGACGTTGCCGCCGGTCACGGGGGTGTCCAGGGCGCTACAGGCTGCCGAAAGGCCCTTACAGGCCATGGCCAACTGCCAATAGCCCGTGTCCGTGTCTGGCGAGGGGAAATTGAGGTTGTCGGTGACGGCCAGGGGTTCGGCGCCGACGCAGCTGAGGTTGCGGGCGGCCTCGGCCACCGCCGCCATGGCGCCGCGCTCGGGGTCCAGGGCCACCCAGCGGTTGGGACAATCCACCACCGCCGCCACGCCGCGGCTAGCCGTCTCCATCGCCCAAGCGCCCTGTTGGGGCCGCAGGCGCACCACGGCCGCATCGGCGCCGCCGGGGGGCACCACGGTGTTGGCCTGCACCTGCTGGTCGTACTGGCGGTAGACCCAGCGCTTGCTGGCGATGGTGGGGTCATCGAGCAGGGCCAAGAGCACCTGGTTCCAACTGCGGGAACCGATCCCTGCCGCGCTGGCGACAGGCAGCTGGTCCTCCGACCAGCGCCAATGGGCCTGGATGTCAGCTGGCGGTTCGCTGATCAAGGTGTGCTGGTTAATCGGCGTGTCATCGGCCAGGGCATTGGCGGGCACTTCAGCGGCCACCTCGCCGTGCTGGAGCACGCGCACCACGTTCTCGGCCAGGACCCGGCCCACCACGGCCGCCTGCAGGCCCCAACGGCGGAAGCGGGCCATCAGGGCCTCTTCGCGGCCCTTGGCCACCACGAACAACATGCGCTCCTGGGATTCCGAGAGCAGGAACTCGTAGGCCGTCATGCCCTGCTCCCGGGCCGGCACCAAATCGAGATCGAGCTCCACCCCCACGCCGCCCTTGGCGGCCATCTCCGAGCAACTGCAGGTGAGGCCGGCGGCGCCCATGTCCTGGGCCGCCACCACATCGCCGCTCTGGAAGGCCTCCAGGCAGGCCTCAATCAGCCCCTTCTCCAGGAAGGGATCGCCCACCTGCACGGCGGGCCGGTCATCGAGGGAGGCTTCGGTGAGTTCGGCGCTGGCAAAACTGGCGCCGCCCATGCCATCTCGGCCCGTGGTGCTGCCCACGTACACCACCGGATTGCCAACGCCACTGGCGCCCGAGCGCACGATGTCCTCGGTTTCCATCAGCCCCAGGGCCATGGCATTCACCAGGGGGTTGCCGCTGTAGCTGGGATCAAAGGCCACCTCACCGCCCACGGTCGGCACGCCAACGCAGTTGCCGTAATGGGCGATGCCGGCCACCACCCCTTCCATCAGGCCCACGTTGCGGTCCTCCTCCAGGGGACCAAAACGCAGGGCATTGAGTAGGGCGATCGGCCGGGCCCCCATGGTGAAGATGTCCCGCAAGATGCCGCCCACCCCAGTGGCCGCCCCCTGGAACGGCTCCACCGCTGAAGGGTGGTTGTGGCTTTCAATCTTGAAGGCCAATCGCTGGCCCTCGCCCAGGTCCACAACGCCGGCGTTCTCGCCCGGTCCCACCAGAATGCGGGGGCCGGTGATGGGGAACTGGCCCAGCAGGGGCCTGGAGTTGCGGTAGCAGCAATGCTCCGACCACATCACCCCAAACATGCCCAGCTCGGCCCGGTTTGGTTCCCGCCCGAGCCGGCGCACGATTTCGTCGTAGTCGGCCTGGCTGAGGCCCTCCTTGCGCAGTGCCTCGGCAAGCGAAAAGGGCGGTGTGGCGACCACAGCAGCGAAGCAGATGGCCCCACTCTGGCTGAGGGCCCTACCGGCTGGTGGGACCAGGGCCTGGAACCGACCTAGATCCAGGGATCCTCATCGGAGTCGGGGTCCTGGCCCGGGGCGGGGCGTTGACGGGGATCCGGACGGGACGGGGAGCGGCGATCGCCAGGAGGGTCGTAGCGGCTGCCATAGGGATCCGGATCTGGATCCTCACCCCAGGCTTCCCAAGCCCCATGGCTGTCTACGGAGGAGTGGCTGGCCCCATAGGGGGAGCGGCGGGGCGAATCGGGACCATCGGGCTCCTCCAACCAGCCCTCAAGCCGTTCCTCAAAGCGACCGCCCACCTCTTGAAACTGGTCCCGCAGGCGGGAGGTTTCCTCGCCGATCTGGTCCCGCCAGCGACGGGAGCGGCGCAGGAATTCCTGACGCACGCTGGCCCGGGCCAGGGGGAGTTCATCCAGTTGGCTTAGGGCGGTGACCACCTGGCCCGGTTGCTGATCCAGCAGGCGATCGGGGGTGAGGCGCCAGCGGCTACTGCCGGGAAGCCTCGGGTCACTGCGGGCTACTAGGTAGTGGAGGATGCGGCCGCTGCTGAGCTCCACGGCCGCATCGGCAACGCTGCCCAGCACCTGGCCCTGCTGGCCAATTAAGGCGGCATCGATCAAGGTCGGCAGCCGTTCGACCGTGAGCAGGTCGGTGTCGGCCCCCTCGCCCTGGACGAACAGCTCCTGTTCGCCCAGGCCACGCAACTGGTTCAGGCGCCAGGCCAGGCGCTTGGAGCCAAAATTGCTCGGTTTGCTGATCCAGCCCAACAGGCGATGCACCGGCGGATGCATCCACGCCAACACGCCAATGCCGTGCTCATGGCCTTCCTCGCAGCGCACCTGGCGCCGCAACAGGTCGCTGAGGAGCAATTGGTCGGGCAGGGCCATGGAATCAACGTTGGCGTCTGGTGAAGGGGCTCAGCTCCGGATCTGAACCGGCATCACCAGGTAGGTGAAGCCAGGCTCACCCACGGGCACCAGGATCACCGGCGTGGTGGGGGCATTGCAATGGAGCTCCACCTGGTCAGCGGCGATCGCTTTCAAACCATCGATCAGGTAACGCACGTTGAAGGCAATTTGGATCGCCTCGCCACTCACCACCGCCGCCAGGCTCTCGGAACCACTGCCCACGTCCTGGGCGTCGGCACTGATCAACAACTGGCCGGCCAGGGGATCACTGACGATCTTGACGACGTTGTTGTGTTGATCGGCCAGCACCGCCACCCGCTCCAGGGCGGCGATCAGGGCCCGGCGATCCACCTGCAGCTGGCGACTGAAGCTGTCTGGGATCAACTGGCGGTAGTTGGGGTAGGTGCCATCGAGGCTGCGACTCGTGAGCACCTGATCCGACCAGAGGAACACCACCTGGCCCCGATCGCAGAACAGGCTCACCGGTTCGCCCGACTGGCGGGCCGAGAGCAGGCGCTCCAGTTCCCGCAGGGAGCGGGCCGGCACGGTGACGTCCACCGAGTTGGCGTCGGTGCCAGCGGAAGCACCCCCAGGCGCGCCCTGTTCGGGCAGGGCGTGGTTGAGCTTGAGCACGGCCAGGCGATGGCCATCGGTAGCGGCGCATTCCAGGCCCTGGCCGTCTAGGCCCAGGTGCACCCCAGTGAGAATCTGCTTGGCCTCATCGCTGCTGCTGGCAAACAGGGTGGCCCGCAAGCCCTTCACCAGCACCTGGGGATCCAATCGGATCGGTTCACCGCTCTGGACCAGGGGCAGGTCGGGGAAATCGTCCGCCGGCATGCCCCGCATCTGGTAGGTGCCCGAGCTGCTGGTCAGATCCACCTGCTCGCTGCCTTCGTCGCTGCTGAGGGTGATCGGGCTATCGGCAGAAAGGCGCGACACGATCTCGCCAAACATCTTGGCGGGCAGGGTGATGGCGCCACTGGTCTCAACGGCGGCGGCCAGACTGGTCTGGATGCCAAGGCTGAGATCAAAGCCGGTGAGGCTGAGCCGGCCCGTGCCGGCGTCGGCCGTGAGCAACACATTGGCCAGGACCGGATGGGTCGGGCGACTGGCTACGGCGCGGCTGACCAGTTGCAGGCTGGCGCTGAGTTCGGCCTGGGAGCAAACCAGCTTCATGGGCCAGCGCAAGGGGACCCCCACGCTTCCACAGGGCCGGCCTAAGCGCAACGGTCCGGCTTGTCGGCTTCCCGTCCCTTCTTCTGATTAATGGATTGATCTCTTAAACAAAGAAGCAATCCAGTAGCAGTAGGGGCTGGGGAAAACAGGGAAAACCTCAATAAGCCTGATAGCTACTACGGTTTTACCAATTCAGGACAGGGAAAAGCAATTCCCATCATCGTAAAAACAACCGTTTTCCACTTTTTCCCGGGGCTGGGGAAAACAATGACCCATGGGGGAGATTGTTCTTCCGTTTTTTTCCCAGGTTCGGCCCGGCCCAATCCCCAGCCTTTCCATCGGCCGGTTCCCCAGTTGGTTAGGCCAAAAGTCACAAAAAAGGGCTCACCCTTCGGTGAGCCCAATCAAGCCCCCATGGCGTTGAACCGTTTTCCAGCCGGATCGCCCCCATAGCGGGTCTGTTGGAGCCTGCGCTAGGGGTGTTGCCCCCCCTTTGGGAGGGGCGGTTTCAGACAGGCCTGGCTTAACGCCCGGGGCACCAGGCTGGGGCGAAGGGTTGGTTGTCGGTGTCGATGGGCCCGAACTCAGAAGCCGAGCACCTGGGCCACCGTGGCGGTGTTGGGCTCGATACCGGTGTGGAATTTCGAGTCGTTGTTTTCGATCGCCGTATCGGGGTCCTTGAGGCCGTTGCCCGTGAGCACGCAAACCACCGTGGCGCCAAACGGCACTTCCTCGCGGCGCTTGATCAAACCGGCCACGGAAGCGGCGCTGGCCGGTTCACAGAAGACCCCTTCGCCACTGCCGAGCAGCTTGTAGGCCTCGATGATCTCGGCGTCGGTCACGGCCATAAAGGCGCCCTGGCTTTCGCCCTGGGCTTTCAGGGCGTTCTCCTTGTTCACCGGGTTGCCGATGCGGATCGCCGTGGCGATCGTGTCGGGCTGCTCCACGGTGTGGCCGAGCACCATGGGTGCTGCCCCGGCGGCCTGGAAGCCCATCATGCGCGGCAGGGTGCGGCTGCGGCCAGCGGCTTTGTATTCCTTGAACCCCATCCAGTAGGCGCTGATGTTGCCGGCATTGCCCACGGGGATGCAGAGCCAATCCGGCGCATCTCCTAGGGCATCCACCACTTCAAAGGCGGCGGTTTTCTGGCCCTGGAGCCGGAAGGGGTTGAGCGAGTTCACCAGGGTGATCGGGTAGGTGTCCGCCACCTCGCGCACGATCGCCAGGGCCCGGTCGAAGTTGCCCTTCACGGCCAACACTTCGGCGCCGTAGAGCAGGGCCTGGGCCAGCTTGCCCTGGGCCACGTAGCCATCGGGAATCAGCACAAAGGCCCGCATGCCGGCCCGGCGGGCATAGGCCGCCGCCGAAGCGGAGGTGTTGCCGGTGCTGGCGCAGATCACGGCCTCAGAGCCGGCTTCGCGGGCCTTGCTGATCGCCATGGTCATGCCCCGGTCCTTGAAGGAACCGGTGGGATTAAGACCGTCGTACTTGAGGAACACCTTTACGCCCCGGCCGATCCGCTCCGAGATCACGGGCGCCGGGATCAGGGGGGTTGCCCCCTCGCGCAGGGTGATCACCGGCGTGGCTGCCGAAACCGGCAGCCAGGACCGGTAGGCCTCGATTAGGCCTGGCCAGTCCTGCATCACCGGCTTGGAACCCAGGCGCCGGAGGGCGGACAGCAGAGGCACGGGCAGCGAAGGGAGGGTTGGGATGAATCTACGGCTCAGGCCAAAAGCCCTGAGGGCAAGGGCTTTTTAGCCGGTTTGATCCCCAAGGGAGTTCCTGGGGTAGGGGATGGTCCCCCCAAGCTCATTTGCTGCTGCTCGTTTCGCCCTTGAGACCATCTAGGGGGGCATTCGAGAAGAAATTGACCAGATCGGCGATGGAGCTGGCCTTGCTGGCGATGGCCATCAGGGCCGGAATACTCACCTCCATCTCGCTGGTGGGGTAGGCCTTGAGGAAGCTGATCGCCGAAAGGCTGCCCTTGCTGTTGTCTAGGCCCAGGATCACGCCGGCCTTCAGGGCGGGCACGCCATAGGCCTTGGCCTTGAGCGGGAAAACGATCTGGGCCACCCTTGCCAGGATCGCTTCGCCGATCCGGGTGTTGAGCAGCCGGCTGGTGAGCACGATCGGCAGGGTTAGTTGCTGGTTGAGCAGCTTGGCCACATCGGCCGGTTTCTGTTTGCTGAGGGTGATCACATCGGCGAGCAAGCCCCTGGCCTGGCCGGTTTGGGCCAGGCTTTCGAGATCCGCCACCGAGATCGAGCGCATGAAGGCGCCACTCACGAACACCACATTGGTGGCCGCCTGGGCGGCGGGCATGGAGGTGAAGAGGCCCAGGCCCAGCAGGGCAGCGGCAATTTGAAGTCGTTTGCGGCCCCTTTGACGGGGCTGGGTGGCGTTATGGCGGCGGCTGATCCGGCCCGTAAGCCTCGGCAAAACCTGGGTCAAAACCTGATTACCTAAGGGTGTTGCCAGGGATTTTAGGCTCCGCCAGCGGCGGCCATGCCCATGGCCCGGCGGTTCGACGGGGAGACCAGCACATCGCGCAGCAACCGCACCACGCCCCGTTCGGCCAGGCCCCGGGCCAGGTCCAGGCCCATCTGGCGCAGGTCCGGTTCCTGCATGAGGCGCGGCAGGCGCTTGAGCAGCAGTTGGGGCTCAAAGCCTGGCAATTGCTGCAGGATCACCACCAGCCGTTGGATCGGCTCGAGGGAGAGCAGCTCCACATCACTGGTGCTGATCGGATCGCGGTCGCGCAGGCCGGGGGGTTGGAGCCGTTTCGGCAGCCGTTGGCTGAGCCGCAGGGCCGCCTGCCAGCCCAGGGCATCCATCTGGTTGACCAGGCCATCCACCAATTGCTGGCGCAGCAGGCCGGCATGGGGAGAGAACAGAAAATCCAGCACCTGATCCAGCAGGCCATCGAGATCGAGCTCGGCACCTGAGGCGGCACTGGTGATCAGGTTGTCGAGCCGTTGCCAGCGGAAGATTTCGCCATCGAAAAGCATTTCCCGCAGGCTGTCGCGCAGCTGGGGATCGGGATCTTCCATCAGGCGCCGGGCGAAATAGGGATAGGCGGCCCCAAGGATCTTGAAGTTGGGATCCACGCTCAAGGCAATGCCTTCCAGGGTTACCAGGGAGCGGATGATCAGGGCGTAATAGGGGGGAACGCGGAACGGGAAGCGATACATCACGCCGGATAGGTCGTCGGTGACGGCCTTGAAATCCATGCGGCTCACACCCATCTCCAGGGCCTGGCTGAACACACTTTCAAAGGCAGGAACAATCGGTTCCAGATTCACGTCGTTAGCGAGGAATCCCAGGCTGACAAAGTCTTTAGAAAGAGCTGGAAAATTGCGATTGACGAGGTGCACCACAGCCTGGATTAGGCCGGTGCGGGCTTCGCGGCTCACCTCACTCATCATGCCGAAATCCAGGTAGGCCAACCGGCCATCGGCCAGGGCCAGCAGGTTGCCGGGATGGGGATCGGCATGGAAGAAACCGTGTTCGAGCAGCTGTTGCAGGCTGCAATTCACGCCCACCTGCACCATGTCATCGGGATCCATGCCGATGGCCCGAACCGCTTCGAGGTTGGTGAGTTTGACCCCATCAATCCACTCCATGGTCAGCACGCGGCGGCTGGTGGCCTGGTGGTAGATCGCCGGCACGGCAATGCGCTTGTTATGCCGATGGAGGGCGGCAAATTGTTCGGCGTTGGCGGCTTCGTTGAGGTAATCCATCTCTTCGAAGACCCGTTTACCCAGTTCGTCGATCAGGGCGACAAGATCACTGCGAATCAGGCCAATATTCTGGTTGAGCCAAGCGGCGATATTGCGAACAATATAAAGATCCAGGGTGATCTGTTCCCGCAGGCCAGGCCGTTGCACCTTGACGGCCACCTTTTCGCCGCTGAGCAGCACGCCCCGATGGACCTGGCCGAGGGAGGCGGCCGAAATCGGTTCCCGTTCCAGTTGGGCATAGATCTGGTCCACGGGAGCGCCCAGGTCCTCCTCGATGCAGGCCATGGCCAGGCCGCTGTCGAAGCCGGGAAGTTGGTCCTGCAGTTGGGCCAGTTCCTCGAGCAATAGGGGCGGAATGATGTCGGGCCGGGTTGAGAGGGCCTGGCCGGCCTTAATGAAGGCTGGACCCAAATCGGCCAGCAGTTCGGCGCATTGGCGCGCCCGCTGGCGGCCCCGGTCCCGGTCCTTCAGTTGGCCCGTAAACCAGTCAAAGCCCACGCCGAGCAGATAGAGGCCGATCGGCACCAGGGTTTGCCAAAGGCGCCGGATCAGCCGCTGGGGGTGGCCGGCGTAGATGCGGGTGATCGCCGCCGGGTCGTAGCTGAGCAGGCCAGAGGCTTCGATGAAATCCCCCAGGTCCTGGTTTTGGGCCAGGGGGGTGGCTTGGCGGGCGGCGGAGTTCAGGACCTGACCGTGGCTAGGGGGATCTCCGAGCGGTTCTTGGCTCGCCTGGCTGGGGTCCTCTGGTCCGTCCTTAGCCAGAAGCGTTCCCACCGGGTTCGGCGTGCTGTTCACCAACGTGTTGGGCTGCTCTAGTTCCGCCGGCTCTGGTTCAAGCGGTTCGCCCGTCACAGCCCGATGCATCGCGGCGACGGCGGCTTCAGCGGCGGTACGAACCATGGCAGCAAGGGGCGGCGATCCAGCGGGATGGAGATGGCCAGCCCCCTTCTAAACGAATCCCACAGCCGCTACGGTCGGCCCGATTGCCTGGGGCCGCTGTGCTGACGGGTCTGCGCCTTGAAAACATTGCCCTGATTGAGAGCTTGGAGCTCGGCTTCAGCGGTGGCTTCACGGTGCTCACCGGGGAAACCGGCGCTGGCAAGTCGATTTTGCTCGATGCCCTCGATGCTCTGCTGGGGGGCGCCCAGGGAGCGGCGGGCGCCAGGTTGTTGCGCCAGGGCCAGCAGCGGGGCCGCATCGAAGCCAGTTTCAGCGTGACGCCGCCCCTACAGAGCTGGCTAGAGCAGCAGCACTTTGAGCTGGAGGAGGACGACCTACTGCTCAGTCGCGAATGGCGTTTGCAGGAGGAGCGGCTCACCAGCCGGCACCGGCTCAATGGCGTGGTCGTCAGTCGCGCCCAGGTGCAGGAGCTCCGTCCCCTCCTGCTCGATCTCACCGTTCAGGGCCAGACCCAGCAATTGGGCCGGCCCGGCCAACAGCGCCGCTGGCTCGATCGCTTTGGCGGCCCCGAGCTGGCCCAGGCCCTCGAGCCCGTGGCGCTGGCCTATCGCCACTGGAAACAGGCGGCCGCCACCCTGGAGACGGCCCGGCGCGATTGGCAGCAGCTGCAACAGGAACGGCAACAACAGGAGCAACTGCTGCTGGATCTCGAAGCCGCCCAATTGGACGATCCCCAGGAGCGTCAGGAGCTGGAGCTGGCCCAGGACCGGCTCGTGCACGGGGTGCGCCTACAGGAGGGGGTGATGACCCTGCTGGGTCGGCTGATTGAGGGGGCCGACCAGGCTCCCTCTGCCCTGGACCATCTCGCCGCCTGCGAACAGGAGTTGCAGCTGCTGGAGGCCATCGATCCCAGCCTGCTCGCCCTGCGCCAGGCCTGCACCGATGGCCTGGCCCAACTCCAGGACCTGGCCCGCGATCTCGATCGCTATGGCGCCAGCCTGGAGAGCGATCCCGAAACCCTGGCCTCCCTGCAGGAGCGCATCGCCCAGCTGAAGACCCTGGAGCGGCGCCATGGCCAAGGCCTGGGCGAATTGATCGCCCGGCGTGATGAGCTGCGCCAGCTCCTGGCCCCCGGCGGCGGAGAGGCGGCGCTCAGTGAGCTCGAAGCCCAGGAGCAGCAGAGCCGTGGTCGGCGGGATCGCTGCAACGGCCAGCTCAGTGCCGCCCGCCGCCTAGCGGCCACGGCCCTGGAGGGCCAGCTGATGGAGGCCCTGCGGCCCATGGGCCTGGCCAATGTGCGCTTTGCCGTGGCCATCAGTGCGGCGGCGGCCAGCGAGGAGGGCGCCGATGGGGTGCAGTTCCTGTTTTCAGCCAATCCGGGCCAACCCCTGGCTCCCCTGGCCGAGGTGGCCTCCGGCGGGGAGATGAGCCGCTTTCTCTTGGCCCTGAAAACCTGCCTGGCGGCGGCCGATCCCCACGTCACCCTGCTGTTTGATGAGATCGACAGTGGCGTCAGCGGCCGGGTGAGCGGCGCCATGGCGGCCCTGCTGCAGAAGTTGGCCCAACAGCGCCAGGTGTTCTGCGTCACCCACCAGCCCCTGGTGGCCGCCGCCGCCGAGCACCATTTTCTGGTGTCCAAATGGGTCGAAGCGGGCCAGACCCAAACGCGAGTGTCCCAACTGCGGGACACCCAGGCCCGCCAAAAGGAACTGGCGGAACTGGCCGGGGGCGATTCCGGCGGGGCCCGCAGCTATGCGGCCAGCCTGCTCGCCAGCCCCCCGGGCTGAACCTCAGCGGCGCCGGGACTCCGCCCGGGCGGACCCAACCGGGCCCCGGGTCCCACCTAGAATCGCCCCTTATCGGATCCCGTGGATGGCTCGCGCGAGCGCCAGTTCTGATCGGCCTGCCACCAGCTCCGCCGCGCCAGCCCGCACCATCAACGAGAAGGCGGCCCAGTTGAGTGCCAGCCGCCTGCTCAATGGCGGCAGCCTGGAGGACGTGATCCGGGTGCGGGGCGCCCGCCAGCACAACCTCAAAAACGTTGACCTGACGATTCCGCGCAATCGCCTGGTGGTGTTTACCGGGGTCAGTGGCAGCGGCAAAAGCTCCCTCGCCTTTGACACGATCTTTGCCGAGGGCCAGCGCCGCTACGTCGAGAGCCTCTCGGCCTATGCGCGCCAGTTTCTGGGCCAGGTGGATAAGCCCGATGTGGATGCGATTGAGGGGCTTTCACCCGCCATCTCGATCGATCAGAAATCCACCAGCCATAACCCCCGCTCCACCGTTGGCACGGTGACGGAAATACAGGATTATTTGCGGCTTCTCTATGGCCGCGCCGGCGAACCCCATTGCCCCCAATGTGACCGCTCGATCCGCCCCCAAACCATCGATGAGATGGTGGACCAGATCAGTGCTTTGCCTGAAGGTACCCGCTATCAACTGCTGGCGCCGGTGGTGCGCGGCAAGAAGGGCACCCATGTGAAATTACTGGGCGGTCTGGTGGCGGAGGGTTTTGCCCGGGTGCGCATCAATGGCGAAGTGCGCGAACTCGCCGACAACATCGAACTCGATAAGAACCACGCCCACCACATTGAGGTGGTGGTGGACCGGTTGGTGGCCCGTGAAGGCATCCAGGAACGGCTCACCGATTCCCTGCGCACGGCCCTAAAACGCGGGGATGGCCTGGCTTTGGTGGAGGTGGTGCCCAAGGCCGACCAGCCCCTGCCCGAGGGGCTGGAGCGGGAACGGCTCTATTCGGAAAACTTCGCCTGTCCGGTTCATGGTGCCGTGATGGAGGAACTGTCGCCCAGGCTGTTCTCCTTCAACAGCCCCTATGGAGCCTGCCCCGATTGCCATGGCATCGGCCACCTGCGTAAGTTCACGCTGGAGCGGGTGGTGCCCGATCCAACGCTGCCCGTGTATGCGGCGATTGCCCCTTGGAGTGATAAGGATAATTCCTATTACTTCTCAATGATTTATAGTGTGGGCGAAGCCTTTGGCTTTGAAATTAAGCTTCCCTGGAACCAACTCACAACCGAACAGCGGGATATTTTGCTGCATGGCAGCACCGAAGAGATCGCCATCCAGGCCGATAGTCGCTACCGCAAGGGTCAGGCCTACATGCGCCCGTTTGAGGGCATTTTGCCGATCCTGGAGCGGCAACTGCGCGATGCCAGTGGCGAAGCCGTTCGCCAAAAATTAGAGAAGTTCCTGGAGATGGTGCCCTGCGCCACCTGTAAGGGTTTGCGGTTGCGCCCCGAGGCCCTGGCCGTGAAGGTGGGCCCCTATGGGATCCATGAACTCACGGCCGTGAGTGTGGGCGAAAGTCTGCTGCGGATCGAGGCCTTGATGGGGGTGGGGGCCAGCGAAGGGGCCGATCCCCTGATCACGCCCCGCCAGATCCAGATTGGTGATCTGGTGTTGCGCGAGGTGCGCATGCGCCTCAAGTTTCTGCTCGATGTGGGCCTCGATTACCTGAGCCTGGATCGCCCCGCCATGACCCTCTCCGGTGGCGAGGCCCAGCGGATTCGCCTGGCTACCCAAATTGGCGCGGGTCTCACGGGTGTGTTGTATGTGCTCGATGAACCGAGCATCGGCCTGCACCAACGCGATAACGATCGCCTGCTGGCCACCCTGTTCAAGCTGCGGGATCTCGGCAACACCCTGATCGTGGTCGAGCACGACGAAGACACAATCCGGGCCGCTGATTATGTGGTGGACATCGGTCCTGGCGCCGGCGTCCATGGCGGCCACATCGTGGCCCAAGGTTCCTTAGAAAACCTGCTGACGGCAGAGGAGTCGTTAACGGGCGCCTATCTGAGCGGCCGTTTGTCGATTCCTACCCCTGCCCAGCGCCGCAGCAGTGGCAGTCGGCGCATCAGTTTGGTGAATTGCCAGCGCAACAATCTCAACGGCTTCGATGTGGACATTCCCCTCGGACGCTTGGTGTGCGTGACCGGCGTGAGTGGCAGTGGCAAGAGCACCCTGGTGAATGAGCTGCTCCATCCAGCCCTGGAGCACAAGTTGGGCATGAAGGTGCCCTTCCCGGCGGGCCTGGATGAACTCAAGGGCATCAAGGCGATCGACAAGGTGATCGTGATTGACCAATCCCCGATCGGTCGTACACCCCGCTCCAACCCGGCCACCTACACGGGCGCCTTCGATCCGATTCGCCAGGTGTTTGCGGCCACGGTGGAGGCCAAGGCCCGCGGCTACCAGGTGGGCCAGTTCAGTTTCAACGTGAAGGGCGGTAGGTGCGAGGCCTGCAGCGGCCAGGGCGTGAACGTGATTGAGATGAATTTCCTGCCCGATGTCTATGTGCAATGCGACGTGTGTAAGGGTGCTCGCTACAACCGTGAAACCCTGCAGGTGACCTATCGCGGCCACAACATTGCTGAAGTGCTGGAGATGACGGTGGAGCAGGCCGCCGAGGTGTTCTCCGCCATTCCCCAGGCGGCGGATCGCCTGCGCACCCTGGTGGATGTGGGCCTGGGCTACGTCAAACTCGGCCAACCCGCCCCCACCCTCTCCGGCGGTGAAGCCCAACGGGTGAAGCTGGCCACGGAACTCTCGAAGCGGGCCACCGGCAAGACCCTCTATCTCATCGATGAACCCACCACGGGCTTAAGTTTCTACGACGTCCATAAATTGATGGATGTGATGCAGCGGTTGGTGGATAAGGGCAACTCGATCTTGGTGATCGAGCACAACCTCGATGTGATCCGCTGCGGCGACTGGGTGATCGACCTAGGACCCGAAGGCGGCGACAAGGGCGGCGAGATCGTCGTGGCGGGCACGCCTGAGGAGGTGGCGGAGCATTCCACTAGCCATACGGGCAGGTATCTCAAGCAGGTGCTGGCGCAGCATCCGCCGATGGTGGTTGATGCCTGAGGTTCTTCTTAGATAGTCCCAATGTATCTTATTGGCTAAAGACACGACAACTGAAGGGATTTTAATATAGATGCGTTGTGCCAGGATTTCTGGCCTTTATTCTCTATCTTGTTATTTTTGGCAGTTAATTTGTTGTTGGTGCCAAGCAGCAAGGGGTTGCAGTACGTTTTGCTTTCTTTTGGCTGTTATTAAGGTCCAACCGTTTTTTCATTTAGGCTTTTATATAAAGCCTCGTCAACCGACATTCCTATTGCCTTAACTAGTCGCAGGCGAACTAATAGCTCTTCCTCTTTGCTGAGGAGACCGTTAGTAAAACGCTTGTTCAAAGAGCTAAAGTTTCGAACGTGGGAGAGGGTAAAAATGTCAATAGCTGCGAAGCGCCAGTCCCCTAAATGGGCGGCACACAGTGGTAGGGCGAAACGATCTAATCCATAGCCACTTCGAATGCCAGTGCTAAATGGCATGGCCAGTTCGAGAAGGTCAGTGCGTATGAACGGAGCCATAATTTCAACAATTGGCACGCGATGTAAGGTATGGCCAGGTCGCTGACGCAGCCATCCATATTCTTGGCTAAGACTGCTTGTGTGACTCACCGCTGGTTGTAAAGCCGAAAGGTTATAAATCCGTGCAAGTGCTAACAAGGTAATGACGTCGCTACTACGCAACATCACATCATCATCAATAAAGCCCGTGTAGTGGCCGGCCGGTGGTCTTGCCAGCCGTTGATAGGCCACTTCCATCAGATGACCCTTGCATTCAGTAGCTTCACTAAGGAGTTCCCATCCATGCGGATTACTGCCTGCTTCAAAGCCTTCGCCCGTCCAGTCGAACAGCACGACGCGACAGGGAAATTGCTGATCGACCAGCACACAGTGCCTGCCTCTTTGTGAAGCAATTACAATCAGATCGTTTGGCTGGGCACTTGGATTAATAGTAGGCTTGCCATTAGTGATTGGATCCTGGCTTTCAAGTTCTTCGATTTTCTTTGCCATTTCGGGCAAAAATTGATCGCTATGGCTGTCAATAACCCAACGCTTCCATTGCAGTCGCTCTGCGTTGGGTGCCGCATCAAGTAGCTTGGGAAAGCTAATGGCAGCCATGGATATACAGTTGACTAGGTTGGCCTGCTGTTAGTATGACTGATCAACGGCACTTTTGGCAGGAAATTTTTATTACGGATCTTATCTGTTGGATAGCTTAAAGTAGGATGGTTTTTGGGAGGCGATGGAGGCTTTAATTAAGGGCTTAAGATGTTTGGATCACAACAGTGTCCCCCCGCCGATTTATCCCGCTGCCATAGCTCATGCACTTGCCCCTCTAGGGCTTGAAAACCCTTGGGGATTGGGTGGCGGGGAAAGGCGCAGGCCACCGGCAAGATCTGGCCTGAATCGTCGCTTTGATCGATGTCAATAATCGCTTGATCTCCAAATTGACCTTATTAGGGGGAGAAGATGATTATTTTTGCATCGGCATCGATTGATAATTGGCGCGACTCTCAATAAACGAAGCTGCCGATATTGGCGGCTGTGTACACATTATAAAAAATGGAGCTTGAAGCTGCTCTCTGTGAATTCCTAAGCAGAGTGGCTCCAGACTTGGTGATGCAACCATTTTGTTTTGAATTGGCAGGCCAGTACCTTGTATTCATCGAGAATGGCGGCCATTGGTGCTATGCAGTAATTTTTTCTAATGATAACCTAGGCAAGACCAATTTATATTGGAATTAATTTAGCTTGGTCAATCATCCTTCCTGCTTGTTATACATCATCAAGCCAATCTTTTGGCCGCGCCTATCAGCGCTGCGGTTCTTGCGCTTCCTTGCCACCAGGGCGATAACGATCCATCACAGTATCCAAGCTCTGGTTGGTGATCTTTGGATTACTCTGTTGTAAACAGGCCAGAAGAACGGCCTTATTGGCCTGCACGCGCTCCCTGGTGGGACGATTCCCTTGGGAGCTTGGCTGAACTTTGGAAAAACAGGTCTTAAATACGCTAGCTGGAATGCCAAGATCACGGCTGATTTGATCCACGGGTCGCCTTGGATCATCCGATAACATCGCTGGCGCAGCTGCTCCAGCCTTGGGGGTGCTGGCGATTCCCATGAGGATGAATAGCTGAATCAAGATGGCTCGTTGCACCGGTTTGGTATTTTGGAGTTTGCATTTATTTTTGCACGCCTTGACCCGCGATGATGGCTGTCCTGCTTCCAGATCATGGCTTAAGCTGGTCAGTAAGAATTGGCCAAATCTTCGTAGGTGACCCTTGACCATTTTTCGTTCTCTTTTCGTAGTCTGCTTAGCGTTGGTATCCACGTCTGCTGCCCTAGCTGAAACCTGGACCACAACAGGGCGTTGTTCGTTTAATCGGGCATCTCAGAACTGCACGGTGCGCGCTAGTGCCGATCTGTCCTCTCCCGCTTGGAGCGCCCGCTATGTGTTGCTATGGGCCGATGGTATCCGTCAGACGATAACAGTGGGCAGTGATGTGCGGGCTACGGTCATCGTTGGCGGTAAGAGTATCGCCGCCGAGCAATTGCCCCCCGATCAAGCGGGCCATTGTGTGATTCGCTCCGTCACTGGCAATGTGACCAAATTTGATTCCGGTCGCCTTGGGGTGGTTAAGGATCAGCCTGGCTGTTGAGTTGTTGGGGTTGCTCTGGTGCAGGTGTAGCTATTAAATCGAAGATGAATGGGCGATCCAGGCGAATTTCTGCTATGGTTTGATAGTTAATGTACTAACATTGATTTCCATGGTTTCCAAGGTTGTTCCAGCAACTGCTTTGCTGCTGAGCTTGGCCCTGCCGGCCGCGGGTCTCGCCAAGCCCAAATACGGTTATTCCGGTGATATTGCCCCTGAAAAGTGGGGTAAACTCAGCCCTGATTATGCAGCTTGTTCCATTGGTACAAGTCAGGCTCCCCTCAATATCATTACGGCGAAAACCGTTAAGGATTCTAAGAGCCTGCCCCTAAAGCCCAATTACATCCCTGGCCCCGCCGAAGTAGTCAATACTGGCACTGGTATTCAAGTCAATCTTAAGGGGGACCTAAAGATCGGCCCAGCCGATTATAAGTTGTTGCAGTTCCACTTCCATGCCCATGGAGAGGAGGCGATTAACGGTGTTCATTATCCCCTCAATGCCCACCTGGTCCATGCCAACAGTGCCGGCAGCCTTCGGGTGATTGGTGTCAATCTCAAGGTTGGAGCTCCGAATGCCTATTTGGATTCGTTCTGGAGCAAGCTGCCTGCCAAGAAGGATGGAACGGTGAAAGTTGAACTGCCTTCCCTGGCTGGTTTGTTGCCCAAGTCCCTGGCTTACTTCACCTACACCGGCTCCCTGACCACCCCTCCTTGCACCGAGGGCGTTCAGTTCTTCATTCTTAAGGAGCCTGTGACGATTTCGGCCAAGCAACTAGACACCTTCTTAAAACTGTACCCAAACAACGCCCGTCCCGTTCAGCCTTTGAATGGACGTGTGATCAAATCCAGCAACTGATTGCTGCGGCTATTATCAACGAAGTTTTAGGGCGCTTCCTATCAGGAGCGCCCCTTTTTTATGGCCGAAATGCAGCCACGGTGACCTTGTTTAGGGGTTGGTTATGGCTCCCTATCTATGGGTTTGGCACTGGCTTTTGCCTCAATGATCGTTGTTCCTGTTATTGCTTTTCTTGTCCTCCTAGGGCTCCCTAGTCCTCAGGGGAACGGGGTTGGCCCTGCCGTTTCCCCTTAATGGCGCTGCGCTGTTTTTTGGCCGCTAGCCGCCGCTCCACCGATCCCCGCGTCGGTTTTGTGCGTCGCCGCGGCGGCGCAGGAGGGGCGATTGCTTCCTTCAGCAGGTCCACCAAACGCCGTTGGGCGGCGACCCGGTTCTGCCATTGGGAGCGGTGTTCCGAGGCCACGATCACTAAGGCTCCATCCACCAACCGTGGAGCCAACCGCTCCAGGGCTCGGGCCTTGAGCGCCGGTGGTAGGGCGGCAGAAGATGCCAGGTCAAAGAGCAACTCCACCCGGGTATCGGTGCTGTTGACGTTCTGACCGCCGGGTCCGGAGGAGCGAGAAAAACGCCACCCCAACACGGCCACGGGAATCGAAACTCCTGGGGTCAAGGTGAGGTGGTCGTTGCGCTGATCGATGGCTAGTCACTTCAGATTACGGTTACTTTGCCAGTGCCGATATCGAAGTAGGCCGATTTGATCGCTAGTTTGCCGCTGGCCTGGGCCTGCTTGAGCACGTCGCTGCGTTGGGTGAGCGTAGCGGCCGAATAGAGGGCATTGCCCTGAATGGCCTTGGTGAGATCGTCGCCAGGCTTGAGCGAGGCTCGAATCGGCTTCACCAACCCTTCCAGCAGCGGGGTGAGGGGTGCGGAAGCCATCGCGGCCTTGACGGCACCACAGGCGCTATGGCCCATGACCAGGATCAGCGGCACTTCCAGCACGGCGACGGCGTATTCCATCGAAGCAATCGCATCGTCAAAGGCCGTATTGCCGGCGGCCCGGACCTGGAACAGTTCACCGGAACCGGCAGCAAAGATCCATTCCGGGGCCACCCGGGCGTCGGCGCAGCTCAGCAGGGCGGCCCAGGGCTTCTGGCCTTCAGCTAAGGCGGCTGGGTTGATTTGGCAACCAGCGGCAAAGATCGACTTGGTTAACTCCATGCGCTGGCTTGCCGTGGGTGCACTCACCGCTTGCTGCCAGGCCTTGCTGAATGTGCCATTACGTCGCAACAGTTCAGCGAGGGGATCCGTAGGGGGTGAACAGACGGTGAGATCCTTGGCCAGTTTCGAGTCCGTAGCGCCCGCAGCCTGGGCAGCTCCGCCGCTCAACTTCGGTAGGACTAGCCCACTAGCAACCAAGCTAGCTGCTTGGAGTAAGTGACGTCTAGAAAGTGCCATTAGAATGTCATTCAATGGTCTAGCCGGGTAAGCCCTGGCATTTAGGGCAAATCTAGGGGCGAAACTTTGAAAAGGGTCTCACCAGGGCCCCTTTAAGCCAGAGCGATGGGCTGATGGGGGCCGTCTTGCGTGAGCGACCAACGAGGACGGGCCAGATTTCAGTGGCCCAGACGACAGGGGTGATGCGCAATCCTGGAGGCAGTGATGCCAAGGGCCATGGGCTGGATCGATGAGGTGTTTGACGGCGTGCGCTATGGCCTGGCCGGTTCCGTGATCGCCGAGGCCGAGAGCCCCTTCCAACGGGTGACGATCATCGAGAGCGAGCGCTACGGCAAGGGCCTGCTGCTCGATGGCTGCTGGATGACGGCCGAGCGCCAGGAGCGCCACTACCACGAGGCTTTGGTGCATCCAGCCCTGTGTGGGGCGGCCTCGATCGAGCGGGTGCTGGTGATCGGCGGTGGCGACGGCGGCACCGCACGCGAATGTCTGCGCCATCCGGGCGTCGAGCAGCTCGACATGGTGGAAATCGATGGCCTGGTGGTGGAACTCAGCCAGAAACACCTCCCCTCCCTGGGGGCGGGCGCCTGGAGCGATCCACGCCTACGGCTCACCATCGGCGATGGCATCGCCTGGGCTGCGAACGCCGCTGACGCCAGCTACGACGTGGTGATCGTGGATGGCTCCGATCCGGCCGGTCCGGCCGAAGGGCTGTTTAACCGGGCCTTCTTTGAACACTGCGGCCGCATCCTCAAGCCCGGCGGTGTGTTTGCCACCCAGAGCGAATCGCCCGAGGCCTTTCGCCAGGTGCACCTCGACATGGTGCTGTTGCTGCGCGAGGTGTTTGGCCAGGCCGATCCCATGTACGGCTGGGTGCCCATGTATCCGAGCGGCTGGTGGAGCTGGACCTTCGCCGCCCGCGACGGCCGCCCCTATCTCCAGCCCCAGGCCGACCGCGCCGCCACGGTTGCCGCAGGCTGTGAGATCTGGTCACCCCGCTGGCAGCGCGGTGCCTTTGAGGCCGTGCCGGCGGCGATCGAGCGGGCCCTGAACGCCTGAAGGGGGCCCCGCCAAGATGAAGTTCCGCCGAAGAGCCGCTTGCCTTGACCAGCCCCGAATCTCCCAGCCGCCCCGCCGCCGAGCTCCTGGCCGAGCTGTTTGAAACCGAAGGGGCCATTTACATGGCCAGCCGCCGCGATCCGGCTGGCTGCCGGGTGGGCCTGTTCGGCGTGCCCTACGACGGCACCACCTCCTTTCGGCCCGGCACCCGTTTCGGTCCGGCGGCGATCCGGGAGGTGAGCTCGGGCCTCGAGAGCTACGACCCCCAGCTCAACCTCGACCTCGAAGACCTGGCCTTCGCCGACCTGGGCGCCGTGGCCATTCCCTTTGGCGCGCCGGAGCCGGTGGTGGCGGCCGTGAAGGCGGCAACCAAGGCCGTGTTGGACCTGGGGCTCAAGCCGTTGATGCTCGGCGGCGAACATTCGATCAGCAGTGGTGCCGTAGCGGCCGTGGCCGGGCGCTATCCCGAGCTGGCCCTGGTGCAGCTCGATGCCCATGCCGATTTACGCCATGAGTGGCTGGGAAACCAGCACAGCCATGCCTGTGCCATGCGCCGCTGCCTGGAGGTCTTGCCCAGTGGCGCCCTGCTACAGATCGCCATCCGCAGCGGCACCCGTGAGGAGTTCAGCGAGCTGCGTCACACCGGTCGTCTGGTGGCGATCGAGCGCATGGCCGAATCCCTGGCGGCCCTGCGGGGCCAGCCCCTCTACCTCACCGTTGATCTCGATTGGTTCGATCCTGCCGTGATGGCCGGCACCGGCACCCCGGAGCCGGGGGGCTTCCTGTGGAAGGACTTCGCCGTTCTGGTGGACGAACTGCGCCACCACCAGCTGGTGGGCGCTGACGTGGTGGAATTGGCGCCCCAGCTGGATCCCAGTGGGGTGAGCAGCGTGCTGGCGGCCAAGGTGGTGCGTAGTTTGCTGTTGTTGCTTGGGCAGTGAATCCAGCCCATGGATTTATTGGGGGCCCTGGCAAATTGGACCCGAACCAATCCCCTGGCATCCCGAAGGGCGCCAGGGGATTCATCCCTTCGACCTGGCCTCAGGCCAGGGTGCCCGTGCTGAGCTTGAAGTTGAAGCCGACGATCAGGTCATCAAAATCTCGGTCGCCGCCACCCTTGATGTCCTCCAGACCCAGGACCCCTGAACCCAGCGCCCGGAAGTGGTTGAGTCCATCACTGTTGGCCGCACCGAAGGAGAAGTAGATCTCTCCCGTGTTGGCCACCCTGGCGAAGGGGGCTAGCAGACCGGCGTCCCTAAAGGCGTCCAGGGTTGCCGTTTTGTTGATGCGATTCCCCGTTGCCAGGCTGCCGAATCCAGTAAACAGGTTGTCACTCCTTAGGGCAGCGGCGGTATAGCCCACCTCGCCAGGCATGATCAGGGTATTGGTGAGGGTGTCGCGCACGGCACCATCACTGCGCTCCAGTTTGTAGAAGCCAATGGTGGAGTCGAAGGACGCTTCGCGGGCAATCAGTACATCACCAGTGAGGGTTTGGCCTGAAAGGCTGCTGAAATCAAAGACAGGGGCTGCACCCATCTGGCTGGAGATCAACTCACCGAGGCCTGACACATCGGTGCTCAAGAAGAGGTTCAAAATGCTCCCTCCCTTGCCGGCTGTGGCGCTGCTGTCCGTCAGCTTGGTGACATCAAGGGTGCGGAAGCTCGAATCGAGGCTGCCACCCTTGAGGATTGCTTCAAGGGTGTTGTCCACCACTTCAAAGAACATCAACTTTTGACCATTGATCAGGTTGATATCCTTTTGGAAGCGCATCGAGGAGAGGTCTGGAACATCGTTGTTGGCGAGGGTGCCAAACAGCAGGGTGCCCCGTTCCTTCACCAGGTCGTAGCTGAGGCTGAGCGATTCGCTGGCATTAAGGGCGACGTAGCCGATCTGGTTGACCGTGCTGGAGCGGGAGCTGAGGCTTGCGCGCACGACTAGCGAGGCCGGCGAGCTGGTGTCGGTTGGGTCGCCAACGGTGAGACTATTGGCCGAGGCCGTAAAGATGGCGGTGAGATCAACGGCGCCGGCGGTGGAAGGATCGACGACCACGCCATTTTTCACTCCATCCTTGTCGCCATACCCGCCGTCAACGAACTGAAGATCGGCGGTATCGGCGGAGCCATTGCCATCGAGGTCATAGAAGCGCGCGCCGGCTTTCTTCACCGGGTCATAGGTGAAGGCCGTGGCCGTTGGGGAGGTTTGGCCGCCTGATGAGTCGTAGACGAAATAGGCCAGCCGTTTTTTGGTGGCTCCAGTGGTTAATTCCAGGCCATCCAAGAGCGGATCAAGGTCAACGATGGCGCGGGCCGTATTGGCCCCTGCCGAGGACGAATCCACATTGAGGCTGAAGTCGAGGCCGGTTTGGCCGATCTTCAGTTTCGAAGACTGGTTGTTCAGGCTGGGGGGTGCCTGCATCCGG
Organism: Pseudanabaena sp. UWO311; assembly: GCA_943370385.1. Lineage (GTDB taxonomy): Bacteria > Cyanobacteriota > Cyanobacteriia > PCC-6307 > Cyanobiaceae > BAIKAL-G1. The sequence goes on from CALRQT020000008.1 coordinate 153,076, forward strand.
CTGAAGGTTACGTCTCCGCTGATTTGACCTGAGCTGGGGCGTAAGTTCGGCTTGATAACGGTGCCATCGGTTTTGGTGTACTCAACCTGCTTGGCCCCATTGCTGACCTCAATTTTGAGAATCTGGCCGCCAGCGGCAAGATTTTGATCGGTGATGGCACCGCCGCTAACGCCATGGGTTTGGACGTTGGCAAAGAAGTCGGTGCCAGGTGCGTGGTTGTAGAGGGCGGAGACATCGATGATGCCTGAGGATTCCC